>JAGCPB010000040.1 GCA_017642425.1 Bacteroidaceae bacterium
CATGCTGACAAACACCACCATTATCAGCAATATGAACAGGTAGAACAGGATTGCATAACCTGCACCTTTCTCAAACGGCCTGTTGTTCAAGATGGCCACTTTTATTAAGAAGGCGCTTATGGGAATTGAAATCACTGATGATATGATGAACAGCTTTACATACAGGTTTGCAAACAGCATGGTTATATTACGTTTCCTGGCGCCGTTTATCTTGCGCACTGCCATCTCCTTGCGGCGGCGGGTGGTGTCAATCGATATTGCGGAATATATACCCAGCAGGGTTATGATGAAAGCTATTATTGCCACTGTCCATGCTATGAATCCTATGCTGTTCCATATGGAGTTGCTCTGGTCCATGTAATCATAGAGTGACATCGAATAGTAATTATCGCCTTCCTCATAATCGGTATTGTGATATCTGGCAATAGCCTCCCTTGCCTCTTTCTGATAACCGGGCTTGCATCTTAAAACCACGCATCCGCTCAGGACTTTCCAGTTACAGTATATTGACGGTTGAATATAGGAATAATACCCGGTCGTGATTTTTGCCTTATCAAGCAGGTTGTCTATATGACCTACTATAACCAATGGTATCCAGCCTGTCTCATCACCTGAATAGACAAAATTGGCATCAGGGTAGTTTCTCAAAAAATCAATCACTTTCAGGGTATCACCTATATCCAATCCGAATCTTTCAGTGAACAGGTCATCAACCATTATCTCAGTTGACCTTGCAGGCATACGGCCCTTCCTGATAGTGACTCCGAGCATATCCATTGTTTCAGTATCGATAAATGTCCTGTAACAATCAGTTTCATCGGAATAACCGGAGGTGTTGAACTCCGTATTTATTGTGCTGCCTCCGATATGCTCAGTATACATACATACGGCGTGGGTGATATACGGCAGTGATTTAAGATATGATATTTCAGTATCCATCTTACTCCTGTCGTCGTTTGATATCCTATCCGTTATTATGCATGTCTTATCCTCCTTGCTGAGCCATGAATAGGGTTCTGTAAGATTGGCCCTCATCTTAAGGAACATGGCCACCAGCATGGTTATCATCAACTGGGCTACAGTAAGCTGTACTCCCAGCATCAGGTTTCGCCCTCTGTAACTGCGTTTAAGAGTACCGCTTATATCCGCACGCCTTACTCTGGTTACGGCTATCCATGCTATAAGCAAACCTGCGGCAACCAGCATAACTATGTATTCCAATGTATGGCGGATGATGACATTTGTATCCATAAAGAACTCCGTAGCGCTATGCCCTTGTGTATCGGATACTCTGATCATAGGAGTGACATATCGGGCAATGATAAGACTCAGGATACCTGTCAGTATGGTTACAACGACTATCTGCGTGCTTACCATCTGCCACATATCGGCAGTACGTGCTCCCTGAACGCGTCTTAACGCATATTCTCTCCTATTGGACAGAATGCTGTTTACAAGCAGATGGAAATAGTTGAACAATGCCACTATCAGTATCAGGATACCGGGCAAGGAAACAAGCAATAATTCCAATGTGTAACTCCAGAAACCCAGATCATTCCTATATGGTGACTTGGCGGAGAATGTTATTGCCCTGTTATCATCAAGCCAGACTGAGTATGGGGTATTACAGAACGTTTCAGGATCAATACCCTCTTTCAACTTTGCGAAGGCCTCCCCCAGATATCCCTTGATGAATTGGTCATCTTTACTGAATATCCATCCTGCCGCATATCCAAGACTCATAATGGAATTGGCAAACGGCAGGTCTTGCACCACAGCCTGCACTGTAACACCCCCAAGCTCATTAATAAGAATCTCCTGACCGACTGCAGCATCGGCAGAGCCATATTGTTTCTTGGCAAAAGATTCTGACAGCGCCACACAATGCTCAGCATTGGTGTTGCACACGGATTTCCAGTTACCTGCTATCAACTTAAGCCCCAGCACATCAAGCAGGGTAGTATCAGTATGGATAAAATAATCCGAATTTGCTACGCTTGATTTATCGTCGGCCTTCTTCCAGGAGCGAGGATAAGAATGACACCGTAACAAAGCATCTATTTCAGGTCTTTGTTCTGCTATCTCCTTTGCCAGATCAAAACTTACGTAACTGTCGCCTTTTACATTTGTCAGAAAAACAACCCGGTCATCCAGCCAGTTATCCATCTGCATCATGAATCGGCTTAAATACATGTTGATGCTGAAACAGAACAGGGCAACGGCAAGGCTTACTATTGATATGAGATTCTGCATCCGGTACTTGCCCAGACTACGGAAAGCCATTTTGAGATAGTGAAGGAACATAATAAAGGACCTGAAATATTACTGTACCAAAATTATCCCCTCCCACCACCATTCTCCAAGAAAAAAGGGCAAAATCGTTGATTCTGCCCTAAAAACGTCTAATTTTTTGACACTCGCAAGCAATTCCCGCCAAAGTGTTTACTTTTGCATAACCTTATAGCATATCAAGATGATACAGTTCCGGCCCGATCAAGGTATTCCGCGTCACATATTGCTCATGATGGCTGTGTTGGCAGGAGTCACTGTGGCCAACCTGTATTATAACCAGCCGCTTCTGGAACTTATCTGCCGCGATACGGGCATCAGCCAGGTTGAAGCCAATCTGATTACCGTTTTCACCCAGACCGGCTACGCATTGGGACTGCTGTTCATTATCCCCTTGGCCGATATGCTGCCGGTACGCCGGATCACCATCACTGCAATGGTACTTGCAGCGGCATCGGCATTCATTATGGCAAGAGCGGTCAATGTCTGGATGCTGTGGGTATCGTCACTCACGCTGGGACTCTGCTCCATAGTGCCGCAGCTGTTTGTGCCTATGGCAACGCTCTACTCCGAGCCGCAGAACAAGTCTCGCAACATGGGTCTGGTAATGTCTGGTCTGCTTACAGGTATCCTGTCGGCCCGATTCATAAGCGGATACATAGGCAGCTGGCTGGGTTGGAGAGGTATGTTCTACATTGTAAGCGCCCTGATGATAATAGGGCTTGCAGTAATCCTGTTCATGATGCCTCAGGCCACGCAATCGTTTAAAGGTACATACAAGGAACTTATGCATACTGTGGGGCACATATTCGTGACGCAACCCAAGATACGGCTCTATTCCCTGCGCGCCGCAATGGGGTTTGGCTGCCTGCTGCCCATCTGGGCTTGTCTGGCTTTCCATCTGGCCCAGCCGCCGTTCCTGGCTGGGAGCGACAAGGTGGGTATGCTCAGTCTGTGCGGTGTGGCGGGAGCGCTGGCGGCCAGCGGAGTGGGCAAATATGTTCCTAAAGTGGGCGTAAGACGTATGTCTGTAATAGGTTCCTTGTGCCAACTGTTAGCGTGGGCGGTGGCATTCCTTATCGGTCACACCTATGCCGGACTTATTATTGCCATAATCCTGGTCGACATAGGATCGCAATGCCAGCAGATAAGCAACCAGAGCGGATCACTCCAACAGTTGCCGCAGGCCACCAACCGTGTTAACACCATATTCATGACCACATTCTTTGTAATGGGCAGCCTGGCCACCTTCTGTGCAGGCCAGAGCTGGAACTATTATGGATGGACAGGAGTATGCTGTGTGGGCGCCGCCTTTGCCCTCATCTCCCTGCTGCTATCAGCAATAGAGAACGCCGCAAAGGGGTCATTTTAAAGGACGGGGATCAGGTATTTCCAGATAATGTCCATATAAGGCTGATATAGGTTGGAGTCTGTGGTGAGCACCAGCACGGCATCCTTATCGGGGAACACCATGAAATACTGGCCGTTGGCACCATCGGCACGATAACCGTTATCGGAGCATATCCACATCTGATAGCAGTAGCCCTTGGCCCACTGGTTGTTCTCCTTGGTTATGCCTAATCGCGGCATATCCTCCAGGCGGGTTCCTGCAGGGCCCGATTCCACCTTATATGTTGACATCTCCTTTACCCACGATGCAGGAATCACCTGCTTTCCTTTCCACTTGCCGTTCTGAAGCATGCACTGACCCATGCGGGCCATATCCTCGGTCTTAAGGTGCAGACCCCAGCCGCCGCAGCTCATTCCCTGCGGACTCTTGTCCCATTCGGGCTTGTCTATGCCCAACGGTTGCCACAGCCGAGGTTCAAGATAGTCATTCATATCCTGTCCAGTAACCTTGGTTATTATGGCCGACAGCATGTATGTGCCCACTGAATTATACACAAAATACGTTCCGGGCTTGTGCGTAACCGGCTCAGCCAGGAATCCCTCTACCCAATCCGGAGCAGTATAGGTATTGAAGTTGATGGCCACATCATGTCCGCAGGTCATTGTAAGCAGGTCACGAATGGTCATTGCAGCCAGATTATCGCTCACCTGAGCAGGGAGTTTGTCTGGGAAATACTTGATAACCTTGTCATCAACCTTTATCAGCCCCTCATCAATGGCAAATCCTATGGCTGCGGCCGTAAAGGTCTTGCTCACCGACCACATGGTATGCGGCTTTTCGGCCGATTCACCGTTATACCAGCGCTCCAGCACAACCTTGCCGTGCTTGAGCACCATGATACTGTGCAGGTTGATATGGTCCCGGCCCTTGGGCTCGGACTTAGTAGCCTCGTAAAAAGCATCGGCCGCAGCCACAAGTTCCTTACTGGGCTTGCCACGCTTCAGCTCATTATTATCGGAAGAATCACATGCAGCAAACTGCATCATCACAGCAGCCACCATAACAACGGCCAATAAACAGATTTTTCTCATAATGAATGGTTAGTAACTAATTTCTCCAAAGATAGTCATTATCTTCAGAATCATTCAGAATCTGCTTAAATTTGTAATCCCATTCAGAACTCAACCTTGTCTGATTTAAACAAAGGGAAATGAGAATACTTATTAATATGAAGAGGTTGGCGGAGGCAGCGCTTTTAGCTGCCACAATCCTGACCGGGACGGAAAGTGCAGCCCAGGAGGTTGCATATCCGGATATCGTAGAGCAGTGGTGGCAGGACAACAAGGACCGTTGGGAGGCCAATATGGAATCTCTGACGGTGAAGGACGGCGATTTATCAATGAAGTTCTCATACCAGATATTCGGTGATAAACCATCCGATGGCCGCAGTATGTATATCTCAATGCACGGAGGCGGCAACACTTCGGCAAGCGTGAATGACAGCCAGTGGGAGAACCAGAAGCGTCTGTACAAACCTGATGAAGGAGTCTATGTTTGTCCGCGCGCCCCCTGGAATGACTGGGACATGTGGTTCAAGCCGCCCATGGACAGACTTTTGGAAGAGCTCATACAGACCTTGGTTTACGCCCTTGACGTAAATCCCGACAAGGTATATCTGATGGGCTATTCGGCCGGAGGTGACGGAGTGTGGCGTTTGGCTCCGCGTCTGGCCGACCATTTTGCATCGGCCTCAATGATGGCCGGTCATCCGGGCGATGTAAGTCTGGTCAATGTACGAAACATGCCATTTACGATATGGGTGGGCGGTGATGACGCGGCCTACAACCGTAACCGTGAAGTGGCGGCGCGCGGCAGAGAGCTGGATTCGCTTCAATCCACCGATGAAAACGGATATATACATGAGACTCACGTGCTTGAAGGCTACCCGCACTGGATGGACCTTAAGGATGCCGCCGCAGTGCCCTGGATGGCTCAGTTCAGACGCAATCCCTACCCCGACAGGATAGTCTGGCGGCAGGAGGAGGTCACCCGCGATGCCTTCTATTGGATAGAAATCCCGCATGAGTACGCCAAGCGCGGCCAGACCATAATAGTGAGCCGTAACGGTAACGTAATCAATATAGAGAGTTCCGACTATCCCGAACTGACCATCTGCCTGAACAGCAAGATGGTCAACCTGTCCAGGAAAGTGACAGTAAAGTATCAGGGCCGCAAACTGTTCAAGACCAAACTAAAGCCCAGCAGTGAAACAGCCCGACAGACACTTGAATCCCGCGGTGACCCCGCCTACATGTTTGATTGCAAAATCAGCCTTATGCTCCCAAAGTGACGCAAAGGGGTCGTTTCGTTTTGCGTCACTTTGCGGCGTCACTCGCTCTTGATCACATCGGCAGGGTTCTGGGATGATGCCCTACGGATATTGTTGAATATTATCAGAGCTATGAAGAGTATCATTCCGCCCAGTATGAGCAGATATGTCCATACTCCTATCGGGGCCTGACGGATGTATGCAGACTGCCAGTGGTGCATAATTATCGTGCCTATGGGGAATGCCACCACGGCGGCAGCCACAATTACCGGCAGATAGTCCCTGATAAACAGGAGCAGCACATCTGAACGTTTGGCTCCGTTTATCTTACGTACCGCAATCTCACGGCGGCGGCGCTCACATGAGAGTGATACTATGCTGAACACACCGCTCACGGCTATGATGATGCAGACTATGGTTATTATGAACAGGAACTTACCCAATGCCAGCTCGGATTTAACGTAGTTGTTTATATACTCTTCCTCCATGTTTTTGATCACATGATAGACTCCGGGGTGAACATTCTCAAAAACCTGGGTTATCTTATCCTTGAGAGTGTTCCAATCCGTGCCCTCCTTAACCCTGAACATGAACAGATTGGCCTGATTCACACCCGATATGCTGTTCTCCTGCTCATATTCATATACCAAGGGTATAGTAGCACCCTTGGGACTTGTATAACACACATCCTTTATTACGCCCCTGACAATCAGAGGTTGGTAGTAGTTGAATATGGTTTTGCCAACAATCCGGTCTGCACCTCCCAGCAGATTGGCAAGAGTCTCACTTATTACAACCGCATTCTCCTGCTCATTCTCCCTGCTGAACAGTTCACCCGCAATGGGCTGAACCTCTATCATATCAAGATAGTCCCGGTTTGCTTCAATGTAAACCACGCTGATGTCCTGATCGGCAGTCATACTCTCAAAAGTGGTATCAATGGTAATGGCGGAACTACGATGGTACTGGAAATAGGATTCAAAGCCATACACCACCTTATCCATCTCGGGCAACTGTTTAAGCTGCTGCCTTACAGCATCCACCTCGGTTTCATTAAGCCCGAATTGATATATGGAACCTATGTTGTGCTTTACGTATCCCATATCCCTGGAGTCAATCATATAGTTGACCTGCCTATGCATTACAACCGTGCAGAATATGGCGCACAGGCTTATGGCCAGCTGGAATCCTATGCTCATCTTATAGCCGGCTGTAGTACTGCCGCTGCTCAATGAACGGCCCAGGTACCTGGAGAGTTGCCTTTTGCTTACTACCGATGTTATAACCGATGCTATCAGGACCGATATGACACCAATTATCAATGCATAGAGAATGTATCCGCCCATAAAGAAACCAAAAGGTTTGTCTATTGTGCTGAACTGTGTAAAGTAGGGCAATGATAACAAGCATATTATGGCTCCTGTTACGATTGCGGCTATCAGCACTGCCGATATCTCCACTATGAACATCCTGAGTATCTGCATAGGCGTGGCGCCGTTTGCGTAACGCAGAGAAATCTCCCGCATCCTGATGCCGATACGGGTTACCAGCATTGTGAAATAATTGGTCAGAGAGCAGACTATCATAACCACTCCAAGCAGAAGCAGCACAATGATATATCGGATGTTAAGGTTCATGACCTCAAGCGCCTCCTCCTGTCTCAGTTTGGTTATGGGCACCAGTTTATAGTTTTTGGTATCAACAAGTGTCCAGGAAAATTCCTCTCCGTCCGGAGCTGTATTGTTATAGGTAGTAAGCAGGGTGTCATTGGCAATCATATCGGCCAGGGAGCCTGCATTATCCCTGCTTACCCGCACAAAGTTAAGTGTAGTAAGTACGTACCTTGTGTTATATCTGTTAAGATCATAGCCTTTAAGGAAATCATAATATATTGATGTAGGTTCCGTTGGGTTGGCTATAACGGATATTACGGTCAGCTGTCCCTGGTCGGTATAAAGCGTCTTGCCCAATGCATCGCCGTCAAACAGGATGTCAGCGTACTTTTGGGTTATGGCAGCTTCAAAATTGGCAAGATTAAGGTTAGTCTCCCCTTCCAGCACATTGACATCAAAGAAATCCTGGAAACGGTCATCGACAGAAGTACCCTTAAGCGTGAATTCAGGTTTGCCGTCACGCATTATCTTATAGTCTTGGGGAATCTCACATCGGGCCCACTCCTCTATCTGGGGATATTTTCCGGACAGATACTCACCCTCAGGATATGATGTGTAAGGAAGATACTCATGGTCGGCAGCATTGGAATTAGTGCCCATGACCAGATATATATCATCGGCATCACGATGGAACGCATCAAAACTGTGCTCATACCTTATCCAGATATAGGTAAGCGAGCAGAATACCATACCAAGTGCAACGGAGAGAACACCTACTGTTGACTGCAACCTGTACTTGACCAGATTGCGCAGGGCAATTTTAAGATTGTGGAGGAACATCTGTAACTATTGTTTTATTTTCACCCCAAAATTACCCTGCCTTCCCACCACAACCCAAATAAAAAAGGGCAAAACCGACGATTCTGCCCTAAAATTGTCTAATTTTTTGACACCTGCCCATTATTTCCCCTAACGCAAGGGGATAACGCAAGAACTAGCAAATTTTCTACTCACCTTAGGGAGAGAAATGGCCCTGTGTGCGTTCTGACTCCCTAAGGTCAGGGGGTAACGAAGGTGCGAGCGTATTTCCTACCCACCTTAGGGAGAGAAATGGCCCTGTGTGCGTTCTGACTCCCTAAGGTCAGGGGGTAACGAAGGTGCGA
>JAGCPB010000041.1 GCA_017642425.1 Bacteroidaceae bacterium
GAAAATCCGTGCGCTATCGGTTATGTTCACGATGGTGCTGGCCACATTGGTCCATGTGTTGAAGTTTATGCGTTGGTCGCCCTTACCTGCACCGAATACGTAGCAGGTTACCGGGTGCGCCTTCATCTGTTCCAAGGTACGTGGAACGCCCACGGTACCGCCCGAAATGTTGACTGTGCACTTTCCTAATACGTCTGTCTGCTCATTACCGCCATAGACACTGGTCAGGATATGACCGCCCAAGATATCGACTCTGGTGTTGCCTTCTACCACACCGGCAGAACGCAGCCACAGACCATCGGCATAACTTGGATCCACGGCCTGTATTGCAGCGATATTAGGATTCTGTGCATACGGGTAGTAACCGCTACCGCCACCAAATACGTTGCCGTAGAATGTGTGGCCATCAGTAGCAGCATCTGGTTTGCCGTCACCATTTTCATCCTTATAGATGTCATACGGGGAATGATTTCCATCATAGGTCCAGCTTGCGCACTCGGGTAGGGAAGCACTGTAAGTAGAAGCCAGAGCATTCTCTGATGTATTCTGTGGAATCAGTTTACCCAGTCTCCACTCATCAGCCAGATACCTGCGGTTAATACCATCTCCGCTACCAATCTGGCAGCTATCCTTGATAGTAACGTGAGTGTTCCTGAGTACGTGGCCGTTCTCACTACCTCCGTAAACAGAACCCTTGATGAATGCGTGGTCACCTATGACAACCTGTGTACTATCCACGTATGCAATCTTGGCAAGTTCATTAAGCCTTGACTGAGTAGTATTGAGGGCTGCCAACTGAGTTGAGTTGTAATTGCCGGCAATGTCATCGAAATGAACAGTACCTCTACTGCCGCCAAATACATGTCCATAGTCATCAGGCATACCTGATGCCGTAATCATCTTCATGTTGTCAGGACCGATTTCGGCTTCACCCAATATAACAACTGTGCTGACTCCGCTGTCTGCAACGCAAGTTGTAGGTTTGCCGTTGGCGTTAGTTGTATATTTACCAACTGAACCCAGATTACCGCCACCATAAACGCTGCCCAGAATCTTGACACCCTCATAGTCATTACCTGCTGATGTCTTGAGATCTACAGTGTTGAATGTGTCACCGGATTTTATGGCACTGATATAGACATTGGTGTTGCCGGTAACATCGGCGTTGTTTCCTCCGCCATATACATTGCCGGTTATGTGAGCACCCAAAACATTCTTTATCTCAGGCTCAGCACTTGTGTCTATTATGTATTTCTCATCTATAGGGTCATAAGTAAATATGGGTATTTGTACTGTCGATGCGTTACCAATGTTGACTTCTGTATTACCAATCACCTTGCCACGGTCACCACCACCAAACACAGTACCAATCTTTCCTATACTGTCAGGAATGTATATACCGGAAGGATCGGGATACCACTGACCAGCCCAGTGACCTTTATACTCATTTATGTTCACCTGGACATTACCTTTAACAGGAGCTGCAAAACTACCGCCATACACCTTGCCAATGGAGGTGAATGACTTGAGGTTAACTGTGATATCGCCTTCAAACGGAGCTTCATAGCAACCGCCGTACAGATAATCAATGGTGATAGGCTTACAACCGTCAGCTGTCTCCTGGATGTTGACTGTAATGTTACCGCCTATGACGCCGCTCTTCTTGTTACCACCATATACATACTGGAAATCACCTCCCATTATGTAAAGATTCACATTACCTGTTATGTCGGCTTCCTCGGCACCGCCATACAGTGTTGCAATCTTATTAGGCTGACAGTCTACTATAAAGTTTATGTCACCATTGGTCCTGGCTTTTCGGCCACCGCCGTATGCGGCACCAATCAGGAGTTCACAACCATTGTCACTTTCACTGATATAAACATTTGTCTCTTCATATATTTCACCTCTGGTGTCACTTCCGCCAAATACGTTCAGGATATAGCCTCCAAGCAGTTTAATTCCTGTTGTACCGGATCCATATCGTAAATCGTTCTTGTGTTCATCATACGGGTATTCGGGGAACGTGAAATAACCTACGTTGGCACCGGTACTGTGAAGAGTATCAGAACCGCAACCGCCACCAAACGCATGGTCAATCAGGTATGCACCAAGAATCTCAACATCGGTGGCAGGTACTGCAGCTGCATTTCCACCTCCATATACAGAACCTAAGCTTGTAATATCGCATCCTTCTATTATCACTTTAGGAGCATTAAGAATCTTAGGAATGTAATCGGCCTTGTTGCCACCTCCATAAACAGCCATTACATCATAACTGCCGCCATCTTGGTTTATGTCCCATTCCCTCATGTTTATATCCAAATCGGTCTTTTTGACATAGCCGTTACCATTATAGGTGCGATATACATGCACCAAGATGTCACCCTTAGGAGTACCGTTTATGTTGTTAGCACCAAATATGCTGTCCATGACAATCGCATTGTTTGATAATTCAGGGTTAAGCTCCACAGTCACGTCACCGTATACCATAGCTGCAACAGCTTCAACACCTGTTGATGCCAGACGACCCAGACCACCGCCATATACATTACCATGAACCTTTCCACCGGTAAGTGTCACTGAGGTAGAATACTTTGTCTTCTTTGTGGTTCCATTGTACATGCCGCTTGCCCAGCCGCCTTGATTCCAAACAGGTTCACTGCTGTCTAAAGAAGCATCCCAGTTGGCTGTGTTGGTGTTGGCCAAAGCACCGCCGCCATATACATCGTGAGTAACTGTACCGCCATTGATATTGACAGCAACGCTTCCTGTTACCGGAGCTTCCTCACCACCGCCAAATATGTAATCGGCTGTACCGCCATTGGTGGTACCGGTCTGGTATGCCATAGTGACGTTTGTTCCGCCCACGCTTGCGCTGGAACCGTATCCGCCGCCGTAGATGTATTCAGTTGTACCGCCTGTCATAATAACTGCGGGAGTACGACCGTAAGCAGCCAGGTTACCGCCACCATAAACCTTACCGATAGGATAGGGGGCTTGTTCTGTTGCAGCATCACTTCCAATTATGAAAACGGTTACCGTATCCTGCGGAGCGCCATACAGGTTGTTGGCTCCAAATACATTGGCTGCCTTACCTCCATATACGGATACCGTTACGGGACCATAGACGTTGGCTGCTATCAGGGAACCTGGTGTGTTGTCACCAAGACCGCCGCCATAGACGCTACCGGTTACTGTGCCACCATACAGATTAACTTGTGTCTTACCATCGGTAGCACTTAAGCTTGCTCCCTTTGTGGCATTTACTGCACCCAGAGCACTACCTCCATAGACGTTTCCATTAATGATAGCGCTGCCAGAGGGTTCTTGAGTAACGTCATCTATTGCACCGATATTTACAGTTACGCTATCGGTTACAGTTGTAACCTGACCAAGACCACCGCCATATACATCATGTCTAACGGTACCTCCGGTTATTGTCACATAGGTGTTACCTTCTATATCGGCCAAGTTACCACCACCAAATATACTGTCTACAGAACCTCCTTCCATTAGTACAGAGGCGTTACCCTGCATGGTAGCCAGATTACCACCGCCGAATACATTATTTGATGTACCACCTTTTATAATTACAGATGTGGAATCAGCTGTACCGTTAATGTTACATGCTCCAAATATATTCTTTCCGGGTTCTAGGGTAAGGTTGTTCTGAATAACGGTGGCGCTTTCTCTGATTTCAGCTGAATAAGCAGGTTCTGGAGCATTTGCCAATTGACCTTTACCTCCGCCGTATACATCACCATTCAGGGCTGTGGCATTGTTAAGATTAACTGTTGTTGTAGTTGCAGAACCCATCTCTGAACCACCATATACATCACCATAGATTGTGGCTGAACCAGTGTATGTGGTAACGTTATCAACTATGTTGACCTGTCCTATGTAAACATTAGCTGCGTTTACAGTTGTACTATGACCCTTGCCGCTACCAAATACATCAACGTAGGCATTGCTGGCACCAACGGTACCGCCATCAATGTTCACTTGTGTAGCAACAGTCACTTCACCTTCAGAGTTGCAACCACCGTAAATACCATTTGCTACAGTTCCGTCTGTCAAGGTGACGTTTGTACTTCCTGTAATACCGGCAGCATTGCCACCACCAAATAGAGCTCCTTTAACCGATGAATTTGCCTTTTGCATAATAACTGTAGTGGTGCCCACCACAGAGGCTGCGTTACCGCCGCCATAGACATCGCCGGCAATTGTGGCGATATTGCTATCATGACCTTCTGCCAAATCGCCAATAACCACCCTTGGATTGGCAGTTACTATGGCAGTTTCACCATAGCCACCACCATATACACTACCACGTATTAGGGTGTCGCTCTTTATGTGGTTAATGTAAACCTGCGGGCTAACAATAGTCGTGTCAGCAGGCATATAGGCTGCGTTGTAACCGCCACCGTAGACATCAGTCAATATAAGCGGACACGTGCTTTCATCATCATCAACGTAGACTGTGATAGAACCTTTAATGTTACCTCCCAGATTGTTGCCACCAAAAGCTTGGTCAATGGTGCCGCCCTTGAGGTGGAGTTCCACATCGCCCCAGATGGTACCACCTTGGTTGTTACCACCAAAGACTTTGGTAAAGTTACCACCTTCGACAGTAAGTTTTATAAGTACAGGACGACCTGCTGCGAAGTCTTCGGGAGTACCCATATCTGCATTATTTGCACCAGCGTAAATGATGCCTGTACCCGTGGTGCCGCAGGGGATAACCATATCCACACTGCCGCCGGGAGCCTCATTACCGCCACCAAAAATCTCATGAATCAAACGGGTACAGGTGGTTGCGTCAGGCAGATTTACATTTGAAGAGCCTCCAATATGACCCTTAGTGTTACTGCCACCAAAGGCCCTATAAACGATACCACCGTTTATTGTCACCGTTGCATCACCATCAATATCAGCACCCGGGTTGCCGGTACCTGCACCGTTACCGCCACCAAAGATGAAGTTGAAGCGGCCACCGTCTATGATGACATCCGTAGCGGGCGAACTGGCTGCGTTACCACCACCATATACATATTGTATGGTATTGTCGCAGCCATGGATATATACATGAGTTGAAGCGGTAGTGTCAAGCGATGTAGTATAATGTGCCAGGTTTCCACCGCCATAAACTGCACCTATGGCGAAGGCTGTAGCAGCCAGTGAATCGACATCACTCGCCTCAGTAGGCACGGGAGTAGGATAGGTGTTGGCTGCAATATGTGCCGTCTTATAAACATCAACATAAACATGGCCCTTAGGTGAACCCGCCAGATTGTTACAGCCAAATACCTGTCCGTCTATGGTCACAAAGTTGGAAACCTGCGTTGATGTGCCGATATTTACATGTACTGTACCGTTTACGACAGCCTCAGTTTTTGGCTTTGAAGTGTCAATATATCCATTGGCTAACAGCGTAGCTTTACCCAGACCGCCACCATAGATATTGCCATGTATGGTTCCGTTATTGATGTTTACGGTAGTCGAGTCAGCAACTTCATCGTTGACAGCACCCAGAGCTGAACCGCCGTAGATATCACCGTAAATAGTGGGGCAGTCACTAGCCTGAGCAGCAAGTGAATCGCCTACATTGACAGTTACATTACCGCTGGTTTGGGTCAGAACACCATAACCACCTCCGAATATATCAAGACTGTCGCCTACTGCACCAATGTTTGCATTGATATAAAGTTCAATGTCACCGGTTACCAGACCGTTTATATTAGCACCGCCATAGATGCCGGTATAATCGTTGGCTGCATTGATGTTGACAATTGCATTACCATAGCTAACGGCCTGAGTGTTGTCATCTCCCTTACCGCCACCAAATACGCTACCATGCAGGTTAGTTCCGCTAATGGTAACAGTTGTTGTGTCGGTAGTAGAAGCGTTGACTTTACCCAAAGCAGAACCACCGTAGATGTCACCGTATACGGTTGTATTGCCAAGCGTTACATAAATATGGTCTGTTGTAGTTGTGCCCGCACCATAACCGCCACCATAAACATCTGCACTATCGCCAACTGCATCAGCGCCAACTTGGCCGCCATTAAGAGCTACTGTCACAACGCCTACGCTACCGCTGGAGTTACAACCACCGTATACGCCTTCGGTAACCTTACCACGGGTAAGTGTAATAGTTGTAGAATCGCTTACACTTGCTGCGTTACCACCACCAAACAGCTTGGCTACGGTACTGTTGGCATTGTTGTCGTTGTAGATTACCTGTGTGCTACCAGAGACAGCTGCATTATTACCGCCACCGTAAACGTTGCCGTTAACAATAGCTTTGTGACTACCATTGGCATCACCTATTGTAACTATAGGATTGCCAGTTACAAGACCCTTATCGGGATCACCGGCTTTACCATTACCACCACCAAATACGTTACCGCTTACAGTACCGTCTATGATGTTTACTTCAGGATAGTTTCCAGTTGCGTGTGTATATGTAGCCAGGTTGCTGGCACCAAAGATGTCAGTTATGCTCTTCTCGTCGCAGTTGCTCTGGCTCCAGTCCATATTCACGGTTATGGTTCCTGTAATGTCACCGTTGATGTTGGATCCACCAAATGCGCTACCGATTTCACCTGCATTAATGTTGAGGGTGGTGCTACCGTAAATATTGGCGGCCTTTCCATCGGGATATTTAGCATCGCCAGAGGCAACACCCTTAGAACCGGCATAAACAGTATCTATTCTTCCACCGTTAATAGTCATTGTTACGTTGCCGTAGATATCGGCAAGGTTAGAACCTCCATATACAGCTTCAAATACCGTACCGCAAGCAATGGTTGTGTTCAGATTAACCGGATAATCTTGTGTGCCTATGACAGCCAGGTTACCGCCTGCAAAGAAATTCTTGATATGTTCTGTGCAACCGGTGTTGTTAACCGCAACACCCATGGTGCCATTTATGGTTCCTTGCTCGTTGCTACCGCCAAACAGGTAATTGATGACACCACTATTAACAGTCAGATTGGTACCTCCTGCACCAATGTTGGCCGGACTGGATTCACCGTTACCGCCACCAAATATGTAGTCAAATCTACCACCGTCAATTGTGGTGACTACGCCGTATGCAGCGGCCGCATTACCACCACCGAATACGCGGCGTATGGTGTTGTCGCAAGTGTAAACATGTACCGTAGCGCGGCTAGTGGTTAAAGTGGGA
>JAGCPB010000042.1 GCA_017642425.1 Bacteroidaceae bacterium
CCGCGTACCTTACCATTGGTGGTGCGCACCACATAAGGATCCGCCTGACAACCCAACACTACCGCCGCCATCAGGGCAGCCCAAACCATTCTTTTCATCTTCTACTCTTTATTGTGCAAATATAAGGCAATTTTGCACATTATTTAACAACGAATAAGAACAGCAACAGTTCAGGCCTCAACTGCCGGAGTTCAGGCGCATATACTCGCTGGGAAGCAGTCCGGTAAGTTTCTTGAATGCCCGGCGGAATGTGGTCAGGCTCTTGAATCCGGCCTGATCGGCAATATACTCCAATGAATAGTTGTTATTGCCTTTAAGAAGCATAGGTATCACCTTGCGTTCTATGCGCAGACGGTTCACATAATCATAGAATGTGGTTCCAAGTTCTGTCGAAATGTATTCTGAAAGGTATGTACGGTTGGTTCCGAGCCTCTCAACCAGGTTGCTGAGCGTAAGGTCCGGATTAGTATACAGCTCCTCATCCTCCATAAGCTTCTCCAACCTGCCTTCCAGTCCCGAGGTACGCTTACGCGTGTTCAGAGTCTCCGCCGTTTCCGGTTCGGAATCCGCCTGTCTGCCGTCATATCCCGGGTAATCCGGCAGTCTGAGCGCACGCATGCGGTTAACCCCTAGCATTACCAGAGACCAGCATACAAGTGAACTGACATAGTAGAATGAGTCTGCCAGGACATCGAATGTATCCGATACGGCCCACCACACATGCTGACATACAATGAATACGGCTATGATCTTCCAAATCCATGATATATCCACATCATCCAGATTGGAATAGGTCTCCTGAATGGCTTTCCTGTACTTCCGGCTCTTGTACATGGCATATAAGACGGCAGACCATGCAAACACCACAAAGAATACCGTAAAAGCCGTATGCAACAGAGCTGAATCGGCAAAAAAGTGTAAGAGCAGGAACGGCAGGAATGGTGCCGACAGCAACATTACACGACCGGCCCTTATCCAACCCGGTGATGACAGTTCCATCAGGAAGAGGGCAAATGTGACCGCCCCGCAGCCGTCTATGTAGAACACATGTTCCAAGACTACGTCCGTATCTGCTCCCGGTATATAGATGGCCAGATCCTTGAATGTCGAAACGCCCCACCATATGAATATGAAACTCAGCAGTTTCTGCAGTCTGGACAGTGATGGGAGCCTTAAAAGGTCTATAGCCCTCATCAAGTACCAGCATACCGATACTCCTATCAGAAAAACAGGTATAATTATGTTCATTTACAAATGGTGTTGTCTGTGCAAGTTACCTCAAAAAAACTGAAAACCACATAATACAACGTCTTATTTTAGCCGCTGTCCGTGCGTATTGTATATTCCCGAAGGTGTAACCAGATACAACCTTCCTTCAGAATCCAGAACCTTGTACGTATCACTGCCCTGATTACCGGCCATTACGCCTTCTACTGCAGTCAGTGACTCATAGAGAGCCGTAACCGTGATATTTCCGGTTACAACCGACACATCCTTGTCCCAACCCGTGAACTTATATCCTGCACGGAACGGGTCGTCAGGCAGACGTGCGCCCTGTCCGGATTCTACAGTCTGGACATCTATCACAGTACCGTCCCAGTCTGTGAACGTTACGGTGAAGCATGATATACTGCTGATTGAAATCTGCCTTGTAGCGCTCACGCCCGATCCGTCAAGAGCTGTGGCACGTACCGTTACCGTACCGCCGCGGTTGGGAACCGTAGCGGTAAGGAGTCCCTCTTCGGATATTGTGGCCAGTTCAGTACCGGATACAATCTCCCATCTGACTGTCTTGTAAGTGGCCGATACCGGTGAGAGCTCTGCATACAGATAGACAGACGGATTGGAGGCTGTTGTTGAGTAAGATCCGCTGGCCGACATGATTGAGAGTCCGGTTACGTATGTCACATTACGTACAGCCTGGGTACTTACGGCATTGCTTCGGCCAGTGATTGAGCCTGAGGACCTTCTTGGTGCCTGTGCCGCATCGTCAGCCAGTACATACTCAATGGCGTAGTATGGCTTGGATGCATCAGGAGTCACATCGGTATATGACAGGTTGGATGCCGATACCGATGCTATCCGTGTCAGGCCGGATTCCGACTCTCCGCGCAGTATGTTGTAACTGACCACATCAGCTCCCTTATAGGCATTCCATATCAGATTATACGTATTATCCTGAATACCGCGGTTAATGTTCATATGAACGGTCTGATGGACCTTGCTGTATGGCGAAAGGGTTCCGTTGCTCATGACACCTGCTATTCTGTAACGCTCGGCCTTGATGCTTGAGTGTGATGTAGGATCGGTATAACTGCCAGTCAGCGGATCTACCGTGCCAAGCTCGATGAACTGCCCCGACACATTACTTTCCTTATAGATGCGAACACCCACAAAATACTGTGATGATGCCTGGAATCCTATTACATAATGGCCCTGTGCGTCAGAAGTGACAAGGGTGACGGCGGGTATGTTGTCGGCCGACAGGATACTTACCTGCTGCTCCACCACCTTTCTGGTTCCATTTGCATTGA
>JAGCPB010000043.1 GCA_017642425.1 Bacteroidaceae bacterium
ATTACCATAGCTAACGGCCTGAGTGTTGTCATCTCCCTGACCGCCACCAAATACGCTACCATGCAGGTTAGTTCCGCTAATGGTAACAGTTGTTGTGTCGGTAGTAGAAGCGTTGACTTTACCCAAAGCAGAACCACCGTAGATATCACCGTATACGGTTGTATTGCCAAGCGTTACATAAATATGGTCTGTTGTAGTTGTGCCCGCACCATAACCGCCACCATAAACATCTGCACTATCGCCAACTGCATCGGCGCCAACTTGGCCGCCATTAAGAGCTACTGTCACAACGCCTACGCTACCGCTGGAGTTACAACCACCGTATACGCCTTCGGTAACCTTACCACGGGTAAGTGTAACAGCTGTAGAATCGCTTACGCTTGCAGCGTTACCGCCACCGAACAACTTGGCTACATAACTATCGTTATTATTGTCGTTGTAAATTACTGAAGTTTTTCCGGTTACTGCTGCTGCATCACCGCCACCATAAACGTTTCCTATAACAATGGCTTTATAAACAGCATTTGTATCAACACCTATGGTTACTACAGGATTGCTGGTTACAACTGCCGATTCACCTTTACCTCCACCAAATACGCTGTTACTTACTGTACCGTTAAGGATGTTAACGGCTGGATATAAGCCGGATGCATTTGTGGGTTTGTAAGCAGCCTTATTGCTGGCGCCATAAACATTATCTACATGCAGGTCAGATGATTCGTCGCAGTCTCTTGAGGCTTTGCTCCAATCCATATTGACGGTAATTGAACCGGTAATATTACCGTTAATGTTAGAGCCGCCAAATGCATCATTGATTATATTACCACCATAAATATTAAGGGTTACGTCTCCGTTAATATGGGCAGCTTTGTTAGTATGACCTGACTCTCCTCCTACATTCAAACTAATAGAGTCACCTTTTGAACCTCCATAAACATTGTTCATGGTACCTCCCTTAATGGTAAGTGTTACATTACCCCAGATTTCTGCCAGATTACATCCACCGTAAATATCACCGAATCTTGTATTGCAACCTATGGTAGCGGCGATATTAGTGGGATTCTGCTTTGTTCCGATAGGCGCTTTGTTGTTACCGCAGAAGAACTCGGCAATATACATATCTGATGCACAATCACCTGTTCCATCAACAGAAACTTTCATATCACCGGTAATTATACCGCTTGTGTTACTACCTCCAAACAGGGTTCTGATCTTACCTCCATGTATCTGCAGGTCTGTACCTCCGTCACCGATGTCGGCTGCTTGATCTTCACCGTTACCGCCACCGAATACGTAGTCAAAGCGACCGCCGTCAATTTCAGTATGCAAACCTACTGCTGCAGCAGCGTTACCACCACCGAATACCCGACGGATGGTGTTGGTACATCCATGAATGTAAACCTTTGCCTTCTTGGTACTACTTGTGCTACCATTTTCAGGAGCGTAGTCTGCCTGATTTCCGCCTCCGAATACCTGATCAATAGCGTAGTAGGAATGTGAACCTTTTGCGGCAGTGTAGTTGTCGCCCGATTCGTAATTGCTGTAGTTGTAAGCAGTCTTGTATACATGAACTTCGACATCGTCCTGAGGTGAACCGTTGGAGTTGTTACAACCATAGATGGTAGCATCACGCAAATCAATCTTACAGTTGACTGAATCCTGGTCATTACTACTTATATTGACTACAACCTTACCGTAAACCTTGGCTGCGTTATTGGCGTCACCAAGACCGCCACCGTAGATATTACCGTGTAGCGTACCGTTCAGGAAGTTCACGGTTGTGACATCAGTTGATTCATTGTTTACGTTACCCAGAGCAGAGCCGCCGTAGATTTCACCATAGATTTCGGGTGTCTTGCTGTTATCTAAGGAACCAACGGTTACAGTTACATTACCTTCAGTATTTGTGTTGGCACCGTAACCGCCACCGTAAATATTGAGGTTATCGCCATTAGCACCAACATTGGCGTTGATGTTGACTTTAATGTTGCCTTTAACCCGGCCATAAATATTGGCACCTCCATAGATACCTTCAAGATATTGGTCATAAACGTCAATGTTGACGACGGCATTACCATTGCTGATAGCTTCTTTGGTATCATTACCCATGCCGCCACCAAATATGCTTCCGTACAGAGTGGCAGTTTTAAGATTAACATATGTGGTATCTGATGTAGAGCCGTTTACGCTACCCAGAGCGGATCCGCCGTAAAGGTCACCATAAATGGTTGTTCCGTTCAGGGCGACCTTGATCTTGCCCGATGTGGTTGTAGCGTGACCAAATCCACCGCCATAGACATTGGCACTATCGCCAACTGCATCGGCGCCAACTTGACCGCCGTTAAGAGCAACTGTAACAGCGCCTACGCTACCGGTTGTGTTGCATCCGCCGTATACGCCGCCGGTAACATTACCAGCATTAATGATTACGGTAGCAGAATCAGATACTCCGGCTGCATTACCGCCACCAAACAGCTTGGCTACATAACTGTCGTTATTATTGTCGTTGTAAATTACTGAAGTTTTGCCGGTAACTGCTGCATTATTACCGCCACCGTAAACGTTTTCTTTAACAATGGCTGTATAAACAGCATTTGTATCAACACCTATTGTAACTATAGGATTGCTTTTTACAACACCCTTATCGGGATCTCCGGCTTTACCATTACCTCCACCAAATACGCTACCGCTTACAGTGCCATTTTTGATGTTCACTTGAGGATAATTTCCATTCGCGTTGGTAGGCTCATATGTAGCCAGATTACTGGCGCCATATATATTGTGTATGCTATCTTTTTCACCGCAAGAGTTTGCCTTCCATTCAAGGTTAGCAATAATTGAACCTGTGATGTTACCATTAATGTTAGAGCCGCCAAATGCATTTCCAATTATACCACCGTAGATGTTAAGTGTGGTGTTACCGTGGATATTGGCGGCCTTTCCTTGAGAGTAGGTGGCATCGCCTGCGGCAACACCCTTAGAACCGGCATAAACAGTATCTATAGTTCCACCATTAATAGTCATTGTTACGTTACCGTAGATATCGGCAAGGTTAGAGCCACCATATACTGCTTCAAATACCGTACCGCAAGCAATGGTCGTGTTCAGATTAACCGGATCATCTTCTGAACCGATGACAGCCAGGTTACCGCCGGCAAAGAACTCCTTGATATTCTCACCACAACTACCGGTATTGTCAATGGCTACACCCATTGTACCTCTGATGGTTCCTTGTTCGTTGCTGCCGCCAAACAGGTGGTTGATTGTTCCGCCATGTACAACAAGGTTGGTACCGCCGGCGCCGATATCGGCTGCTTGTTTTTCACCATTACCGCCACCGAATATGTAGTCAAATCTACCACCGTCAATTGTGGTGACTACGCCGTATGCAGCGGCCGCATTACCACCACCGAATACGCGGCGTATGGTGTTGTCGCAAGTGTAAACATGTACCGTAGCGCGGCTAGTGGTTAAAGTGGGA
>JAGCPB010000002.1 GCA_017642425.1 Bacteroidaceae bacterium
GAGAGTTTCACTACCAATCCGTCGGTCGATGTCAATTATGCCGATGCGGCTACCGGAGCACAGCAGATCAAGCTGCTGGGGTTGAACGGTACGTACGTGCAGATGCTTACTGAGAATATCCCCAACTATCGCGGTGCGGCGGCCCCTTATTCGCTGGGCTACATACCGGGACCGTGGATGCAGAGCATTCAGGTTTCCAAGGGGGCGTCATCGGTCAAGAACGGATATGAAAGCATAACAGGGCAGATAAACGTGGAGTTCAAAAAACCGCAGGAGACTCCGTTTGCCAATGCTAATCTGTTCTATAATTCTAAGGGTAAACTGGAGGCCAACTTCGGGGCTAACCTGCACATTTCTGACAAATGGAGTACCGCTTTACTGGGACATTACGAGGTGCTTGACCAGGCGCATGATGAGAATAATGACGGTTTTGCCGATATGCCTAAGGTAAAACAGAGCACATTTCAGGGCCGGTTGGCGCGTATGGGCGACAGCTATATTTTCCAGGCATCTGTCAAGGTATTGAAGGAACACCGTGAGAGCGGGCAGACGGGGCATCACGCCACTATGGGCAATCCTTATCTGATTGACATTACAAACGAGCGTTATGAAGCTTTTGCCAAGAACGCCTACATCTTTGACCAGGAGCATTCATCAAACATCGCGCTTATCTTGTCAGGGTCGATGCACAGGCAGAACGCACTCTACGGCAACAAGCCCTATAATACCGACCAGCTGAACGGATATGCATCGCTTCTGTTTGAGACGGAATTCGATGCGCGCAGCAGTCTTTCAACCGGCATAAGTTTCAATCATGACCGTTTTGACCGCAGTGAGAAAACTCCCGGTGCGTATGCCCAATACACCTATAAGGTTGATGAGATGTTTACCCTGATGGGTGGTTTGCGTTGGGACCACAGCAGTATTTACGGTGGATTTGTGACACCGCGTATGCATCTTAAATATTCTCCAAATGATTTACTGACCGTCAGGGGTTCTGTAGGAAAGGGTTATCGTACACCACACATCATGAGTGAGTACAATAATCTGTTGGCCAGCAGCAGGCAGTTTTTTATTGATGATAACCTGGATCAGGAAGAGGCATGGAACATGGGCTTAAGTGCTACGTTGACCATACCTGTGGGCAGAAAGAATTTGGAACTGAGCGCGGAGTATTACTATACCACTTTCCTGCATCAGGTGGTTGTGGATATGGATACTGACCCGCATGCCGTACGCTTTACCAATCTGACTGGCAGCAGTTATTCGCATACTTGGCAGGCTGAGGCATCTTATCCGCTGTTTGACGGTTTCACGCTTACGGCTACATACAGGCGCAGCGATGTAAAATCAACATACAGCGGCGTGGTGAGGGAGAAACCGCTTACCAACAGATATAAAGGACTTGTAACTGCACAATATCAACCGGGTTTGGGAAAATGGCAATTTGATGTAACTTTGCAGCTGAATGGAGGTGGACGTATGCCTGATGCATATTTGCTGGCAGACGGTACACCGTCATGGGAGAGCAGCTACAAGGGCTATGAGCAGCTGAATGCCCAGATAACGCGGTTTTTCCGTTACGGAAGCATATATGCGGGAGGCGAGAACCTGACAGGACACCGTCAGCAGAATCCGATTATCAGTGCGGGTAATCCTTGGGGACGGGATTTTGACTCCACAATGGTTTGGGGACCTTTGCATGGGGCCATATATTATATAGGACTAAGGTTTAACTGGAACAAGATTGAATAAAAAGAAAAGTATATGAGAAAGTTATCATTAATCATGGCATTGGCTGTAGCTACAGTATGCTCTGCCCAAACAGCCAAGCAGGAAAAGGGCAAGGCAAAAGAGCTTCAGACCGTAGTTTTTTCCACAAATCCGGAGATGCACTGCGCCAACTGCGAGAAGAAAATCAAGGATAATATCCGCTTTGAGAAGGGTATAAAGAGCATTGATACCAACCTTGAGAAAAAAACAGTAACAATACAGTATGATGTTGACAAGACATCGGTCGATGCTATTAAAGAAGCCTTCAAGAAGATCAAGTATGAGGCTCAGGAGATAAAACCCGAAGCTTCAAAGGAAAAGGAATAATATTCTTCCGGTAACAATATGGCGAATGAGTTGGAGACCAATTCATTCGCCTTTTCTATTGCTCTTTGGTAATTTATTCCATATTCTTTAATATGCTTGGTTTGTTATTCCAGAAGGCCCGAACTTTGCATTCGAAATCAACTGTTTGGAGATGAAAAAGCAGACAATAGCAATAGACGGCCATTTTGTACGTCCCGATGCGTATGGTTCACTGGCAGTACCCATTTACACAAATGTGTCATTTGAATTTGACGATGCAGCTGCTATGGCCGATGCTTTTACTGGACGCACCAAGGATCCGGATTATGCCCGCGTAGAGAATCCTACCGTAACGAATCTGGAGAACCGTGTAAGAGAACTTACCGGTGCCGCACATGTAACCGGATATAACTCAGGAATGGCTGCCATCAGCAATGCTCTGTTTGCCGTGGCGGCACAGAACAAGAATATAGTAACATCAAGACACCTGTTTGGAAATACCCTGGCTCTGGTCACAACTACTCTGATGCCATTCGGCGTAAAGCCGCGTCTGCGTGACCTTACAGATCTGGATCAGGTTGAGGCTGCAATTGACGGGAATACCTGTTGTGTTTATCTTGAGATCGTAACCAATCCCCAATTGGAGGTGGCAGATCTTAAGTCTATTGCTGAGATTGCCCATCGTAAGGGTGTTCCCGTCATAGCAGACTCTACAGTAATACCATTTACAGAGACAAACCTGAAATCATTGGGCGTGGATATCGAGGTCCTGTCCAGCACAAAGTATCTTTCGGGCGGCGGAACATCACTGGGTGGTCTGGTGATTGACTACGGTTCATTTCCGGAAATCAACAAACGTATCAAAGGTGACCTTCTATTCAATATAGGTGCTTATATGAATCCTTATTCTGCTTATCAGCAGACACTTGGTCTGGAGACTCTTGATGTCCGCTATAAGCGTCAGGCCGCAAACGCACAGCATGTTGCCGAGGGGTTGACAGAAATTGACGGGATTGAACGTGTTACCTACATAGGACTTAAGGATAATCCCTTTTATGAGTTGGCACGCAAGCAGTTCGGTCCCACATCGGGAGCTATGATTGCAATTGACCTGGCATCCAAGCAGGCGTGCTTCAGTTTCATTAATCGTCTCAAACTGATACATCGTGCCACGAACCTGTTTGACAGCCGTACACTGGCAATAC
>JAGCPB010000005.1 GCA_017642425.1 Bacteroidaceae bacterium
GCCAGATAATCATTATTGAAGCTCTCAACCCCCGCGCTTACAGGAGTGCTGTGAGTCATGTTCATCTTGACCATCAGCATGTGTGGAGTGATTCCTGAAATATCATAGTTCTTGACGTAGTTTCCGTTCTTCTTTTTGGTTGCTACAAAATAGATGTCGTTGTAGCCCACATGAAAAGAACCGGTCTTGGAGTACGCATAAACCACGTACTTGTCATCAATCACCGTAGTGAGAGCGGGTATTATCTTTACTGTCTGAAGGAAATTATAGACCTGCAGCGCCTCCTCGGCCGAGCAGCAGTCAATATCACCGTCAATTGTAATACCCGGAATCTCAATATCCACTTTTCCTAAATCATCGTTTGAGTTGCAGGAGGTGATGGCAGTGCCCAGCAGCACTGCCCCTCCTATCAATAATACTTTACCAATATTCATGATATCATCCTGTTTTTTAGATCAATATCCGGGGTTCTGGGCAATGCCAAGGTCCTCACCGTGAAGGCCGGCAGGAATGGGCTGGCGGTAGTGTTTGCCCTTAACGTTGTTAAACTTGGCTACAAGGTGGTTGTGAACCTTCTCAAAATATGCTCTCTGGTCATCGGTATACTCCTGCTTTGAAGCCCAGTCATCGGCAAAATGCTTGTAGGTTGAAACCTGCTTTACAGATGAAATAAGGTTCTTCCAGCGGTAGCTGTTGTATACTGAGAACTGCTCATATGTGAACTCGTAGTCCCACTCGCGCTTGATCTGGTCAAATGTGGGAGCAGCTACGGTATCAATACCGGCGCGTGTGCGCAGCTGGTTGAAGGGCTCGGCAGCCTCCTCATTGCGACCCAACTGTACAAGAGCCTCAGCCTTGATCAGAAGTACCTCGGCATAACGGATCTCAATGCGGTCAATAGAGTTCTGCTTGATCTCCAGGTTCTCGGCATCCTCATAACTCTGGTCAACACCCTTACCGTTGATGGGAGTGTAAACAGGTGAGTAGTAGTGATGCAGGTCACCGGTCTCGGGATTTACAAGCTGAACAAAGTAGGTCTTGGCAAGACGCTTGTCATTGGGCTGCTCGGCCAGCCAGTTATCGTAAAGGTCATCATCGGCAACCTCAGTATGGTTCTGACGGTATCCCTTGCCGTTCTCACCGTTCTGGAAAGGATAAGTCCATGAGCAGTGTGTCTGGTGGTTACCCTGAGCGTCTTTCTTGTCACCGTCATGAGCGATGGTAAAGATATGCTCGTTGGTACCGCGCTTGTTGCTCTCGTACTCACGACCCCACAGCTTGCTGAAATCGGGATCAAGAGCCAGCTTGCCGCTGCGGATAACACGGTCTGCATACTCGATTGCCTTCTCCAGACGGCTGTCGGTCTTGGTGAACTCAGGATCATTCTGAGTGTTAGCGATAGCGGCAACCTGGGCCGATGTCAGAGGATTGTCACCCCATACCAGATAGGTACGTGCCAGGAGAGCCTGTGCGGCCTGCTTTGAAGGTACGCGGGGATCACCGTTGTAATCAAGCAGAAGGCTTTCGGCTGCAAGCAGGTCATTTACTATCTGTGTAAATACCACATCCAGTTCCTGACGCTCGGTGGTGCTGCCGCCGGCCTCGGTGAATACAGGAATCTCGCCCCACAGCTGAGCCAGCTTAAGGTTTGCAAGGGCACGCAGGAACTTGGCCTTACCTACAGCTGCATCGTAACCGGCCTTGGTAACCTTACCCTCCTGATAAGCCTCCTCGACAGCCTTGATAGCCTCATTATCCTCGGCTACACCAAGAAGAAGATGGTTGAATATCTTTACCTGATACCATGTGTCAGGACCCTGCTCAAAACGGCTGTTAAGCGGTCCCTCCTTGTCCTCAGTACCCTCAAATGAGATGAGTTTGTTTGAGTTGAGTTCAATTATGAATGAGAAAGATGATGAAAGGGGCTGCCAGTGTGCGTAAACGCCGTTCACCAGTGAAAGGGCGCTGGCATCATCCTTTACTACATTCTCATCTGTTACCTGATTATCGATAGGGTCATCTTCATCTGTGCATGATATCAGACCGAATGATAATATTGCTGACAATGCAGCACTCAATAGAATTCTCACGCTTCCATGATTGGAATGATTTGCAATGTTCTTTTTCATAGCTTAATAATTATTGGTTTGTTAAAATGAAATGTTAGTTCCAAGTAATATAGTTCTGGCTGATGGGTACGCACCGTTATCAGTACCGCTGCTCACCTCAGGGTCATAACCCTTGTATGATGTAAGAGTCAACAGGTTCTGACCTGTAGCATAGATGCGTACGCGGGCAGGGAATTCTTTTGAGAAAGGAATCCTGTAACCCACCGTCACATTGTTCAGTTTCAGGTATGAAGCATCCTGCACATACCGGTCATCAATATAAGATATGTTACGCGCCTTGGATGCCAGCGGCAGAGTGTTGCCTCCGTTCTCGGGGGTCCATGAGTTACGCACGGTCGAGAGCACGTTATATGAATCAGTTGTAAGCTCCAGGGTTCGTCCCAGCGCATTGTACAGTCTGTTTCCGTAACTGCCTGCAAATGAAGCCGACAGGTCAAAATTGCGCCATGTATACTGAGTGGAGAATCCAAAAATCAGTGCCGGCTGTGTGCTGCCCAGAATCTTACGGTCATTTCCGTCAATACGTCCGTTTCTGTCAGTATCCACATATTTGATATCACCCGCTTTGGGAGCCAGGCCATTGACAGTAGGCAGTTTTGTCACATCCTCGTCACTCTGCACGATTCCGTCAAAAATCAGTCCGTAGAATGATCCCAGAGCCTCACCGCGACGCAGGATCTGCTGATTGTCACTACCCTGGATCACATTATCGGTGGTGCCCATGTCTGTAATCTCGTTGTGGTTATATGCGATGTTGGCCGATACGCTCCAACTCTTGCGCTTACGGTTTATCAGATTCACGTTAACCGATAACTCGGCACCCTTGTTGACCACGTTACCCACATTCTGGAGTTGTGTTGATACACCGGCCGAGAAACCCAGAGGCACCACAAGCAGCAGGTCACTTGTCTTCTTGTAATAGACATCGGTCACAATGTTTACCTTGTTATGCCACAAGCCCAGGTCAACACCTACGTTATAACTTGCAGTGGTCTCCCACTTGAGCTTGTCGTTGGCAGTATTGCTCTTGGAATAACTGCTGCTGCCGCCGTATGAACCGGTAGCGTATGATGTCGTGAATGCGTAGTCGCTTATCTCCTGATTACCCACCAGACCGGCCGATGCACGCACCTTGAGGTAATCCAGGTTATAGGCACTGTTCAGGAAATGCTCCTTCTCGGCATTCCACGACAGACCCAGTGAAGGGAAGTAACCCCAGCGGTGGTTCTTGGCAAAGCGGCTGCTGTTATCGGCACGGAAAGTGGCAGTTGCATTGTAACGGTCCAGGTATGAGTAGTTTACGCGTGCCAGGAATGAGTTGAGTGAAGACTCGCTCTTACCGGTATTGGGCGTATAGATGTTGGCACCGTCACCAAGGTTATACTGCTTGAGTGACTCATTGGTGAAATGGTTGGTGCGAACGGACGAATAGGTCGATGTCTGAGTCTGCCTGGTGTAACCAGCCAGTGCGTCCAGACTGTGGTTGTCATTAATGTCGATGGCATAACTGGCGGTGTACTCCTGCTGCCATACATCGGTCTGACGGTTACCTACTCCACCTATGCCCTGGGTTGCCAGACCCAGTGAGGTGTATGATCCGGAGAAATACTCCTGAGTCAGTTTCTCACTGTTAAGTCCGACCGATGCCTTAAGCGTAAGACCACCCAGACGGTAACTTGCCCACACATTACTCAAAAGATAGTTGTTTATGTTGTCGGCCACGCTCTCCTTAAGGTCATATACAGGATTGGCAGAGCGGTCACCTATTGAAAAGTATGAATACTCATACGTGTTCTCGAAATTGTAAGAGCCGTCTTCATTGTAAACCGGCTCCACAGGAGGCATCAAAAGAGCATACACAAAACTGTTGGTTATACCGGCCGAGAAGGGTGACGAGTTGAAAACCTGACCCTCGGTGGTTGTCAGGCCGCTCTGCTTGGAGCGTCCGAATGTAACGTTCAGGCCGAAATTGAGCCCCTTCTTGAGTTCCCACTCCGAATTGGTATGGAAATTGTAACGGGTAAAGCCTGAATTCAGGATGATACCTTCCTGATCAGTGTAGTTGAATGAGAATGCATAGCGGTTCTTCTGTGTACCGCCGTTTATGCTCAGTTCATGAGTCTGCTGAACGGCATCACGCAGTACTGCATCCTGCCAGTCGGTACCCTGCCCCAGCGCAGCGATCTGAGCATCGGTATAACCGCCCTTGTTGCCAAAGTAATCCTTCTGCAACTTGGCCCACTGGCTGGCGTCAAACAGTTCCAGCTTCTTTGAAATGCGGCTCACACCTATGCTGTAACCGTAATTAATCTCACTTTTCTCCTGGCCCAGACTGCCCTTCTTGGTAGTGATAAGAATCACACCGTTGGCTCCGCGTGAGCCGTATATGGCAGTGGCCGATACATCCTTGAGCACCTCGATGCTCTCAATATCATTGGGGTTGATGGTGGCAAGCGGGTTGAGTGAACCTTCAATGGCTCCCAGGCCCGTGCTGTTATTTGCCGCATCCTTGAAATAGATGAAACCGTCAACCACATAAAGGGGTTCGTTCGATGCGTTCACGGAGTTGCCGCCGCGAATGCGTATATGACTCTCGGCACCCGGCTGACCGCTGCTGGCGGTAACGTTCAGGCCCGATACCTGTCCGCTCAGTGCTGCGTCTATGGTTGCCTGACGGCTGTTCTCCAGAATATCGGCGCTTACGGTGGTCACGCTTCCGGTCAGTTGTGTGCGTTTCTGTGTGCCGTAGCCTATAATCACTACCTCCGACAGGGTGTTCACCTCCTCGCTGAGCTGAATGTCAATAGGCTCCGAATCATCATAGACATCAATCTCCTCGGTACGGTAACCTATGTACTCTACGCTGAGTGTAAGAGGCAGGCTCTCCTTTGTCTCCAGGCGGAAGTTACCGTCCAGATCAGTCGCGGTACCGGTTCCTTTGGCCGATGTCACCACCACCTGCGCTCCTATAAGGGGCTCATCGGTGGCAGCATCGGTGATGCGGCCTGTCAGTACGGCCTGTGCCTGGGCTGCAAGCACAGCAGTCAGAATAAGTACAGATGTAAGAATTATCTTTTTCATAAGTACAGTAATCTCTTAGGGACGGGATTCATCATGGATCCCGCTCCTGAGTTTTGTGTTTCTAAATAAATGGGAAAGTGTTACTTCTGAGCGAGTTCCTTGTTTGATATGCGCTGCATCTGGGCCATCAGTTCATTCTGCGGCAGTGTAAGCAGTCCGTAACGGTGCATCTGGTCGGCATCGGCAGCCAGCACCCAACAGACAAAGTCGTTGATAAGGCGGTTGGTCTGGTCATAGCTGAATCCAACGGTTCCTACGGGAATCTCATCGTAGGTCTGCTCCTCAAGGAGAGTGATGATTTCATCCAGATTGGCAGCGTCAAGCACCTGACGGCCCTGCTTGTCAAGATCAAGCGGAAGCAGAGTCAGGGATGAAGCGGGAGTGCGGCTTTCAAGGTCAAAGATGTTTGACAGGTAGTTTACGGTTACACCCAGAGGATCACGGCTGATTGCGGCGGTAAGGTATGCGTCATCGCCCGATATCTTCTTGCCTTTGTAATCGGCCACCTCTTCATTAAGGTACTGTGCATATACGCGTGAAGCGGAGAGTTGGCTGTTTCCGGTGTAGATGTGCACCTTCTGCTCTGCCTTGGTCTGTTCCTCATCATCTTCACCTACAAAGAAGAGTGAACGGAGCTTGCGTGCGTTGAGGCGGCGTGATGCCGTCAGTTTTGCAGCCTCTGATCCCTGAACGGTTACAGGCAGGACTGCGTAACGTGCAAAATTCACTGCCTGCTCATCGGTTGTAAGTGTAAGGGTATTCTGTGCATCCTGTGTCTTTGCTGATATTAATTGAAATTCAACCTGTGTGTGGCTTTCATGATACTCTCTGGCAAGATCCTCTACCAGGGGACGTGCAAATTCAGGTACTCTCAGCGAGATGGTATCAATATCCAGTGCATTGGCATTAAGACCTGATAAAATGGCAATGATGTAAACAATCTTTTTCATATTGTGCGGGCTATTCAGTCTTGTTGTTTCTTTTTGACGGTGCAAAATTCGCTCAAAAAGTATCTCATTCCAACAAAACTCAAATGATTGGAAAAGGATTTATGTGTATCCAGGTTTAGGTAGAATAAAAATGGCTAAAATACCCCCGATTCCCCTATTTGGTAGAATAATCTTCTGATGCGCCGGCAAGCCTCTCCAGAGCAGCCTTCAGAATGGCCCTGGGAGCACCCACATTAAGGCGCATGAATCCTTCTCCGCCGGGGCCGAAAGTCTCACCGTCATTGAGTGCCAGACGTGCCTTGTTCACAAAGAAGTCAATCAGTCCCTTGTGGTCCAGCCCCAGTTCACGGCAGTCAAGCCAAACCAGGAATGTAGCTTGCGGACACAGCGGTTTGATGGAGGGGATATTCTCCTTGAAGTATTCCAGGACAAAACGCACGTTATCCTCTATATAACTGATGAGCTGACGGCGCCACTCCTCACCCTTCTGGAAAGCGGCAATGATTGCTATGGTTGAGAATATGGGCGGCTCATTGAACTCGTTTGCCTCAAGCCACTTGAAGAAACGGCGGCGCAGAGTGTCGTTGGGCACAATTGCGTAAGAGTTCACAATACCGGCGGTATTGAATGTCTTGGAGGGGGCGCCAAAGGTTATGCTTATCTGTGCAGCCTTGTCACTAACGCTTGCAAACGGGATGTGCTTGTTTCCAAACAGCGTCAGGTCACAATGGATCTCATCACTGATCACAATAATGTTGCGCTCGTAGCAGAAATCTGCCAAACGTGCCAGTGTCTCCCTGCTCCAGCATATTCCTGCGGGATTGTGGGGATTGCTCAGTATAAGCAGACGGCACTTGTCATCGGCCACAGAGGCCAGATTATCAAAGTCAATCTCATAACTGCCGCCCTCTACCCTTTTCAGGGGATTGAAAACCACCTCACGCTCATTGCCCTGCGGGGTAAGGCGGAACGGGAAATATACGGGCGGCTGGATTATCACCTTCTCATCGGGCTTAACAAAAACGTTCACAACTGACCCTACTCCCTTCATTACGCCGGGAATGAATGTAATCCACTCCTTGTTTACCTTCCAGCCGTGATGGTCCTCAATCCACCTGGCAATGGTGCTCCAGAGTTCATCGGGCGTGGCGGTATAACCGAACAGCGAGTGCTCCAGACGCTTGCGAAGGGCATCGGTAATGAAATCAGGGGTCTCAAAATCCAAATCGGCCACCCAGAGGGGTATCAGGTCATCACGGCCGTAACGCTCCTTGAGCACGCTGTACTTGAGTGCGTTGGTACCCGAACGGTCTATTATCTTGTCAAAAACGTATTTCATTTCAGTTTTTGATGCAAAATTACAGATGGATTTCCTTATCTGCAACCTGACCGTTCAGAATCCTGAAAGAGTTGAGTCTGGGTTCCCCGTCCAGCAGAGAGAGGATGGCGTAACGGATTGTAGGGTCATTGGCCAGCCTGAGGTCCTCCTGTGACGGGCGTGACGGTGATGCGGGATGGCTGTGCCAGTTGGCCAGTATCCTGA
>JAGCPB010000044.1 GCA_017642425.1 Bacteroidaceae bacterium
ACCCAATGATTTCATGCGCGGCAGGACCTCATCTATATCATGGACCGATGTGGCTGCCGAGTTGCTCAACTCACCACCCAGAATCATACTCTGCGATACCGCATTCACAACTGGCCATAACAACACAATCAGCGCAATAAAGACCTTTTTCATATGCCAACGAAATATATTATCAGCAAACATACAAAAAAGATACAAAATGGTACAAAAGGGGACAGACCCCTTTTGTATCATTTTTGCTACTTTTGCCGGGAATATGAAACAAATTGAGGTTGTAGCCGCAATAATCCATGATGCCGATGGGCGAATATTCGCCACCCAGCGCGGGTATGGTGATTTCAAAGATTTCTGGGAGTTCCCCGGGGGAAAGATGGAGCCGGGCGAAAGTCCGGAGGAGGCGCTGAAGCGTGAGATCTGGGAGGAACTGGAGACGCGTATCGTGATTGAGCGGTTTGTCAGGACCATTGAGTGGGACTATCCGCAGTTTCATCTGACTATGCACTGCTACTGGTGCCGTGTGGAGAGCGGTGCTCTTACGCTTAAGGAGCATGAGGCGGCGCGCTGGTTATCGGCCCACCAACTGAACAGCGTCAACTGGCTGCCGGCGGACCTTCAACTGCTGGATGAATTCTAATGACGCAAAACGCGCTCGGCCCGAAGGGACCCTTTTACCAAGCGAAGCGACTGAAAGAAACGACCCCTTTGCGTCACTTTGCGTCACCTGATAAAATTGGTCCTGACGATAGACTCCTTCTCAGGATGTCCGTCCTGAGCCACGTTCAGTTTTTTGATCATCCAGGCCATGTTTCGTCCCAGCGTCCGCATTGTCTGCATACCCTCCTCGTCCAGTTTCACCTGCCCGGGAGTCTGCCCGTAAACCATGTTCCAGTACTGTGAACTTACCACCGGCATATTGGTTATCATAAAGTATTTGTTAAGCCTGTCAAATGCGGCCGATGCCCCTCCACGCCGGCAAACCACCACGCTGGCTGCGGGCTTGTACTGCAACTGCTGGCTCATGGTGTAGAACACGCGGTCCAGCAGGGCACAGAGCGAACCGTTGGGTCCGCCATAATAGACGGGTGATCCAACCACAAGCCCGTCAATTCCGTCCTGCACCGCCCTCCAGATCCTGTAGTACAGATCGTCATTGTACGTGCATCGGCCCGTCTTGCCGCAATATCCGCATGCTATACAACCATGAATTGCATCTTTGCCGATGCTAACAATCTCGGTCTCAATACCCTCGGCATTGAGCGTATCGGCCACCTCGCTGAGTGCCTGGAACGTATTGCCATGCTCCTTGGGACTCCCGTTTATCAATAACACTTTCATCCTGACAGTTTTTTTTTGCAAATTTAAAAAATGACGCATTGTTAAACGACCCCTTTGCGTCGTTTTTAAAATAAAAAAGTAAATTTGCCACTTTAAAAGAAACCTTATCTTATGAGTAAAACTACCAAATGGGTGCTGATTGCCGCTATTGTTATAGGACTGGCCGTTTTAGGAATATACCGTTTTAAACCAAAATCAAACTCAGAAATACCCACAGGGCCGATGCCCACAGCCGGTGCGCCGATAGGCCGAGGAGGCCAGACACTGCTGGTGCGTCACGTAGTGATGCAGCCCACCGAGCTTGTGGACGGCATCAACATAAGCGGAAGCCTGATCCCCAACGAGGAGGTAAACCTGTCGTTCGAGACATCGGGCAAGATTACTGATATTTTCTTTGAGGAGGGCACCAAGGTCCGCAAAGGTCAGGTCCTGGCCAAGATCAACGACGCTCCCCTGCAGGCCCAGCTCAAGAAACTGGAGGCCCAGTATCAGTCAACCGAGGACCGCCTGGCCCGCCAGAAAGCCCTCTACGAGAAGGAAGCCGTAAGTAAGGAGGCATACCAGGAGGCCGAAGCCAACTTTAACAAGCTCCAGGCCGATATAGAGGAATGCAAGGCCAAGCTGGACCAGACCGAGCTCAAGGCCCCGTTTGACGGAATAATAGGCCTGCGTCAGGTCAGTGTAGGTGCGTATGCATCGCCCAACACCAACGTGGCCACCCTTACCAACACAGAAAAGTTGAAAGTAGAGTTCGCCATCCCCGAGCGTTACGCCGGAGTACTCCAGAACGGCGCCGACCTGACATTCACGGTCGAGGGCATTGACGAGGTATTCCCTGCAAAAGTTTACGCCACAAACTCAAAGGTGGATCAGGGAACCCGCACCTATCTGGTCCGCGCCATCTACGACAACAAGGACGGCAAGCTTGTTCCCGGCCGATATGTAAGCGTAAGCCTGAATACCCGCACATTCCCCAACGCCCTGGCAGTACCCAGCGAGGCAGTCATCTCCGAGATGGGCATAGACAAGGTATTCCTCTACAAAGGCGGCAAGGCCATCCCGCAGGAAATAACCAAAGGCCTCAGGACCGATGCAATGGTCCAGGTGCTGAGCGGCCTGAGCGTAGGCGACACCGTGATTACCAGCGGCACAATGCAGCTGCGTACCGGAATGAGGGTTGAACTCAAATAACCAGCCGCATCCATGAACATATCTGAACTTAGCATACGCCGCCCGGTGCTGGCAACAGTGCTGGTGCTCATAATAATACTGTTCGGTATCGTGGGTTACACCAGCCTGGGTGTGCGCGAATACCCATCGGTAGATAATCCCATAATCTCCGTTTCGGCATCATATCCCGGTGCCAACGCCGAAGTCATTGAGAATCAGATAACCGAGCCGCTGGAGCAGCAGATCAACGGTATCCCCGGCATACGCTCGCTGTCATCGGTCAGCCAATACGGCAACAGCCGCATCACGGTGGAATTTGAGCTGTCAGTCGACCTCGAGACCGCCGCCAACGACGTGCGTGACAAGGTATCGCGCGCCCAGCGAATGCTGCCCCGCGACTGCGATCCCCCCACCGTATCCAAGGCCGATGCCGACGCAATGCCCATCCTTATGGTGGCCCTGCACTCCGATAAGCGCTCCCTGCTGGAACTCAGCGAGATTGCCGACCTTGTGGTAAAGGAGCAACTCCAGACCATCCAGGATGTAAGCTCCGTGATGATCTGGGGTGAAAAGCGTTACTGCATGCGCCTGTGGCTGGACCCCGTTAAGATGTCAGGTTACGGCATCACCCCCATGGACGTAAAGAACGCCCTGGACCGCGAGAACGTGGAGCTTCCCTCCGGCACAATTGAGGGTAATACCACCGAGCTTGAAATCCGCACCCTTGGCCAGATGCACACTACTGAGGAGTTCAACAATCTGGTAATCAAGCATGACGGCACCAAGGTAATCAGGTTCAGCGATGTAGGCCAGGCCGAGCTCAGTCCGCGCGACATAAAGAGTTACATGAAGATGAACGGCATCCCCATGGTGGGTGTGGCAGTCACCCCGCAGCCGGGCGCCAACCACATCAACATTGCCAACGCCGTTTATGACCGCATGAAACTGATGGAGAAGGACCTCCCTGAGGACGTGGGTTACGAGTACGGTTTTGACAACACCCGCTTTATCCGCGCCAGTATCAATGAAGTAAAGACAACTCTGTACGAGGCATTCATACTGGTTATCCTTATCATCTTCCTGTTCCTGCGTGACTGGCGTGTAACCCTTATCCCCTGCCTTGTAATCCCGGTTTCTATAGTAGGTTCATTCTTTGTAATGTACATGCTGGGATTCAGTATCAACGTGCTGTCGATGCTTGCGGTGGTGCTCTCGGTAGGACTTGTGGTGGATGACGCCATCGTTATGACCGAGAACATCTACAACCGAATAGAAAAGGGCATGACCCCGCTGCAGGCCGGTATTGACGGCTCGCGCGAGATTCTGTTTGCCATCATATCGACCTCAATCACACTGCTCTGCGTATTCGTACCTATAGTATTCATGCAGGGTCAGACGGGCCGACTGTTCCGCGAATTCGCGTTCGTGATTGCAGGCGCCGTGGTGATATCTACCTTTGCGGCCCTTACCTTCACCCCCATGCTGTCCACCAAGATCCTGGTGCGCCGCGAAAAGAAAAACGCGTTCTACGCATGGTCCGAGCCCTTCTTTGAGGGCCTGAACCGCTACTACAGCAAGAGTCTGGAATTTGTGCTGCGCAACCGCTGGATAACCCTTGCCACAATGGTGCTGGCACTGGGCGCAGCAGTCTGGATGTGGACCAAGACCCCGTCCGAGATGGCGCCTATGGAGGACCGTTCACAGGTAACAGTCCGCACCCAGGGCCCTGAGGGCGTGACCTACGAGTACATGCGTGACTACACCGAGCGCATAAACGACGTGGTTGATTCAATTATGCCCGATGCCAAATTCGTGACCGCCCGAGTATCCAGTGGCGGCGGTAACATACAGATTACCCTTAAGGACATAAACGAGCGCAGTTACTCGCAGATGGAGGTGTTTGAGCAACTGAGCGCCGCAGTTCGCCGCGAGAACGATGCCCGGGCGTTCGTGCAGCAGCAGTCGTCATTTGCAGGCGGTCGAGGCGGTATGCCGGTACGTTACGTGCTGCAGGCCACCAATATTGAGAAACTGCAGGATGTGCTGCCCACATTCCTGGCCAAGGTAAATGAGAACCCCGCCTTCCAGATGGCCGATGCCGACCTTAAGTTCTCCAAGCCCGAGGTCCGCATATCTATCAACCGTGAGAAAGCCAACCTGCTGGGCGTAAGCACCCGTGACATTGCGCAGACCCTGCAGTGGGGCTTGAGCGGCCAGCGTATGGGTTACCTCTATATGAACGGTAAGCAGTATGACATTATAGGTGAGATTAACCGCCAGCAGCGTAACACCACTCAGGCGCTCAAATCTATCTATATGCGCAGCGGAAGCGGCGATATGATTCAAATGGAGAATCTGGTTGACCTTAAGGAGGATATCGCACCACCCCGCCTGTATCGTTACAACAGGTTTGTATCGGCCACCGTATCGGCAGGACTTGGAAAAGGCTATACCTTGGGACAGGCGCTTGACGAGATGGACAAGATTGCCAAGGAGACTCTTGATGACACCTTCCGTACCGCACTTACCGGTGAGTCCAAGGACTTCCGTGAGAGCTCAAACAGCCTGCTGTTTGCGTTTGGATTGGCACTGCTGCTCATCTACCTGATTCTGGCAGCCCAGTTTGAGAGTTTCAAGGATCCGCTAATCGTTATGATTACCGTGCCTCTGGCTGTGTTCGGAGCGCTTGTGTTCCTACGGGGCGGAGACCAGACAATGAACATTTTCAGTGAGATAGGTATAATAATGCTGATAGGACTAGTGGCCAAGAACGGTATCCTGATTGTGGAGTTTGCCAACCAGAAGCAGGAGGCCGGAATTGACAAGTTCATAGCTATCCGCGATGCATCCATACAGCGTCTGCGTCCTATCCTTATGACCAGTACGTCAACTATGCTGGGTCTGCTGCCGCTTATGTTCGCCCACGGTGAGGGTTGTGCCGGACGTATTGCAATGGGTACTGCCGTTGTAGGCGGTATGCTCATATCCACCTTCTTTACCATGTACATAGTTCCGGCTATCTACAGTTATATTTCAACTGACCGTAAAACCCGCAAGAAGAAAGAATGAAAGCATACAGAATAACATTGGCAATAGCGGCCATAACCCTTTGCGCGGGTTCATCGGCCCAGATAATGACTCTCAAGGATTGCCTTGAGGAGGGCATCCGCGAGAGTTACCAGATAAAACTGGTCAACATATCCGAGGAGAAGGCTGCCAACAATGACTCCTGGGGCAACGCTGGCGGACTGCCTACCGTAAGCGTTCAGGGCAGCTACTCGGGCTCCATGTCAAGCTATGACGCAACTCTGGCATCGGATGGCTCTACAGTATCCAGCCGTGGTGTTGTGGACCATACTCTGAACGCCCAGGTTCGTGCCGAATGGACCGTATTTGAGGGATTCAGCATACAGGCCACCCGTGACCGCATGCAGGAACTGCACAATCAGGGCACCATCCAGACCCGCGTAACCATTGAGGATTACATAGCAAGCCTCACCAGCGAGTACTACAATCTGGTAAAACAGACCATACATCTAAAGAATCTGGAGTACGCAACCGCACTTTCACGCGAGCGTCTGCGCATTACCAGCGAGCGTTACGATATGGGTGGCGATTCACGTCTGGATATGCAGCAGGCCCAGGTCTATTTCAACTCTGACAGCGCCAAGAGTCTTAAACAACATGAAGCATTGGGATCGGCCAATATCCGCATCAACCGCCTTATGTCCAATCAGGACCTTCGCGCTGTTCATGTGGCAGCCGACACCGCCATAACCCTGCTTACAGGACTGGACTATCAGTCTCTTTATGATGATATGATGAAGGTCAATGCATCATTGCTCAAAGCAGAGAGCAACCGTTCAATAGCTCGTCTGGACCGCAAATCCGTCCAGTCACGCAACTATCCATACCTGCGTCTGAACGCATCATACGGAGTTACACAGAACTATTACGGCAACAGCACCTATACTGACCGCTTAAACTGGGGTCCCAGCTTTGGAGCAACCGTAGGAATGACATTGATTAACGGCAAGCAGCGCACACAGGAGCGCAACGCCCTGCTGGATGAGATGAATGCCGATATCACCATTGAGCAGCTTGAACTGCAGCTTCGCGCCAACCTGGATGATTTCTGGCAGGCATACCAGAACAACCTGATGCTTCTGGAACTGCAGGAACAGAATCTTAAAGCCGCCCAGGAGACAATGGATATAGCACAGGAACGTTACATGCTTGGTAACCTCTCCGGACTGGAGATGCGTGAGGCCCAAAAGTCCCTCCTTGACGCCGAAGAGAGCCTGCTACAAGTCCAATATGACACCAAGGTCTGCGAGATATCCCTACTCCAGATCAGCGGCCGCATCATGCAGTACCTAGAATAAAAAAAGGGCGCAATTTCTTGTGCCCTTTTTAAATTGAAATACCACTACTTACTTTGCAGCAGCGAGAGATGCCTTACGGAACTCCTTCATTAATTTCTCGAGCTCGAGAGAAGCCTTGCGAGCGCGTGTGCCAGCAGCCTTGTTACCCTTCTCAATCTGAGAATTTGCGTCCTTTGCAAATGCTGCATAAAGCTCAGCAGCCTGTTTCAAAATTTTCTCCATAGTTGTTGTTATTGATTGAAATGATTGATTATAAATACATACTGACGCAAAAATAATACTAATTCCATTAGTTGCAAAGATTGAGGCATCTTTTTTTAAAAAAAATGATAAAAATTTCCATACAATGGGTAAAACCCTTAAAAAACGGCCTCATAATAGCTTCTGACATGCATTAGTTGTTAATTCCTGCATGTGTTGGGCAATAATAATCTGCGCCTTTACCTTTTATCATCTAAAATGACTATTTTTGTGCTGTATATTAATAAGGTGCATATTATGAAAAAAGCATTATTAACCATATCATGTCTGCTCATTGCCGTATTCGCTGTAGCAAAAGAGGCAGACGAACTGAATCCCAAATACGGCAAGGGTGCCGTTCCCGAGGATGAGAGCGGACGTGTCTGTTTTACACAGACCGTGAAGATTCCGGACGGCGTGAGTGCCGATAAATGTTATGATATCCTGCTCAACTGGGCCAAGGGCCGTTTTGCCTTGCCATATGCACAGGCAGGACGTATCCTCAATGAAGATGCCGCCACCCGACGCTTCATTTTCCACGTAGACCAGATTATTGTTTTCAAAAGCAAAGCGTTAGTGGCAGACGAATCTAAAATATCTTACAACTTCTCTGTAGCCGTAAATGACGGTCAGTTCACGATGAAGATGACGGACATCAAATACCGTTATGAAGAAGGACGTGAGGGAGGCGGCAAGATATTCACCGCAGAGGATTGGATTACAGACAAAGAGGCTTACAACCGCAAGGGGACAAAGTTTCTTAAAAGCACCGGCAAATTCCGCATCAAGACTATTGACCTGAAAGATCTGCTGTTCCAGAAGGCATCTGACGCAGTATCGGGTAACATCTGATTACAATGGCTTCAAACAAGGATCTATACGCCATACTGGAAGTTGACCGGACTGCCACTGATGCGGAAATCAAATCCGCATACGAACGCCTTATCGCAGACACCCCTCAGGACTCGGCAGACTATTCCCGTATTGTTGAAGCTTATACCATACTGTCCGATATTGACAGCAGGGCCAGATATGATGTAACCGGAAAGGTTGACAGGAGCGGCAGGCGCAGACACAGGACATCCTATTCAAACGGTACAGAAAAAGCCCGCTACATACTGAACACACTGTTTCTTGCCGGTGCGGCAGTCACTACCGTACTGTTCATTCTCCAATTGAGCGGTACTATAGGCACACTCCCCTTTTACATTACATGCGGCATATCACTGCTCATCAAAGTTTCTGAATACATACTAAGACTCGTTCCGTAATATGCTGACTCAAGCCAGGTTCATGAAACTGTTTCCGGCAATGACAGTTGTAATACTGTTGCTGTCGGTTACCGGCCCTTTGATGGCTCAAAGTACCCTGTCGCAGAATCAGGACGGTTTTAATGGTGAAACCATGGACGGATTCATGAACATGGACCCCGACAAGGACTCTACTGTAGTGGAACGCACCGTATCAAAGGATTACTTTCAGTGGACCATAAACACCAACACGGGTCTTCCGGATATCATACAGCCCGACACCCTTCACCACTCATTCCATAACGTCCATCTTACGGAAGGCATGTACGGCACCTACAGTCATCTGGGTAATATGGGTTCACCCAGACTGTCACGCCTCTGGTTTGAGCGTGAGAGTCCGGATGACTTTATCTTTGATGCTCCGTATGATTTCTGGGTCAAGAACCCGGATCAGTTCCGATTTACCGATGCCAAATCACCGCACTTGAGCATTGACTACTACAAGGGTGGCAACAGACGCACGGGCGAAGAGCACATAAAAGGATACTTTGCAGCCAATTTCAACAAAAAGGTAGGCATTGGCTTTGACCTGGATTACCAGCTGGGACGCGGGCGTTATGACAGTCAGTCCACATCCATGTTTGACTCACGTCTTTACACTTATTATCGTGGCGACATGTACCACCTGTATGTTACTGTCAACAAGGACCAGATGAAAATTGCAGAGAACGGAGGTATCCAGGACAAGCGTTACATCACAAATCCTGAGGCCATGGCCGAGGGCCGCAAGCAGTACTCACCCGAGGACATCCCGTTCCGTATGTATTATAACTGGAACAACATAAAACGGTCACAGGCTTTGGTCAACCAAGAGTTGACCATAAGAAAGGTCACTCACCATACAGACAGCATCGGCGATACCATTTATACATTCACCCGTAATATAGAGTTCGGCAAGGCTGCCCACACACTGGAAATAGGCCAGCTGCAACGCAGATACATTTATTATCAGGTACCTGACGGTTACTACACCCATACCTTCCTCAAGAACGACTCAACGGACAGGATGAAGAACTTTTATTTGACAAACACCCTGTCACTGTCATTGATTGAAGGTTCCACAAAATGGGCATTGGCTGGTCTGTCGGCATTTGCCAGATATGAATACCGGAACTATTCCATGCCCGATACTCTGGCCGGAGCCGGAGAATATATGCGCCGGTACAGTGAAGGCAACTTCTCTGTAGGAGGTCAGTTGGAGAAAGCACAGGGAGACAACCTGACATTCCGCGCTGAAGCCGAAACTTTTATTCTGGGTGAAAGTCTGGGAGATTTCTCACTGGCAGGAGAGATGGAACTTAGCTATCCCGTTCTTGGCATGGATGCCAGCATAGGTGCTTATGCTGAAATGTCAGCTTCGGAATCACCTTTCTTCCTGGCCAGTCAGCACTCTACGTTCGCATGGTGGGATAAAGAGTTCAGCAAGGAGTTCCGCACCCGGTTTGGAGGTCATCTGGATATAGACAAGACCGGTACACGTTTCATGCTTGACGTGGAGAATGTGGCAAACTACGTATATCTCAAGAATGATGCTGGAGCATACATAAACGGAGACGGTGTCTCCCAGCCCTCCTACTCCATTACGGCCGACCAGTATGACGGCTCCATCCAGGTTCTCTGCGCCACACTTCAGCAGAACCTTAAACTCGGTCCGCTTCATTGGGACAATCATATCACCTACCAACTCTCAGGCAACAGGAAAATCATCCCGTTGCCGGACCTGAATATATTCTCTGACCTCTATTTCAAGTTTGTCTATTATAATAGGCTGCATCTGGAGGTTGGAGCCAACGCGCTGTTCTTTACCCGTTATAATGCACCGGGATACTGTCCTGCCGTAGGCTATTTTCACCTGCAGAATGACGGATTCACACAGCAGGTTGGAGGTTATCCGTTGCTTACGGGATACGTGAACTGCAGTCTCCGCGGCGTACGTTTCTACATTATGTACTATCATGCCAATGACGGGCTCATGAACAACCGCGACTCATTCATAGTTCCAGGATATCCGGCCAATCCCGGCATGGTCAAGTTTGGTCTCAGCTGGATATTCTATGATTAACTGAAAGTTTATCCTGATATGATCAGATGGGGTTTTATAGGATGCGGGCAAGTGACCGAAAAAAAGAGCGGTCCTGCTTTCGCCAAGGCCGATGGCTCTGCAATTGAGGCTGTAATGAGCCGCGACAAGGCCAAGGCACAGTCATATGCCCAGAGACACGGAATTGGGAAATACTATACTGATGCCATGGATATAATTGATGATCCCAATGTAGATGCCGTATACATAGCCACCCCGCCATCATCACATGCCACATACGCCATAATGGCCATGAAAGCCGGCAAACCTGTCTACATAGAAAAGCCCATGGCACAGAGCTACGAGGAGTGCATGCGTATTAACCGCGTATCACGCGAGACTGGAGTTCCCTGCTTTGTAGCCTACTATCGCCGTTATCTGCCCTATTTTCTGAAAGTCAAGGAATTACTTCCACAGATAGGCAAACTCATAAACGTACAGATTCGTTTTGCCCAACCGCCCAAGGAACTTGACTATAACAGCACCAATCTGCCGTGGCGCGTCATTCCCGACATATCGGGTGGCGGTTATTTCTATGACCTTGCCCCGCATCAGATCGATATGGTACAGGAACTTTGCGGTTGCATAATTGATGCATACGGACTTTGCAGCAACCGCGGCGGCCTGTATCAGGCAGAGGATACCGTAAGCGCCTGCTTCAAGTTTGAGAACGGTCTGGTAGGCTCCGGTTCATGGTGTTTTGTGGCCGATGAATCCGCCAAGGAGGACCGCATTGAACTGATAGGAGACAAGGGAATGATCTGTTTCTCTGTATTCACATTCCAGCCAATAGCGCTGCATGACAGCGATGGCCGTCACGAGTTTGACATACCAAACCCCGAGCATGTTCAGTTCCCGCTGGTACAGGCTGTGGTTGACCACCTTAACGGCAAGTCTGTCTGTTCCTGCGACGGCATCAGCGCCACCCCCACCAACTGGGTCATGGACCGCATCCTTGGTAAGTTCTGACAATACAAAAATAATTCCGGCAAGTCACCAAGACCTGCCGGAATCCGCCTAAATTATCTCAAAGTCAAAGAATTGTATCAGAAATTCCAACCTACGGTTACCAACAGCTTGTTGGTAATTACATTATAGTTTACGGTAGGATCCGCATATTTACTCTCTATATAATATTCATTTATATTGAACTCATTTTTCTTTATGCCATGAACGAATGCCATGTCAAAATAGAACTGGGTGTTATCGTTGTCAGGTTCAGAGCAATAGCCCAGTCCTAACGAGAAGTTTTGGCGTTCTACAGGGCGGATTACCTGACAATCAGTAGACTGACGCATCTGGTTATATTCAGAATCATTCAAATACGGTACCGCACCGTCTTTAAACATGGATCCGCTTGTGGTATAACCGGCTCTGAGAGACACCTTGCCAATATTCTGTTCAATGCCAAATCGCATTAAGGAGTAGTCTTTATAATCAACCGCACCCTGATTCAGCATCTGCACGTTATCTATTGACAATGATGACCTTCCGGCAAAATGTCTCTCATACTCAAAGCCTAAAGCTGTCTGAAGAACGGTAAAACCGGCACTCAAATCAATTGACCAGGGTGATGTATAACGGTATTTAACGCCCGCTGTAGCCTTCTCCCCGTCAAATGTCTTTCCCGGTAGAGCCTTAAGGAAATCAGCATACTGAAGATCCTGTCTGAACCATGTAGGACTCTTGGCAGCTACACCTATGCGCAGAGCAGGGATAGGACGGAATACCGCTCCAAACGCCATATTGAATCCAGCACCGGTGGCGGTATTCATCTTCTCAACCGCCACAATCTTCTCTTCGGGAGTATTTGTTGAAGGGTCTTCGGGATAATAGTCAAAGAAGTAACCTTCAGACCAGGTGTCTGTAGTCAGAAGGCCTACAGTCCATCCAAGATAGAGTACATCTGACAATCCGCATGATATGTTGAAATCAAAAGAGTTTATCTTATTGCGCTGACGATCCTGAAAATCACGCTGAGCGGTTTTTCCGTTGTCATCAGGTTCTGGCTGGTCATCAAAATAATCCAGATTGAAATCAGTATTCAGCAGCTTGCGGTATGCAAAGCCAAAATTGACATGATTCTCAGAACCGTCATATCCCGAAAATACCATGGATATGTTGTCAATTGCCGGCAGGACATCAGACTTGTTGTTATGTGAAGCGTATTTTATGCCGTTATAAGCCTTTACAGGATTGTCAAGCGTTGCTAAAGGATTTGTTTCAACCGAATTGCCGAAGAATGATATTGACATATTGATATCACTGTTGTGGTACAACCCTATACCGGCCGGATTATGGCTGATTACAGACATGTCATTTCCCAAAGCACCCATAGCACCGCCCATACCCACATAACGGGCAGTACCGTTCAGTTCCTCATCATATAACTTGGCCGCATCGAATGAACTCTGGGCATTAACCGCAACTGTGGCCACCATCATTGCTATTGCAAAGGTAAATCTGTATGTTTTCATAATTGTTTTCATTTATGCGTTATCAATTGGAAACTATGAGATCACTATCTTACGGATTTTGAACCGGAGTCAACGTCTTGATGAACTACCCATAGAACCGCTGGAACTGCTGCCGGAGCTAAAACTGCCGGAACTGCTTGAGCCACCGGAGCTGTAGCTGCCGGAACTGCTGCTACCTGAACTGTAACTGCTGCTACCGGAGCTGTAACTGCCGGAACTGGAACTGCGGCTTGAGCTTGAACTGCGTGACGAACTGCTTGCAGAACCGGAACGTGAGACGGAGCTACTGCTTGTGTTGGCCGGCGAAGCACTGCGGCTTGAGCTGGAACTGCCACTGCTTACACTGCGGCTTGAACTGGAGCTACTGCTGCTTACGCTGCGGCTTGAAGAACTGCCGGAGTTGGTACGTGTAGTATTTGAACTACCGCTGCTTACACTACGGCTGGTACTTGAGCTGCTGCTTACACTGCGGCTGGTACTTGAGCTGCTGCTTACACTGCGGCTTGAACTTGAACTGCTGCTTACACTGCGGCTGGTGGAACTGCCGGAGTTGCTGCGTGCAGTACTTGTACTGCCACTGCTTACGCTACGGCTTGTACTGGTGCTGCTGGGCCTGTCATAAGTGTTGCCTGACTGGGTTGACCTTGAAGTCTCATTGCTGACCGAACGTGAAGCGCTTGAACGGCTTGATGTGGCAGGGGCTACACTCTTAACCTGAGATGAACCGGTGCTTGAAGTACTTCTGTTGGCAGCAGATGCGGTCCTGGCTGTAGTCTGGACACTGCGGTCGTTTTGTGTTACAGTGCGGGCCACAGTACCTTCATTGCCTCTTACTGCCGAACGGCTCGGAGAGGGATTTGACACAGCCTCTACACGGGTTGTACGGGATATACTTCTGTCTGATACTGAACCGCTCAGATTCCTGTCCCAACCACCGCCTTTGATTCTGCTGCTGGGAGCAAACCTGTCAACGCGTGCGCTGTTTACGGTCCTGTTGTCAACGTATATGTAATTTCTGGAATATACCGGTCCGTAATAGTATGACCTGTAGTAATACGGTTCATAATACCATGCGTCATAACGCCAGGGATCGTAATACCAGGGATCATAGTACCAGGGATCATAATAATATGTATGGGAATAATACCAGTAACGGTCATCAAAGTAACGGTCCCAATATATTACGTCCCAAAGTATGTCATCATAAAGAGAATAGTATGGACGACCGTAATGGCGGAATCGGTACAGACGACGTGTCAGATAATAATCCTCTACGGCATCATTATAGCCTTCGGCATACGACCCGTTGTCATCATATACATACTTTTGTCCGTTCGGATCAAGGACGTATACTGTATCATGTATATAAACGGTAGGTACATCGTCCAGTATGGAACCGTCCTCATACTGGATCTGACTGGTCCCGTAAGTATAACGGCGGTTATATTCATCAGGATCGCGGTCCACTATGATCTGGGGAGTCTGCTTTACTACCGGGGCAGCCTGCTCCACCACCGGAGCCGTTTCCGTATAAGTAGGGGTACGCGTAATAGTAGCGCTCTGTGACGTTGACGAGCTTGATGAACTGCCGGTATTCCTGCCGGTTGAGTACAAGTCGTTTCTCTGCGCACCGGCTGTCACTGTGACTGCCATCAATGCTATGAACAATACTGACTTTTTCATAACCGTATGATTTTTTGGTTTCTTTCCAATGCAAAAATAATACGGTAATTATACCCGCAACAGGGAAATTTCCTAAAAAACCAGGGGAAAATCCCTAAAGTTATTTTATGCGGAGGGAGTTGAAATCAGCCTCGGAGCCCTTGAATACGTTGAAATCGGTGTATTCTTCTATTCCAGCCACACTGGCATGGTCAGAGAACTGCCACATAAGCCAGGGCCGGTCAGTCTCCGGACGTGACACATAATAGTGAGCAACCCAGAACGGGTAACTGTCAAACGCAGGACCGCTAAGATGACGCCTGCGGAATTTTGTAGAGGAATAAATTACAGGCTTGGCTCCATAATGTGCTTCAAGAGCCTTGAGGAATACCAGCAACTCACGCTGCAGGTCTTCCGATGAGCGTCCCGTGCGTTCCACATCAACCACAGGTACAAAATCACCTTTCTGGAGTTTCACCGTATTGATGTAGTGCTCCGCCTGTTTTTCGGGCGATGTTCCGGGATTATAGAAATGATATACACCGCACACGAACCCTGCGGCACGGGCTGCACGGATATTGTCCAGAAACTCCGGATCGGTAAAAGTGCTGCCTTCGGTCGCCTTCATTATTACGAACCTTATGGGATATCCGTTTGCGGCCGATGAGAGCGCCACCCTGTCCCAATCAATCTTTCCCTGATGGTGAGACACGTCAATTCCATAGCACAGATATCCTGACGGCAGACAGACCCCGTACTCTTTTGTGCCTTTGCAAGGTCTCCATCGGTAGAAATATGGACGCAGGAAAAGGTAATAGGCACAAATGGATATCAGAACTATGATCGCTCCGGTAATAAGCCAGTGCAACCAGTCAGGCATCATATAAAAGGGCTTCCGTCCTTTCTTTTTGGGGACGGAAACCCTTTTCTTCTTTTTATTTTTGCCTTTGCCGGCCGGCATAGCTTATTGTATGGTTATGCCAGCTTATTTCCTGTGCTCAAGCTGCAGGGTCTTGGTGGGCTGGTCGCATACCTCGGTGGGACCAAAGTACTGGATAGGACCGGGATATACGAAGCTGGTCTCGCGAGCCCATTCTGCACGATGCTTGATGAACTCCTTGAAGGGAGCGCCGTCAAGCTCAACCAGAGCCTTGCGGATAACGGGCTTCATCTCACCGTTACGCTTCTCCATGTTCATCATCATGGTGATAGGTATACCACCTGCAACCCACTCATCGGCAGGAGCAACGGTGTTCTTGATTGATGACATGTAACCGGTCTTGCCGGCAGCGATCAGCATTGATGCGTTGTAACCAAGGCTGTAGCAGTAGTCAGCGTCAAAGTTTGACGGAGCTGCGCAACGGCCCTCGTAACCGCAGAAGTGATGCTGTGTGGCATACTTGCCAAGGAACTTGCCGTCCTTCTTCCACTCAGCCAGCTTAACGCCAACCATATCGGCCAGCAACTGCTCGGTCTCGATGAGTGATACCTGAACGTTTCCGTGCGGGTCACGCTCCAGAGCCAACTGACGGCTTACGCTCTCGGGCAGGCTCTTGAATATGGTTGCATTCTCCTTGGAGAGTTTGCTTACTATGTACTGGATCTTCTTATCGGCCTGAATCATGTCGAACTCAGCCTGGTTGGCAGCCAGAACGTCATTGAGCTCGGCGATAAGCTTCTTGATGGCGGGGATGAACTCGATCAGACCCTCGGGAACCAGGACGGTACCGAAGTTGAGACCACGTGCGGCGCGGTCAGCAACAGCCTGAGCGATATAAGTAACGATGTCATCCAGAGTCTGGTTCTTGGCCTCTACCTCCTCACCGATAAGGGTGATGTTGGGCTGGGTCTGCAGAGCGCACTCCAGAGTAACATGGCTGGCTGAACGGCCCATCAGCTTGATAAAGTGCCAGTACTTGCGGGCTGAGTTGCAGTCACGCTCAATGTTACCGATAATCTCTGAGTAAACCTTGGTAGCGGTATCAAAACCGAAAGAGGTCTCAATCTCGGAGTTCTTGAGGTCACCGTCAATGGTCTTGGGGCAACCGATTACCTGTACACCTGCGCCGATAGCCTTGTAATACTCGGCCAGAACACATGCGTTGGTGTTTGAATCATCACCGCCGATGATAACCAGAGCCTTGATGTCAAGAGCCTTAAGTATCTCCAAACCCTTGTCAAACTGATCCTTCTTCTCCAACTTGGTACGGCCTGAACCGATGATATCAAAGCCGCCGGTGTTGCGGTACTCGTCTATGATATCGGCAGTAAGCTCCATATAGTTATGGTCAACCAGACCGCCGGGGCCAAGGATGAAACCGTACAGCTTGTTGGCAGGATTCAGCTTCTTAAGTCCGTCAAACAGACCTGCAATGACGTTGTGACCACCGGGAGCCTGACCGCCAGACAAAATAACACCTGCGTTCAGGGTCTTCTTGGCAGGAGCGCCATCGGCCGGCTCGAACTTGAGGTACGGCATACCGTAGGTGTTGGGGAAGAGCTTCTTTACCTCTTCCTGATCTGCAACTGACTGTGTGGGTTCACCCTCTACAGCCTTCAAAGCACCGCGCAAAGCCTTGGGGAGTTTGGGCTGATAAGCGGCGCGGGCAATCTGTAATGCGCTTTTTGTACTCATTTGAATTGTATATTTGTTTAAATACCTCTCTAAAAAAGTATAGGTGCGCAAATTTCGTCAAAAATGCGCACCCTTGCAAATATTTGTCTGTTTTTAGAATCGGTAGATGATGGAGGTGTTGAAGTCAACCGGGAGTCCCACACCCCAGAACCATTCCCATACATTATCATCCTCCGAAAACTTCCAGTCTGACTTGGCGAAACAGTTTATGTCAAAACCCCAATGGGAGTTTTTCTTGAACCAGCCCTGGAATCCCAGTCCGCCGCCAACACCCAGCGCACAGAAAGTTTCACCCGTTTCGGTTCCGGCTTTCTGCCATCTGTTCTCTATGGTCTTTGAGACTGAATTGGGATCCTGACCCGCAGCCTGTGCCTCATCTTTCCGCTGCTGGTATATTGCTTCCTCCTGTTCATATGACAGTCTGGATCTGGAGACTACGAAAGTTTCAGTGAAAATACCGATATCGGTCCTACCCACAAGATAGAATCCCCTGTGGGGCTTACGTCCAAAATAGAGACGTCCCTCAGGACATACCATCACACCTACATATTTGCGGTCCCATTTAACCTCATGTTTTCCGTCCTCCATATTTACATCTGCATACCATTTTGAAGGGTGTTTGGACCAGTCCAGGTCATAGGTTATTCCGTCCAGCTTTACAGTTGCGGGCACAGGATCACCTTCATTAAGAGACCTGACAAAAGTGCTGCGGTTAATAAAATGGGTCTGCGCGGAAATACCGTATGAGAACCTGGTATTGGTGTAATGCTCCCACACTATCTGAGGAGACAGATAACCTATTGACACAAGGTCAACCTTGAAACTGTTATTGTACATATCAAAACCTTTGGTTTCAAGAGGCTTGACAGCCTGAACTGCTCCTGCCGTACACAGGATAAAAAACGCTGTAAGGATAATCTTCTTCATATCATACAAGTTTTGTCGCCACTAAGGTATGAATTAGAGTTGAAATTCACAACTTTTAATTAAATTCGCGGCACCTAATGAAAACAAAAAAAGAGGACACAATGCATTACTGTTTCATCATTAACGCAGAGCCCAGCAAGGCCGGCAACGCCGACAGGATTCAGGCCGACATCAATAATCTGGAACAAACCATTGACTACCAAATTTACCGCACCACAAACGAGAAAAGCGCTACTGAGTTTGTCAGCAAATACTGCGCCGCCCACAGAGAGCAGGAGACATGCTTTGTGGCATGCGGAGGCGACGGTACCATAAATGAGGTGGCCACAGGTATGGTACGAGCAGAGAACAAGCATCTTGCTGTACTTGCCTACGGCAGCGGAAACGATTTCATCAAATATTATGAAGGCAAGAATTTCCACAGTGTCAGTGACCTGGTCAACGGTACCCCCCATAAGATTGACATACTTAAGGTCAATGATGACCGCTACTCAATAAACGTCTGCAACTTTGGGTTTGACTCGGTAGTTGCATCCACTGCCAACCGCCTGAGCCGCAAGGGTTGGAGCAATCCCTACCGGTGGGGCATAGTCAAGGCCATATTCTGCGGCCGGTTCAACCGCATACAGGTAAAGGCCGACGGTGAGGAACTTAATCCCGGCAAACGCATGCTCCTGTGCACCCTTGGCAACAACAACCACGTGGGAGGCGAGTTCCTATGCTCCCCCCGCGCCAAGAATGACGACGGTCTGATTGAGGTCGGTTACTGCAAGACCGCCACACTTGTCAAATTCCTGGGGCTGCTCAAGCTTTACACCGCAGGAACCCATCTGGATGATCCCAAGGCCAGCCGGAAATTCATATACCGCCAGTCAAAGAGTATCGACATTCACAGCGACAAGCAGATTGAGCTCTGTCTGGACGGTGAGATGCTGCCCGGCACCGACTTCCACGTTGAAATCATACCCCACGCCATCAGTTTCATAATTCCCGCGTGATAAATTGAGAATTGAAAATTGAAAATTGAGAATTAATTCTTATTTTCGCGTAAACATTAAAACGCAAAACTATGGCAAGTCGCAGACATCTTAAGAGAGACATCAGTTATGTAATAGGTGACATATTCACCGAGTGCCTCATATATAAGGAGCTGGTTCCGGGTACAAACCAGGAGGAGGCTGACAAGATAATAGCAGACCTGCTCCACATAGACAATGATTTCATTGCCCGCATCAGCCACACCGAGCCTGGCAACGCCAAACAGTATTACAGCAAGCTTATCAAAGACTTTCAGGCAAGCATGTCGGATGTGATAGACAAGCTTGTCAAGCTAAAAAAGTAAGGACCGGTAGCCGCATCATACATGTTCCGGCGCGTTCATGTCCTGATGGCCGTAATGGCCGTCATGTTGTCCGTCATAAACCTCAAGGCACAGACGGACAACGCGGCAATACGCGCCAGCGTCAAAAAACATTTTGAGCAGTATCAGGGTGAGTTTGACCTTAAGACCCTGAAGGTGGAACGCACCGACATAAGCCGTAACGGACGTCGTCTGGATATATACCTGAACCAGAACTTCAGCTATCAGCTGTTCCGGCCTGAACTGGTGGACTCCATATATGCCAGTCTGCGCCAGTCACTTCCACAGGATATCCGCCGATACAGTCTGGAGATACATACCGGTGGCAAGACAATAGAACGGCTCATCCCCAACTGGGCCAGGAATACCATAAGCCAGAAAAATCTTTGGAACGAGACATCCTATGACGGAAAGCCATGGGTGCAGAACGAGAGCCGTATCTACACTCCCGCCAAGGGACTTGCCAATATCCACATGATGGTCACCCCAAGTCACGGCCTCTACTATGACAATGAGGACAGTCTCTGGGAATGGCAGCGCCCGCCGCTCTATTGCACCCGTGAAGACCTGCTCACGCAGTCATTCGCCTACCCCTACCTTATACCGATGCTTGAAAACGCCGGTGCAATAGTATATACAGCACGTGAACGCGACTGGCAGACAAACGGCGTAATTGTATCAAGTGGAGATGACAATTACAGGGAAGACGGTCCGTGGACCGGACATACGGCCGGAGGTTATTCCGCAGATTCCATCCGCATCCTGCCTGACAGCTTGCAGGTAAAGACCCGAAGCGCACAAGCCGGAAACGGTCCCGGAATAAACATGTCCACCGCATTCTGGATTCCCGATATTCCTCAAGACGGCGATTATGCAGTCTATGTAACATATCAGACGGATTCAACCAGCATAGACGATGCCCGATACATAGTTTTCCATACAGGCGGTTCCACGACATTCCATGTCAACCAGCAGATGGGTGGCGGCACATGGGTCTATTTGGGAACATTCCATTTCAGGCAGGGACAGAGCCCGCAGGGAATGGTGAGTCTGGATAACAGCAGCCAGATGCACGGTACGGTAAATGCCGACGCTGTACGGTTTGGCGGCGGAACGGCAGTCGAGGAACGTGAAGGACTCAAACTGACAGCCCCCCGCTACAATATGGGAGCCCGTTACTACACCCGGTTTGCCGGTGCCCCGGACAGCGTATTCAGCAAATATGACGGTGATGATGATTACCGCGAGGATATATGGACACGGCCGTATATGTCAAACTGGGTATCGGGAGGATCTATATTCAACAAGGCCAATCCGGGCTTGGGCGTACCATTGGAACTCTATTTTGCCCTGCATACTGATGCCGGCTACACATATGGTGATACTCTCTACGGTTCACTCGGCATCTGCACTACTGATTTCAACAAAGGTCTGCTTGGAGAGGGTCATTCGCGCGACATAAGCCGCGACCTGACAGATATGGTGCTGTCCGGTCTGAGACGTGACCTGCCGCCGGCCATAGGACGTGAATGGATATATCGCGGCATATGGGACAAGAACTATTGCGAGAGTCGCGAGCCGCAGATACTATCCATGCTGCTGGAACTGCTCTCACACCAGAATTTCAGTGATGTGGCTCTGGCGCTGAATCCAAATTTCAGGTTCACGGCATCCCGCTCCATATACAAATCCCTGCTCAGGTATGTGAGTTTCATGCATGACCGCAGCTATGTGGTACAACCGCTTCCGGTAGATCATTTCTGCATAAAGAATGATAACGGCCAATTGTCACTTTCATGGCAGGCAGTGACTGACAGCCTTGAACCTACTGCCGTCCCGGGAGGATACATAGTGTATACGGCCAATGATGACAATGGATTTGACGACGGCACTTTTACGCGTGAAAACACGTACAGTTTCACTCCACTGCCAGACCGTATGTATCGTTTCAAGGTGACTGCGGTGAATGAAGGCGGAGAGAGTATGCCATCAGAGACACTGGCGGCATATTTATCATCAGAAAGCAAAGGCACCGTCCTGATAGTTAACGGATTCCAGCGTCTGAGCGGCCCGGAGTCCATACGGACTGACAGCACACAGGGTTTTGACATCCTGTCTGATCCTGGTGTGCAGTATATGCGTTCACCAATTCTGGGCGGTGCACAGCAGATTTTCGCTATTGATTCAATAGACTCTGAAGAGGAGATGTCACTGGGTATAGGTGACGAGACGCTGAACGGAACACTCCTGGCCGGCAACACATTCGACTACCCGGTAATTCACGGACGCTCCATATCCGAGGCCGGATGGTCATTTGTTTCATGCAGCCGTGAGGCTGTCCAGGACGGAAAGGTCAATCTTACAGACTACCGGGTGGTTGACCTTATCCTGGGGCTCCAGAAACACACCGCGCAGGATACCATATGCAACAAGGATTACTCCACATTCCCGTCGGCAATGCAGAATGCAATATCAGACTACCTTAAGAAAGGCGGCAGACTGCTGTGTAGCGGATCATACGTGGGAGCCGATATGATATCGGACCTTAAGGATGAGGCTTTTGCATCACAAGTGCTTCATTACAGATGGGAAGGACCGCTTCCTTTACGCACCGATACCAGGATAAAGGGTATGCGCAGTAAAGCCGATATCCGCAGGACCGCAAACACTGACGGTTATGGAGTAACCAAACCCGACGTGATCTCTCCTGTAGGTCTGGCATCAACCTTATTCACATACACAGACAGCCGTCTCACTGCAGGTGTAGGGTACAAGGACCGGACATGTGCCACACTCATTCTGGGATTCCCGTTTGAGAGTGTCATACAGGCCAAGGAACGTGACCGCATTATGAAATCAGCACTTAAATACTTGACAGACAAATAAAAGCTATCAGTTATGTATACTATTCAGGCAAATGAGTCGGGAACACGCAGCATCAACGTGTCCCGGGAGAATCTGGCAACCATACGCCGTTTTTCACTGTTCCAGCTTCTGATAGACAGCAGTGGCATTGTCACAGAACAGGCTCTTGACAAGCTCAAGCTTAACATACGCTCACTGCTCACTACACCTCAGGGTTCAGACAAGTCATTGCTTGACCTCTGCATAGATGTGATATACCACCGCGACATGAAGGCTTTCGGACTGCGCAACCTGATTGCCCTCTATGAGAAGTGGAACTCAGAGAACCCCGAACCTGCAACTGCAGAGTAACGCATAATGAACCAATGGCTGCCTACCACCAAAAAGGAGTGTGACCGTCTGGGCTGGGACCGGCTTGACGTAATACTCTTCAGCGGTGACGCATATGTGGACCATCCCTCTTTCGGCAGTGCCGTAATAGGGCGTGTCCTTGAAGCGCACGGCTACAAGGTGGCCATTGTCCCGCAGCCCAACTGGCAGGATGACCTGCGTGACTTTAAGAAGCTGGGCGCACCACGTCTTTTTTTCGGTGTATCGGCAGGAGCCATGGACTCCATGGTTAACCGCTATACCGCAGGCAAGCGTCTGCGTTCAGAAGATGCATACACACCTGACGGCCGTCACACGGGACGTCCGGAATACCCTTCAATAGTATATACAAAGGCATTAAAGAAACTATTCCCTGATGTACCGGTTGTTTTGGGAGGAATAGAGGCATCCTTACGCCGTTTCACCCATTATGACTATTGGCAGGACAAGCTGCTGCCCAACATTCTTGAACTGAGCGGTGCTGACTATCTTACTTATGGAATGGGTGAGAAAGTGACGGTTGCTCTCGCTGATGCCATTAATGAGGGTCGTACCGAGGATATCCTGACAATGCCTCAAGTGGCATTCCTTACAGACAACGTTCCCGGAGGCATTACAGACAATGACAAGGTATTGGCATCACATGAACAGTGTCTCTCAGACAAACGCAGCCAGGCCGCCAACTTCCGCATAATAGAGGAGGAGTCAAACATGATTGAGGCACACCGCATAATCCAGCCTATAGCAGACCGTTATGTAGTTGTCAACCCTCCCTACCCGCCGCTTACCACACCGGAGTTGGATGCCATCTATGACCTGCCCTATACCCGTCTGCCCCACCCGCGCTATAACGGCAAGCGCATTCCCGCATATGAGATGATACGCCACTCGGTGACCATTCACCGCGGCTGTTACGGAGGATGCTCGTTCTGCACAATCTCCGCCCATCAGGGCAAGCAGATAGTAAGCCGCAGCAAGGAGAGTATTATCAGGGAGCTTGAGCAGATAACCCGGATGGAGGACTTTAAGGGTTATGTATCGGACCTGGGTGGGCCATCAGCCAACATGTACGGTACGGGCGGACGTGACAAGTCAAAATGCGCCAAATGCAAGCGTCCCACTTGCCTTACCCCAAAAGTCTGCCCCAACCTCAGCACTGACCTGACAGCTATGACGCAACTTTACCGTGACGCAGATAAGGTCAAAGGCATAAAGAAAACCTGTATAGGAAGCGGCATACGCTATGACATACTCCAATACCGTGATCCCGACCCCAAAGCCGACAGATCACACATTGAATATGCCCGTGAACTGATAAGCCGGCACGTGAGCGGCCGCTTAAAAGTGGCGCCGGAGCACACATCGGACTCCGTTCTGGAACTTATGCGCAAGCCGTCGTTCACACAGTTTGAGCAGTTCAAGAAGACTTTTGACAAAGTCAATCACGACTGCAATCTGAAACAGCAGCTTATACCCTACTTCATAAGCAGTCATCCCGGTTGTACAGAAGAGGATATGGCGGAACTTGCCGTCATAACCAAACGTCTTAACTTCAAGCTGGAGCAGATTCAGGACTTCACGCCCACACCCATGACCTTAAGTACTGAAATCTTCTACACGGGAATAAATCCCTACACCATGCAGCCTGTATTTACAGCCCGTACCGAGCGTGACAAGCAGGCTCAGCGCCAGTTCTTTTTCTGGTATGACCCAGCGCAGCGCCACCGCCTCATTTCAGAATTGCGTCGCATAGGCCGCCCCGACCTTATAAACATCCTTTTCAAGTGATACAAAAGAGCCCCGGAAAATTTCCAGGGCTCTTTCTTCAATATCAGGAATCTGTCATTTCAGTATCAGTGAACCGTCTATGATAAAGATTCCGCCACCGGCACTCTCAGGATCAACCATCTGTCCCTTCAGGTTGAATGCAGACTTTGCCTCTCTGCTGCCGGCTACACTCTCTACTCCCGACGGAATATCAAAGTTCAGCACAACAGGTGAAGCCTGTGATCCAATCACATCGGGAGTGAACGCGGCCTTCTCCGTTATGGAGAACTCCTTGCCAGTCTCTATCTCTATGGCCTTGAATGTCAGTTCATCTGCATTGTCTCCATAAACAGAGATCCTTACTGTTCCGTCAACATGCTTACCTATGCCACGGCACTCATCTCCTGCAAACGCCGCTATAACGAACCTACTCTCTGAAGCCTGTTCGTCACCGTCCATAACCAATGCGGTAACAGCCATCATATCGGGATATGCATGAGCATTTACGCTGTATGGGATATTGGCCGGCATAAGGTCAACTTCAACGGCTGCAGGATTCAGGGTCTGCACGTTTCCATATACAAAGCTCTTCTGTGATACGGACTTGTACATGTAACCGTGTCCGGGTTTGAGAACTTTCAGGTCACCTGACCAATTGCCATTCACGAACTCCGCAAATCCCTGGTCAAGGCCAAAGATATAATCACCCTCCTCAACATTCAGATAGACAAAAGCGTCTGTCAGCACCAGAGCCTGATCCAACGGATAGCCCAACCAGTTCCAGCCACGGTTCAATGTTACGGTTACACTTGACGGATTGAACTGATCGCCCTGGAATGATTTCATAGTGTTTGAACCGGCCTTGACCTTGATAAGGTTCACGGCCTGAACATCGGGAACAGAATCCTTCCATTCGTCAGTTCCTGTCTTGACAGTTTCACCGTCCTTGGTACGGATTGCCACAGCCACATCCTTCAGTTCATCAGCACTGAGCGATGCAGACAGGTCATGTGATGTCCAGTTCCATCCCTCCTCCAGGTTCATGACAGCACCCGATGTACGGACAGAATAGTTGAACTCGCTTATAAGACTCTCGAATCCGCTTATACCCACAGCCATAGCCTTGATGCAGACATCATCTGTTATGGATATAGGCCCGCTATACTGTATCCTGCTCTCTGACTCGCACGGGCATGAACCGTCAAGAGTGTAGTAGATTACAGCATTGCTTGTCTCACATGAGAGCGTTACGGTCTGACCCACAAATACCGAGGTACCGCTTATCCTGGATGCATTGGGAGCCTTAACCTCCTCAAGCATGGCGGGATCCACTACGCTTACCATTGTGGTTGCGGTAAGATTCTCACCCTGAACCTGGTATTTGATAGCCGTGGTACCGAACAGGGAACCGCTGACCTCAAACTGAGCCTGACCGTCGGCATCCAGTATCAGTTCCAGAGTCTGGGCCGAACCTTCAAGTGAGGCAATCATTGAAGATTCTGTCCTGACAGTGATCTTCTTGCCGGCAGCGGCGGCCGACGGCAGAGCGCCGATATGAAGGACAGTCTTCTCGCCGTATCCCACGAATACCACTGAATCAGCTCCAATTGATACCAGCTTTTTCTCTATGTCAAGTGTCTGCTGATATGTCTGAGCCATACATATACCTGAATAGCTCTCTACATCCGTGTTGACAATGACATAAACCTCATCATATCCGTCCAGGTTTCCGGCATCCACGCTGACGGTCCTGGCGTATTGCACGTCACTGCCCTCAATCACTGCCTCGATATCAGGATATGCAAACTCCAGTCCTGTGACAGTAGTCTGGACACCGTTCCTTACTCCTTTCACGAATATGTTTCCACCATTCAGCGTCTCAGGCTTCATATACTTGGAGAATGTCAGCTCAATGCTGCTGTTGCCGGACTTGTCAGTCTCAAAAGCCCGGGCATTGACGACCTCGGGCTGGGTGTTCTGTACCAGACCTATGTTCACATCCATCTGGGGAGGCGGAACCGGCAGCCACTCCGAGTAGGCGGTCTGATAGCCCTCCTTCTCAAACTTGACCTGCCATTCGCCCTGAGGTACATCCCATTGGTACATACCCTGTTCATCAGTATAGAGAGGATTCTCCTGACCGTACATGGAGGCATCCCACAGTACGATCTCCTGCTGCAGGTCACCGTACATATCCTCATACGTATGCTTGTAGTATGCCGTTGCGGTCACACCTTCTATACGGTTGCTCGAAACTCCCTCATAGACAAATCCAGACGGGTCAATGATAGGCTCTACAACCGGATACGGGAGTGAGAAATCCCACTTGTCCTCTATCTCCTCAAGCACCGTATAGTTGCAGTTGATATAACGGTTCTTGTCACGCTTGGCCTTACGTATGCGGTTGCGTGATGTAGCCTTTGTCTCACGATATACAAGATCGGCAGTCTTGGACAGGTATTCTCCAACAGCACCCTTGACCATACTGAGCACAGGAACTCCCTGAGGTGTAGTTATTGCACTGGTCACCACCGATGCCGCCATCTCTGCAATATGACAGACAGTGATGTAGCGATGACCGTACTTAAACTTAAGGCTGTCCGATATCCAGTAAAGGGCACGTGCCTGGGGATCATCCAGACCGTCGCAAGGCAATATCCTGTCTATGAACACCTGCCAGTCATTCACGTCGTCAATCGCATAATGGCCGTATGAAATCAGTCTGTTCAGGTCACGGACTATGCCTATGTAGCTGTTCACCTCATTCAGGGCGGTACTTAATTCATAGCGGTTCTTCTTGAGTTGGGCTACATTGTATGACAGTACATCCAGCTGGGCATCGATCGAGGCGGACTCTTCAGGATGAGCAGCCTTGTATGCCACCAGATTCTCAGTAAGATCCCTGGCATCCTTAAGAGACACATCGATGGATGCAAGTTGAGTCCTTATGGGCTCACCTGTAAGCTTGATGTAACTGTTGACGTAATGGGCAGCTTCTTCAAGAACCATTATCTCATTCTTGAGAGTATCCACCAGAGTCTCGGCAATACGTCCCTCATGACCGGGAGCAACCCTTCTTGAGACTCCCTGCGTGGGTTGATCTTCATCCGGAGCCTTAGTGACATCAATGCCCCATGCGTTATCCGTATTGCTGTCAGTCACCACGAATGATCCGTCCTCATTCACATAGATCATTACCGTTTGTGCGTTTTCATCGGTGGGAGTCATCTCAATGACATCCTCTACTGATTCCTCCTGGATGTCAACGGAGGATGCAACTACCTCATAATAGTAATACTCACCGCCGGCATAACCGTTGTAATTGAAATCATAGTTGTTCAACAACGGAACACTCCTGTCAATAGTTACAGCTACGGGTTCCTGGGCTACCTCCTGTATTTCCTCCACGGCCTCCTGGACCGTCTCATATACGAATGACTCCGCAACCTGGGCCGGCTCTGCCGGAACGAATTCATCATCCTGGGCCGGCATGGCCTCCAACTGAGCCACATACTCCACTGTCTCCTCTACAGCCTGCGGCACCTGATAATTGCCGGCAAACTCGCTGTAATCAATGTCAGAAGATATATCTGAATCAACCACAACGCGTACGCCTATCGGCATAGTGCGGGTATCGAACTTACCCACAGCCACCCAACGGTCCATATTGGGTATGTAACGGGCCGGCAGTTCAATCCACTCATGGTTGTTTGTAAAGACACGGACTGTACAGCTGTTCACCACCTCCGGATCATTGTTGGTAAGGTCTGCCTTGAACACGAAATCTGTACCACCGGCAAACATGTAACTGGGAGCACTGGCCTTGATATGCTCCAGGTCAAACTCCACCCATATGGTACGGTTTACACCGGGAAGCGAGTTGTAGAATGACATCTCGACCGTCTTGGCCTGGATACTACCCTCATTATACTCCACAAAACGGGTTTCGGTCTGATCCGTGAATCCCGACGGGGCAATAACCTGCGCCCAGATCTCATGAATGGAGAGGTTGGTGCAGTTCTTAAGCTCTGTCTGCAGAGACCAGTAACCGTCGGCAAGAGCCTTGGTGGTACCTATTACGGTCTGACCGTCATAAACCACCACCTGTGACTGTGAAGGTGCATTACCGTCAATGCTGATGGCAGGCAAAGAGATGAGCGGGGCACTCCATATCGTAACGTCAGTTACGGTATAGGCCGCATTGCCTATAGGCTGGAGTATTGTCCTGTCATCCAGCTTGAACCTTACGAATGCATTGGGCGTAAAGTTACCGCGCTCTGAAGGAACGATGCAGAACTTTACTCGGTCAGTGTAGTTCTCACCCATAGGGATTGTCACGGTATTGTCGCGATACTCATAGGTTGACAGGTTGTTGCCTACAATGACTGACTTCTCAACCATACTGCAGCTCTCAGGCAGTTTGACCACCATCTCTATATCCGTCACTTTCTGCTTGTATGAGTCCAGGAAATCAATCTTTCCGCTCAATGTCAGATAGTTGCCGGCTATTACGTTTGCCCTGTTCACAGAGAATGAGGTGTTCTTGCCGGTATAATAGTACTTGGACTCATTGAACAGCGGCACCACCACATTGCGCAGAGCCGTAATCCTGCCGCTCTCAACATCCAGGACATCCTTAAGGTAATCAACTCCCTCGGTCATTCCGGCATCGGCCAGGTTGTCAAGAGAGAATATGGAGTTGAAGAACGGGCTCTGTCCCATAGTGACAAGCGTATACCTGCCATCCGCAAGATTACTGAATGTCAAGTCATTTCCCTTATAAGTGTCATGTGACACCAGCACGCCCTTGCTGTCATACAGGATTCCCTCAACTGCGGTATTGTCAGTGATAAGGAATCGGGCCTTTATGGCTCCCAGTTCCACAACAGGAATGGTAACGGAAAGGTGGTTGTCCTTATCCACTGTTCCGCTCACCTTTATATCCCTGAACATGGCAGACTTGCTGCGGCATGTAATCTCAAGTTCATCGCCGGTCTTTACATCCTCCAACACAACAATGCTCGGATACTGAACGCTGAATGAGGTTATCTCCTTGCCCAGTGTCTTGTCATACAGACTGTAAGAGACATTATTATAATCAGTGTAATAAGGAAGTGTCTGGGCAGTCTCGTCATCGGCAACGCTCTGCGTATAGCTGAACTTGACATTGACAACCACACCTGATATGGGTTTCAATGAAATCACGCCCTTGTCTATCACTCCAGTTGTTGCATTGGCAAATGCATCATCGTCAAGTGAGAATGTTCCGTTCACGCAGTCATTGGCCGATACGGTTACATCCGACGGCACGCCATGGATAACAACCTCATATGAACCGTCCGATGCTGTCTTGACATTGACGGCATTTGAATACTTGCCGGCAATGGTCTGTGATACAGCAACCGTAGCACCCTGAATGCCAAGTCCTGTCATGTTGTTCACCACCTGTCCCTTAAGCTTATACTCAGGAATGGGTTGCAGTTGGACAACGATATTGTTATCACCTTCAATCACGGTATATTCGGTTTCCTGAGGCTGAATATATTTCATTGCCAGTGTCTGTGGCAGCGTGATGCTGTAACTGACTTTATAACCGCCCAGCTGTGACGCCAGCGATGACCCTTGCAGGAGATATGTACCGGATTCGTCGGTCCATACGACCGGGGTCTGTGAAGTGACATCGTTCCCGTCGGGTTCCGTAACCTTGACCGATACCGTACGCGGTATCTTAAGGTCTTCCATTGTCACGGTCACGTTCTTGTCACCTACAGTGATAAGGTCACACTCACCTATTATCTGTCCCGAAAGGTTCTTGAGATAGGCATTGTAGACAGTGTTGCGAACCAGAGTTCCGAACGAATAGCTCAGACGGTCAGTGATCACATACTTGTACTTCTGGCCGCTCTTGATGTTTACAAGCTCCAGTGACATGTTCTTGTAACGTCCGTCACTGCATTCCGCCGGCAGATTCAGATACAATGTGCAGAGCTTGCTCCGCAAAGCCTCTATGTTGAACAGGTTCCAGCCATCGGTGGCTTTATACAGTTCAACCGATGATTCCGGCACATAGACCGTCATGTCATCCGGGACTCCGCTGAAAACATCCGTTCCCAAAGCGGGAGGTACGGTAGCGTAGCAGTTGAATGACTTAAGTGCGACACAGTTACGGAATGCATAGTTTCCTATTGAAGATATGCATGACGGAACGTCTATCTCCCTAAGATTGGAGTTTCCGTCAAACCTGTAACTCGGCATGGCATTCACTCCGGCCACACGGCTCAGGTCTACTGAAGTCAGGTTGGGGAAAGTATTCACGAACCCAAAGTCGTTGCTGTTTATCTGGCCGTCAACAATCAGATGCGTAAGGGCTGTGTAGGTACCCACCAACGACCTCAAAACCGCATCCAGACGTCCGGGAGTAAAGTAATCCGCAATGGCCTGTCCGGAAATGGCGTCCCATGAGTTGGTTCCGGGATTCACGGGACTTGCCGGGACATACTCATAAACGCCCCTGATCTTGTAGTCATGTGAAGGCATCAGCATGCTCAGCCTTGCATCAGTACCAAGTATCTCGCCGTCAAATGTCTCCCAACGCACAAATCTGAACCCGTTGTTGCAGTAAGCCTGTACGGTCTGGGTTGTCCCCTCCAATATCATAGTACCGGACTTGATATTGAAAGAACCGGCCACCTCAGGTTCACATGCCAGGGTAAGCGGGTATTCGCGGCTGAAGTAAGGATTGCCGGGACTGGAAGGGTCATACTCATAGAGAGCATACAGGGTAATATCGCTGTACGGCATCACAAACCTCCAGGTCTTTTCATTGGTGAGCACATTGCCGTTGGCATCCATCCAGCATTTGAAGTAGCAGTTGTCATGCGACGACGCGTACACACTGACACTCTGTCCGCCTTTGAAACGGTCTCCATATCCCGAGAACGAACCTGTTCCGTCCGGGATGGCCACACACCTTACCTTATAATAAGTGGTGGTATCCGGTTCAGGCCAGCTGGGATCCGGCGGATTTATAGGATCATAACTGTCCGTCTGCGCTACAGCCACAAGCGGGAGCAACAATCCCATTATTATTATAAAATATCTCTTCATTGTCTTATCTGTTTAATGACTTGGTTCCGTTACGCTTGATTACAATACCGTCGTGAGTTCCGTCAACGGGCTGTCCGGCAATATTGTAATAACCGGATTCAGTATCAGAACCGGCAGGAGCGCTCACCTTGGTGGCATCATTATTAGAAGTCAATGAAATAAAGAAACGTCCCGAGACATTACCCTCCGAAGCATGGAACGTGTAGCCCTGACCGGGAGTCAGTTCGGTAATTGTCCCGTACAGACGGTCTTCAAGGAATACGCTGCCTTTATATGAGCTTTCAGCCATACCTATCGTGTAAGAACCGCTGTTTCCGCAATGCAATGCTACGGCAACCTTTCCGCCGGCCTGAGGACGCTCATTGATGGAGTACTGCACACCGTTGCATTCAGTCCATATCTGTGCCGGGCTCTCGGCTGACATAAACTTGGCGGCATCACGGCTCATCTCATAATCCATCATGGCATTCTCATTGAACACCACGCGGGTACGGTCAGAATAGGAATCCGATGTCAGGGTAAGGTTAATTACGGTGCGCTCCACATCACCGCGCAAAGGAGCATGGTCAACAGTCAGGTTGTTCGGATTGCGGTAAGTCTGTCTGCCGTCATGCAGGAACACCAGCCCCTCCATATCCACAGGACGCTGTATGAAGAAAGCTTCACCGGGATTGAGTATGTAGTTGTCATCTATAGGACTGAATGATACATAAGTACGGTTGTATGAATCCCAGACCATGAAAGGAGCATCGGTATCCATGAAACGAGAGTCAAAGTAGCATGGATAAGGATTGCCAATAAGGTTCCAGGAACGGTTCTGTTCAAATTCGCTCAAGTTCTCCTCAAGCGGAACCGTACGGTCACTGCTGGTAAACAGATACTGGCGGGTCAACGACTCCTTGATAGGAGTGACAGTGAAATCAACCACATAGTCATGTTTGCTTGCCTCATTGTTATAGCACTTCATGATGTAACCGATGCCTGCAGACAGAATGCTGTCGGCTGTCAGGTTCACCCATGTGTTGTCAAAGTTCTGCTGTGCACGCTCATAACCCGAATACTTGCGGATAACCCACTGCGTCTTGGAGTCAACGGGAACTATGTCGCTGACCTTGACATCGAACGGGAAGCTCACAAACTGCCAAAGGTCATTATAGAGCATGAGGTTGATGGTCTGGTTCTCGGCGCGCATCTGACCGCGTACAATCAGGGAATTGGGATTGTAGACGGTGCTGTATGCGTCGTATGTATAGTTGTTACTGCTATAGAAGCGGCTTTCATCTGCATAATACTTGGCGTACGGAGATACATACATTGAGAAATCCTTCAGCGCAAGTTTGCTGCGACTGCTTACGGTAAGGTTGCCGCGCTCATATTTCTGGTGTCCGAATCCGTCATCTATCCTCTCAGAATTGTACAGCAGACGTACATTCGGTGTATAACCCTCAACATTGTCATCGGCCCCGAGTACGAACTCGAATTCCTTGTTGATTACAATATTGGCAGGGAGATTGTCACGTATTATGTTGGTATGGTTCTGGAACTCGAGCCATCCCGGAGTGGTCATATACTCCTGGAAACTCCACAGAGGCACATAAAGCTCTATGTTTCCGGCTCCGCCGGTAGGAATGTTTGAACGTACCGTAGGCGGAATCAGGGCGCGACTCTCAATCTTTTTTATTCCGGAGCAACTGTTGAAAGGACGTCCCAGGCAGAACTGGAGTGAGCTGGGAAGCGTAATCTCAGTAAGGCCTGTGCAACCGCTGAAAGCGTATGATTCCAAATCCTCAAGTCCTTCATTGAAACGGACATCTTTGAGCGATGTGTTTGATGTGAATGCATAGCTGTCAATATATTTCAGAGTTGACGGGAATACAAGGGTATCTATAGCGCAGTTGCGGAAAGCGGAATAGTTGACATTTACCAATCCCTCCTCAAACTCAACCTTCATTAGGTTCTTGTTATACTCAAATCCATAAGATGGAACGGTAGCCAAAGCTCCGGGAACGTGAAGCGACTTGAGGTCACAATAAGCGAAACAGTTGTCAGACATGGATTTGAGTGTTGAAGGCAGATATGCCTCACTCAGGCGTGAGCAACTGTAGAAGCACTGGCTGGGTAGTGATGTCACGCCCTCAGGTATGGATATGGCATCCAGTGAATCGCAGTCATAAAAATTCTGACCGCCGGAAATGGTTCTGAGCGTAGGCGGAAGTATTAAATTGTTTATGCCTGTATACATGAAGGCGCTGCCGCGGATTGCCTTGAGTGTGTCAGGAAGGATTACGGTTTCAATCTGCCAGCAGTTGTATAGCGCCTGATAAGGTATATCGGATACGGACAGACCGCTTATGTCCAGATAAATCAGGTTGTGCATCTGCCTTAACTGGTACCAGTCTGTCTCGTCAATGTTACCGGTCTTGACAATCAGTTTGTTGACCTCGGCATACACGCGTACTTTAGGAAGCGCATCGGCCACGACTATATATCCCAGTTCACCGTTGTCAACCGAATCCACCACAACCGTTCCGTACGATATGTCATCGGCTATAACACAGCAGTCCTCAATATAATCGGTTATCACATAATCACGCAATGATTCTCCGGGAACGATAACCTTAATCCTGTTTCCGGCCGAAGAGAGCTTTGCAGTCACCTCGGGAGGTACGCTTCCGGTAAATATCACTCTCAGGTTCTCCCTATCAAGAATGCTGCCTTGGATATACTCCACATTCTCCGGAATGACGAATTCCGTCATGTTGTCAAACGGATAGAATGTGTACTCGCCTATCCAACGCAAGGTTGACGGCAGGACAATCTTTCCTGTATTCCTCTGATAATAGGAATATGAACCCTCTGTTGAAACCACCACGTAAGTCTGATCATTATAAGTGACGGTCTCAGGAATCACAAGCTCCTCGGGGGCCGCATCGGACTTGTTAAAGAAAACGAATTTGGCAAGATGCCTGTCAAAATCCAGTTTGTAACGGATGCCGTCAATGGCATAAATCGTTGATGAGAAAGAGCAGCTTTCCCTGTCATAAGTCATTGCAGCCGCTTTAAGTTCATCAATACTCTGGGCGTTGGCTCTGCCTGCAGTCATAAGCGACAAGGCGGCAACAGCCATGAATCCAAGTAAAATTTTTCTCATGAGTCTTATTATTAATTAGTTATTATTTCATAAAACATATAATAATATGCAAAAGTACCATTATAGACAGACCAATCAAAAAATTAACTGACATTTTTTTGAACAAGGAATAAACAGGAGTCGTTCGGACGTTCCACGTTAATAAATATGAAAATACTTAACTTCGAACAAAAACACGTATACCATTTACGACAATTCGATTGACAGTAACAATTAAAAAATAAGGACAATGAAAAAGTATTTGATTGCTGCCGCCCTGATTGCTGCAGTATGCGTTTCCGCAAACGCAAAGAAGAAAGAGGTTAAGGAAGTTCTGTTCGGTGTAAAGTCCGGCGTTATCACTGTTACATCCGATATGGGTGACATGCCTGATTTCTCACAGATGGCCGCCATGGGAGGAGGCAACGTATCATTCGGTGACAGCTCATTCATCAACATGATGAACAACTTCAACTCCAGTGACATGAGGGAGCAGATCTATTTTGATGACTATGGAAAGAAGACTGCAAGAATAACCGTTTACGGAGAGAACATTACCCGCACAATATCAGTAGGTGACACAACCTACACCATCAACGAGAAAGAGAATACCGCTACTGCAATGCCTATTTTCGGTGGCGCCCGTAACGGCCGTGGCGGTGGTTTCGGCGGTTTCAGCATGGGCGGTGCCCAGATCGGTCAGCTCGGTGAAATCGACTGGATGAACCTGGACAAGAAGACCATCCGCAGGAACAAGATCAAGGAGTTGGGCGAGGAACAGGTAGCCGGCGTTACTTGCAAGAAGTACTCAATGAGCCCCAGCAACCAGATGGGCTTTACCCAGAACATCACAGTATGCATTTATGAGGGTATTCCTCTGTCAACCGTAACTGAGAGCGACTGGTCAACCACAAGCCAGACCGCACAGAACTTTATTGCCGAGGATGTTGATCCCGCATTCTTTAAACTCCCCAAGGGCTGCAAGGTCAGCCAGCAGAACTTCGGCGGATTCGGCGGAGGAGACTTCATGATGATGGGTGGTGACTTTGGCGGATTCGGCGGAGGCGGATTCGGCGGTGGATTCGGCGGCGGTTTCGGCGGATTCTGATAAGTTGTTGAAAACCTTTTGACAAAATAGCGTATCGCTCATTGCGAATACGCTATTTTTGTGCTTATCAGTTTGGTATGGCACAGTATCTTACTTGGCTACGGTTGCCTGACGGATGTGAGCAAGGCTGGCGCAGGCTGGTGTTCTGGTTAGCCTTTGAGGAGTGGGCTGTTGAGCACGCTCCCGATTCGTTTTTTATTTGGAACGTAAAGCCTACCGTCATATTCGGGCGTAATCAGGATATGGAGGCCGAAGTCAATGTGCCCTACTGTCTGGAACATGGAATAGAGATGTATCGCCGCAAAAGCGGAGGAGGTTGCGTCTATGCCGATGAAGGCAACCTGATGCTTTCATACATAACGGAATGCCCCGATGTAAACGTGGCTTTTGACGAATACCTCTCAAAACTTGCCGATGCCCTGCGTGGCATGGGACTGGATGCCGTACGGACTGAGCACAACGATGTTCTGGTAGGTGGCCGCAAGGTATCGGGCAATGCATGTTACGCCACAAAGACCGGCTGCATAGTCCACGGAACCCTTCTGTACGACACTGATTTCAGGGAGATGGAGCATGCCATAACCCCCTCAAAACAGAAACTTGACAGCAAGGGAATCAAGTCTGTACGCCAGCGCGTTGAGAATCTGAAAAATTGTGGATTACTTTTTGGTTTTGATGACTTGAGGTCAAAACTTATTGACTACTTTTGTAAGGATATGCGCTTTTTAAGCAAAACAGAGCTGTCCGAAGTGCTTGAAACAGAGAAAACCTATCTTGACGATAACTTTATAAAATATGGACGAAGAAATTAAAAAAACCTGTCTCCACGCCAGCCACGTGGCTCTTGGAGCGCAGATGAGCCCATTCGCCGGTTTTGACATGCCCATCCAGTATGCAGGAATAACCCAGGAGCATCTGGCCGTAAGGAACAAAGTGGGCATATTTGACGTATCGCACATGGGTGAGATATTCATTAGCGGTCCCGATGCCGAGCGTTACGTAAACCACATCTTTACGAACAACATAAGCGGTTACAATCCCGGCAAGATCCTGTACGGAATGATGCTCTATCCCAACGGAGGATGCGTGGATGACCTGCTGGTCTACCGCGAATTCGAGCCCGACCGGTTCCTGCTTGTAGTCAACGCCGCCAACATAGACAAGGACTACCAATGGATGCTTGACCAGCAGAAAGGCTATGACGTCAAGATAGACAACCAGTCCGATGCATGGGGCCAGATAGCCATCCAGGGCCCCGAAGCTGAAGAGACAGTTGTCAGCCTCTTTGGCCTTGACTGCGCCAAATCCCTAGGCTTCTACGAATACTGCAATTCAGAATTCAACGGCCACCGGCTGATAGTAAGCCGCACCGGCTACACCGGCGAGGACGGCTTTGAACTCTACGCCACCCTGGATGACACCGTACAGATCTGGGACCGCCTCATCAAAGCCGGAGTCCAGCCTTGCGGCCTTGGCTGCCGCGACACCCTCCGCTTCGAAGCCGGCCTACCCCTCTACGGCGACGAGTTGAGTGCAGAAATCAGCCCCATAGAAGCTGGCTTAGGAATGTTCTGCAAACTGGACAAAGCCGAATTCATAGGCCGCGAAGCCCTTGTTGCCCAAAAAGAGCTAGGCGTAGACAAGAAACTGGTAGGCATAGAAATCTTTGACCGAGCCATCCCACGCCACGGCTACCCAGTAGAACTTGCCGACGGCACCGTCATCGGTGAAGTCACCACCGGCTATCATAGTATTTCTCTAGATAAGAGTATCTGCTTTGCTCTAGTCAAGCCAGAATACTCAGCCCTGGGCACAGATCTATTCATAAGAATAAGAAAGAAAGTGTTCCCAGGAAAGGTAATCAAGAAGAGATTCTATCAGACAAATTATAAAAAGTAATATATATGAGTAAGATTATTGAAGGACTGAAGTACAGTGATACCCATGAATGGGTAAAGGTAGAAGGTGACATCGCCGTCATTGGAGTAACGGATTTCGCTCAGAAAGAAATGGGTGAAATAACCTACGTAGACTGCCCCGATGTAGACGATGAAGTAGAGAAAGGCAGCGAGTTCGGAGCCCTGGAGAGCGTAAAAGCCGCCAGCGACCTGTTCAGCCCCGTAAGCGGAACGGTTACAGAGGTAAACGATGCAGTTGTTGATGACCCCAAACTGGTCAATGATGACGCCTTTGAGAACTGGATAATCAAGGTCCAGATGAGCGATGCATCGGAACTTGACGACCTGATGGACGCCGCCGCATACAAAGCATTTATCAAGGAGTGATGGCAGGTTTCCAGTATTTCCCGCATACAGACAGTGATATTCGCGCCATGCTTGACCGCATTGGCGTGAATAGTTTAGATGACCTGTATGCCGATGTCCCCCAGGACTGCCTCTACAAAGGCGAGTATGACCTGCCCGACGCAATGACCGAACAGCAGGTCCGCGACTTCTTTGAAGGCCTGGCCGCAAAGAATCCCAAGCTCAAGGTATTTGCCGGAGCCGGTGCCTATGACCACTATACCCCCGCAGTGATTCCCTACATCACCCAGCGCAGCGAGTTCATAACCGCCTATACTCCGTATCAGTGCGAGATATCGCAGGGCACGCTAAGGTATATATTCGAGTACCAGAGCATGATCTGCACCCTGACCGGAATGGACGTTAGCAACGCCTCTATGTATGACGGCCCCACAGCCGCCGCCGAGTCCATGCGCATGATGGTGTCCCAGGCTAAGAAAAAGAACACCGTGCTGGTATCAAACACTCTCCTGCCCCAGGTAAGAGGCGTGATAGCCACATACGCCAAGTATGCCGGCATAACCATCAAGGAAATCGCCCAGGAGAACGGCCAGACCAGCAAGGCATCACTCGAGACTCTGATAGCCCAAGGTGATGTAGCCGGCGCAATCGTTCCGTCAGTGAATCGCTTTGGAATAATAGAGGACCTGACCGGTATGGCCGATGCCCTGCATGCCGACAAGGCTCTGCTCACAGTCTACTGCGACCCGTCAGCTTTGGCCGTAGTCAAGACACCAGCTGAATGGGGTGCCGACGTAGCCGTAGGCGATGGCCAGCCATTAGGTATTCCACTCTGTTACGGAGGCCCGTATGTAGGCTTTATGGCCTGCAAGCAGGATTACATGCGCAAGTTGCCCGGCCGTATAGTAGGCCAGACCACCGATAAGGAGGGACGCCGTGCATTCGTGCTTACACTGCAGGCCCGTGAGCAGCATATTCGCCGCGAGAAAGCCACTAGCAACATCTGCTCAAACGAGAGCCTGATGGCGCTTTGGGTCACGGTATATCTGTCACTGATGGGCCCCAAGGGAATGAAGCAGGTAAATGACCTGTGTTACCAGCGCGCCCATTATCTGTATGACAAATTGATTTCAACCGGACAATTTGAGCCGGTATTCAAGGATGCCGTATTCCTGAAGGAATTCGTACTCAAATCAAAGGCTCCCGCCGCCCAGGTCCAGAAAAAACTGGCCGATGCAGGTTTCTTTGGCGCCCTTGAGACCGAGGACGGTTACGTGAGTTTCTGCGTCACCGAGAAGCGTTCTTACGCCGATATTGATGCACTTGTTGAATCCTTAAAGAAGTGACGCCATGAAATACTACGACAAACTGATATTCGAGTTAAGCAAGCCGGACCGCACAGGTTATTCGCTGCCACAGGCTTGCAGCAAGTGCGCTGACACAAAGGCCATTCCGGCCGCACTGCTTAGGGATAAGGCTCCCGAGCTCCCAGAGGTAAGTGAGGTTGATGTTGTGCGCCACTACACCAATCTGAGCCAGATGAATTTTGGCGTTGACACCGGATTCTATCCGCTTGGCAGCTGCACCATGAAGTACAACCCCAAGATAAACGAGGAGATTGCAGCAATGCCTGCATTCGCAGGTATCCATCCGTTGCAGAAGGATGTTCCTGGCGTGGACGTAGTATATGAAGGTCTGGACCATGCGCTTGCTGCCATAACAGGAATGAAGCACTTTACCTTCAAGCCCTGCGCAGGAGCTCATGGTGAGCTTACCGGTCTTATGATAATCCGTGAGTACCACCTTTCACGCGGTGACACAAAGCGTACCCGTATCATAGTACCAGACAGCGCCCACGGAACCAATCCCGCCAGTGCAGCAGTATGCGGTCTGGATGTGGTTGTGGTAAAGTCAAACGCCAATGGTCTGGTTGATGTAGAGGACCTTAAACCTCTGCTGGACGATACCATAGCCGGTATCATGATGACCAACCCCAACACTCTGGGACTCTTTGAGAAAGACATAAAGGAGATTGCGCAGCTGGTACATGCAGCAGGAGGTCTGCTCTATTATGACGGCGCAAATATGAACCCGCTCATCGGCACAGTACGTCCGGGTGATATGGGATTTGACGTGATGCACCTTAACCTGCACAAGTCATTCTCTACTCCGCACGGAGGCGGAGGTCCCGGAAGCGGCCCTGTGGGAGTGTGTGAGAAACTTGTGCCTTTCCTGGGCGTTAACGTATCGGGATTCAACGGAAACTTTGGAGTTATGCTGCGTGCATACGCCTATCTGCTTATTCTGGGCCGTGAGAATGTGAAGCTGTGCGGCAAACTGGCTACACTTGGTGCAAACTACATCAAGGAGAGCCTCAAGGATTGCTACAAACTGCCGATACCTACCGTATGCAAGCATGAGTTTGTGTTTGACGGACTCATCAATGACGGCGCACGCGACGGCAAGGAGGGTGCCGCGACCCTGGATGTGGCCAAGCGCCTGCTTGACTTCGGGTTCCATGCCCCTACCATCTATTTCCCGCTGCTGTTCCATCAGGCCATAATGATTGAGCCTACCGAGACGGAATCCAAAGAGACATTGGATGAGTTCATTGAGGTGATGCGCAAGATTGCCGCCGAGGCTGCACAGGATCCCGATATCCTGCACAGTGCACCGCACAACACACCCATTTCACGTCCCGATGAGACTACCGCAGCGCGTAATCCTATCCTTAAATACTGGGACGCATGAAACTTCTGATAATAGGAGGAGGCCCCGGCGGCTATGAGACCGCAGTCGAGGCCGCAAAGAGAGGTTTGGAGGTAACCCTCATAACAGAAGGACCGCTGGGCGGCACCTGTCTGAATGAGGGTTGCATCCCCACCAAGACATTCTGCCATTATGCAGAGCTTATTGAGCAGAACCTCAAGGCTGGTTTGGACTGCAAACCCTCTTTTGCTGCAGCTGCAGAGCGTAAGCAGGCTGTCATTGAGCAGTTGCGCGGCGGCATTGACATGCTGCTCAAGAACGTGCAGGTGGTACGCGGCAAGGCGCAGTTCAAGGACTCAAAGACCGTTATGTGTGAAGGTAAGGAGTATACTGCCGACAGGATTATCATTGCAACCGGATCGGTATCGGCATCACTGCCCATTCCGGGAGCGGATAGTTGCCTGACATCAAAGGAGACTCTTGACCTGACTGAGGTTCCGGAGAGCCTTTGCGTGATAGGCGGCGGTGTAATAGGACTGGAATTCGCATCCATTTTCCGGAGTTTCGGTACTGAGGTTACTGTGCTGGAGTATTGCCCCAATATCCTGCCGCGCTTTGATGTGGACCTGGCCAAGCGACTGAAGCAGTCACTCTCCAAACGGGGAATCAATATTGAGGTGCAGGCGCAGGTGACCGCAATTGACGGTAATACTGTCACTTATCTCAAGAAAGACAAGGAGTTCACCGTTCAGGCCGACAAGGTTCTGATGGCTGTTGGCCGCCGTCCCAACACTGACGGATTGAACCTTGAAGCCGCAGGTATAGACTATACCCGTAAGAGCATTACTGTCAATGACCGTTTTGAGACATCGGTACCGGGCATATTCGCCGTAGGTGATGTGACCGGAGGCATAATGTTGGCCCATGCTGCAACATATCAGGGACTGCATGCTCTGAACCACATCTGCGGTCAACAGGACAGCATACGCTTTGACCTGATACCGGCAGCCGTATTCACCATGCCCGAGGTTGCTACAGTGGGACTTACCGAGGAGCAGTGCAAGGAGCAGGAACTGCAGGTACGCTGTCTCAAGTCTTTCTACCGCGCCAACGGCAAGGCTGTCTCTATGGATGAGACTGACGGCTACTGCAAACTGATTGTGGCTGGAGACGGCAGGGTTCTTGGTGCCCATATCATGGGAGCACACGCATCAGACCTTATACATGAGATTGCTGCAGCAATGAATCTGGACTGCAAACTTGAGCAGATGCAGTCTGTAATCCATGCCCATCCCACTTTAAGCGAAATTGTTCAGTCCGCTTTGCACAATTGACATTTTTCAACCCAGAACTTCACAAATCACAAAAAAAAGTGGCCCAAATAGTACATTTAACAAATTTTTAATATATTTGCGATTAGCATTTTACCTAATTACTAAAAATAAGGACACAATAAAAAGGACTGGTTTTTACTGGCCACTGATTGAATTATATTTATTAACCTATTAAATAACAGTTTTTTATGAGGAAAATCTACTTGTTATTTGCGGGAGCGTTGCTAGCTACATTGCCGGCACTGTCCCAGCCTACACGTACGCCTTATGATGCAAAAATCATTTTCCATCAGAATTTTGAGGCAACAGAAGGCTTGACCGATGAGGAATCTTATATCGAATGGAGCCGTACTCCTATCGATACTATCCGTGAATTGGAGTATTACTCCAGGATTGGAACCAGCAGCCTAAGCTCCGGAACTGACATCTATGACGGTTCTACCGATTGGGAAATCTTTGCTGTAAGAACAGACTCCGCCAGTTCCGAGTGGACCGATGTTAAGCCCGGCGACGGTATAGTCATGTTCAACGGCGTGGAGACCACATCCAGTGCTTCAGAAAAAGCCAACAAGGTTTACCAGTTTGACGAATACAAGATCAAGAATGATAAAGGAATAGACGCAAACCGTATAGCTGCATTCGAGGCTTACGGTGAGGATGGCGGAAAATCATTCTTCCAGTACACCACTGGTGATATCTCTAAAGCCCGCACAGCCGGTGAGATATCATCCAGCCACTATTCTTCAGACACACGTAGTACCAAGAAATACCGTCGTGACCTGTATGTGCGCGGTCTGGATATTGAGGATGAGTCATCCTATCGTCTTACATTCTTTATCAAGACCAAGAAGCTCAACTCTTGGGAGCCCTTGTTCTATGCCGATGTGATGCGTGGTTACCATCATCAGCGTGCAGCCTTCTCAATGGGTTACAAGAGCGGCAAGGAATTCATTCTTGAGAATCCTTCATTCACAGACGGACAGTGGCAGAAGATTACTCTGATGACCTACTATCTTAACGCCCATGAAGCCGATGGATACGTAATTTACAAAGGTGACTATAGTTGGTCAGATGACTGGACATGGCATCCGTCCCAGGACCTGTGGCCCGCCGGAAAGACTCTTAATGATGGCGACAACCTTAATTACATCAAGCAGCCAGACAAGTTCTTCCTGCGTTTCTCATTCGCTACCGACAGTATAGAGTATTCACTTGACAACATTGCCCTGACCAAGTCATGGATTGCCGGATGTGAGTATTATAAGGACAAACTGCGTGTTGACTTTGGTTATGATACCAACCTTAAGGATCTGGCTAAGGCAGCCAAAGCAAAGACGAATATCGCAGCCGTAGAGATTCCCGATGAGGATGGAAAATATTTTGAGGTATGGTGCCTTAAGAAAGGCTGTGATCCTGATGACCCGAATTCATGGGAGGACATGCCTATCCGTTCTGCCGAATACCACGATGACGGCTACATGTACATGTTTACTGACTTCTATACAGTAGGTGGTGAGGAATATCCTTTCGAGTTTGAGGACTATGACCAGGTGCTGGTTACATTCCATAATCCCCAGGACAATCCAGAGATGACCCTTAAATATACCGGATCCCTCTATCCTAAGGCTCTTGACACAGAATGGGTAGAAGCAGGTAAGATAGTTCCTGATTTCTATAATGAGATTGCCACTCCTAACCCCTATGTCTTCAATGGCATACACTCAATGAGTGTGCTTCCTCCCGTATTGCAGGAAATTCCTTATGAGGACGGTTCATTCGGTCTTGACCCTGTTGACCAGTTTGAATTCAAATTCTCACGTAAGGTTCTGCTTGACGATGCTGGTGAGGCTTCAACAAAGGTTATTGCATACGTAGGCAATAATGTTTGGATTCCTTCTTACAAGGATGGTGATGAGAAGACCCTTGTCATAACCAAGCCTAACAATCTTCCTGCCCTGAAGGGTGACGTTGAGATTCACATCATCCAGATTATGGGTGTTGGTCCTACCGAGGAAGGCGAAGAGGTCCTTCTGCATTATCACTTCGGTGAATTCAGCAAGACTGTTTCAGCTACCCAGATTAACTCTGACTGGAGAAGTGAAGCACCCACTGTATTAGAAGGCTATAATCCTGCCAGTACCTATGTTTATGACGCAGCTTCCTCTTTCAGGAAAGGAAGCAACTCATCTTCCAAAAAAGCCAAGAGCCGTGTACATGCTATGGGGGCAAGCTATCCTGACAACTGCGGTTATCAGCTTACAACCCAGTCTTCATCAACAGGTGAAGGAAAGACTGCCAACGTATATACTATAGTTCATTTTGACAAGGCCGAAGATTGCATCATACAGTTCAAGGCTACAGGATGGTCCTATAGCAGCAATAAACTGCCAGGCATACCGGGTTACCTGTATTTCTATCCGAAACCTGACGGGGAACTTGCAGATGGCAATGAAAATGGTTTTGCAATATTGGAAGCATGCCAAAAGACTGAGATAGGAACATTTACACCTACCACATTCGTAAACAAGGGTGACATCGAAGACAAGGATACAGGAGAATGGCCTTCTGATGTTGAGACCTTCAAATTCAATTTCACTGTTCCCGAGGCCGGTGATTATGTATTTGAATGGGTTGCAAAGAATGGCAATAAGGATGGTTATCTCATGAGTAACTACTCTATCAGCAGCGCAAATGCCGGTGACCTGTCAACCATGTATGTAAAGAGCATTAACGACATCTATGACAAGGCTGTTGAAAAGAAGGCAGAGGTTGACAATGCAACCCGTGACTATAAGGGTGACCTGTACAATTCATTCGCTTCATTGATTGCCACCTTCAAGGAGAATGCATTCAAGGAGACTGCTCCCAGCGCATACAACAACAACGTTACCATAATGAGCAATGCAATCAGTGAAATGCAAGCCCGTATGGATACCGTTGACCTGTACTATGCTACAGAGGCAAATGCAAAGGCTAAACTAGACGGAATCAATGGTGACAGTGTGAATCTGACCTCTTACAAGGCTCTTGATCAGCACATCAAGGCTAACGCAGGTCTGGTTTGCTCTACAAAGCAGACATCAGAACTCACTGCACAGATCAATGCATATGAGTCCGAGATGCAGGCTATCGATGACCGTCTGGCTCTTATGGACAAGTTCGCTGACGCAATCAAGGAGACCAAGGCCTTGATTGATGACAAGGATGCCCGCAACAACTATGAGGAGTACGCTTTAATGGTTCGTGCATATAACAGTTCTGTCACATATGACGTAATAACACCTGATGATGATGCTATGAACGCCCAGTTCAACTTGCTGGCAGGTGCTAAAAAGGCATACGTATTCAGATATGACGCCTATGTTGCCAAGACCAGACAAATTAAGGAACTGTTTGCTCTTGCTGACACTCTTGGTTATGACTTTGCCGGACTTGAAGGCGGTAAAGACGGTGTTAAGGCAGCAATTGATGCCTTGGATGATGAAGACGCCCAGTTAAGCACTGTCCTGCGTCAGGCTGCAATACTCCAGATCAACAGGATTTACGCTGCAAACAATCCCTCACAACTGCAGAAACTGGCCGGTCTGAATGTTAGCGCCCTTATACCTAACTACTATCTGCGCAATGATGTCCAGATTGACCGCGACCTTAAGCAGCGCAGCAACGGCACATGGTATATCAACAGAAAAGCCAATACCGATATCATTCCGGGTTGGACTCTTACTCCCAACTCAAGCAGCGGTTACTGGTATTTCACCACAGCTAAGGTTGACGATCCGTATGAAACTGCCGCCTACACTGATTGGGAAGCCGATGGACATATATTCATAGGTGGTCTCCGAAGCGCTACCAGCACAAAGGGTGTCATTAACACTGATGTCGTTGGTCTGCCTCAGGGCTACTACGGAGTTGGTCTGTATTGCTACAACAATACTTCAGACCTCTATTACGAATTCAAGTCAGAGGCTGACACCGTATATACAGATAAGGTAATCAACCTGAACGGTGGAAAGAACACAGTCTTCAAGGAGATTGTTCTGGATTCTGTATACGTTAACGGCACACTGTATTACAAGATTGACCAGAAGTCAAGTTCATCAGGTGAGTTTGACATGAGAAGTGCAGTGCTCCGTCTCACAGCTCCTGATTCAGAGTTCAGCTATGACGGTGTTGTAACAACACAGGAGGCTGAGTTGACCCAGCTCATTACAATAGTTGACGCTCCGGTACAGAAGGCTGGTGTCCAGTATTACAACCTGGGTGGTATGCAGGTAGACGCTCCCAAGTCTGGTGAGATACTTATCCGCAAAACCGTACAGGGCGGCAAGGTTGTTGTTGACAAGGTTCTTATAAAGTAACCTGCACATATAACAATCCATTTATAAGAAAGCCTTGCGGGGAACAAACCCCGCAAGGCTTTCTTGCTTTATGTATACCACAAAAAAATAAATGGCAGCCAACCTTACAAGACTGCCATCTATCCGGGGTCCATGCATCTGTGAGTTATGAAAAGGAAAGAACTCAAGATACACTTACGGACACCTTTTCATTCCAACATTGCCTTTACAATCCGGGATATCGTCACGACAGCCCAGAATTGCATGGCAAATATCGGCATATCATTTGGTACGTAATATCTCAAATGCAACAATAAACTTGTCAATTTTGAAACAACTATATATTATTCCAATTATATTTGTTGTCTGATCAGAAACCGAGAGTATGAGAAGATACAGTATCAAGGAGATTGCAAACTATCCCATTGGAGGGCAATCGGTCAGTTATAAGGACCAAATTGCGGTACTTGATGCACACTTTGCCGACAGGGATAAGCCAAATGAACTATTCAGCATAGATGCATTTGCCATTGGCTATACCATTCAGGGATTTGCCAGATACGAATTCAACAACATCGAGTACAGGCTGGAACGGGGAGACCTGTTCATACTGGCACCTACCCACACCTGCCGTATTATTGAATGCGGACAGGATTACAAATTGCGTATGTTGCTGATTGATCCCGTCGGTTACAATCTCTCTGTTCACCTTAATTATCTTGTCAAATCTGAAAGATGGACCCAGACCTATTTCAATCCCACCATGAAATTGGATGAAGAGGAGATTCAGTTGATGAAGGAGTGCACTGACCGGATTATTGATCAGATCAAACGTAAGGATTGTCCCAACCAGATTGCACTGATAAGGCTTGCCACCACCTGGCATCACGTAGAGCTTGACAACATAATGCAAAAGCGCCAGAATGACACTACCGATAACAGCAAACCTCTTACACGCATTCAGACCCTTGCCCGCCAGTTATACAGGCTGATTGTGAACAATTACCGCAAAGAGCATCAGGTTAGTTTCTACTCAGAGCAGATGTGCCTTACGCCCCAATATCTTAATCAGATAACCAACAAGGTATTCGGAGAGACATTGAGCGATATCATTTCAAACCTGCTCTTCTCTACCGCACGTGCCATGATACTCTCATCCGAGATGAGTTTACAGGAGATAGCTGATGAGCTATACTTTCCGGATCAGGCGTCATTCAGCAAGTTCATAAAGAAAAAAGCAGGAGTAAGCCCCAACGCCTTACGCAAGAAGAATCCCCACCTGTAGATTATCTGAAATTGTTGAAGCGGTAACTGAACGAGATTACGAACATTGAGGTATCGCCAAACGTGCGGCTCTCATTCCAGCTTGTGCCGGACACTGATGCCGAGAACCCGTTATATGACTTGAGTATGTCCCGCCAGGTAAGGCTAAGCGTAGCCTGACGGCTCTTAAGGAAACTCCATTCGGCCGATATACTCCACAAGCACTCCGGGCGGTTGGCAGACTCCATCTCATACCCGAACGGACGGTTGTAACTGCACCGTGTAGATGCGCCCAATCCTATCGATGACTGGTATGAAAGTTCTGCACTGGCGTTGAACCGCTGGCCTCCGCTGGCCTTTTCCAGATAATCACTCTTGCTGTGATCCATGGTATAACCCACGTCACCACGTATCATCCAGAACTGGTCAGAATATGCGCCCTCCAGACCCAAGCTGACCTGATTATAGTCTGTGGCGCTCTTGTTGGCTGCGGCATCGGTGAACGACTGGACGTACGCCACATTATGGCGCAGTGAGTGATTAGCTGTAAAGTTTACTGAAAGGTCCTGGAACGGATATGTAAGGAACAGATACTCACTCACATTCCAACTGCCGTTTATATTCTCAGGTGATGTGATACGTGCTCCCGTCTGCCTGTCCAGTCTGGTAAGTGAGGTAATCCCGTTAATCGTAGTACCATAGCTTACGCGGGTACGCATCCAAGACTGCAGCTGGAACTCCAGGTTCACGCTGTGTGAGAAAGAGTTCTTAAGCTTGCTGTTACCTTTACGTATGTTCATGGGATCGCTGTAATCCGTCACCATGGAAAGCTGTTCCACCCCCGGCAATCCGTTGGAGCCGTTGTAACCCAAGCCTATCTGGCTCTTTTTGAACACCTTGAAACGGAAATTTGCATTTGCCGAATAACGGATACCGGAGTAACGGATATGCTCGTCATCCTTGTCCGTCATACGGTTCAGGTTGTCTATGGTCATCAGTACCGGAGCCGCATTCACAGACAGGTTTATCCTGTATATGGAATCCGTATAGAAATAATCCAGGTCAAATGCGTTGTTCAGGTTGCTGTTACGCTTGTCATAATAGAGCGAATCAACCATAGTAGCTGTCTCCAAATCCTTATACTCCTGTATGCTCTTGCCGTCATCGTAAGAGAAGTTGTAGCCCACACCCAGATATCCGTAATCTCCTATCTGGCGGTTCAGACTGACATTGGCGCCGTAGTTATTTGTATGCGAAGGAGTATAAATATTGTGGTTTACCTTGCGTACGCTGTCTCCAAGCTGGGCAAAACGGCTTTCCGATATATTGGTGCTGCTGCCGTCATTATCGGACCGCCCCACCCTCAAATACAGGTTAAGGTGATATTTGTCATCTTGACCGAATGTCTTGCCCAAGCCTCCGTTCACGCTGTAATTGCTGCCGGTGCTCTCACCTGTGCTGGTCTGTACGGTTGAGCTGATCAGCCCCTCACCCTCATTGGATATGGAATCTACCAGACTGCTGCTGTTATTGCTCCAGTTTCTGGACATATCCATGTTCAGGTTATACCAGGTCTTGTCATCAATGCGACCGTTCAGTCCCACATTGCCGTTCCAGTTGTGTCCGCCGTTGGAGCTGGTATTCTCGCTCACGGAGTTCTGCGTGAACTCCGGCATGAACATCTTGTTGTAGTTTGCGGTCTTGTTCTCGTTGTAGTTGCTTCCGTACCCGGCCGATGCACTTACCGACACCTTCTCAAACTCCTTGCTGTAATAGAGACTGCCGTTTGAATTCTCGGTCTTGAGTTGGGTGGAGTATTCGTACGGGATAGTATTCTTGGAAAATGATCCATATATCTCCGATCCGCCCTGTTTCCACATGGAGCCGTCTACCGCGAACCTGTACTTGTCAAACTTTTCGGTAGTGCCTACCTCAACGCTTGTGAATATGGTACGGTCCATCGGCTCCTTGGTATTCATATCCATTACAAGGTGGTTGTCACTCATCACGTTAAGAGTGTCATCGGGCACCTCATAGACTTTAAGGCTCTTGAGTTTATCGGTTGGCATGTTGTTGAGCGCTATGCTCATGTCGCGCTTAAAGAAAGAGTCTCCGTTAAGGCGTATCTCCTCAATGTCACGTCCCAGATAGGTCATCTTGCCATCAGAATATTTCAGTCCCGGCAGACGGCGCACCAGATCCAGCAGAACGCTTCCGGTTGGCATCTCATAGGCATCGGCATTGAATATTATGGTATCGCCTCGCTGATACATACGCTGAAGCTCTGCCACAATCTCAACCTCTTCGGTGGTAAGCGGGTTGCTGCGCAGGACGACCGAATCCAGTTCAACAATGTATGTGTGTATTCCGCTCTCACGCTTCATGGGCGGGTCTATGATAGAGTCAAGTGTCTGCATTCCAAGGTAGGAGATCCTTACGCGCAGACGCGTATCCTTAAGGCGGTCACGGCGTGACATATAGGTCCAGAAACTGCCGTCCTTATCGGCCGCGGCCCCGTCAGATGATGTAGTATCACCCATGCATGTAACCAGGATATTAGCCCCCTGCAAAGGATATGGGTTCGGCTCATACTCATCCACTCCATACACCTTACCGTTCACCTCATAAACCTGCTTTACATATGTGCGCAGCATCGATTCTGTCTCGGGACTGCTCCAGTCCTGAGCCATAACACCGGATAGGGAAAATATCATTATCAGAGCCAGGACAGCTCTTCTGTAATTTATCATCATCACCAATTTTGCCGCAAAAGTAGTAAAAACGCTCGTCCATATGTTTATAATTACAACAAAACAATTAATAAACGTAAAAATGTTTGGAAGTAATTACAAGATGTAGTTTATTTGTATCAGAAACAAGTTGAAAAACGTCATATGAAGAAGCTTACCGATAAGGAACTGGCCGTCATGAACGTGCTTTGGGACTGCGGACCGCTCTCCATGAGAGATATCGTAGACAAGCTGCCCGCCCCCCAGCCGCACTTCAACACAGTAGCCACTTTCGTACGCCGTCTGGAACAGAGCGGCATGATAACACATAAGGAACTTGGTATAAGGTTCTTCATTTATGAGGCTGCCGTAAGCCGCAGCAAATATGCCGAGATGATGAACAAGGAGAGCGTGAACCGGTTCTTTGGCGGATCATACATGGATTTCATATCCTGCCTGGTAAAACAGCAGGAGATAAGCTTGGATGAGCTCAAGGAGCTTATCAGTATTGTGGAAAAAGAAAAATAGTCTGTTCACTATGGGTAGTATAGTCCTTTATATAATAGAATGGGCGTTTGCCCTGTTGCTGCTGCTTACGCTGTACAAGGCGGTATTCAGCGGAACCACGTTTTACCGTTTCAACCGGTTATACCTGCTGGGAGCCACACTGCTCTCGGCCCTTCTCCCCCTTTTGCACTTTACAATATCCGATGACACATCGGTAGTAAACGAGGTTGCCATATCCGGCACAGTGTTTGCCCGCGAGCTTACCGGAATGCACAGCATTATGGGTCCGGAGATAACCGTAACTCCCGATGCGCAAGAGATAGCGCACGGTCATTCGCTCTGGGCCATAATACTTGTTTGCTCATATGCCGTGTATGTGCTGATGCTGGTCATCGGCTGGACCCGCGGCATAGTCAAGGCCCATCGTTTCCTGCGCAGCAAACCCCGCCGCCACATAAGCCGCGCCATATGGCTGGTTACGCACAACGAACAGTTCGGTCCGTTCAGCTGGATGAACTACATTGTAATATCCGACAGAGAGAACGGTTTTGCCCGTAAGGCAAGCCTCAGGCACGAGTTCGCGCACATACGGCTCATGCACTCCGTTGACCTAATTATATTATTGGCCTGCACCATTCTCAACCCCGTGTGCTGGCTGGTACTGCAAGAGATAAAGATAGTCCACGAGTTCCAGGCCGATGACGAAGTGATCAACCGTTACGGCATAGAAGGTAAGGATTACCAGAGATTACTTATTATGCGGACTGTTGGTGCAGAGGCCTATGCGCTTGCCAGTTCCTTTAACCTTAACATTAAAAAGAGAATCATTATGATGAACAAGAAGAAAACCCTGAGGAGACGCTTCATGTGGCTGCTCCTTTTGATTCCCCTGCTGGGGATGACATCTGTCCTGTTTGCCCGTACAGATAACAAGGCCGACAAGACACCCACTCAAGTGAAGATTAGCGAAGGTGACATCATCACCGGAAGAGTAATTGATGCCGACGGTCCCATATTTATGGCCCGTATCTTTGAGGTAGACCTGCGCGGAAGGATTTTCGCAAGCAGCATTACCGATCCTGAAGGAAACTTTGCATTCAAATTGGTCAACCCCGACAACATGATCCTGATCACCAAGGACGGTTATGAGGATTTCAAGGGTGTAATTGACTCAAAAGAGATTACAATAACCCTTAAGAAAGCCGATGCAGAGTCATTGCAGGTTGAGGATAAACAGGAGGAAGCCATGGTGGTTGTTGAGGAAATGCCCGGATTCCCCGGAGGCCTGTTCGTATTGATGCAGTACCTGAACGACAACATCCAATATCCCGATAAGGCCAAGAATGACGGCGTAGAGGGTCGCGTTATAGTATCCTTCATAGTAGGCAAAGAGGGACTCATCAAGGACGCTCAGGTGGAGAAGTCTGTCGATCCCGAACTTGACGCCGAAGCCATAAGAGTAGTATCAGGGATGCCCAGATGGACTCCCGGCAAATCACAAGGCGAGCCGGTGGAAGTAAAATACTCCATACCCATAAACTTCCAGCTCACACAGCCGCAGCAGGAGCAGAGTTCTCCGTTTGACGAGATCATCCCTGTTTCAAGCCCTGAAGAGATGGAAAAGGAGCATGATACCTTTGAGATTTCGGAGAGGGATAAGAAAGTAATAGAAGACACATACGATAATGTGGAAATTATGCCCGAATTTCCAGGTGGAGTTCAGGGACTGCTCAACTACATGCGCGAAACCATAAAGTATCCCGCCCAGGCAAGACAGGACACCATTCAGGGCAGAGTACTGGTTACGTTCGTCATCAACAAGGATGGCAGTATAGTAGAGCCCGAGGTCGTAAAGTCGGCACATCCGCTGCTTGACCAAGAGGCCCTGAAAATGGTAAAGGAGATGCCCAACTGGAAACCCGGCGAACAGAACGGCAAGCCTGTCAGGGTAAAATACACCATTCCCGTCAACTTCCGCCTCAACTAAAAGGAGACATTGGGGACGGTTCTGACAAAGCCTCAATATGAAAAAGCCAGGATTATTTGCCCTTGCGCTCATAACAGCCGCAGGCGCATACGCCCAGAAAGGCGTAGAAGACGGATCCCGATACGGTCACGGACAGGACAGCATCAGGACCCGCGAGAACATAAGCATCTACGTTGAGTATTACAAGACCAACAACTTCAAGGACGCCTATGACAACGGCTGGAAAGCAGTCTTTGATGAAGCGCCGTTGGCATCGGTCAATACATACAACTACGGAGTCAAGATACTGCGCGCGCTCTATAATGACGCCAAGGCGGCCAAGGACGAGCAGCTCATGGCCAAGTATTCCGATGAACTGTTCCAGGTCTACGAGCAGCGCCTTAAATACCTGGACCAGCTCAACGGGTTTGCCCAGAACAAGGTTACCGATTTTGAGATCTTGGGGCAGTACGGTCACGACTACATGTCGTACAACCCCAAGGTACAGATATCCAGAGCCTATGAGTTACTGCGCAAAGCCGTAGACCTGGGCAAAGGCCGCACGCAGGATTACGTCCTTGACGACCTTATGAACGTATCGGCCCAGCGTTACAAAAACAAAAAGGACAATGAGGAGTATCGCGAGGCGCTCATGCAGGATTATGTGGACTGCGCTACATATATTGACCAGTTCATTGCCCTCCAGACCGATGACAAAGCGGTTGAAAGGGCTCAAAAGTATAAGGAGAGAATTGACGGACTGTTCATAAACAGCGGTGCCGCCGATTGTCAGAAGCTCCAGGAGATATACGGGCCCAAGATTGAGAACAACAAGGACAACCTTGAGTATCTTAACAAGGTGGTCAAGCTCATGCAGATGTTCGAGTGCAACTCCAGTGACGCTTACCTTGCAGCTTCAGAGTATGCACACACAATCACTCCTTCGGCAAGAACCGCAAAGGCTCTGGGTGCTCTCTACTACAAGCAGCGTAATGATACCGAGAAGGCTCTTGAGTACTACAGCCAGGCCATTGAGCTTGACGATGACAAGACCAGCATAGCAGGTACATACTACCTTATGGCTTTTATCTACTTTGCCAAGGAGAACTACGACCGAAGCCGTTCATGCCTGCAGAAGTGTCTTGCAAACAACCCCGACAGAGGTGATGCATACATTCTTATGGCTCAGCTTTACTACGTCAAGCGTGACTGGTCAAACGAGCCCGCACTGAACCGTTGCGCCTACTTTGCAGTTATCGACAAGCTGGAGCAGGCCAAGAAAGTTGACCCTTCTGTAGCCGACAGGGCCAATGAACTTATCGGCCAGTACAAGAAGCAGTGCCCATCGGCCGACGACCTCTTTATGTTCGGTTACAAGCCCGGCGACAAGATTGAAATCAAGGGCTGGATAAACGAGACCACCACTATCCGCTAAAAAATAGTACAATTGGGGTCAGACCCCTTTTGTATCATTTTCGAAAAATAGTACAAAAGGGGTCTGACCCCAATTGTATCATTTTTTATCTTTGCAGAAAGTTTGGAGTTATGGGAAGGATTAAGAGCATAGGTATTTTGACATCGGGCGGTGATGCACCGGGCATGAACGCCGCCATCCGCGCGGTCACCCGTTCGGCAATATATGCAGGCTGGAAAGTCTACGGAATCTATCGCGGCTGGGAGGGCCTGATAGACGGTGAGGTGAAGGAGTTTACCACTGAGAGTGTATCGGGAATAATATTTGAGGGCGGAACCATTCTGCGTACAGCACGCAGCAAGAGATTCCTGACTGTCGAGGGCCGCGCCCAGGCGTATGAAACCATAAAGAAGTTCGGGATTGACGCCCTCATTGTGATAGGCGGAAACGGATCGCTGTCAGGGGCGCAGGAGCTTTCGGCCGAATATGACATTCCGGTAATAGGCCTGCCGGGTACTATAGACAATGACCTGTACGGGACCGACAACACCATAGGTTACGATACCGCCCTGAACACAATTGTTGAATGTGTTGATAAGATTCACGATACCGCAAACTCGCACAACCGCATATTCTTTATTGAGGTGATGGGGCGCGATGCCGGATTCCTGGCCATGAACAGCGCCATAGCCGCCGGAGCCGAGGCCGCCATCATACCCGAGAAGTTTACTGATATCGACCAGCTGGCTGCCTACATTGAGCGCGGCATCCGCAAGTCCAAGCGCAGCTCGATAGTGATTGTATCGGAGGCCGATGGAGGTGCCATGCACTATGCCGAGCGTATGCACAACGAATATCCGCAGTTTGATGTGCGCGTATCGATACTGGGTTACGTGCAACGCGGAGGCCGCCCCAGCGCTCTGGACCGCATCCTGGCCAGCCGAATGGGCGTAGCCGCCATCGAAGCCCTTAAAGAGGGTCAGCGCAACATCATGATAGGCGTGGTCAACGACAAGATGGTGAACATTCCCATTGCCCAGGCCGTAAAGAAAGACAAGCCCATAGGCGAAGAGCTCATAAACGTGCTCGCAGTACTGTCAACCTGATTACAATAATATGAAAAAGATCCTTTGTTTAGTATCCGCCCTTGTATGGGCAATGTCGGCCTTCTCTCAGACAGGCCAGGAGATTGTCAACCGAATGAACCGAATGATTTCGGACCGTAAATCACAGGGTATCTGTGTGTCCGTTGATGTCAAGATACCCGTAGTGGGCACAATAACTACCAAGACCTATTCATTGGGTAAAAAGAGTCGCCTGGAAATAGAGTCATCAAAAATAAACACAATTACCTTTATTGATGACACACTCCAGTGGACATATATACCCGGCAACACTGACGTGGTCTTGACAAATATCCAAATCGGCAACGCCAATGCTTCCGATAATCCCGGAATGGATGTAGGGATGTTTGATGACATACCGGAAGGCTATGACATAAGCGTCAAGAGCCAGAACGCCGTCAAATGGGAGCTGCTTTGCAAGAGAAAGAAATCCAACAAGGACGATGATTCTCCCAAGACCATTACTCTGGAGGTCAGGAAAGGCACTTTTGAGCCCATAAGCATGAGCACCAAGATGATGGGCATAAACTGCACCATGCATCACTTTATCTTTGGCGTGACCGAAAACAAGGTTACCTTCAATCCCGATGATTTTCCTGGCGTAAATATTGTCGACCAAAGACAAAAATGACACAAAAGGGGTCAGACCCCAATTGTATCATTTTTGGAATTCTTTCTGGAAAGGTTTGAAATTGTTGCTACTGGGGGAGTCGATTATTGCAAAGACAATCAGCTTGAAACGGTTCTGGAACTCCGCCTCGGAGAGAACCTCATGGAATAGGCGCGCCATCTGGGCGGGCGGAGTGCAGAAGGCGCCGCAGCCAAGCGCACCCAGCACAAGGCTGTCATGTTTTTTAAGAGCGCCGATGCGCAATATCGAGCGTATCTTCTCCTTCAGTATAGGCTTATCGGCCTCCGGGATATTGCCGTTTTCAAGCTGGTTATGACCGTGCTTGGGGTTGTAATTCAATGATGCAACCGATATAACTGCGGCCTTGAAAGGCTCATCCAGCAACACATATCCTTCTTCACGCGTACCACGGAAAAATGTAATATCAGGGCTGTAAATTCCGCCATAGATGTTGTCCATAGGATACCGCTCCGCACGGCGCTGTACGTGCACCATATCGGCCAAATCACCGTATCGGCCTCCTGGCAGCGAGAACTGGTAAAGCGATATGGCCAGATTGCTGCGGCGGCACAAGTCCTCCTCCTGGGCGCTGGAGCCGGTAAGCACGCCCCCACCCGGATGATAAAGGCTGGCCATATTCAGCAGCGCCGGATTATACCCCTGCTCCACCAGATTACGTGTGGCCAAAATGCAATCCTGATTCAAAACGTGCAATTGGGGTCTGACCCCTTTTGTATCATTTTTTAGTTCGATGGGCGCGGAGAACATCTGTGATTCATCTACAAACGCTCCGCTCACAGGCAGCGTGACCACGCGGTCAGTCTCCGTACGGTAAGCCCCGTCACGGAAAATGTCCAGATTGTGCATGAATACCTTGGTCAAAAGCGCCCGCTTGGCGTCACCGCCGCGTGAGACCGATGCTTTCCACCATCCGCTCAGCCAGATCTGGCTGTTCCACTGCTGTGCCCTTAACATAATTATCCCGTGAAATTTGAATCAGCCAAAGATACGAAATAGAATCTTGCAGCTATTAATTATCATATTGAAAAAAAGGTACATAATTATAGATATCACGATTCTTTAGTGTAAATTTGCGTCTCGATACGGTGATGCCGCCACACACTGTGACGGCAGAAAGGGAATCCGGTGCAAGACCGGAACAGTGCCCGCTACTGTAAAGTCCTCAAAAAATTCCGCAGGGAATCACAACGCCACTGCTTCTGTCATGAGGTGGGAAGGCCCCTGCGGAGGACCAAGTCAGGAAACCTGCCGCATCGGTTAAAATTTTACGAACAACGGTCCCGGGACAGAGCCTGTTCAGATTTATTTGTTTTCAAAGGGATATATGCTAAAGAAGCTGATTCTTTCAGTCGTATCATTGTGCGCATTGTTGTCTGCAAACGGGCAGGTGACACTGAGCGGCATAGTGATTGACTCCGAGACCGGCAAGCCGGTTCAGGGTGCCAATATCCGTGTGGAACATAGTCTGACAGGGGCTTCAACCAACGGAAAAGGCGAGTTTACAATCCAGAATCTGCCCGACGGACAGAGCCACAAGCTAAGCATCACGCACGTATCGTATCTGCCTGCCGAATACACTGCATCGGCAGGTGAGAAAGACATCATTATCCGACTGCGTGAGAGTTACATCAATCTGGGGCAGGTAGTTGTAACCGGTACAGGTACGCACCGCCGCATGACAAACTCACCCGTTCCCATACAGGTTATAACAGCCAAGGATATCCAGAATGCAGGAGTGACATCGGTCGAGGATGCCCTGACACGGCTCATGCCCAACATCACCACCATGACCAACGGAATGGGTACGTTCCTGAACCTGAACGGCATTGGCCAGGACTATATGCTCATTATGGAGAACGGGCACCGCACGGGAGGTGACGAGCGTATGTCACGCATCAACGTAACAAATATAAAACGTATTGAGGTACAGAGCGGTGCGGCATCGGCTCTATACGGAAGCGAGGCCATAGGTGGCGTGATAAACATAATAACCGATGATTCCAAGAACGGCACTGGAGTGAATTCATACACCCATTACACTACTCACGGACGTTTCACGCAATCCATTGACGCTGATGTAACCGCAGGCCGCCTGTCATCATACACAACCTATCAGCGCAAGGAGGCCGACAACTGGCAGGTGAACGACATTGATGAAGATGGATACAAGACCGGACGCCCAATGTCGGCAGGATTCCGCTCCGACAACGTGAGCCAGAGGTTCACATACAGCGTGAATGACAAGCTGAACCTCTCCCTGCGCGGCAACTACAATACTTATGAGACCCGCCGCCCCGAAAGCGCAACTTATTTCAAAAAGAGCGGCAAGAATGATGACGGTTCCGATAAATACGTTGAAACAAAAGCCTACACTTACAATATGGCGCACCAGACCTGGCTTTACGGTATGGGTGCCGACTACATGATAAGCCCGTCGGCTTACATAGAGGCTGATTTCTACAATGACAACTACACATCATCATACAGGTATTTCAGCAAGAGCGGCAGTTTCATGCCCGGCGATGAGCAGAAACGCAAGGAAACGCACTACTATGACGCCAACATTAAAGGTATTTTCAAACCTGACGGTATGAACAAACTGTCTGTGGGCATGGAGTACATTGACGAGCAACTGAAAAGTGAATCGGACAACATATCATTCAAGAGCATGTTCACGGCGGCTGTCTATGCTCAGGATGAGATTTCAATTTCTGAAAACATCCAGGCTGTTGCAGGAGTCCGATACCTCTATAATGAGAACTTCAAGAGCCACGCAACGCCTAATCTGTCGATTATGTACAAACCCGGCGGTTTCCGTTTCCGTGCGGCATACTCCACAGGTTACCGCTCTCCCACCCTGAGCCAGCTCTATGCCACAGACCAGACCAAGACCGCCAGCCGCTACACTGTGGGCAACCCTGACCTGAAGCCTGAAAAGAGCAGTTTTTGGTCACTCAACGCTGAATATTCAAACCAGAGGTTCTCTGTATCGGCAACAGGACTGATCAACAATGTGACCGATATGATAAACTACCGTACACTCACAGATGCTGATATATCGGCCTTAGGATACGATGCACTTCATGCTGAGTACGCAACCATACGTCAGCGTGACAATATAGACAATGCCCGGATTAAGAGTCTCAGCGCAAACGCCAACGTTTATATCGGTGCAGGCCTGACCGTAGGAGGCGGATACGTATTTACGGACACCAAGGCAGAGAGTGACGGCAAATCAACACCTGTTGACAAGAGCGTAAAGCACAGCGGCAACGTGAATGCCCGCTGGGATCATGATTGGGGCGGTTATCACCTGAACGTAAGTCTGAACGGTCATCTGCAAGGCGAGCGCTACTCCGGCACATACGGTTATGCCCCTGCATACAGCCAGTGGGACCTCAACACCAAGCACACCTTCTATATTGAGGATATGATTATTGAACCCGGAATAGGAATTGAGAATATCCTGAATGAGCGTGACACACGCCCCTGGAACAGCAACTTCTCAACCATAAATCCCGGGCGTTCGGTTTATGTAAGTCTGGCATTAAGATTCAAGGAATGATGAAACGCTGTCTTTACATATTGCCCCTGTTGTTTTCCGTGCCTGTTATGGCGCAGGAGGTAACAACTCTTGACCAACAGTTGGACGATGTGGTAATTACAGCTACCGGAACTCCCCATACTCTCAAGAACGTGCCTGTACAGACAGAGATCATTTCACGCAAGCAGATTGAGCAACTGGGTGCCGCATCATTTGAGGATATCCTTTCACAACTTAGTTCCGGATTTGATTTCAACGCCGGTGATATGGGCAGTCAGATGACGCTTAACGGACTGGGAAACAACTATATCCTGATTATGATTGACGGCAAGCGCCTTAACGGAGACAATGGTGGCGAGAATGACCTGGGGCGCATCGATCCGCACAACATAGACCACATTGAGATTGTGAAAGGTGCAGGCAGTGCACTTTACGGAAGTGATGCAATCGCCGGAGTGGTGAACATCATCACCCGCCGGCATGATGACCAGGCTCTCTATCTGGAGAACACCACACGTGGCGGCTCATACATGGATTTGCGCCAGCACAACAGCGTTGGTTTCAGTATAGGCAAGTTCACATCACTTACCACATTCCAGTTGCAGCATAGTGACGGATGGCAGAACACGGCCGAGGAGGATCCCGCTCAGACCGAGTATCACATATATGACTCCCGCAACAAAACGGTCAACATGTACACCAACGGACAGATTGGAGAGCGCATCACCTACACCCCATCGGACAGACTCTCCTTTGAGGCCGACGGCTACCTGTACCGAAAGCGTATATTCCGCCCCACCAACGGACGCCATCCGTCATGTGATGTCAACACGTTCGATATGAAATACCGTGATGCCGGCGCTTCGCTGGGATCGGAATATAAGCTGAAGGGGACTGACCGCATTACGCTGGATGTAAGTTGGGACCGTCATGCCTACTACTATCACTACACGGATACCACGCTCGAGGAAGGTTATGACCCCAACGGCAACTACACACCCTACTATCCCTATTTCCCGGATCAGGAGCATCTGCAGAGTGACCAGCAGCGCACTATGGCGGAGCTCAAGGGGATTTTCAGCCTGCCTTACGGGAATCTGCTCAGCGCCGGTGCCGAGTACCGTTTTGATTACCTGCACGCCCCCATGCGCGTAAAGGGAGGTAAGGCCAATGACTGGACCACAGCCCTGTATCTGCAGGACGAATATACCGGAGTTGACTGGCTCAACGTGACCGCAGGAATACGCCTTATTGAGAACAAGGCGTTCGGATTCCACGCCACGCCCAAGATAAGCGCCATGTTCAAGGTGGCCGACCTGCGCATACGCACCGGTTGGAGCCGCGGATTCAAGTCACCCACTCCCAAAGAGCAGGGTTACCACTATCTGCGCACCATGAGCGCCACCACATTCTTCTATATGGGCAATCCTGACCTAAAGCCACAGACATCCGATTACCTGTCGGCCGGCATTGAATTCAGCCGCGGAGGATTCTCGGCATCGGTCACCGGATATCACAATGAGCTGTACAACATGATAACCTTGGTAAATGTACCCCTGAGCCAGATACCTGCCGGCGAGGCGCCCGAATATATGGGCGACGGCAGCGGTCAGATTACCCCGCGCATGTACATGAACATGGAGGACGCCCGCACAATGGGTGTTGACGCTTCCCTGACCTGGCGCATCACGTCCGATATCACTCTGGGCGGATCTTACAGTTACCTTGATACCAAGGCTCATGTGTATGACACCAAGCACAGCCGCCTGAATGAGGTGACCATCGACGGTATGGCCCACCACAAAGGCAATGTCTACGGTACATGGCAGCACCGCTATAATGACGCTTACCGTTTGGGCATCGGCCTGTACGGACGCGCCAGCAGCACACGCTACTATCAGAACAACGGCAACGGCAAGCCCTATCAGATCTGGAAACTTACCACTACCCACGACCTGGGCCGAGGCAAGGACGGAATGACATGGCGCCTTGAAGCCGGTATCGACAATATACTTGATTACAAGGAGACCACTCCCCACGGACTGCATTACGGTACCACCAGCCCTGGACGGACTTTCTACTGCACACTTAGTCTTAAGTTCTCAAAGGGCCGCAAGATGAATACCCGGGATGTTGAGAAGGGGAGCATTGATGATGAAGACTGATTTATAAACCTATAGTTTAACCTATTTAAAAACAGACAGAAATGAAGAAATTCAGATTTATTCTGGCAGCTATGGCAGCCATAGCAGGTTTCAGCTTTGTAAGCTGCGAAACAGAGAGTGAAGAGACCAAGAACAACTACACCCGCTATCAGGATGCAGTAGACAAACAGATCAACAAGAAGAATGACAGCGCTATCCTTCTGGTTGCTTTCGGTTCAACCTGGGAGCAGGCATTCGGTGCTTTTGATGAGACAATCGAGGCCTACAAGAAGGCTTTCCCAAAATCAGACGTTTATCTGAGCTACAGCTCAGCCATCTGCATCAACCGTGCAGCTGCCGGCGAGAACGGCGTTTCACGTAACTATTACGCTCCCAACTTCTGGCTCCACGGACTGGGCGCCAAGCAGTACAAGGAGATTATCGTTCAGTCACTGCAGGTTATCCCCGGTGAGGAGTTCTCACGCGTTGTAAACTACATCAAGGACTTTGCAAACAACAGCCTTGGTGACCTGGATGACAAGTATCTGAGCGAGGTCACCATAAAGCTGGGTATGCCTCTGCTGGCAGCCGAGGAGGATGTCGTAACTACAGCCAGGGTTCTTAACAACGTATACAGTGCAAAGGCAGCCCAGGGCGTCGTTGCATTCATGGGTCACGGAAACCCCGACAGCTATGACACTTACAAGGCCAACATCCGTTACGAGCAGTTGGAGGAGGAACTCCAGGAGTACAGCACCAACTATTTTGTAGGCACTGTCGATGCTCCCGAGAACTATAAGGTTCAGGTTCTGGAGCGTATGAAGGAGGCTGGTATCACCAGCGGTAAGGTATTCCTGCACCCGCTGATGTCAATCGCCGGTGACCACGCTCACAACGATATGGCCGGTGATGACGGTAAGGATATGAATCCCGCTGAGTATGAGTACAATGATGAGGGTGAGATTGAGGACCTGAGCTGGAAGTGCTTCTTTGCACAGAACGATTACGATTGCACCAATGAGACAATGATCACCAAGGGTCTGCTTGAGATTGAGTCAGTACGCAATCTCTGGATTGAGCACACAAGAGGTGCCGAGACTCTTGAGGACTACTATCACAGCATGTTCCCCGAGGAATAATCCAAACTTTATTTTTCAATTCCGCTATCCGGTGAGTATGATAGGAGCTCACCGGATAACGGATTTGGTTTTTATCAATATCTTTGTGTTGTATTATGAAAAAGACTTTACTCCTCTTATTAACGGTTGCTGCACTTGTGATAGCCGGTTGCAAAGGGCGCACATCGGGCCAGCGTTCGGGCATCGGTGGTACTGCTGACAGTACAACCGTCCGATATGCACAGGGGTTCACCGTAACCAATCTGGGCGATATCCGTCTTATTGACCTGCAGGACCCCCAGAAGGAGGAGACACAGTCTTTCCATTACGCACTGGTACCAAAAGGTGCCAAAACCGACGGTATACCAAAGGAATACACACCTATTGAGGTTCCGATAAGCAAGGTTATCTGCATGACATCGCTGCAGCTTTCCAGTTTCATCAAGCTGGATGAGCTTGACGCAGTGGTAGGCATAACCAGCACCCGACATCTCTTCAATGAGGAGATGAATGAGCGGCTCAAGGACGGCCGCACCCACAAGATCGGCATCGAAGGCAACTTTGACAATGAGGTCATAATGGCCGTCAATCCCGATATCATACTCATTTCCCCATTCAAACGCGGCGGATATGAGGCTTTAAAGAACGTAGACATAACACTTGTACCCCATCTGGGCTATAAGGAGACCACTCCGCTGGGACAGGCAGAGTGGATAAAGTTTGCCGGTATGCTACTGGGCTGCGAGCATAAGGCCGACAGCATATTCAGCGGCATAGAGGAGCGTTATCTGGCGCTCACCAAACTTACCGAGAACGTAACCAGCCGCCCGGTTGTGTTCAGCGGAGAACTGCAGGGCGGTAACTGGTATGCAGTTGGCGGCCAGAGTTTTCTGGCACGCATTTTCAAGGATGCGGGCGGCGACTATTTCCTTAAGGATGACCCTCACTCCGGCGGCTTTACCATGGATTACGAGGTTGTTTACAGCCAGGCCGCCAATGCTGACTACTGGCGCATAGTGAACAGCTATCAGGGCGACTATTCATACAAGGTCCTGGCCGATGATGACACCCGATACACTGACTTTAAAGCGTGGAAAGAGCACGGCGTGGTATATTGCAACATGAGCAAGACTCCGTTCTATGAGAGCATGCCCATGGAGCCGGAACTTGTACTGAGTGATTTCATCAAGGTGTTCCATCCCGAACTTCTTCCTGATTACACGCCTCATTACTACAAGCTTCTTACCGAATAATTTATTACCTTTGGCCATACGATGAAGCGTTCACTTGTTCCAAATATGCTAATCATCACGGCACTTATTCTGGTGCTGTTCCTGCTCAACGTAGCCCTTGGCTCGGTGAGCATCCCTACCCGTGCCGCTTGGAACATACTCTGGGGCGCTACTGACCAGGATCCCATCTGGACCAATATCATTCTTAAATCAAGGGTACCTCAAACCCTTGTAGCCATAGTGGCCGGCGCAGGTCTGGCCATCAGCGGTCTGCACATGCAGACTGTTTTCCGCAACCCTCTGGCAGGACCTTCAGTCTTGGGTATCTGCTCCGGTGCCAGCCTGGGTGTTGCATTCGTAGTACTTCTGTCTGGCAGTATAGGCGGCGTAGCGCTTAGCCGTCTGGGATTTGCAGGTGATATTGCACTCACAGTGGGTGCAATTGCAGGAGCACTTGCTGTAATGGCGCTAATAGTTTATGTGTCACAGCGTGTCAAAGGTAATGTGACACTGCTCATTATAGGCGTAATGATTGGCTATGTGGCCAATGCCATCATAGGAGTTCTCAAATATTTCAGTGTTGAAGAGGATATCCGCGCATACGTAGTCTGGGGCTTGGGCAGTTTCAGCCGCGTATCGGGCAACCAGATGTCACTATTCGTGACCATGATGTGCATCCTGCTCCCGCTCTCTTTCCTTCTTACAAAGACACTTAACCTGCTCCTGCTGGGTGATGCTTACGCCCGCAACCTGGGGCTTAACATAAAGCGCGCACGACTGCTGGTAATCAGCTACTCAGGTATTCTGGTGGCTGTGGTTACCGCTTACTGCGGTCCCATCAACTTCCTGGGACTGGCCGTACCGCATCTGTGTCGCGCGGTGTTCCGTACATCGGACCACCGTATCCTTACCCCTGCCTGCGTACTGATGGGGGCGCTGTTTGCACTTGCATGCAGTCTGATCGCACGTATGCCGGGCATTGAGGGCGCCCTGCCTGTCAACTCGGTTACTGCACTTGTGGGTGCACCGGTTGTGATATCCGTTTTGTTCCGTCGCCGTAAAGAAGATACTGCCGAATAATATGAAAGAGCCAACCATTCAGATAGAGTCCCTGAGTACGGGATACCGTGGCAAGAACAACGTGACCGTTGTTGCCCATGACATCAACGCCACCATTCTTGGAGGCCAGCTTACCTGCCTGTTAGGCCCCAACGGTGCCGGTAAATCCACCTTGCTCCGTACTCTGTCGGCATTTCTGCCACCCGTTAGCGGCAATATCACAATCATGGGCCGCAACCTTAAGGACTATTCCGATAAGGAACTCGCAAAGACCATTGGTGTGGTGCTGACTGAGAAGACGGATTTAAGGAACATGAGCGTTGAGGACCTGATTGGTCTGGGCCGAAGCCCCTACACCGGATTCTGGGGAACCCTCCACGAGGATGACCGCCGTGTTGTGGCCGAGGCTATCGAGATGGTTGGCATCGGCTCGCTTAAGGACCGCATGATACAGACTCTTAGTGACGGCGAGCGCCAGAAGGTTATGATTGCAAAGGCTCTTGCACAGCAGACTCCGGTGATATTCCTTGATGAGCCTACCGCATTCCTGGATTTCCCCAGCAAGGTTGAGATAATGCAGTTGCTGCACACTTTGTCCCGCACCACCGGCAAGACTATTTTCCTTTCAACCCATGACCTGGAACTGGCTCTTCAGATTGCCGATACTATCTGGCTTATGGATAAGGAGAAAGGGGTCATGATTGGAACCCCTGAAAAACTGGCATCTGACGGTTCACTCAACAGTTTCTTCTCACAGAGAGGAATTGAATTTGATATTCACAACGTTGAGGGCTCGCTGTGTATAATCCCCAGAACTAAATAAGCACCGCCGTACTATCCCCTTTGGGGACCAACGTTCCGTGGCTACTCCGCCTCCCCTACGGACCCTAAACGTCGAACTGCCTTTTAGTCCCCTGCGGGGCCTAACGTGCCTCAGACATGCGCCGTTCTTAACGGGATTCTTCGGGGGGCTACGCTTAACGCCACTGCACTGATGGTCCCCAAAGGGGATAGTACGGCTACTGCAAAGGGAAAGATTTGCGTTATTAGTAGAGATTTCCTTCTTCGGATATTAGGATTATGGTCAATATGCCGCTGCAGAGGAGGTGGTCACAATGGGTGTGACAATAGTGGATTAGGGTTTTGAAGAAATCCGGAAGGTTTTGCTTGGGGATTAGGGTCCAGAGTTCGCGGGCCAGAGTGATGTTGTTTATGCTTTCACATATGTTCTCCGGGCAGCCGGACTCCTGCGCCATCTGTCTGATGAAATCCTTGTCCATAACGCCTTCGCGGCTGTGGGTATCGAGCATTCCGGCGGCCAGTTTCACGGCTTTTCCTATCATCAGACCCATGGTGACCTCACGGAATCCAAGTTCCTGGGCAATCTTTATGGTATCACCTATGTAGTTGCCGTAGTGCACGAATGCCTGCGGAGGCAAATCGGGATACAATGATTTGACAAACCTTTCGCTGCGGGCTCCGGAGTTTATTACCAGTCTCTGCGAGCCCACGGCCTTTGCAACCTCTACCTCACGGCGTATGGCCTCAACGAATGCCTCATCCGAGAACGGACGCACTATTCCTGATGTTCCGATTATGGAAATTCCATCCTCTATTCCAAGTTTGGGATTGAATGTCTTTTGAGCTATTTCCTTGCCTCCGGGAACAGCAACAGTTACATTCAGTCCTCCGTCATAGAGTGCAGTTAGTTCATGTTCAATCATCATGCGGGGTACGGGATTTACTGCCGGCTCGCCGATAGGTATTCCCAGTCCGGGTAGAGTTACTCGCCCTACCCCTTCACCTTGCAGGAAATGTACTCCGGGTTCATGGCTCAGCTCAACTTTTACGCTTACCGTACAGCCGTTTGTTACGTCAGGGTCATCGCCTGCATCCTTTACTACCGATGCCTGAGCCCAATCCTTACCAATAACACACTCCTGAATGGGAAGCGTAAACACCTCGCCATCAGGGATGCTGAACTTTACGGAATCCTGCTCCTCGCCTGTAAGCAAAGCGGTTAGAGCAGCTTTTGCTGCCGCTGTAGCACAAGCCCCGGTAGTGAATCCGGTACGCAGTTCATAGAATCCGGGAACAAGCCGTTCAATCTCCCTGCGCAGTCCGTGTTCTCCGGTAACAGTTATGAAACCGTCGGGAAGCAAAGGGCGGCATACTGCATATAGCGGAATGCCTAGTTCACGTGCAGCGGCAGCCTTGTCCATAAAGCCTCCACTCAGACCACTCTCCTTGGTGATAACAGCCTGAGCCTTAACTTCACGCATAAGTTCCAGGTCAGAGCCGTTTCCGTAGAAAACCAGATTATCCGGGTTGAAACCGGCCTTGCGGGCCAGATTGACAGACTCTTCGCGCTCCAATACGCGGAAAATGCATTTATGATTCTCCCAATAATCCTTTAGAGCTGGGATTGTCTGCACACCGGTAAGTGCCAACAGGCTCTCCGCACCCGATTGCTCCAGACGTTTTATGGCATCATCATAATCCTTGCACCAGATTATGTCATTGGTATGCTCGGGATAAGTTCTTTCATACCGGATTAATGGAATTGAAAGATAGTTACTTACCTCTGCTACCGTAGTGTGAAGTCGCTCGGCAAACGGATGAGCGGCATCAACTATAAGGCGAATCTCATGCTCACGGCAGAATGCAGTCATTGCTTCCGCATCCATTGCTCCGGTTACATGAACTCCGTTTTGGCTGTCCACCTGCTGCAAGTCACCCCGGGTGGAATACCAGAAACGGCGGCCGGCTTCATCGGCCACCTTCACGGCCATACGGCCCTCGGTAGTTCCTCCCAGTATGAGTATCATTTGCGGAACATGTGTTTGAACTCGTGTGCGTAGAGGCGGGACAGACCTTGACGGTTGTCTATGGCGTCACCAACTACGAGCAGGGTTGTAAGAGTGAGGTTATGTTCACGTACTATGCGGGCCAGGTCCTTTAGTTGTCCGCGATAGATGCGCTCCTCTTTCCAGGTCAGTTTGTAGCAGGCGGCAACCGGGGTTTCCGGCGGATAGGCCTGTAGCAACTCTTCCTGAACCTGCTCAACTATTGCGGCACTCAGGTAGATGCACATGGTGCTCTGTGACTGCGCAAGTTTGTGAAGTTGCTCTTTCTCAGGCATAGGTGTGCGTCCCTCACCGCGGGTAAGTATTATGCTCTGAACTTTCTCAGGGATAGTAAACTGTGAACGCAGTGCTGCGGCTGCAGCCTGGAACGATGATATGCCCGGGGTTATGTGATAACGCATTCCGTATTTGTCAAAGAACGCCATCTGCTCCTGGATTGCTCCGTAGATGCATGGATCACCTGTATGCAGACGCACCACAAAAAGGCCCTTGTCATAGAACTCTTTCATCAGGGCAAACTGCTCCTCAAGGTCCATATCGGCCGAACTCCTTACCGTTGCGCCCGGCTTGGCATAATATGTCAGTTCCTTGGGTACAAGGCTTCCGGCATAGAGTATCAGGTCTGCCCGCTCCAGCATACGCTTGCCTCGCACTGAGACAAGTTCCGGATCTCCTGGACCGGCACCTACAATCTCTATGAATCCGCCACGTAAGGTACTGCCATCTTGCGCCACAGCGAAAGTGAAATCATTGCCCTCAGAAAGTTGTCCTTTCTGCTTTTCAACAAGCAGGATTCCGTCACCGCTTGAACGCAGTGCCGCCCCTTCGGCAACGCCATAGACTCCTGTAACCTCAAATGCCTTTTCTGACGGATTGGGTACCTCTATCCATTCAAGGTCTGATGCCGACCAAATGTTTGTTCCGGCCCAGGGCCAACGGCTCTGCAATGCGCCCAAAAGCGGTTCATCCTTTTTAAGTTCAATGGTCCCTATGCTGGCTATTGACAGCGGCGAAAGAGTGTTTTGCTTAAGGCAGTTTTCAATATGCTCTGCAATGCCATCAGGCTTGCACTGTTTACGGCAACCAACACCTATATGCAGGACCTGCGGATAGTAGCTCAAAACAGGTACAGGGGCATCAAACTCATGCGGTCCAACGGTAATGAGAAGTTCAAACTGAGCAAAATCAATATCGTTGTAATGGCAGAATACCTTTACGTGCTCTGGCAGACTACTCTCCAGATAGTCAGTGCCGCTGTCACGGATTTCAAGCAACAGGGCTGTAGGGCGTTTTTCTACAAACAGCGCGATTGCCTTGTTCATCTGTGCGCGGCTCAAATCCGTTTTCCAGCCAAACCTGGCTGCAATGGTATCAAGAGCCCACAGTCCGGTGTTGTCACTTTGCGTCGTAACCACAGCCTCACCGCCCGTCAGTTCAGCAATCCTGCGGGCCAGATCATTTGCACCGCCAATATGCCCTGACAAGACCGGAATCACAAACTTTCCTGTGCTGTCCACACAAACTACAGCTGGGTCCTTATACTTGTCCTTTACACAAGGAGCAATGCTACGTACGCATATGCCCATAGCGCCTATGAATACAATCTGCTCCAGACTGCTCCAGTTTTCTTTTATGAACTGAGCATATGATTTGATTACAGTACATCCCTCCAGCTCCTTCTGGCAGTATATGACAGAATCCTGCAACAAGACTTCAATCTTTTGCGCCAACCGTAACGAACTCTCTGAAACCAGTATTATCGCTTTCATTCCGCTTTCATTATTAAAATCGGGTTATGCTCATCGACCGCTATGCGGGTGCAGCCTGTAATGTGTTTTCCTATATGTTCAATTCCCTGACGGAACATCTCCGCACTCTCATCAGATACCGAATTGAATACTATCACACCACCAGGCAAAAGCACATTGTTTATCTGTTCCAGCATATCGGCCATATGTCCGCCGTGTCCGCCTATAAAGACCGCATCTGGTGCAGGATATACCGTAAGGTCCAGCTCAGTGAAATCAGCTATGACACCGTTTATGCCGGGAGCGCCAAAGCGGCGGCTGTTTGTAAGCATAAGATTCTCACCCTCGGGCCGTTTCTCAAATGCCGTAACAACCAGATGCGGGAACTGCAAACGGGCTTCGATTGATACCGACCCCGTGCAGAAACCTATATCCCAGAATGAACGGCGGCGCCCAAGTTCAAGTGCGGCAAGCGTGGCCAATCTCACAGGCATTTTGGTTATCATGTTTACCCGGCCGTCAAGAAGTTCAAAACGCTCCTCGGGAATTCCCATCAACCGGCCGCGCGGTTCATTCATCTGCAATATCATACAGTTGGGCGAACAGGCCTCATAGAACATTGTCTGGGCAACGGTCATCGTGGTTACCTTCTCCCTTTCGGGATTGCCCATGCATTCACCTACTGTGATGGTATAGTTGTCATAACCATACTCCTGCATCATGGATGCAATTGCGCGTGGCGTGCGCGTATGGTCGGTCAGCACTCCTATGAGTTTCTCCCTGTTTATCAGCGCATCCTGGAAATCTTTCCATGCCCGACCCGTGAGAGATACCGCATGCATATCCTGATAGGGCAGCAGCATCCTGTGGGCCAGCATCTGCAGTGAGTTGAAAGTTGGAAAGACCTTAATCACAGCATCCGGAAGTTCACGCTGAACTGTTGCCGCAAAGCCGTAGAACAATGGATCACCGGATGCAAACACCACAATCTCCTTATGTCCTTTGTACTGTCTGAATACATCTGCCAAAGGAACGGTTATCTCAATCCACTTAGCCCCCTGCGGCAGCCGCTCACGCATAAGCTCATAATGCCGCTTTCCCCCCGAGAAAACCTTTCCCTGGGCAATAGCCTCCAGCGCATCACTCTGCAACTCCTGCTGCGGATTATCACTGATTCCGATTATTTCGAATACCTGTCTAGACATCTCTTCCCGGTTTGAGCCCAGCCGCATCATCAAAAGTCAGTATGGCATTGGTCAGGGTAGCGGCCAGGTTGCTGCCTCCCTTGCGGCCTTCTATGATAATCTTTGGTATATCGGTGAACGGCTTTACCATATGCTTGCTCTCACGCACATGGACAAACCCTACCGGAGCGGCTATCACGCCGGCAGGATGCGCCTTGCCCTTGCGTATGAGCTCACATAATTCCATAAGCGCGGTAGGCGCATTGCCGAATACGAACAGGGCATCCGGATGTTCTTCTACTGCCAGACGTATCCCGGCCTGCGTACGGGTTATTTCCTTATCCTTAGCTATCTGGGCGGTTCTTTCATCGGTCAGGTAACACTTGACAGTTATACCCAAACGCTCCAGCGCACCTTTGCGTATTCCCGATGCCGCCATCGTGACATCGGTCACAATTGTCCTTATGGCACCGTCACGGAACTTTCCGTACAATGTCTCTACCGCACCGGGATCAGTATAAAGGATATCCTCCATCTCAAAATCGGCGGTAGTATGGATTGCGTGCAGCAAAGCCCACTTATGACCTAGTGACCAGTCTTGCCTCTTGAGCATTCCGTCAATTGTGCGGAAACTCTTAATCATTATCTCCTGTCCTACTCCCACAGCATCACTTTGTTCCTGGCGGTAATACCCGCGGGGAGTAATCATCCTGCCATTCCAGTTATAAGACTGACTGTTGCCGATAAGCACGACCGTAAACATATCAACCAACTCCGGATCAAAATCCTTGAGAACAGTTACGGTCACCTTTTCCTCATCACGTCCGGCCTGACGTACAAAACCCACTGGCGTATCGGCGGAACGTTCCTTCAGGAACAGCTCCTTAAGCCTGTACAGTTGCCAGTATCGCTCATTGCTCTTGGGATTGTATATGGCTGTGACAAAGTCTGCCTGCGCTGCGGCAATGATACGCTTTTCTATCAACTCCCACGGAGTCATAAGGTCTGACAGCGAAATCACGCAGAAATCATGACCTATCGGCGCACCCAGCAGTGAAGCGGCTTTCTGAAATGCACTGATTCCGGGCAGAACTTCAACATCAATATCACTATTCCTCTCCCTTTTCATCTCCCAGATAAGCGGTGCCATACCGTATATACCGCTGTCGCCGGAACTGATGACGCATACCTTTTTACCCTGCGCTGCAAGTTCAAACGCCTGCCTGGCACGGTCACGTTCACGTTTCATGCCGGTGTCTATGCACTGGGTATCGTTAGAGATGAACCTCTCCACAAACTTGAAATAGTACTTGTAGCCTACCACAACATCGCATTTGCGCAACGCATCGGCCACCGCCGGAGTGACATCAGCCTCACATCCGGGCCCTATACCAACAACTGTTATTTTCATAGAACAAATGTACTCATTATTTGCCACCCATGACGGTTCTTTACCCAAAAAATAAACCTTCATTATATATAATGAGCTATTCTTTTATGTAACTTTGCAGCCGGAATTGGGTATCTGTTAATTCAGATTTAATAGGGAACACGGGTGAGACTCCCGGACAGTCCCGCTGCTGTAATTCTCAGATATCGGTTCAGGATGAGCAACCGCACCCATGGATGCAACATACGCCACTGACTGCAAAGTCGGGAAGGTTCCTGAAACCGTGAGATAAGTCAGAATACCTGCCCAATATTCTAAGTTTTACTTCTGCCCCGTGGATAGGGCTGGTACGACAAATGTCAGAAAAGATAGAAGACAGTACTGAGATGAGCGGAATCTTACTCCATTGGGCCGTATGCAAAAAAATGCGTACGGTTAGAGTATCGTATCCCCACTCTTTATCCCGGCAAGAAGGAAGCTTTGAGAATGAGTTATTGTTTAGCAATAATACTTGTTTGATAGCAGCCCTCCGGGCTGGAATGCAGCGGACTTCTTATACAAGAGACCCGCAGATTGAGTGGGGAGACCGTGAGGTTTCCCCATCTTATCGTCTATGTCGATTAAAATATATAGAGTAAGTTATGTTGAAAAAGACAACCGTTATTGCAGCCATCACTTTGGTATTTGCTGTTTCATGCAATGAATCGCCCAAGTCTCCGTTTTCACGCAACGTTGCCGATTATGCATTGGTAGAGCTTGAAACGCCTGACCTGAGCGGCATTACGGACAACGGCAAAGAGGTTCTTAATCTGTACCGCTTTATTGCCGATGAAGTGGATGCGATATATTGGGAACAGTATTTCGGCGATAAGGAGGTCCTTATGGATGAGATTACAGATCCGTATCAGGAGACCTTTGCCCAGATTAACTACGGCCCTTGGGACCGCAGTACCGGCAAATCATTCGTGAAGGGTTATCTTGACCTTGCTCCCGGAGCACACTTCTATCCTTTTGACATGACTGCCCAGGAGTTTGCCGCTTATGACAACCCTGACAAGAACAGCCCCTACACCCTTATACGCCGTGCACAGGACGGCTCGCTTGAGACCGTATGGTATCACGATGCCTACAAGGAGCATATAGACAAAATTGTAAACTATCTGAATGCCGCTGCCGACATTACCATTAAACCAAGTGTAAAGAAATACCTTCTTGCCAAAGCCGATGCACTGCGCACCGACAACTATTACGAGAGTGCCCTTGCATGGCTTGATATGGATGACAGCAAGATGGACCTTGTTGTAGGACCGAACGAGGCAGCCGATGACCAGATGCTTGGTCTGAAACGCTCATATGAGGCATTCGTACTGCTCAAGAACGAATCACGCACTGAAGAACTCATGAAGTACGTGTCACGTATAGGCGAATTCCAGCAGGATCTGCCAGGCGATCCGGCCTACAAGACATTCCAGCCGGGTACAGGTTCAAACATATTCTCCTGCAACGCCCTCTATTACGCAGGTAAGGCCAATGCCGGTGTCAAGGTAATAGCTTTGAATCTTCCGTTCGATGCCGATGTACAGCATGACCGCGGCACACGTACCATCCTGTTGGAAAACGTAATCAGAGCCAAATACAACCACATAATCAATCCCACAGGAACGGTGCTTCTGGAATCAGATGACGCGGTTCACCTGTCGGGTGACGCGTTCTTCTGGAACATCGTATTCCGTGAAGTAGCCCATGGACTGGGAGTAAAGGAGACTATCGGCCAAAATGAAAGTGTAGAGGATGCTCTGGGAAGTGCAGCCCTCACATTTGAGGAAATCAAGGCCAATGCAGCCGGAGTACTGCTTGTCTGCAAGCTCCAGAACCACTATGATATCCGCAATATTTTCACAAAAGAGGATGCACTGACCACATTCTTTGTTTCGCTGGTACGGTCAGAGCGCTTTGGCGAGGGCTCGGTACTGGGACGTGCCAACATCATCATTTACAATTATCTGCAAGAGGCCGGGGCATTCAAACGTAAGGAGTCAGGAAAATACTCTCTGGACCTTGAAAAGATGGAATCAGCCCTTTCGGACCTGACAGCACTCGTGCTAAAGACACAAGCTACAGGCGACAAGGCCTTTGCCTCTTACTTTGAAAAAAGTTACTCAAAACGCAGCGAGAACTATGCTGCAGACATAATGAATCTGGGATTGGAAAAGATCCCTGCCGACATACGATTTAAATGACATTATTAATATGAGCGACAAGAAATTCAATTTCAAGTTCTGTGTCCTGCTGCCTATTGTGCTGGCAGTGACCATTTTCCTGTGGGCTGTCCCTGTCAGTTTCTATGGCATTGAAGCCCTTACCGTAGTCCAGCAGCGCGTTATTGCACTGTTCGTATTCGCCGCACTCATGTGGATGTTCGAAATCATCCCCAACTGGACCACATCACTGCTACTTATAGTGTTGACCTTGCTGACCATATCGGACAAGGGTATCAGTCTTTTCTGCGATCCCAAATACGGTACGCTGGTAAGTTATAAGAGTCTTATGGCTTCATTCGCCGATCCGGTAGTAATGCTGTTCATGGGTGGATTCGTGCTTGCCATCATGGCCGAAAAGTACGGGCTGGATGTAACCTTGGCCAGAATTCTGCTCAAGCCTTTCGGAACCAGGCCAAGTATGGTTCTTCTGGGATTCCTTGTGGTGATTGCCGTATTCTCTATGTTTATGTCCAATACTGCCACAGCTGCCATGATGCTGGCATTCCTGGCTCCGGTGCTTCAGGTACTCCCGTCCGATGACAAGGGTCGCATAGGTCTGTCGCTGGCCATCCCCGTGGCAGCAAACATAGGCGGTATAGGTACTCCTATCGGTACCCCTCCCAATGCTACTGCAGTACGTTTCCTGGCAGAGTCAGGTTATGAAGTGACATTCTCCGAATGGTCAATGAGAATGATTCCGTTTGTGCTTATCATGATTCTTGTGGCATGGGTCCTGCTCCAACTGATATTCCCATTCAAGACAAAGAAACTGGTATTGAACATCCCCGAGCACAAGCGTGCAGTTGACTGGAAGACATACGTGGTTTGGATCACTTTCATCGGCACTATCCTACTCTGGGCAACCGAGAGCCTTACCGGCATCAACTCAAACGTGGTGGCTCTCATTCCGCTTGGCGTTCTTACCATGACAGGCATATTTACCAAGGAGGATATCAAGGAGATCAACTGGACTGTGCTCTGGTTGGTGGCAGGAGGATTTGCATTGGGTACAGCCCTGCAAGGAACAGGTCTTGCCAAGACACTTATCAATGCAATACCTTTCGGATCAATGAGTGTGCTGAGCGTATTGCTCATAGCCGGTTTCGTATGCTATTTCCTATCCAACTTTATCAGCAACTCAGCCACAGCCGCTCTGCTTATCCCCATACTGATTGTAGTTGCCGAAGGTATGGCTGATCCCGCCGCATCAAACAACGCTTCATTCATTGCCTTTGGTGGTACACACGCCATGATCTCATTCATTGCAGTCTGCGCATCAATAGCCATGCTGTTCCCCATATCAACACCTCCCAATGCCATTGCATCAAGCACCGGATTGGTTCAGACCAAGGATATGGCCAAGGTAGGTATAATTGTTGGTGCAATAGGATTTACCCTGGGTTCCTTCTGGCTCACAAAGATTTTCCCGTTTGCTATGGCATGATTCTAAAAATACACTAAATTTGTAGACTTTAAAAACTACATTCATCCATTATGAAAAAGATTCTTTTAACGGCTGTTTTAGCAAGCCTTACAGCCATTTCCGTTATTGCACAGGATACACAATTCGGCCGCAAGGTTACCGATAACACAACAGGTCCCAAGATAGGCGGTTTTTTTATCGGAAAATACACATATACAGACCAGGACGGTCAGCATGGCGGTAATGGTTTAAGCCAGCGTATGGTACGTCTTTATGCCGACGGCACCATACTGAATGATTTTAAATACCGCGTTCAGCTCCAGGTCAATAACGCTTCATTCCACATGAAGGACTACTTTGTGGAGTGGGCACACTGGAAAGAGTTTTCAGTCAAGGTTGGTCAGTACAAGCGCGCCTTCCTGTTTGAGAACCCTTATAATCCCTGGGATGTGGGATTTGGTGATTATTCCCAGATTACGAAGAAGCTTTCAGGCATGGGTGACTATTGCGGAGAAGACGGCTCAAACGGAGGTCGTGACCAGGGTATCCAGATTCAGGGTGACCTGTTCCCCATATCGGCCGACGGTCACCGCCTTGTCCACTATCAGCTTCAGCTTATGAACGGACAGGGTATCAATACCGCCGATGCGAACTCCCGCAAGGATATTATCGGAACCCTTCAGGTTCAACCTATCAAAGACCTTTACATAGGAGCATTCGGATGGAAAGGTGATTATGTAAAAGACACTGTAACGATAGGTCGTGACCGCTGGGCAATATCTGCCAAATATGAGCACAACTCCTGGAGCGCCCGTGCCGAATATGCATATTCAAACGGCAAGAACATCAGCGAAGCCGACGGTTGGTACGCTGCAGTAGGCGTTCCTGTCAACGACTGGTTCAAGATGTATGCCAAATATGATGTATATCGCAGCAAGGCTTCAACAGAGTTTATGAAAGCCATCTATTCCCTTGCACCAAATTTCCAGATTCACAAGAACCTGATGCTGCAGTTGCAGTACAATTACGTTGACAACCGCCCCACCTCATCTCATTGGAATGAGTTCTGGGCAGAGCTTTACGTAAGATTCTAACCCTCACCGTGAGCGGTTTCACTCGTTAGACATAACGCGTTCTCAAAAGGTCGGGCTTAGCCCGACTTTTTTCATGGTGATAATCATGCCCACCACACCTATGTAGTCATCGGCGCCCTGACTTACATTGTTGGATTTGAGCATAGTGTCCATCATCCGGTACTGGATGTCATCAATGAACTTGATGCGTTTCTTGCGCCAATACTCACGGGACTCCTTGTAGTCATTCATGGCCGTAGGGCTGACCTGGGCAAGCCAATCACTATATTCCTGCTCTGTCATCAATGACTTGGCGTTTATCATTACATATGGCAGCAGGTGCAGGTATCCGCTGTACCGCACTCCGTCATCACTGGAGCGGCTGCAATATACGAATGACCAGAAATTGGCCTCAGCCTCGCTGGTCACTCCGGCCAGATGGGCCTTCTCATGGGCAAGCGTTGATGAATACTCCGTCTCCATCAGATCCAGATTCAACTGTGATTCACAGAAAAACGGCCCCATATAGCCCAACACCGCCACACTGGAATACAACCAGTTCATCAACGGACGCTTGGTATGCTGCCACCTGTGCAACTTGGTATAACCCAGCCCGTTAGGCTCCTCACAATAAAAAGCGTTGATATCCTTTTCCAGTTCATCCCGCTCAATCCTGACTTTAGCTCCAGCCGTACGGTTCAATTCATCCGTATAATCCGCAATGAACCTGTTGAACTCCTCACGGTCAAACTGGCGGCGCTCCACCCCAGCCCTCTCATACAGCGACGTGCGGAAATAGTTGTTGCCCCACCCCATATAGAACCACACCACAAGCCACATTACAAGAATGGAAGTGCGTTTAAGCCAATTGAGAAATCCCTTTTTCCGCTTAATGCTTGACCATATTATCCCTATAAACAGGAACACAAATACCAGCACCGTAATCTCCTCAAGTGAAAACGGGAAAACACAAGCTATCAGAGAGAGGCAAGCCGATATTACAGGATAGCAGCAGTTGGCATAGAACTCAGCCACAGGTGTAAAGAACCTGCACGCCGCAACGAATGCCAGCAGTATCAACCCTATCAAAACGGATTTCTTCATACTGCAAAGTTACACAATTTGGCCGTTCAGCTCAGTATTTTCACTATCTTCGCAATTAGTATGAGAAAGGTAATTCTTATAACAGGTGGAGAGAGGTCCGGCAAAAGCGCGTATGCCGAGAAACTTGCTCTTTCTTTGACAGATAAGCCTGTTTATCTTGCTACGGCACGGGTGTGGGATGATGAATTCCGCGAGCGCGTTCGTCAGCATCAGTTGCGGCGAGGGCCGGAGTGGACAAATATTGAGGAGGAGCTGGAACTGGGCAAGCACGATTTCAGCGGCCGCGTGGTACTGATAGACTGCGTTACGCTTTGGTGCACCAATCTCTTCTACCGGGACCAGCAAAGAGCCGAGCAGGATACTGCATGGCTAGGACAATGTCTGGACGACATAAAGGCAGAGTTTGACCGCTTTACAGCCCAGGATTCCACATTCATCTTTGTGACCAATGAGATAGGGATGGGTGGTGTATCGGCCAATGCACTTCAGCGCCGGTTTACTGACCTTCAGGGTTGGGTGAACCAATATATTGCCGGCTGTGCCGATGAGGTAATCCTAATGGTAAGCGGTATTCCAGTTAAGATCAAATGAAGCAATTCAATATACAGAAACTCAACGATACTGCCTTTCAGGCGCAGGTACAGGACAAGATAGACAACCTGACCAAACCCAAAGGTGCACTTGGCCGTCTGGAATCACTTGCCGCGCAGATATGCATGATACAGCATACCCTGAGTCCGGAGCTCAGAACACCCTATAACATACTCTTTGCGGCCGACCACGGAGTGCTGGCGCAAGGCGTGAGCGTATCACCCAAGGAGGTAACCTGGCAGCAGTCATACCATTTTCTTGAGGGCGGTGCCGGAATCAGTTTCCTGTGCCGTCAGCACGGATTCCGCCTGATGGTTGTGGATGCAGGCATTGACCATGACATGGACTACAGCAGCGGCATTATCAACATGAAGGTGCGCAAAGGCACACGTGATTTCTCTGTCGAGGCGGCAATGACTCCTTCTGAACTTGAATTGGCAATTGAGCGCGGAGCAGAGTGCGTGGACAAAGTGTATGCAGATGGCTGCAACGTAATCAGTTTCGGTGAGATGGGATGCGGCAACACATCGGCCTCATCAATATGGATGTCATTGCTGGCAGGAATTCCATTGGACAAGTGCATCGGTGCCGGGGCCGGTCTGGACAAAGGCGGAGTGAGCCACAAGTATGAGGTTCTGAAACACTCCATTGAGATATATCCCGGACAGCATTCAACTTTGGAGATTATGGCCCGTTACGGCGGTTATGAGATGGTTATGGCCGTTGGAGCAATGCTTCGCGCTGCAGAACTCCGTATGGTAATCCTTGTGGACGGATTCATAATGAGCGCCTGCATGCTGGCTGCTTCAAAGCTCTGCCCGGAGGTTCTAGACTATGCCGTATTCGGGCATCAGGGCGATGAAAGCGGCCACAAACTGCTGCTGGAGAGCATGAACGCCAAGCCCCTGCTGCACCTGGACCTGCGCCTGGGTGAAGGCAGCGGAGCCGTATGCGCCTACCCAATCGTGCAGTCAGCCGTAAATATGATAAATGAGATGGATTCCTTTAAGAAGGCATCGGTAACAAAATACTTCTAGCCCCCCGACAATATGAATAATTTACTTGCAGCACTCATGTTCTTTACCCGCCTGCCGTTCCACAAGATAAAGCAGGTGCCGGCAGAAAGTTTCAGCCACGTTACCGGATGGTGGAGCGTGACCGGCTGGCTTACCGGTGGCTTATCGGCCCTGACATTCTGGCTCCTTTTCAAGGTTACATCACCAACTATTGCCATCGTAATGGCGCTGCTGGTAAGAGTCCTGCTAATGGGTGCACTGCATGAGGACGGACTGGCCGATTTCCTGGACGGATTCGGCGGTGGAACCGACAAGGAGAGCACACTGCGCATAATGAAGGACTCACACATCGGCACTTACGGAGTCATCGGCCTGATACTCTATTTCCTGCTGTCATTTGTTATCCTTGCCAATGTACATCCTCAGTATGTCCCCTTCATAATAATATCATCTGATGTATTCTGTAAGTGCATAAGCAGCCACATAGTCTGGTTCCTGCCGTACGCACGCCCGGAGTCTGAGAGCAAGAACCGCACTGTCTATACGCATCCAACCACAATAGAGGAGATTCTCACCGTCATCTCCGGAATTGCAGCACTGGCTCTTATTGTCATACCTGACAAGCCTTTATCGACCAACTATATGAACTTCAGCATAATTGCCGTTGTGTCCATTGCGGTATTCTGCTTGCTCCTGCTGCTTTTCAGGAAAAAGATAGGGGGGTACACGGGTGACTGCTGCGGCGCACTTTTCCTTATTACCGAACTTGTATTCCGCTTTATGACAGCGGTAGTCTAATCAACATTTCCTATGAAAGTTTACCTTATCCGACATACATCACCTGACGTGCCCAAGGGCACATGTTATGGACAGACCGATGTTCCCTTAGCCACTACATTCCCCAATGAGGCTGCCGCTACTCTTGCCGGTATTCCCGATATAAAGTTCGACATGGTTTATAGCAGCCCGCTGACCCGTGCTCAAAAACTGGCAGCATTCTGCGGCTACCCCACACCCCGACTGGACAACCGCCTTAAGGAGCTCAACTTTGGCCGCTGGGAGATGCAGATGTATGATGAGATAGACGATCCCTACATCCAGGAATGGTACAACAACTTTGTCGATGCCCCCATCCCCGGCGGCGAGTCATTCCGCGAAATGTACCTGCGCATAGCCGATTTCCTGGACGAACTCAAGCAGAAAGACTACAACAACGTACTGATCTTTGCCCATGGTGGCGTTCTGGCCTGCGCTAATGTCTATGTGGGGAAAGCCACACTCCGCACCGCCTTTGAGAACCTCATACCTTATGGCGGCATGCTCACCATAGAAATATAGTACCCAACAGGGAGGCTTGCAACCTGCAAGGCGCATAACGTAAACCCCAGACTCTACCTGAACAGTGTGATTGCCGACATGCCGTACCAATCCAAGGCAACAAAGGAGGAACTGCTGCAGATGCTGCCGCATAAATGGATAAACAGGCACCCTGAGGCAATCCTGAAAAAAGAGAAGCAAGAGAAGTAATAGTACAACTATAACAAGACAACAACAGCAGTTACATATAGAGGTACAATGTAACTGCTGTTGTTGCTACTATTAGGTAATAATACCTGTACTTTATCGAATGCTTACCAATCAACTGGGATTATTACATTATAATCACACTTAGCATCAACAGCAAAAGTGTATTGACTACGATTACAATCAAATTCCAATGATTTGGCTGATGGCAAATTTATAGGTCCTGATTGACCGGTAAAATTGATGCTATCCAAATCATCTATTACATACTGAACTTTCTTACCGTTTTTAGGAAAAACATTCATAAAAATTGGGCTGATGCCGATACTGTGCCAGATGTGAGCACTATGGCTGCAATGAAGCGTATGAAAGCTGATTTGATTGTTATCTGTTTCATTTCTATAGGATTATGCAGATTGAGTCTTCTGTGTTTATAATATAAACGAAAAATGTGATTTGAGATTAGATATAGTTTGAATATAGTGCCAACTTTACACTCTTGGGATGACAAATCCTACGGACAGACAGGCCGGACAGAACGGCCAGCACTACCTGAACCTACCCAAGTAGCCGACACCTGTTTGGAATCGAAGCCAATGAAACTCGAGTTATAAGGATCTGGGAACAAAGGATCTAGAGAACTTGACCAGTACCCGCCATCACTGCCACCGTTTGTTAAATTAGTACCATAATAACATCCAGCAGCTGGAAGGAAAATAGAACGATCAGTATATCCTGCTATGTTACTAGTTACTAAATAACCATTCATCCCATTTATTGTTGTCCAAGTCCATGTACAGCAGGAAACCAGTTCTTTCATTTCTTCTCGCGTAGGCATACGCCATTCACCGCCCCATTTCATATGTGCTACATCATCGGATGGTTCAAGAACAGTCAAACTATCAACAACACCTTTTCCGTCAGAACTATTATATTTTGAAAACTTAATATTTTCATATGAATCACCGCTTAAACGATACTTGTAATTTATCAAACTATAATTTGTTTTCACCTCAGTTTCTCCCCAGGAATAGTAATCGCCATATCCATAATAATTAGTGGCCCCGACATTAAATGTTGCCCATTTTACACTCAAGCCTAAATCAACATAATCAGAATAAGGATATACTAACCTAACTGAACACTTACCGGAAGAGGTTGACACTCCGCCTGAATAAACATAGTATCCATAACTACCACTTTGATCTCCTGACCACAACCAATCTAAAGCATTACCCCCAAATGCAGTAAGAGCATTGTTTATTAAACCCCATTTTTGAGTAATGATATAAATCTGTGTATAATCGGGCAGATTTGAATCATAATATTGTTTTGCAACGCTATGATAAACATCATCTATTTCTTCATTTTTCAATGCAATTACAAACTTATTCATACCAACTGTAACCAAAACGCCTTGAACATCATAATCACCTTTGTTTGACAAACTTGACCATTGTTCCTTTGAGAAATTATACCTTTTAGTCCCTTTGTATGCAACCAAAGTGAGATCATTTTTATCCCTCCAGTCAATAGGCGATTGAGAAGAAGTAGAGCGAACTTGTCTCACTGGATAAAAACTAGAAGAAGTAGACATTCCTCCCGAACAAATATAGTATCCATAACTACCACTTTTATCTCCCGACCAGAAATAATCACTTAATGCAGTACCGCCAAATGTGGTAAAAGCTTTCTGGATATAGGACCAACATGTACTAATAACCTGACCCTGTGAGTATGTCGGCAAACACTGGTCATAATATAACTTTGCATAAGAGTAATACAAATTATTTATTGGCTCATTTTGTAAAGCCATAATAAAACTCTCGCCTCCAAAAACCACCGTTAATCCTTCTACTGTGGCACGACCCAAATTAGCCTTAGCGTATTGTTCTTGAGTTAAATAATATCTAGTTCCATCTATTGAAACCGCAAGAGAAAGATGTATAGGATTCTTGGAATAAATAGAGTAGTTTTCATTTAAATCACCGCTATTGCCGCCAGTAAAATCATCGCCGCCAGTTGCAGAATACATTGTACTAATAAAGTCTTTTGCATTGTTTTTTGCAGTGCCAAAATCATCGCCAAGAGAACTAGAGCAGTCTAGTACAAGTATAATAACAATAGTACTCTGTTCTAATTCTATATCCGGCTGTTGATCTGGATCAAACTCAGAATTTTGTTGCCATAGACCATCCGGAGTCATATACCACTCATTAATGAATGACTTATTGATAAAACTATTATCATCAGTCAGAATGTTCTCAAAAGTAAATTTAGTAAATATCACCTCTGTCACTTCACCCACCACCTCAGAACCGGATATTGAAGTCATTCCATGATATTCAACGTCTGTAAGTGAACGATCGCGTCGATTATATATTCCTTCTACATAAAGAGTTGAATTAGTTGCATCAGCTACATTATCAAAAGTAAATCGCACACGAGTTCCATTTGAAAGACCCGGCATTACAATGGGCACAGTCTGATAATTTATTGAACGATTTAACTGACTAGCTATCTCTTTAAACTTGGCATTAACCTCTGACATATTCTGCACCTCTATTGCGTATTCATCAGATGATGCAAGTTGCTTGAGTGTAGATTGGAATTTTGACATATCTTTCACATCACTACCTCTTACACCAACGGAATATGCGGTAATGGGAACTCCTGCCAATGAGTATGTTTTAATCTTATGCTTAATGGCCGCAAGATATTCATCATCTGAATCATAATATTGACCTGTAACAGCTTCAATCATATCAATAGAACCCTGATCCAAACCATCTGTAAAGGTTACAATAGCCACTTTAGATACATTATCTGGTAATGCCACCGAGCCAAGAGAATCAATTGCATTGTCAACAGAATAGCACAAGAGAGTACCATTCTTCATCTCCATACCATCCATAAAGTTATCAAATGCTTTCTTGCTATCGGTATTCAATAAACTGACGGGCTTTGTGTATAGTTGTTTGTTGAAACCCATTACTCCCAGATATACACCACTCTTTGCCAAAGAATCAATAGTTACATCAATCGAAACGAACTTATCCTTAACAGTTACAAAACAAGTATCTGATATATCACCTAGAGATGAAATAATAAATGTAGTTCCTTTTGTTAATGCACTGACAGCACCATTATTATCAACTATAGCAACTGAAGGATTACTTGATTTCCAGACTACACCCTCAAGAGGAATAATCGCCCAATCAGCAGCAAAGCCACTAACATTTAATGTATAATTGTCTGATGTTTCAAGATTCAGTTCCCTGTTGTTAATAAGCAATTTAACCACCTCAGATAATGTATATATGTGATCAACAATTACAAGAGTACATGTATCCGAAATAAGTCCAAATGATGCAGTAATAAGAGCAGTGCCATTCTTTTGAGCTTTTATTAATCCATTTTCATCAATAGTAGCAATTGAGGAATCATTGCACCTCCAAAGAACATTCTTGAGAGTTATCTCTGTACCATTGGAAGCGAAACCCCTAACACCCAGAACGCCACTCTCACCAGTCTCTAAATTGAGTGTATCCTTATTAACGATAATCTTATCTAAATCTGCAAGAGTATAAACATGATCAACAACTGTTACATTGCAAGTATCTGAAACCGCGCCAAGAGATGCTATTATTAAAACATTGCCGCTCTTAAGGGTTGCTACAACACCATTTGCATTTACCGTAGCAACGGAAATGTTATTTGATTTCCATACAATATCCTGCAAAGATATTTCTGTACCATCAGCCGCATAGCCAATGGCACTTAATGAATCACCTTGACCGGTTTCCAAGTTTAGTTCAGCCCTATCAAGAGCTATTTTTACGACATCGGCAATAGTATAAGTATGATCGATGACTTTTACGATACATGTATCAGCAATATCACCTATAAAGGCAATTATAAGAGCATCACCACTTTGATAGGTTCTGACAACACCATTCTCATCAATAGACGCTACAGAATAATTGTCTGACTTCCATTGCAGATTGTCCAATGTCATTTCAACTCCATCTGCATCATAACCTTTGACGCTTAATGTAGTGCTACCGCCAGTTTCCAGATTAACTTCACTCCTATTGATTATTAGACGTGTCAGGACAGGGGTATTATCTATTTCTTTAACGTCTGTAATACTTACGCTATCGAGATTGGCTATTTCATACTGATTGTTTGATCCGCTCTTTTCATAAACGTTCAAATAATACTGTGCTGATGCTGATAATGATCCCATCAACAATAATGCGGTTGCAAATATGCGAGCCGATACTTTCTTTAAGGATATATTTTTCATTTCTTTATTATTTTGCAGGTTAGTGATTCGGATGCTATGATATAAGTGCCTTCCGGCAATTCAGAGATACTGAATGTAACAGAGCCATTGGAGTCTGTTTTATATGAATTAAGGGGTTGACCACTGGAAGCAATCAAACGGACAACTATATCTGCTTTTGCTCCGGTAATGCAAACCGTGTATTCATCAAGAGTGATGCTTGCTTTCTTTTCGGTTATAGGATTGACAGCATCATCAACTTCCTTTTCATCAAAAGTGAATTTGGAAAACTTAGACAATTCATAACGCAACTCTACTTTAGATGTTTTGACGACCAGTTCAGTTTCGGTAAACGTAACTAACGGCTTTTCTTCAAAGCCAAAACTAAACTCTTGACCATCCTTTTGATGTACTGTAAGGGTATTTTGCGCAAATGCTTGACACACAAACAAAGCGAATAATGATAGAAACGATAGCCTTCTCATAAACATTCCATTATACATCCCTGTCCCCTAAGGAATAATATACAAAAAAGGTGTGGGAACATATTGTCTCACACCGTCAACTGGCTCTAGCATGCCATCTTCTCGAGTAAGACAACAGCTACCACACCAGTGGATAATATCTATACGTCATTGACGGATATTATCTACCACTGTGATGCCATTGTCACCATTTTCGAGAAGAGTCAAATTTGCTAGATTTGTTGACGAAAATGATTCAATAACACCATTTAGTATGTCTGTCAAGCGGTCTTACGATGCTTGGCAAGGCAAATCTAAACAAAAGAATCAATAATGACCACAATTTTAGGCAATTATTTATTTGTTAGCTAGCATCAACAACAATAATTTGTTATACCTTTGCCCTTGAAGTATAAATCTTATAAACTATTGAATTATGTCAATACCAGTAACAAACATCCCAGTGCTAACGGGTGAGGTGGCAGAACGCTTCATTGAGCAATGTGAGTACAACGCAAAGTATTTGCGCGGTTCCGAGTGGACCCAGGAGAAAGAAGATACGTTTAATACCATAATGGAACGTTCTAAGGAACTCCAACACAATCTGACACACAAATGACTCTGAGCGATCTCAGCTACCTGCCTCAAGGAGCGCCAGGGCTGAATATTCAGGCTTTCGACTGCGGTAGGAAGTCCGTTAATGATTTTTTTCATTATGAAGCACAGGATTATCAGGATGAATTATTTGGAAAAACCTATTATTGGGTTCATCCAGACCATCCTGCCGACATTGTAGCCGGTTTTACCGTTGCTAATGCCAGTATCTTCACCAAGCGTTTGCCAAATGCCCGACAGAAGAAAATTGGTTTTGAGGTGCACCATGAAAAGGGTCTTATCAACTATCCATCCATTCTGCTAGCACAACTAGGTGTAGATGTAAAGTACAAAGGCTTGCACCTTGGCCCTCAAATAATAGAGTTTGTTATGCAGTGGTTCACATCACCAGACAACAAATCCGGTTGTCGCCATCTGATAGTTGACGCATACGATGAGCCGCATTTGCTGGAATTCTATCAACGCAATGGTCTCAATCTGTTCTTCTCATCGGTTGAACAAGAGATGGCATATCGCAATTGGAATAAGGAGAAAGATGGTCTATTGGAGACGAGGCTGATGTTTAGGGATATGATTCTACTAAAGCGTCCTTCTATAAGACGATCGTAGCACAAAAGGGATTCTTTGCGTAATGTGATAAAGATTCTGGTTGCACAGAACTTTTTGGGGTATCGGTATCGGAAACCATGGCCGCCCGTGGGCATGTGAACGGGGGGACCGCTGTGCAATAAGGTATCATGGAAGGTATGAGTTAGTTCATGCCTTTCAGGATGCCTTAGTGTGCAGTGGTGGGATAGCGCGAAGCGCGTAGTTTCAGATACTGATACCCCAAAAAGTTCCCCAGAATATTGCACACATTACACAAAAAGAACCGTCCCTACTGTGTACCCTACTGTGTACAGCGCGAGCATCAGAATCTCGGAGAGGATGTTGATGCGGATGGCGCGGCGGGCATCTTGAGTGGTTAGGGGACGGTCGTTATGGCCGATGTAGGGTTTGTAGAACTCCTGGCCGAAATAGGTGTGAGTGCCTCCGAAACGGCAGTTCAGGATACCGGCCAGAGCTGACTCGGGGTAGCCGGAGTTGGGGCTGGCATGCTGGCGGCCATACTTGTGAACAAAGCCTAAAAGACCGGGATGGCCTGCTACGAGAACCATTAGCAAAGCGGTCAGGCGGGCGGGAATCCAATTGGCTACATCGTCTATATGGGCGGCCCAACAGCCAAAATCCTTGTAGCGTTCGGTCTTGTAGCCTATCATGGAGTCTAATGTGTTTATCATCTTGTAGGCGGCCATTCCGGGTATGCCTAAGAGCATATACCAGAAGAGCGGGGCTATCACTCCGTCGCTCAGGTTCTCGGCCAGAGTTTCAAGGGCGGCGGTACGGATTTCCTGTGCATCCAGCTGGGCGGTATCGCGGCCCACTATGCGTGAAAGCTGCGCCCTACCCTTTTCAAGTGACACATCAACCGCCTTGAATACCATCCTGACCTCTTTTATCAGAGTTTTGCCGGCCAGAAAATAGAATATGAATATGGCCGATACACCCACACCAAGCCACTGATTCACTCCATAGCAGAACGGTATGAACCACCAGAATAACGCGTACGTTGCACCTATCAGGATTATGGCGGTCAGAGCGCCTTTGAGCATACGGCGGGCGCCGCGATTGAGAGCTTTCTCTGCGCCGCCAATCAGCTTGCCCATACCCACTACGGGGTGCGGGAGCCAGGCGGGATCACCAATCAGGGCGTCCAGCAGCGCTCCTGCCAGCAGCGGCAGCAACAATATGGCTAATTGCTGAAAATCCATTCCTTAATTCCCTCTATAAGCAGGTCATCGGCCTCTTTATCCTGCACGGCTATGCGGAAACAGCCGTCATCCAGGCCTTCAAAATTGGATGCATCACGTATCAGCAAGCCTTTCTCCTTAGCCAGAAACTCTTTTAGAGCCCTTGCTTTACCCATACGCAAACGTGCAAGCAGCATATTTGAGTCCGATGGCCAAACCTCAATCAAACCGGTCTTGGCAAACTCTACAGCCACACGTTCACGCTCCTCTATCAATGCGGCGGCATCAATGCGATACAAGTCGCTGTTTTGCAGCAGGAACTTGCCCGCCTCAATAGCCAAAGCATTAACTGACCAGGGCATACGGAACAGGCTGAGTTGCCTGATCAGTCTGGCATTGCCGCTCACTCCCCCTATCCTCAATCCCGGTACCCCGAATTGCTTGGTCATGGAATGCAGCAACAGCACATTGGGTTGCTGGGCAGCATAAAAAGCATCAAGCACCTTTTTACGGGTGTATGGAGCGTATGACTGATCAATAACAAAAATGCAATCAGGATTGCTCTCTATCAGTTCCGTGAGCCAGCCATAATCCCAGACTTTTCCGGTCGGGTTGTTAGGATTGCAGAGCCAGCAAAGCCCTCCTACCGGAGACTTTACGGCTTGTTCAGAGTAGGCCAGCATTATCTTGTGACGGTTAATGCGGCAGGCATCGGCATACTCACTGAATGTGGGTACCGGTATCACGGATTTGCTCTCACGGTAAACCTGAGCAATAAGATAGATTGCCTCGGTAGCGCCGTTGGTTACGCATAGGTTATCGGCCTGAACGCCCAGGTGGTTGGCCCAAAAACCGGTCAGCGATGATGCATCGGGCTCCGGGTATGAGCATATCAAGGGCATTACCTGGTCCAGATGCTCATAGAGTGCGTCCAGGTCTGTGCGGCACACAATGTTTGAGCTGAAATTGTACTTAATTCCAGGATACTCAAAAACATCGTCACCGTGTCCCTTAATCATTGCTGCTCATTATTTTGTACAACAAAGGCATATTGATATGCTTGCGCACGTGGTCGGCCAGCAGGTCATACTGCTGCTGCTTGAATGCGGCGTAGTCAAGAGTCTGAGCAATATCCTGTTTCTTGGCATACGGTCCAATCAGATAATCAATTACCGCCTTGTTGTCAAGTATTCCGTGAATGTAGGTTCCCATAGTGCGGGCATCGGCCATACATCCGTCTTTTGTCCCGTCCTGCAAGGTGTTGAGCGGGCTGCATGCGGCATTCTGCTCAGGGAGTGTGCGGCCCATATGTATCTCGTAACCTTGACAGTCAGCACCACCTTTGCCAAAACTGAACTGCACCTGACGTGTAACTTTTTCACCCTCCATTACTGTCCTTACGGGCAGCAGTCCCAAGCCGGGCATTTCACGCACGCTGCCCTCAACGCCGTCGGGGTCACTTACGCTTAGTCCCATCATCTGATAACCGCCGCAAATACCCATAACGGTCGTACCGTTCCGGTGTGCGCGCAGGATTGCCTCGGCCACACCGTTGCTGCGGATGGTTAATATATCGTCTATTGTACTCTTGGTGCCGGGAATAAGTATGATATCGGCCTTGCCAATCTCTTCTGTGTTGTTGGTATAATAAAGATTGACTCTGGGGTCCTGCTCCAGCATACCAAAGTCGGTAAAGTTGGATATGTGGCCCAGCAGAATCACGGCCACATTGACTTTTCCGCTTACGGCACTGCGCTGTTTCTGCGTCAGCTCCATCGAGTCCTCCTCTTCAATATGTATGTCCTTGAAGTAAGGAACTACACCCAGAACCGGCACTTTGCAGATATCCTCAAGTATCTTGCGGCCCTGGTCAAACAGACGCAGGTCTCCGCGGAACTTGTTGATTATTATGCCTTTTATAAGCTTCTGGTCATCGGGAGTCTGGAGAGCTATCGATCCGTATGCGCTTGCAAAAACTCCTCCCCTATCAATATCGGCCACAAGGATTACGCGTGCCCCGGCGTATCGGGCCATAGGCATATTCACCAGATCCGTGTCACGAAGATTCATTTCCGATATGCTGCCTGCACCCTCCATCACTATCGGGTTGTAGCGGTTGCTCAGGCGATCAAAGGCAGCATTCACCTCCTTGCGGAGCACCTCACGACCTTCATCCCGGCGGAAATAATCATACGCTCCCATATTACCGATAGCCTTCCCGTTAAGCACCACCTGCGATGTATGGTCCGAGCTGGGTTTGAGCAGCAGCGGGTTCATATCGGTGTGGCAGGGAACGCCGGCAGCCTCAGCCTGAACGGCCTGCGCGCGACCTATCTCCAGGCCATCGGGAGTGGCGTAAGAGTTGAGCGCCATATTCTGCGCCTTGAAGGGAGCCGGGCTGTAGCCGTCCTGACGGAATATGCGGCACAGGGCTGTTGCTATCACACTCTTGCCTACATCGCTGCCGGTTCCGGCCAGCATTATGGGATATAATCTTTCAATTTTCAATTCTCAATTCTCAATTTAAATCATTTGCTGTTTTTGTAAGCAAAAGTCTTCCAACGTTCTTCCGGCCAGTTCTGGCGGTCAAGTTCAAAGCGGGCCATAACAAAGAAAAGGTCACTCAGACGGTTAATGAACCGCAGTATCTCCTGGGGGAGAGCATCCTCACGATGCAATGTCCACAATCTGCGCTCCGCCCTGCGGGCCACGGTGCGTGCGTACTGTAAATGGGCGGCAAGCGGAGTTCCACCCGGAAGCAGGAAATAGCCATTGTCCTTAAGTTGGGCCGTCATTCGGTCCATCCACTCCTCACACGTGCGGTCCATATCGGCCGTAAGCGAATTGGGATTGGCATCCCGTTTACACGATGGAGTTGCTACCAGACTCATCACTGTCATTAGTTCTGTCTGAATTTTCTTGAGCAGTTCCTGCCAGTCATCATCGGCCTTAAGCAGACTGCGCACTATGCCTATCTGGGCATTCAGTTCATCGAGAGTGCCGTTGGCCTCTATCCGAATATCGTCTTTAGGCACGCGCTCCCCGCCATGAATACCGGTGGTGCCGTCATCGCCTGTACGTGTATATACTCTTTTCATAATTCCCAAAAAGCATTAATGTCACTCTCGCCCCAATACCAGTGAGTGTAACCCGCTATCACATTCTTATATCTGAACAGCTCCGTATCCACCTTCTCACCTTTTGCGTTGCGTTGCAAGCAAATGGTACAATTGGGGTCTGACCCCTTTTGCTCTATTTTTGAGTAGTGGAACTCGTGACCCTTGAAAACCTTGCCGTTAATCTCCATGCTGCGGTAGCCTAAATGCAGACGGGCACCCTGCATGGTGCACTCTATGGGCAGCACTCCGGCCATCGGCCATACCTTTCCGTCCTGGTCTGTCAGAGACTTGCCCAGATACATCATTCCTCCGCACTCGGCAAGAATCCGACCACCCCGCTCGGCATATTGGACCAATTGCGATGCAAGCATGCGGTTCATAGCAAGTTCCGGCGCAAAAAGCTCCGGATAGCCGCCCGGTAGATAGACCAGATCGGCCTCGGGCAGTTCATCGCCAGCCAACGGACTGAAGAACTTGACATCTCCCATCTCCGCCAGCCTGTCAATATTCTCCCGATAAACAAAGTTGAAGGCCCTATCCTTTGCCACCGCGACTACAAAGGGCACATTAGGGACGGTTCTTTTTGTGCCCTTAAGATTATCTTCAGATTTGCAGTTATTCTCCTTCAAAAGGGCACAAAAAGAACCGTCCCCTTTGTGCCCCTCTATCAAATCCGCCACTCTGTCTGCAAGTGAACTAATCTCATTCTCCATTCCAATGGTAAGGCCCAGATGGCGTGAAGGAACCTCGATACCTTCTGCACGCGGAATCCAACCCAGACACTCTACACCGGCATCGGCTGCCGCATCCTTAAGGAATTTGTAATGTGATTCCGATGCCACCTGATTGAACACCACTCCGGCAATCCTGACATCGGGCCTGAATGTTTTCATACCATGAAGCAATGCCGCCACCGAGTAGGCGGTAGAACGTGCATTGACCACAAGCAAAACCGGCACATCCAGCAACGCCGCAATCTCAGCACTGCTGCCGCACATGCGGTCATAGCCGTCAAACAAGCCCATCACGCCCTCAATCACAGCCACATCGGCACCGGCAGAATAACGTGCAAAAACCTCACGTACATGCTCCGGAGAAGCCATCCAGGTATCCAGATTGACAGACTGCCGCCCGGATGCTATAGTATGGAACTGCGTGTCAATATAATCAGGACCGCACTTGAAAGGCTGGACATTGAGCCCACGCCGCGTAAGAACCCGCAGCAATCCCATAGTAAACGTGGTCTTGCCGCTGCCTGATGTTGCAGCACCTATCAGAATCCGCATCATACGTACCTTTCTAAATTGACCATAAAGGTAGCAATAACGCCGCTATAAAGCAATCATTCCATAACAAAAAGAAAGCGGAACGACATTGATAATCGCTCCGCTTTCATACTGATCAATCAGATTCACTTTTTCTTCTTGTCATCCTTGACCTCCTCAGCCTGAGCAACCTCGGCCTCTTTCTTCTTGGCAAGGTACTCGGGCAGGTTCAGACCTGCCATATTGAACAGATCCGACATGGGTGGAACAGACTTAAGCAGTCCGCTCAGGAAATTGGCGGTAGAACCCTTTCCGTCTGCACTGTTGCCTGAATCCCAAACGGTCACGTTGTCGAACTTGATACCCTTGATAGCCTCCACCTGAGTCTTTACAAGTTCCGGCATCTTCTCGGACATGAGCAGCATGAATGCCTTGGCGGCATCACCACCGGCAGCCTGTACCATCTTGTCATAACCGGCAGCCTGCTTGGTCAGGATCTCAAAGTAACCCTTAGCCTCGGCCTCCATGCGGGCGAATATGGCATCGGCCTCACCCTTGGCGCTTACGCGGAGTTTCTCAGCCTCAGCCTCGGCGGCTATAATGATACGGTCCTTCTCAACCTGCTGGGCTACCAGGATGTTAGCCTGCTGGGTTGAACGCTCACGTTCGGCACGGGCGTTCTCAGCGTCACGCTCAGCGATATAAGCATCCTGCAGAGCCTTGGCCTGCTGAACCTTCTCGGCCGTTACAGCCAGACGGTTGGCCTCGGCCTCCTTTTCACGGCGGAATGCATCTGAGTTGGCAATCTCAACCTTGGCGTTGTTCTCACCCTGTACGGCTACTGCGTTGGCCTGTGATGTACGGATACGGGTCTCCTTAACGGCCTCGGCCTTACCTATCTCACCGTTACGGTCCTGCTCTGCCACGCTTACCTTTGCCTCGTTGATGGCCTTGGCGGCAGCCTCCTTACCCAGAGCCTGGATATAACCTGACTCATCCTTGATATCGGTCACGTTCACGTTGATAAGACGCAGACCTATCTTCTTGAGCTCAACCTCAACGTTCTTGGCAATTTTCTCCAGGAATGTGTCACGGTCGCTGTTGATCTCCTCGATACTCATGGTGGCAATGACCAGACGCAGCTGACCGAACAGGATATCACGCGCCAGTTCCTGAATCTCCTCGGCTGTGAGGCCCAGCAGACGCTCGGCGGCGTTGTTCATACTGTCGGGTTCGGTCGATATACCTACTGTAAAGCGGCAGGGCACATCCACGCGGATGTTCTGACGGCTCAGGGCATTGGTCAGGTTTGCATCTATCGAGATAGGTGTCAGGCTCAGGTATGCATAGTCCTGAATAACAGGCCATACAAACTTACCGCCGCCATGTATACACTTGGCAGAACCGCCGCCTGTCTTACCGTAAACTACCAGAATCTTGTCCGATGGGCAACGTCTGTACCTACGAATGATTGTTGCAAACAGAATGAAAAGGAGGACTACTCCTATCACTACAAGAATTGAAATGTTATCCATATAAAAGTATTTAGTAAGTTATTAATCAATTAATTATTACTCAACGAGCAACAGGTCGTCTCCCAGAACCTCAACTATCTTGACCTGCCCGCCTGTGGCAATCTCCTCATCATGGTCTGTCATAGCGTCAATCTCATGCACGGAGCCCTTTACGCTCACCTGTACCTTGCCGCGTCCGGAACGTGCAGCAGGAATGCGCAGATACACATCGGCTTTAAGTCCCACTGCCTCATCCATCTTGAAACTGCCGTCGTGTGACAGCTTCATGATCTGACGGAACATGAACACGAATGCCAGCACAAACACAAGACCCACTGCAATGGCAAGGATCTGCAGCAACCAACGTTTCTCTATTGAATCAAAGAACAACACGCCTGCCCATCCGTAACCAAGCAGGAAATTGATCAGATTGCGGAATGAGAACACACCGCTAAGCTCACCGTCTTCCACGGAATCAACAGCACCGTCCATAGGCCCGGCATCGACATCGGTATCAGTACCCAGGCCGATGAATGTCATTATGGTCTGGATGATGAAAACCAGCGATGCGCAGCACGCTACAATCCAGAAAAACTTCTGTAACGGTTCCAGCGAATTCAAAAAATTCATCATAGTACAATTATTGGTTAAATTAAACAATGTATGGTCTTAGAAAGGACCACTTTCCTACAAAAATAGTGATTCCTTTGGATTATTGTCACTCCACAAAGAAAAAAAAGTAACTTTGCGTGATTTTACGTTTCAAGCAACGGTTATGGAGCTCCCGATGTATGACACACTGCTTAGCCTGCCCCTGTTCCAGGGCATGAGTCAGGTTGATTTCAACAGCCTGCTGCAGAAAGTACGTCTGGATTTTGTCCGTTATGAGGAGGGCAGCACCATAATAAGCGCAGGTGAAAGGTGCAAGAGTTTCGCATTCCTGATAAACGGCTCTGTAGAGAGCTCACGCAGCGGTATGGACGGCAATCTCATTTTCATGGAACAGGTTGACGCCCCCTGTCTGATAGAACCGTACTCCATGTTCGGACGTGCAGGTTCATACCAGCGCACCTACACCGCCCTGACCCCGTGCAGTTTCCTTATGGTCGACAAGCAATACATCTATACGGAACTGGGCAAGTACAATATCTGCCGCATGAACCTGCTCAACATCCTGAGCGGACGCGTGCAGCAGCTTGACAGCCACATGTGGACTATGGAGGGCATGGACCTCAGGGGACGCATAACCCGTTTCATAAAAGGTTTGTCCGATATACAGACCGGCAGTAAGAAACTGTGTGTAAAGATGAATGACCTGGCCACCCTTATGGATGCCACCAGGCTGAACGTATCGCGTGAACTGAATGCCTTGGAGGCAGAAGGACTCATCTCACTCCGCCGCAAGGAGATATTCATCCCCGCGTTAGAAAAACTGACTACATGACTGAAGCTAAGAAAGCGGCACTTGACTGCCGATACGCAAGAATGGCCCTGATCTGGGCCGAGAACTCATACTGCAAACGTCGCAAGGTGGGTGCACTGGTCGTAAAAGACAATATGATCATTTCCGACGGGTATAACGGCACGCCCACCGGGTTCGAGAATATCTGCGAGGATGAGAACTACACATCCAAGCCCTACGTGCTCCATGCCGAGGCAAACGCCATAACAAAGCTGGCCCGCTCATCGAACAGCAGTGAAGGCGCAACGCTTTACGTCACGGCATCTCCCTGCATTGAATGCGCCAAACTTATAATACAGTCGGGCATAAAACGTGTAATATATACAGAGCAATACAGGCTTACAGATGGAGTTGACCTGCTCAAACGTGCAGGTATTGAAGTTGTTTACCTGGATCTGAACACAGAAAAATGAAAACACTCAAAAAGATAATACAGATACTGTTTGTCCTTACCATGGGATTCTTTCTGGGAATCGAGGTAATGATAGGCATATTCAAAAGACACAGGCCCCAGTTTGAGATGGGAGCCACTACAGGTTCACAGAAAGTGGAGACCCTGATAAGGGCCATAGACCGCAAATACGTGGATGTTGTGGATATGGATTCCATTATGGACAGGGTGCTGCCCACAATACTGGAGGAACTGGACCCCCATTCCGCCTACTATCCTGCCGAGGAGACACAGGTAAGCAACGATGAACTGCACGGCAGTTTTTCGGGCATCGGCATACAGTTCTCCATGCAGGATGACACCATTCGTGTGAACAGCGTAATCCGTGGAGGTCCGTCCGAAAAGGTTGGCGTGCTTGCCGGAGACCGCATCGTGCTCATTAACGACTCGGTTTTTGCCGGTAAGAAGATACCCAGCAATGAGGTTGTCAAGAACCTTAAAGGTCCCAAGGGCACCACGGTAAAGATCAGCGTGAAGCGTAACGGTGAGCCCAATCTGGTTGATTTCACCATAGAGCGCGGCGACATACCTGTAAAGAGCATTGATGCCGCATACATGATAACAGACGAGACGGGCTACATCATGATAAACAAGTTCGGAGAGACCACATTCGCCGAGATGATGATAAGCCTGGCCGAACTCAGCAACAAAGGCATGAAAAAGCTCATCATTGACCTGCGCAGCAACAGCGGAGGCTATCTGGGCGCTGCCATACAGATGGTCAACGAGTTCCTGCCCAAGAATGACCTTATCGTATACACACAGGGAGCACACAACCCCATGGCCAAGCAGTTTGCCGACGGACGCGGCCATTACAAGACCCTGCCGCTTGTGGTGTTGATTGACGAGTCTTCGGCATCGGCCGCCGAGATATTTACCGGTGCCATCCAGGACAACGACCGTGGTACGGTTGTAGGACGCCGTTCTTTCGGCAAGGGACTGGTCCAGGAGCCGATAGAGTTTGATGACGGATCAAGCATACGCATAACCATAGCACGTTACTATACCCCTTCGGGCCGCTGCATACAGAAGCCATACGGTGAGTCCGATGAGGATTATGCTATGGACATTGTAAAACGTTACGAGCACGGCGAATTCTTTAATGCCGACAGCATCAAGCAGAATGAGAATGAGGTGTTCAAGACCAAAGGAGGCCGCACCGTTTACGGCGGAGGCGGAATAATGCCCGACATTTTTGTAGCACAGGACACTACAGGTTACTCGCAGTATTATTCGGATGTTGTAAGAAAGAGCCTGGTTAACAAGTACTCATTCAAGTATGTAGATGACCGTAGGGCCGAGTTCTCCAAGTTTAAGACATACTCTGACATAGTGGATTATCTGGATGCTGACAATGTGCTCTCCAAGTTCTATGACTATGCAGCCAGGAACGGTGTCAAGAGAGACAACTCTCTGTCAGCACCTGCCAGGAAGCAGATGCGCACATACCTTTACGGCAATATAATCTACGATGCGCTTGACATGCAGGACTACATTAGTTTCATAAACCTGACAGACCCCACTATTGACAAGGCCATCGAGGTCCTTAAATAACCATTTCAGCGTAGTACAATCTGAGTAATGACCTGGGCTCCGGCCTGGGCATTCAGGCGTGCCACAAGTTCTGTGCGCCTCATCATCAGTTCATTACGTAGCGCGGCCGATGATACGGTTACAAACAGCACCTGGTTGTAGATTCTAAGTTCCTTGGTATATCTGGATACGGCAGGCCCAAGCACCTTGTCCCATGCCTGGATAAGCCGATGCTCGTTCAACGGAGTTTCCAGTCCGTACTCACGGAGATACTGGAGTATCACGCCACCTACCGGTTCTGAATTTATCTTTTTCATATTACATTACCGTCCTGCACCGTGAACACCTTGTAGTCCTGGCCTGTACCCTCCAGAATACCGTCAATATGGTTGCGGTCAACATCGGTTATGAACACCTGTCCGAACTTTTCATTATCTGACACCAGTAAAATGATTCGTCCTACCCTTTCCGCATCCAGGCGGTCAAAAATGTCATCCAGAAGCAGTATGGGACTCTTGCCGCAAGACTCCCTGAGCAGGCGGTACTGTGCCAGTTTGAGTGCCGCCAGATAGCTCTTGTTCTGCCCCTGCGAACCCTCACGCCTTATAGGATAGCCGTCCAGATCCATCTCCAGCTCATCCTTGTGAATGCCGTGAAGAGAATAGCCTGCCAATCGGTCCAGCGCGCGACCCTCTTCAAACTGAACCAGCAGGTCACCACGTTCCGCATGCGATGTATACTTGAGTGAAACCTGTTCCCTCTCATCACCTATCAGTGAATACATCTCCTGGAAATACGGCACCAGACGGTCTGTCAGAGCTTTCCGTTTTGAATAAATACGGTGTCCGGTATCGGCCATAGTCTGCTCCCACATCAGGAACAGTTCACGGTCAGGCTCCACCTCCATTTTAAGCAGTGCGTTACGCTGCTGGAGTGCCTTGTTGTATGAAATGAGCAGTTTAAGATATTCCTGATCGTATTGGGAAATGATAATATCCATGAAACGGCGGCGCTCGTCACTTCCTCCCGATATCAGTTCCACATCCTGCGGCGACACCATGACCAGCGGAATATACCCTATGTGGTCCGAAAACCTCTGGTATTCTTTGCCGTCACGTTTGAACTGCTTGTGCCCTTTGAGTCTTGAAACAGAGCCTATCACAGTCTTATCGCCTGTAGGCAGACGGTACGAGCCCTGCAACTGGTAGCATTCCGCTCCGTGCCGTACTGTAAGCTGGTCTGTCTGGCTGATGGAACTGCGGCAGAACGACAGGCAATATACCGCATCCAGAAGATTGGTCTTTCCCATACCGTTCTTGCCCACAAAACAGTTCAGTTTTGGCGAGAACTCCAAGTCTGCCTGAACTATGTTGCGGTAGTCCTGTACAAACAGATGCTCCAGTTGCATTTTCAGTTTATCGGGATTGATTGGAACACAAAAATAGTCAATAATATTCTTCAAGTCACAATATACGGCACAATCTTGTTTTTCTTATAGAAATGTCATCGGATTTTTGAGATAAAATGTTTATGTCTAGTAAAAAATGACTATTTTTGCACCCGCTAATAAAAGACGAAATGGCAAAGAAAGCAGTTAAACCCGCTCCCAAGCAGGAACAGAAAGGCCTCGAGGAGGCTCTGAGCAAGTCTGAACAGTTTTTTGAGAACAACAAGAAGACCATATTCGGTTGCCTCATAGCAGTCATAGTAATCATTGCCGGCGGCATGCTCTACAATGCCAAGGTAGCACAGCCGCGCCAGTTAAGGGCAGCCGAGGCCATATTCCCCGGTGAGACCTATTTCGTGAGCGGTGACTATGAAACCGCTCTGAATGGTGATGCATACGGATTTGAAGGTTTTGAGGCTCTCTCCAAGCAGTATAAGAGCACCAAGGCAGGTAAACTGGCAGGTCTCTATGCTGGTCTCTGTTACGCACAGCTTGACAATATGGAAGAGGCTCAGAAGTATCTTGAAAAGTTCAGCGGCAAGGACCAGATGGTATCCCCCGCAGCTCTGGGTGCACTTGCCAACTGCTACGCAACTGCAGGAGATAACACCAAGGCTATCGCAACTTTTGAGAAAGCCGCCAAGAAGGCCGACAACAACCTGCTTTCACCTTATTATTATTTCCAGGCAGGTCTCATCTATGAGGCAATTGACAAACCTGATCAGGCTCTTAAAATCTACAAGATGATCAAGACCCAATATCCCGAGTCAATAGAGAGTCAGGATATTGACAAGTACATAGCCCGTCTTACAAGCAAGTAAAAAGACAGGTTCAGGCTGGGTGAATTCCAGAGTGGCCAAATGGGGCAGACTGTAAATCTGCTGTCTCTCGACTTCGGTGGTTCGAATCCATCTTCACCCACAAAAAGACGTCCCTTATGGGGCGTTTTTTTTGGGGCGGAGATGGATTCGTCTATACCTTTTAAAAAAAACACTACCTTTGCACTGTTAAACTTTACGAGTATGAAAATCACTATTATCGGCGCCGGGAACATGGGAGGCGCAATTGCCAGAGGCTTTGCCGCAAAGAAGGTTTTTGCCGCAAAGGATATTACTTGCTGTGACCGCAGCGATGCCACGCTTGAAAACCTTAAGAAAGATGTACCCGCTATCGGCATATCTAAGGATAATGTAAGTGCCGTAAAGGGTGCTGACATAGTTCTGTTTGCCGTAAAGCCCTGGATATTGCCGGCTGCCGTAGAAGAGGTAAAGGCTGCATTGGATTACAAAAAGCAACTCATCATATCAATTGCCGCAGGTGTAGGCTTGGACAAACTAGCCGAAATCTTTGACAAGAAGGGAGAGAAGCCCCAGGTAGTTTACCTGATTCCCAACATCGCTGTTGAGGTAGGTGCAGGCGTATTCTTCTACTGCTCCAATACCGCCACCAAAAAGAACCTTGACCTGATCCAGAAACTCTTTGGCCAGGTTGGATTCGCCAAGCAGGTTGAAGAGAAACAGATGACTGCCGGAACCGCACTGGCATCTTGCGGCATAGCATACGTATTCCGTTACATCCGCGCCAACGTGGAGGGCGGCGTAGAGATGGGATTCTATCCCAAGGATGCACAGGAGATTGTCCTTGGCACAATCAAAGGCGCCGTAGAATTGCTGCTTGCGCACGGCTCACATCCTGAGCAAGAGGTTGACAAGGTCACCACCCCCGGTGGAATCACCATCAAGGGCCTGAACGCCATGGAGGAGGCCGGATTCACCAACGCAGTCATCAAAGGACTCAAGGCCGGTAAGTAATGAAGCTTGTCTATTTTCACGGTTTCATGTCATCAGGGGCAAGCGGGACGGTAGAGAGCCTGCGCCGCATGCTTCCTGAGTTGGAGGTTGTTGCCCCCGATATCCCCGTCGATCCCGCCGAGGCTCTGCCCTATCTCAAGCAATACGTGGCCGATGAACAGCCCGATATCATTGTAGGCACATCAATGGGAGCCATGTATGCCCAGCAGATGTATGGCTACAAGAAAATCTGCGTCAACCCGTCATTCAACATGTCCACAATGTCAAAGGTAATGAAGGCCAACACCACCTATCCATTCCAGAACGGACGCAAGGACGGTGCCAAGTCTTTCAAGATCACGGGACAGATCGTAAAGAACTTCAACATGATGGAGCGCCAGCAGTTCAAGGGCATCACCGATTTTGACCGCGAAAACACCTACGGCCTCTTCGGCAACAACGATACCACGGTCAACTGCTATGACCTGTTCAAGAAATACTACACCAAAGCCCAACGCTTTGAGGGCGAGCACCGCTTGAATGACAAATCGCTGCGTACCGCCGTCGTCCCGCTCATCAAGCAGATCCTCCAATTGGATTGACATATAGGAAGCCCCTAGGGTATTAGGGAGTCTCGCACCCACGCGTGACCAGTGGGAGGGGCCCGCGACCAAAAATATCTATTCTGGAACGCTGAACTTGTTCAGTAGTTTCGGAATAGATATTTTTTGTTGTGGGAGGGCATTCTCCCTAATACCCTAGGGGCTTCCTATATGTCAATCCAATTCTGACTAATTATTTATACAGACCGCGGCGGATGGAGCGCTTGGGGGTCTTTTCAAACTCCTCGGTGCGGATCTCAAGTTTAGCTACCTGAGAGTATCCCGGAAGCATCTCATTGATCTTCTTGCGGTCATCCTCCAGATGAGCCAGAACCTGCTGCTGATTCAGACCGGCAGACTTGCCTGCATCATAATCGGGATAAACCAAAGCCACAAGCTTGCGGTCACGCTCAACGACCAGCACCTCGGATACCATCGGCAGGTTCATATACATATCCTCAATCTCCTCAGGATAGATGTTCTGACCCGAGGGACCAAGTATCATATTCTTGCTACGGCCTTTTATATAGATGTAACCCTGTTTGTCAATCGTACCCAGGTCACCGGTATGGAACCAGCCCTCGGGGTCTATTACATCACGGGTGGCATTGGGATTCTTGTAGTAACCCAGCATCACGTTGTCACCGCGTACCAGAAGTTCGCCAATATTACCAGGAGCGTCGCTGAATACCTCGACAGGGCAGCCGGGAACTGCAATACCGCATGAACCGGCCTTGTACTTTTCCCAATCAACGTATGAGATAAGCGGAGCGCACTCGGTGCTTCCGTAACCCACGGTGTAGGGGAAGTGAATCTTGCGCAGTATCTTCTCAACATCAGCGTTCAGAGCTGCACCGCCAACGATAAGGCAATCCATCTCACCGCCAAATGCATCGATGATCTTGGAGCGGATCTTGCCGCCTATTATGCGGTTGATGCCTGGGATAGCCATAAGTATCTTCATGGCGGGCTTCTCCATTACCGGCTGTATTTTCTGCTTGATTACCTTCTCAATTACCAGAGGTACGGTAATGATGAGCTTTGGTTTCTCCTCGGCGAATGCATCGAACAGTATCTTGGGCGATGGCATCTTGCCCAGGTAGCAGATGCTTGCGCCCAGCAGCAACTCAAACATGAGCTGGAATGCCAGACCGAACATGTGAGCCATAGGAAGGATAGAAACCACAGTCTCACCCTTGGTAAGAGGAAGCACACCGCAAGCGAACTTGAGGTTTACCAGCATGGCACGGTAAGGAACCATAACACCCTTGGGATCACCTGTGGTGCCCGATGTGTAGTTCAGTACAGCCAGGTCATTGGTATCCTTCTCGGCCTCATACTTGATGTCATCCCTGGTAAAGCCTTTGGGATACTTCTTGTCAAAGCACTCATCAAGAGTAGCCATAGCCTTGTCAAGTTCCTTTGAGCGGCTGAACTTTAGCGACATGTCGTTCATAAGAATCATACCCAGAATATCGGGCATCTCGGCAGGAACCATGCCGGTAAGGACTAAGTCACCTACCATAAGCAGCTTGGACTCGGAATGGTTGACCAGAGTATGAACGTTAGCCGGTTTAAAATCATTCAGGATAGGTACGGGAATTGCACCGTATGTATATACTCCAAAGAATGCTACGCCCCAAGCCAGGCAGTTCTTACCGCAAAGAGCAACCTTATCGCCCGGTTTGATGCCTGTGTTCTCAAGTAGAATATGTACGCGTGCTACGCGCTTGGCCAGCTCTGCGTAGGTTATTCTCTCTCCGCGGAAATCAGAAAGGGCTTCATTGTCCCAATGACGGCGGAAACTGTCTTCATACATCTTGATGACGCTCGTGGCGTTCATGTCACAATCAGGAGTTCTGTAAATTAATCTTGCCATAATTATGTTTTTAATTCGGCCGCAAAGGTACTCTTATATGACTTAGGTGCATCATAAAAAACGGCGTTTGGGATGTCCGATACCAAGGATGTGGCGAATTGCCGCCATTCTGTTCTGTGGCAATTCGCCACATTCCCCGATTTGGGTGTTATTACAAAAAACCTTATCTTCGCAGTACCAAACAATTACACTGTATGAACAAATTACCAGACTATATGTTCACCCGGAAATTCCTTTTCCAGACGGTATTGTTCATTGTCGTATTCTCAATTCTGTTCATCCAGCTATACTCGCCGTTCTCATCGACCTACTGGTTCACTATCAGTGAAAGTTACAAACTGGTTGGTACGGTTACAATGTATGCATTCTCTGTTCTTTTTCTGATCTCGAGTAAAATACTTCTGATGGACCTTAACCGCCGTCACGGCGTAGGGGGATGGGGGCTGGTTCTGTATTCCATTGCCGAATCATTCGTAGTTTCTCTCATATACATGGCCATAACCCTTCTGGTCAAACAAGACAATGTTACCCTGAAGGAGCTCTTTCCAAAAGCATTTTTCTGCATATTCCTGATACTGGTCATTCCATACATAATAGCCTATCTGTACGGGTACGCACACGGATTAAGGGTTCAGTCCGGCAGCAGTCCTTCCAGGCCAAACGGAGCACTTATAGTCTCAATCCATGACAACAAGGGAAACATAAAGCTGACACTAAGGATAATGGATATCCTCTACGCCGTATCCGAGGACAACTATGTAAAGGTTTTTTATGAACAGGACGGAGTGGTCAAGAATTCAATGATCCGCACCACCGCCAAGAACATTGAGGATGACCTTGAGGGGCAGATAACCCGATGCCACCGCTCATACCTTATAAATATAGCCAAGGTCAAGTTCTTCAACAACGACCGTGACAATCTCTACGTCATCCTGGACCAGGAGGGCATTAACCCGATCCCGGTTTCAAGATCATACCGCGATTCCATCGCTGCATTACTTTCCAAGTGAACAAAAAAAAATGAATTCACTCGCGTGAACTCAATTTTTTCAATTTCCTCCGCTGGGACCTTTTCCCATTGGAGTGAGCCTTGCAATTTTCACAAATTCTCGGGCCCGAACCTAATTACTAACCTAATTACTAACCAATTAATGCTTATGAGAATTATCCTTTGTTTTCGACCGCAAAGGTCGGTACTTTTTTCTTATGTTGTTGCTTAAAATATCTAAACACAAATGAAACAAAGTTAACCATAATACGAGTATTAAATCATTGATTAGCAATTATTTATATAATATCATTAGACCTTTAGTCCAAATCTTTTATACAAAGGAGACTGGAAATACCAATCGGCATTCCAGTCTGACCTGCGGAAATTCATTCAAATTAAATCAATTTTTAGGAGTGATGCCCATAAGTTCCAGCATCTTGTTTGCATAACGCCTACCCATCTCACGGTAACCGGCTGCATCAAAATGCAGATGATCGAATCCGGTTGTAGCACCGGCCGATGAGATAACGTATGAGTTCGGGAGAGTTTCCGGCAGTTTGGCAATTATCTCATTCATGCTGGCGCTGCGGCCCTGGACATCGGCATTCACCACCTCACCTGCAAGCAGAGGAGTTTTCTTGGGATCCAGGCCCAGATCCTCTATCAGACAATCATATACGTACTTAACCTTCTCGGGCCAATCCTCCTCATCAATGTTTGACTCACCCTGATGCATAAGGAATCCCTTGATGACACCGGCCTTCTGAGCCTCCTTGGCACAATCCAGCAGGCGCTGATAGCAGTTGTTGTCATAGGGAGCTATCCAGTTCTTCATCCACATGGCGGCATTGTCACCATATTCCTGGGCACGATCCTTCATGAATGCCTCTATCTTGCAGCCGCCTACAGCCACCATGACAACGCCCACGCGTATCTTCTCAGGCAGGTTATCTACCATTGTACGGCCAAAATAATCAACCGGAGTAAGATTAGTAGTCTCACGACAGAGAGGAGGAACAGCAGTGTACCACTCATACATCTTACGCCCCATCTTAGGGAAATCAACGGCAGCCATCATCTGCCAACGGTCGCTTATACCCTCACGGTCCTGATCCTCAATACGGGCATTACCCTCCATATTGGACTGACCGAAAGCCAGGTAAATGTAAAAGTTCTTGTCAGGTTTCTGTTTTTTTGACTGCGTTCCGTTCTGTGAACCACATGCCACTGTTGCAAGCACGGCAACTGCAATGAATAATTTCTTAAGCATATAGTTAAATTTATGATTGAATGCTATTTTGGACTATGCAAAAATAAAGCAAAAATCTATGGCATTTGTCATTGCTGCAAAAAAAATGCAGAGCCCAAAATGAGCTCTGCATTTAAACTGTGAATCAACAATCAATTTGCAGCCTCGACAGCCTCCTTGATCATTTCCTCATTAGCGGTGATGTAAATCTCAACGCGACGGTTCTGGGCACGACCCTCCTCGGTATCGTTGCTGGCAACCGGCATAGTGAATGACATACCCTTGGTGATGAGACGGTCCTTGCTCATGCCGCACTTCTTAAGGTAATCGGCAACAGCATCAGCGCGCTTTGTTGAAACCTTAAGGTTAGCCTCCTCTGAGCCTACATTGTCGGTATGGCCATAGACAGTGATGTCTGTCATCTCCATATCCTTCATTGTCTCGGCAAATTTTGCCAGAGTCTCCTTGGATTCATCGCTCAGTTTTGAACTGTTGAAACCAAACAGGATACCGCTGTCAAATGTAACCTTGATACCCTCAAGACCGTTCACATCCTCAATAGTCTCAACCTTGGCTGCCTCAAGAGCTGCAAGCTCCTCAGCCTTCTTGTCCATACGGTTGCCAATGATGGCACCAGCGCCACCGCCTACGCCTGCACCGATAGCAGCACCGATAGCAGCGCTTTCAGCATCGCCGCCCAGAAGAACACCGATACCTGCACCGATAGCAGCACCTGCACCGCCGCCAATCAGACCGCCCTTAGCAGTCTTTGACCATGATGAACAACCTGCGACTGAGAAAACCAGTGTTGCAGCAAGTAAAATAGAAAGAACTTTTTTCATATTAGTTAGTTTGTTTAGAGTTAATAGTCCTTGTATTCTGAGATGCAAATTTATGTTTATTTTTGATAAAGCATCATTATCAAGCCTTTTTTTTATAAGTTTGCAGACAAGATTATCCATTTTGTTCAGGAACATAACAACAAACAAATAAATGCATAAATGAAAACAAGTCATTTCCTTTTTGCGGCAGCTGTAATTCCCATGCTCGCCGTTTCATGCAAGGGCAAGCAGGATTCAGGCACATGCCAGGACTGCGAAAACAGAGACAACATCATTGTAAGCGTTCCGCGCGGTGAGCAGGCTCCTCCTGCAAATCCCGGACAGCGCAATTTTGGAGGTATGATGGGTGGATTTACGGCTCGTCCGCGCCCTCAGGGACAGGGACAAGGCCAGGCCGCACAGCGTCCGGCCCAGATGCCCACGATGCAGCGCCCCACTCCTCAGGTTCGTACAGTATCACTTAAGGAACTTTCCATGAGTGACCCGTTCATCTATCCGGATCCCGAGACCAAGACATACTGGCTCACCGGCACCGGAGGTTCACTCTACAAGAGCACCGACCTGGAGATGTGGACCGGTCCCTACAACGTGATCGATATCTCAGGAACCTGGATGCAGGGACAGTTCGTTGCTGCAGCCGAGATTCACAAGTTCGGCGACAAGTTCTACTATGCAGGAACCTGGAACAACCACGGAGTCTGCATCGAGCAGGTTCCCCGCCGTTACAACGTACCTCTGAACCAGACTCAGCTGCTGGTATCGGACAAGGTCGATGGCCCCTATCTGCCTCTTGTCAAGGATTCACTGTTCTGTCTGGGACCCACAACCTGGGATATCATTGACGGAACTCTTTACGAGGAGAACGATACAGTTTACATGGTATTCGTACACGAGTGGACTCAGCTCATTGACGGAACAATGGCTTACATGCCTCTGTCAAAGGATCTGACCCATCGTCTGGCCGAGCCCACCACCATCTTCCGCGCATCGGAGGCTGCATGGTCCAAGGAGATGAACTCAATCGGTGAGGCCACATTCGGCATGAAGATGCCGGGTTGGGTAACCGATGGCCCGCAGATGTTCCGTACCGAGACCGGTCGTCTGGGTATGCTCTGGTCAAGTTGGGGCGAGAACCGTTACGCAAACGGTATTGCATGGTCCACCAGCGGCAGCATCAAGGGCCCGTGGATCCAGGAGGAGAAGGCATTCAAGGGTGACAACTCAGGTCACGGCATGCTGTTCACGTCATTCGAGGGCCAGTTGCTCTACTCAGTTCACCACGACGGCGGTACAGGCCGCAAGCCCGAAATCTGGACTGTCGATGCATCGGGTGACAACCTGATTCTGGGCAAGAGGATACATTAAGAATCAGTTTTGATTTGTTCCGTGAAATTTATTATGGACTATTTTTTTCTCTGGTTTCACCGATTTGAGGGAATAATGGAGGTTCCATTATGACCGAGAAGCGATGGAAGCAGAGGGGAAAAGAGGCCGTAAGAAATTCATGGAAACAAATAAAAACAGATTCTACATACCTCTTATAATAAAATAATACGCAAACCGTGGGTGTTAAGCCCGCGGTTTGTTGTATTTTTGCACATTATTACAGCAAACAGAACATATTCAGTACAATGAAAATCTCAAACCGCGCTGAAGTCATGCCCAGTTCGCCCATACGCAAACTGTCTGGCATAGCACAGAAAATCGAGGCCGAAGGCATCAAGGTCTATCATCTTAACATCGGTCAGCCCGACCTGCCCACACCGCAGATCGGCCTTGACACCCTTAAGAAGATTGACCGCAATGTGCTGGAGTACACCCCCTCACAGGGATTCCTGAGCCTCCGCAAGAAACTGTGCGACTATTACGAGCAGTATCAGATCAAGTTTGAACCCGATGACATCATCGTAACAAGCGGAGGTAGTGAGGCGGTTCTGTTTGCGTTTATGACTTGCCTTAACCCTGGTGATGAGATTATTGTTCCGGAGCCTGCCTACGCCAACTACATGGCATTCGCAGTATCAGCCGGCGCCGTAATCAAGCCCATCGTATCAACAATTGAGGACGGATTCGCTCTGCCCCCGGTCGAGAAGTTCGAGGAACTTATCACCGAGCGCACCAAGGGTATCCTTATCTGCAACCCCAACAACCCCACGGGTTATCTCTACACCCGCAAGGAGATGCTTCAGCTGCGTGACCTGGTCAAGAAATATGACCTGTACCTCTTCTCGGATGAGGTTTACCGCGAATTCATCTATACAGGCTCACCTTATATATCAGCATGCCACCTTGAAGGCATAGAGAACAACGTTATTCTGATTGACTCTGTCTCAAAGCGTTATTCAGAGTGCGGAATCCGCATCGGCGCCATAGCCACCAAGAACCAGGATGTGCGCAATGCCGTGATGAAATTCTGCCAGGCCCGTCTATGCCCGCCACTTATAGGTCAGATGATAGCCGAGGCCTCAATATCAGCCCCCCGTGAGTATATGACAAACACTTATGAGGAGTTCATCACCCGCCGTAAGTATCTGATAGACGGACTGAACAAGATACCTGGAGTGTATTCACCCATCCCCATGGGCGCCTTCTACACCACAGCCAAACTGCCAATCGATGACTGCGAGAAATTCTGCAAATGGTGTCTGACTGATTTCCGCCGAGACGGCAAGACCATCATGATGGCTCCCGGCACAGGTTTCTACTCCGATCCGCAGTATGGCCGCGATCAGGTTCGTCTGGCTTACGTGCTCAACATTGAGGACCTTAAGGAGGCTCTCAAGCTTTTGGCCGAGGCATTGGAAGAATACAACAACCTGCCCAAGAAATAATGAAACGGCTTGCCATCCTGCTCGTTGCCCTGCTGACCGTAGTGTTTTCAAACGCCGCGGCCCCCAAGCGTGAGTTCCGCGGAGCATGGATCCAGGCTGTCAACCATCAGTTTGAAGGAATCCCCACCGCCGAACTCAAGGCTGAACTTTCCCGCCAGTTAGACACTCTGCAGTCATGCGGCATAAACGCCATACTCTTTCAGGTACGTGTAGAGGCCGATGCCCTTTACAAATCAGACCTGGAACCTTGGAGCGCCTTCCTGACCGGATTCCAGGGCGAAGCGCCCGATGAGGATTGGGACCCTCTGCAGTTCATGATCGAGCAGTGCCATAACCGTTGCATGGAACTGCACGCATGGATCAACCCGTTCCGCGCCAAGACGGCAGCAACTACTGAGTTTGCCCCCAGCCATCAGATGAAAGTCCATCCTGAGTGCATCATCAGATATGGTGACCTGGCATTGTTCAACCCTGCCCTGCAGGAAAACCGCGACTACATATGTAAGGTGGCGGCAGACATCGTAACCCGCTACGATATAGACGGGTTCCACATAGATGATTACTTCTATCCCTATCCTGACGGCGACCGCAAGTTCAATGATGACGCATCATTCAAGAAAGACCCACGCGGATTCAAGAACAAGGATGACTGGCGTCGTGACAACGTGAACCTTTTTATTGAACAGCTTTACAAAACTGTCAAGGAGATCAAACCTTGGGTCAAATTCGGAATATCACCGTTCGGAATCTACCGTAACAAATCAGCCGCTTACCCCGATGGCAGCGAATCATCGGGATTTGAGAACTGGAGCGGACTCTATGCCGACGTGATGTTATGGATTGAGAAAGGCTGGATGGACTACTGCATACCCCAGGTGTATTGGAATACCGGAAACAAGGCTGCCGATTATTCAATCCTGACAAAATGGTGGTCAGAGCATGCAGGTGGTTGCCTCATGTATATAGGTCAGGATGTGGAGCGAACTGTAAAAGGTCAGGACCCGAATCACCCTGAAAGCCACCAACTGCGCCACAAGATGAATCTGCAGCGTATAATGACCGGTTTGCATGGCAGCTGCCAATGGCCGGCCAAATCTGTTGTAGACAACCCTGCTGACTACCGTACAATCCTGGCAAACGAATACTACAACACACCCGCCCTACAGCCCATAAGCGACAATATGCCCAAGAACATCCCGGGCAAGGTCCGCAAGCTTATGCCGGTTGAGACAAAAGACGGCCCGGTGCTTTTCTGGACTGCCCCCAAGGCAAAAAAAGAGACTGACAAGGCAATACAATATGTAGTTTATCGCTTTGAGAAAGGAGAAGCCGTAAACATTGATGACCCCAAGCATATCGTATCCATAACCCGCCGCTCATTCCTGAACCTACCCTATCGCGACGGATCAACGCAATACATCTATGTGGTTACAGCTCTTAACCGCATACAGCGTGAGTCTGCACCCGTAAAGTGCAAGGTGAATCTATAAAACAGAGTTTTTACCAGCCGTATTGTTCCCAATGGATGACGTTATTCCATTGGTATTTCCTGATTGCCTTGTTCCAGTTCAGGCCGGTATCATCATATATGCTGTTTGGAAAGAACATACCGACAGAGCCACAGTCCGCACTGGGTATATCAACAAAATCCGGCATATCACGACGTAGTATACGACTGTCACTCAGCCATTCTGCCGAATGGACCGTATAAGGGACCGCCTTATCATAAAATGATTTCCAGACCATAAAGTCCTGGCTTGCCGCATTACGTTTAAAGACAAGATTCATGTCGTATGCATAACGGCAGAAACTCATATACGCGTAATACATCAAAGTGTCAAGGCCCAGACTACCATAGTGGACCTTATCGGAAATAGTAGCTATCAGACTTGAGGTAGCCGTAGCCAGATCATCCAGTTCGCTGGTCTTAATGGCCGACAGGGGGACGCTGAAACCGGCCAAATCTCCTGGCTCCAGATTATAATAGATATAAGCCTTTTCTTCCTTTGCATACACATCCAGCCAATAATTGTAATAGTGGTCTATCAACTGGCGGTAGAAACCGTCGTCTGCAAGAAAGAAATCCGGAACACATATATGATATGGAGCACCCCTGTCCGGTATCTCGGCTGGTGATCCTATAACATATTCAGTAACATTACGCAATTCGTAAGCAGCCTCAATCGAAACAAAATTGCAGCAGTCACCAAATATGAATTTCAGTTTATCGCCTTCCATAGCCTCAGAAATCACATCTGCCATATCCGGAAAATCCATCCAGTATTTACCGGAATAAAAATTAGTGTTATCTCCGGTAGATCCTCCATACGACTTGGTTCCTGAGTTATAGTCATTATTGGATATAACCCATCCCGTACAATGGCCCCACAACACCAGACCATAACTTTTGGCAGGATAACGTTCGCGTGTCTTACTCAAGACAAGAGACAAAACCGTCGGGTCAGCGGCAATCGCTTCGGGCATGAATACCTTATCAACCAGATTGCCACGGTAAACACGTGCCATATAGGGTGTAGATGAAGTATCGGCACGATTTACATAAATCACAAGATTCTGGTCATCACCCAATTGGGATGAACCCACCTTCATCTCCTCAAGATCATAATCCAAATAATAATCCAGGTTGTTCTCGGCAGCCACATAAACAAGCACAGTACGTTCTGCAACCTCCGGGTCCTCTATCTTAGGGTCTTCATTCCCAAAAGGATCATCATATTTGCTGCATGCCGTCAGCATGGTCAGGATGCTTATAGTCAACAGCAAAAATTTTCTCATCTCCCCATTATTATTGATTTCTGATACAAATGTAAGCAAAAAACAAAACAGTTTCTATCTGATTCGTCGGGTTACATCCTTTGGAGTCTGTTATTTATCAAATTTGAGTTTAAATTGTAGTTGCTATTTTGATAACTTAGCATTATTGGCAATATATTATTTATATTATTGATTATCTTTTTATTAAATACAATATAGCGATTGTATTTTAGTTAATAATTTTGTTAACAAAGGATAAATAATTAACTTTCTCGCTTAACTTCGGCCCACTTTTTGACTCTTATATTCGGAAGCCGCAAGAAAACGGGTTCACAAAACAAACAAAACAAACTTGATAACAAAAACAAAAAAAATAAGAATTATGAAAAAGATTTTCTTCGCTGCAGTTGCAGCACTGCTTTTCGGAATGAGTGCAAACGCACAGAGTGTTAATGAGAATGAGGCTACAGTAGCCGACGTAGTTGCAGAACTCAGCCAGGC
>JAGCPB010000045.1 GCA_017642425.1 Bacteroidaceae bacterium
AACAATAATTGTTTATGAATAAGGCAGGTATTTCTTTGTTGAGCATCCTATCATTTGCACTCCTTATATCTTCCTGTAAGGAGCAATCTTCCCATAATGGCCATGAGTATGTTGACCTTGGACTGAGCGTCAAATGGGCCATCTGTAATGTTGGTGCCCAGACTCCCGAAGATTACGGGGATTATTACGCCTGGGGTGAGACTGAGCCCAAGGATTTCTATTTTTGGGATACATACAAGTATTGTGATGGCACCTATAATAGTCTGACAAAATACACTGACGGCGCATACGGTAAAGATGGTTTCAGTGACAACAAATCAGTTTTGGATCCTGAAGATGATGTAGCTCACGTCAAATGGGGCGGCAACTGGCGCATTCCCACTAAAGACGAACTTGAGGAACTCCGCACCAAATGCACTTGGACCAGCACAACCCTGAATGGAGTAAAAGGTTATTCTGTTACCAGTAACGTTGATGGCTATACTGACCGTTCCATCTTTATGCCGGCAACAGGAATGCGGATACGCCAATGGACTCTAAATACCGATACAATAGGACGTTTCTGGGGTAATTCCATAGTAACAGGCGATGATTATGATGCGGTTTACCTGGACTTCGATTTTTCACGCGGACCAGGCAGGTTCTCTATCATTCGTTGTTTGGGTCAATGCGTCCGTCCCGTCTGTCCGTAATCCGCGAGAAATAGTATTGGGGCGAAGCGAGTATGCGAGCGAGAGCGGTCCCGGAGGGCCGCCAAGCGGAATGAAATGGAGCGTGTTCGCTGTGGCGAACTAAAAAAAGGTATTTTCGGCCCCGGTTCTGGGTACAAGAAAAGGCAAGCGTTAAGCCTGCCTTTTCTTGTACCCAGAGCCGGGGTCGAACCGGCACGGGTCGCCCCACTGGTGTTTGAGACCAGCGCGTCTACCGATTCCGCCATCTGGGCTTGGTCTGTAAAACCGCCGCGAAGGTACAACAATTTGGTGAAACATAGGGAAATGACATGTTTTTTTTTGTACTATCACGTTTTTACCAGCCAAATGCTTGCTTGTGCTGATAAAAACAATATCTTCGTAGCAATAAAACATCACTATGTTAGGAAAGGATAATTTTTGCGTTGTGCTGGCCGGCGGATTCGGCACGCGGCTATGGCCTTTGAGCCGCAAGGGTATGCCCAAGCAGTTCCTTGATTTTGGAAACAACGGTAATACGTTAATAAAGGAGACTGTGGCAAGAATGAGACGCATTTTTCCCGAAGAGAATATAATTGTCTCCACAAATCTGGATTTCTATGAGGATGTCTGCAAGCAGTTGCCTGACATGAATCCCTTGCAGGTGCTGCGTGAGCCGGTCATGAAAGGTACGGCACCCAGCATTACGCTTGCATCGTACCATATCCGTGACATAAACCCCAATGCAAATATTCTGATTGTGCCGTCGGACCTGGTCATCAAGGATGATGCTCCTTATATAGATGTGATAGAACGAGGTATGTCATTTGTGAACGACAACAGTTGCATACTGACCGTGGGAATACGCCCCACCCGTCCGGAGACACGGTTCGGATATATACAGATTGATGAGAAACGTGCTGAGGGAATCTACAGCGTACGTACATTCACAGAGAAGCCTGAGGAGTCTTTTGCCAAGGTCTTTGTCGATAGCGGCGAGTTCTACTGGAACTCTGGTATACTGATGTGGAATGTAAACGCTTTTATAGATATAGCCAAGGCCTGCCTGCCTGAGATGATATCGCAGTTCAACCGCATTTATGATACTTTGCATGATCGTGATGAGAGGCGCAGTCTGCTCTATTCAGTCTATGAGGCATTCCCTCATATTTCTATAGACTACGGTATCCTGGAAAAGACGGATAATGTGTGTATGGCTATAGGTGATTTCCGCTGGAATGACATAGAGACTTGGGATCTTCTGTATGACTATTGCGCCAAGGATTCCGATGGCAATGTACTGGGTATGTACAATTATCAGGTATATAACTGCCATGACAGCATGTTCCTGTGCAACAAGGAGAAGAAACTTGTGGTTATTGATGACCTGAGTGATTTCCTTGTAGTTGATACTGATGACGTGCTGGTTATTTGCCGCCGGAACAACGAGACGGACTTTAAGAAATATATTAATGACGCCATGCTGAAATATGGCGAAAAATACTCCTGACGTGAAGATTAAGTTGCCTGGACTCCTGGCCTTGAGTCCGATTCTGGTTTTCCTGGCAGTTTATCTGGTATCATCGCTCCTGGCAGGCGATTTCTATAAGGTTCCGGTGTCATCGGCGTTTCTCTTGGCATCAGTATATGCTGTGACCATCACTCCGGGCAAGCTGAGTTTCCGTGTCAATGTGTTCTCGGAGAGTGCGGGTCATTGGAACATAATGCTCATGGTATGGATATTCATGCTGGCCGGTGCGTTTGCGGGCTCAGCACGTGAGATAGGTTCCATAGAGGCTACGGTAAACTTTACGCTTAACATCATTCCGGCGCGGTTCCTGCTGGCCGGACTGTTCCTTACAGCCTGCTTTGTATCTCTGGCTATCGGTACGAGTGTGGGCACCATTGTGGCGCTTGTTCCCATAGCAAGCGGAATTGCAGAGGAGACAGGCATGAGCCAGGCCATGATGGCCGGACTGGTTGTGGGAGGATCTTTCTTTGGTGACAACCTTTCTTTCATATCCGATACTACCATAGCGGCCACCCGTGCGGTGGGCTGCGCCATGCATGAGAAATTCCGTGCAAACTTTCTGATTGTGTTGCCGGCAGTGTTGGTGGTTGCAGGTTACTATGTTTTCAAAGGTTTGGATATAGTTCCCTCATCGCAGGTACAACCTATTGAATGGCTCAAACTGCTTCCTTACCTGTCGGTCATAATTCTGGCATTGTTCGGCATGGATGTGACCCTGGTGCTTGTGATAGGAATACTGCTCAATGCGGTGGTGGGATTCGGAACGGATGCACTGGACTGGTATACTCTTCTTGGCTCGATTGGTGACGGGATTGCCGGCATGGGTGATCTTATAATTGTCACTCTGCTTGCCGGAGGAATGCTTGGAATAATACGTCATAACGGTGGACTGGAGTATATAACCAAGGGTATTGCCGGTCATGTTCATGGCCGCAAGGGTGCCGAGTTGGGCATAGGTATCCTTACAAGCCTTGCCAACCTGTGTACAGCCAACAATACCATAGCAATCATAACGGTGGGCGGAATAGTGAATGACATATCCGATAAGTTTGACATACCCAAGCGCCGTGCCGCCAGCCTCATGGATATTTTCAGTTGCTTTGTTCAGGGAGTGATACCTTACGGAGCCCAATTGCTTATGGCTGCCGGTCTGACAGGCCTTGCATCAACTCAGATAATCCCGTATCTCTACTATCCGTTTGCTGCCGGGATATCGGTGGTACTCTCTATATTCTTTAGCCGAAGGCAACCGGTAAAGGGACAAAAGAAATTCAAATAAAAAAAAGAGGATGACTGTTTTAGTCACCCTCTTGTTTTTTGAGCAAATGTGATCAATAGGTGATCTTGGTGGGCTCCATTGCTTTAGCCTGTGCAATCATCTTCTCAATTTCTGCTACAGAGGGAACCCTGTTGCAAAGATTCTTTTCATTGTTCACTGCCACCAGTTTGGGCTGCAGGTTAGCGGGAACCCTGTGGCGGAACTCCTTGATTGTGTCAACGCCTGCTGCCTCAAGCAGTTCTGCAAACTGGCCGGCTATTCCGTTTACGCGGAACAGGTCTGCGTGGTTAGTCCACTTAAGGATCAGTTTGGGTGAAATACCTGTTGCTTCTGCAATCTGAAGGCGTCCCTTTTTTGCTGCACATTTGGCCAGGAGATCATCGGTGGTTTTGATTCCGGCGGTTGCCAACTTAGCTGCGTATGCAGCTCCAATACCCTCAATCTGTTCAATCTTGTAACTCATAATTGTCCTTTTTAATAATTAGGTTAAAATATCATGGCATAAAGTTATCGCTTTTATTTAAGAATAAAAAAAATCAGTTCCAATTTTTTGGAACTGATTGCGCTCCTTCTAGGACTTGACTGCTAAGCTTGTTGAGGCCCCTTGTGGGCCGAAAAACCTAGGACCACTGGGACTAGGTGAAAGTCCTAGGCTAAAAAAACATGAGTCCAATTTACTCGGACTCATCTAGCGCTCCTTCAAGGACTTGAACCTTGGACCCCCTGATTAACAGTCAGATGCTCTAACCAACTGAGCTAAAGAAGCTTTTTGCCACATTCGGGGCACTGCTGCTCTCAAATGCGGTGCAAATTTACCGCCTTTTTTGGAATATCCAACATTTGCGGGCAAAAAAAAGACCGCAAAACCAAAAATCGTGGTCGTAATGCCAAAAATGTGTATCTTCGCAGAAACGCAACAGAGAATATGACTGCTATGAAGAGATTGTTCAAGGATTTGACCATATTAACCATAATAGGACTGGTTTCTGTAAATGCATCGGCCCAGAAAACCGATGAGGACCACAGTTTTGAGATTGCCAAGAATCTGGAGATATTCCATGAGATAGTCAGTGAACTTGACCGCTATTATGTGGATACTATCAGTCCTGCCAAGACAATAGAGACTGGTATTCAGGCCATGCTTCGTGGCATTGACCCCTATACCGAGTATTTTCCTGAAAAGGACATGAAGGACCTAAAGATGATAACCACCGGAAAATATGCTGGAATAGGTGCTGTGATCCGCCAGTATAACGGCAGGGAGTACATATATATTGATGAACCGTATGAGGGCATGCCCGCAGCCAGATACGGAATCAAAGGTGGTGATGAGATACTGCGTATAGATGGTGAGAGCATGAAAGGCAAACCTTCATCATACGTGAGTGACCATCTTCGCGGTGAGGCAGATACAAAACTTACGGTAACGGTGAGACGTAAGGGTGTGGCAGACTCGTTGGACATAGATGTGGTGCGTAGTGTCATTTCACTGCCTGCAGTACCTTATTACGGAATGTGGAAGGGGTATGGTTATATCCTTTTGGAACAGTTTACAGAGAACTGCTCGCGTAGCGTAATGCAGGCTCTGGTGGAGCTTAAGGAGCAGGGAGCCAAGGGTATTATCCTTGATCTACGCGGAAACGGCGGTGGCCTGTTGCAGGAGGCTGTAGAGATTGTGGGCCTTTTTGTGCCCAAGGGAACAAAACTTGTCGAGACCCGTGGCAAGATACCTCAGGCCGTATCCACGTATGTAACTCAACGGAATCCTATTGATGAAAATATACCGCTGGTGGTAATGACCGATGAACAGTCTGCATCGGCATCAGAGATTGTGGCCGGAAGTCTTCAGGACCTGGACCGTGCTGTTATAGTAGGTACCCGGACATTTGGTAAGGGACTTGTGCAGACCACCCGTATGCTTCCTTTTAACGGAACACTTAAGGTCACAACTGCCAAATATTACATTCCCAGTGGCCGTTGTATTCAGGAGATAGACTATTCCAAACGTAATGACAAGGGGCAGGCGCAGCATATTCCTGACAGTCTGACCAAGGTGTTCCATACGGCAGCCGGGCGTCCTGTCCGTGACGGCGGAGGAATCCGTCCTGATGTGGTGTGCAAGCCGGATACCATGCCTGATATACTTTATTCCTTGTCACAGAATGTGGTACTGTTTGACTTTGTGAATGACTGGTGTTCCAGACATAAGGAGATAGCATCGGCCGCCGATTTCAATTTAACGGATCAGGATTACATTGATTTTAAGGAGTTTGTGTGCAATTCGGACTTTAAGTATGAGAGCAACAGCGGCAAGGCGCTTGAATCACTTAAAAAGATTGCCCAGCGTGAAGGCCTGGCAGACAAGGCCCAGGATGAGTTCAAGTCTCTTGAGAGCAAGCTCCAGTATGACCTTAGGAATGACCTTGATGTATTCCGCAAGGATCTGGAACGTTTGATTGCTATGGAGATAGTGGTGCGTTACTACTATCAGCGTGGCGCCGTCATATTGAATATGAAGAGTGACAAGTTCCTGGATGAGACTGTAAGTCTTCTTGGTGACCGTAAGCGTTACGATTCTATTCTGGCTGGTCCTGAGACTAAACAATAGGAATCTGTACTGTCACCTGGCTTGACTATTCCACCAGTTTTTTGTAGCCCCCGTTCTCTTTTTTTGCTATTCTTACGGTTTCAGAACGGTCAGACAAGGCAATTGTAGATACTCCCTTTGTGGCGTCATCTACAACAAGCAGGCTGCTCTCCTTGGCGAACCTGCCTACTGAGAGCGTGAGTTCAGGTCTGGGCGTGCCGCTAAACAGCAGGCTGTCATTTATATATATGGTAAGCGGGGAGTCCAGTGCAGACTTGTCAAACACTATTTCATAGCGTTCGGCATAGCTTGCATGGTCTTTCTTGTCATATATCCTGAATGACAGGAACAGGAACAGCACTACGACCACAAGCACAAGCACTATCATAACAAGCGAGCCAAGCAGGAAAGAGTTGTTGGCTCTGGTAGTTCTTCTCCTCATCTCACCTTTTTTGGCACAAAGCTATCGGTTTTTCTTGTGCAAGTCAATTATTATTCCGAAAATTGCATCACTAATTACTGTTTAATTAAAAGAAAAATGAAGAAATCAGGAATCATTCTGCTGGCAGCATTGATGCTGGCACCGTTTAAGGTCCTGGCTCAGCCGGATCCCAATTTCCACATCTACATCTGTTTCGGTCAGTCAAACATGGAGGGTAATCCCCGTCCTGAACAGATAGACAAGGAGAACGTAAGCCCCCGCTTTGTTACATTGAACGCTGTTGATTTCCCTGACAGCAAGATGGGTGAATGGCGTACCGCAATCCCGCCTTTGGCACGTCCCAGCACTGGTCTTACACCGGTTGATTATTTTGGCCGCACCATGGTTCAGAATATGCCTGAGAACGTAAAGATAGGTGTTGTAATGGTAGCTGTAGCAGGTTGCTCCATCGATCTTTTTGATAAGGATAAATGTGAGGAGTACATACCCAAGCAGGCCGGATGGATGCAGAACATCTGCAAGGAGTATGGCGGCAATCCCTACAACCGTCTTATTGAACTGAGCAAGAAGGCTCAGCAGGAGGGTGTGATAAAGGGTATCCTGCTTCATCAGGGTGAGACCAACACCAATGACCCGGAGTGGCCGGCAAACGTAAAGAAGATTTATGATGACATCCTGGCTGACCTTGGTCTGGAGCCCGGCTCAATTCCATTGCTGTCCGGTGAGGTTGTTCCGGCCGATCAGCGTGGTGCCTGCGCTGCACACAACGAGGTAATGGCCAAGTTGCCCGAGACCCTGCCTCAGGCTCTGGTTGTTCCCGCATACGGATGCGAGGCCGGTCGTGACCATCTGCACTTTAATTGCAAGGGTCAGCGAGAGTTTGGCCGCCGCTATGCCGCCCGCATGCTGGGCTACCTGGGTTACTAAGCAAAATTTTAACATTATTCTTTGTCGGGTGCAGGATAATCACTATCTTTGCACCCGATAAGATGATGTGTGGAGAGGCCGAGGGCCTCTTTTTTGTTGCCATACGTCTGCTTGTCAGAAACAAGTATTAATTTTTATATGATTGACAAACAACAAGTTATCGGAATTGCAGAGAAATGGTTGAGCACCAAGGACGGCTATTTTCTCGTGGATGTTGATGTTACCGCCGACAACCGTATCGTGGTTGAGATTGACCAGGCAGAGGGTGTCTGGATTGACGATTGTGTGGATCTGAGCCGCTTTATTGAGTCTGAACTTGACCGTGACGTTGAGGATTATGAGCTTGAGGTGGGATCGGCCGGAATAGGTCAGCCTTTCAAGGTTCTGCAGCAGTATATCAATCATATAGGTCAGGAGGTTGAGGTGCTGCCCAAGAGCGGCGCCAAACTTAAGGGAATACTTGTTAAGGCCGATGAGAAGGGTTTTGTAATCAAGACCACCCGCAAGGAAAAGGTTGAGGGTTCAAAGCGTCCCAAGACCGTTGAGGTGGAGATGCCTTTCGGCCATGATGAAGTGAAATATGTAAAATACGTAATAAGTTTAAAGTAAAATGGCTACTAAGAAAGAAGAGACGATCTCATTGATCGATACCTTTCAGGAGTTCAAGGAACTGAAAAACATTGACCGCATGACGCTGGTCTCAGTCCTTGAGGAGAG
>JAGCPB010000046.1 GCA_017642425.1 Bacteroidaceae bacterium
CATCCAGAACTTTTCATAAACTGTTATCTCTCCTAGGTTTGAAGGAATGACCTTACCCGTTCTGAGTAGGGCATTAGTCGGAATCTTGGTGTACAGTTCATACTTTTCCGGTATCAGATACCCGTCCAGCTTATATGCACCGCATTCTCCGCCCCAGTTCATACCGTCAGGGAGGATGATGTTTTCCCACTCACGTGCATTACCTCGCGTAAAAGCATATCGTGAAAGAATCAGTCTGGGTTTAAGCACTTGGTTATATCCCTGTGACCATAAATCCAGTAGTCCGGTAAGATTGGTAAGATTTCTGCCGTTTGAAGACTCAAAACAGTACTGCGGCGTAAGTGCATCTACCACATTCTTAACTGTACCAACAGAAACACCCGTTGCGGCTTGGATTTCCCTGAATGATTTCCGTATGTTCAGGGGATTCAGCAGCAGATAATACATCACCTTGATACCAGCCGTGCGGAATACCATATTTGATGGTTGCTTGCGATACTCTGATTTTCTCCCTCTGATTGAAAGGTAAGGACCACCTTCAGGAGTTATCTCGCAATTGCCCGAAGCATCCAGGATATTAATTCCATCATTTTTTGCCACTGATAAAATTTCATAGGGCACCGTACCACAAACAAGCAGTGGAGAATCATCTCTATTTTTTGTCATTTGTTTCAACTGAGCAACTGCATGATTATATACAGTATTATCAACAGTAGTCTTAACTTCATAGACAAAACGCCTACCTAAAATGGTAACACTATCATCTCCAACTAAAGAAACAGCACCATCTTTACCTAGATAATCATCCAATTGGCGTATAGCCTCATTTAGTATTTCATTCTCTCTTATGTTCATTGTGTAACTTGTGTTTAAAAATAATGAACACCACAAAGATAATGAACAAGCGCTGATTAACCAAAAACTTTTCAAGTATTTTTATTTATTTGTGTATCCACACATGCATTATCGCATCCATACACATGGGAATATGAAAATGTTTGCTTGTTTTAAGGGAATGCGCTACCTTTGTCCCCACTAGAACCCGCAAAGCCTCTCAAACAATGCTCAAATGGCGGGTCGTTTTTTTACTACGAGCAGAAAGCCGAGCGGTGACTTGAGCCTGATCCAGCTGGGCTGCGGTACCACGATATTGGGTATAGGGCTTGCGCTTGTAGAAGCACTGGCCGTTACGGTGGTAGAAGGTGATGTTGCCTATGCTGGACCAGCAGTCCTGGATTATGGGTGTGGGATGGAATTTGGGCATGGTTTCATGGTGTTAGTGTTACTATACAAAGGTACGAAAAACCGGTGTAAATACTCACTTGTTTACACCAGCATGCCTAGTTATCCTGAATGTGCAGCGGTCTGCCCCTCGGAGTATGGTGTTCACAATCCGGACTTGGAACTGGCTGGCTGGCTCAAGCTGGGAGAGAATGTAGAGAATACTCTGACGGGAGCACTCGCATTGCTGGGGATTGGTGCGGAGTCCACACTTTACTTTGGGACACGAACATTCCAGATAACTGAGTTCATATTCCAGACCGGGCCTGATGACCCTTCCCTGATAGGAACGGCTGTTGTATCCTTCGGAGTAAATCCTGTCAAAATCGCCGTTATACTTGGCATATATCTGCTTGTGTAACGGGAGGACACAATCCTTGACGCATTCTATAGCTTCTTCTTTATAACCCATATTGAGGCGTATGTTGGTTTAACGGAGCCAAATATAGGTATTTGTACTGATACGAGAGATATGTTGAGTACGCAGTTCATGTGATTCAGGTTGATGTCTTGAAATTTTACTGCTAAGCTTTCCAGTTGCAGTAGCAGGACATACGGGTTGGAAACCATCAGTGAAGAGGCGTAAGCGGAGGGGTTCGGAGTAGCCTCGTAACGTTGGTTTCCAGCCCGTATGTCCTGTGGTGCTTAAAAAGAAAAATCAAGAAATCTCCCCCCGAAGATTAAGAGAGAGTTCACGCTTAACCACGTCATTATTAGCCGTAGCCCCCATAAGGAAGAAAAGCTTAGCCAAAGCCGCCTCGGTAGTAAGGTCACGCCCCGAAACCACGCCCACATCCCGAAGGGCCCGTCCGGTAGCATAAATATCCATGTTGACAGTTCCCGCCAGACACTGAGTGACATTGAGCAGAACCTTACCCATAGCCGATGATTCCCGCACAATATCCACGAACCAGTCCTTGGAAATGGCATTGCCCGATCCGTAAGTCTCAATAATCACAGCGCGAGTATCGGAGCCCAGAAGAATGTCACGCACAACCTGAGGCGTGATGCCCGGATGCACCTTAAGAATTGACACGCGAGTATCAAGAGCGGTATTTATGCTGAACGCTGCCGATGAAGGCCGCATGATATGCTTGTCATTGTACAGGATATCAATTCCGGCAGTAGCCAAAGGAGGATAGTTGGGCGAGCGGAAAGCGTGGAACGATGTGGAATCAGCCTTGGTGCTGCGGTTGCCGCGCAGAAGCTGCGAGTTGAAGAAAATGCAGACCTCAGGCACAACGGCGCTGCCATCCGGATTCTTGGCCACGGCAATCTCGACCGATGAAATCAGGTTCTCCTTGCCGTCGGTACGCGGACGCCCCACAGGCAGCTGGCTTCCCGTAAAGATTACCGGTTTGGACAGGTTCTCCAGCATAAAGCTCAGTGCCGATGCCGAATAGGCCATAGTGTCTGTACCGTGCAGGATGACAAACCCGTCATAATCATCGTAGCGGTCACGGATAATCTCTGCCAGACGCACCCAGAGCGCAGGCTCCACATCGGACGAATCTATGAGCGGAGAGAATGTGTAATGGTCAATCCTGCAGGTGAACTTGTTCAGTTCAGGAACGGATTCCATAAGCCCGTCAAAGTCAAACGGGGTCAGGGCACCGCGGCTGTCCTCTTTCATTCCGATGGTGCCGCCGGTGTAAATAAGCAGAACTGCAGAACCTCCATTGTCCATAATCCTAGTATACAGCTATGCACTCCATCTCCACAAGCCAGCCCGGACGGCAGACCGGAGCCTGCACCATAACACGCGGGCAGTCAGGGAAACGGGTGTCAAATATTTTATTAACCACGGCGTAGTCTGCGATATCGCGCAGATAGACAATCATGGAGCCCACCTGAGAGAAACCGCAGCCGCCCTCGGCAAGCAGCACTTCAACATTCTCAATCATACGCTCAGTCTGCCGCACGATATCCCCTTCATACAGAATCTTGCCCTTATTGTCAATGCTGGCCGTGCCTGAGATATAGACATGTCTGCGGTCCGGATACTCAACCACAGTGCCGCGCTCAAACCGTACGCCATACTGTGAAGTGCGGTTCAAGTGACTCTCACCGTGAAGATATTTTACCAGGACACCGGGGCCTGAAACAGCGACCGCATCAAGCATCACCTTGTTGTTGTGACTGGCGGTGCGCCCCTCAATTCCGGTACTTGCTATGAAATGGGTATCGGGAGTAAGTCCGTGACGGTCAAAAACGGCGTTGCGGCCGTCAACCACACCCTTGTAGTTAACGTCAATGTTCTGTACAAAGAGCCATGTGCGCATGCAGTTGGTCTCAAGCGTGAGGCCCTGAGATTCAAGACCGGAGCTGAGTTCATCAAGCAAAGAAACCGTCTGGCCGTATGAGCCCTCGCTGTCAGAAAGACCGTTGGTATACCAGTATTCATCGATGCCTCTTTCCGATATCCTGTGCATCCTGTCAGATATACGGGACAGCTTGGCCTCCTTTCTGCACCAGACCATAGCTGCAATCTTGGTCCCGTTAAGGGGAGCCTGTCCTATGATTGAAACCGGACAGTCCAGACCCATACGTTCGCACAAAACCGCAGTCTGGTTTGCCGGATCGCTCAAGAAGAAACGCACCAGCACAGGAGTACCCTCGGCATCCACCACTTTGTGCGCATGGGCAAGAATCAAATCCAGCTGATTACGGAAAGGCATTACAGTATCGGTAAGCGTCAGAATGGAGAAAGATTCCAAGAAACATCCGTCGCTGCCGGCCGTCCATCTGCCGGTCCTTACCAGAATACCTGAATCAGAATATGTAGAGTAAACCATCAGTCCATTTGGATAAATATGCCGCGAATATAGCGTTTTTCGGGCTATAAGCTTTGATGAATGGTGCAAAAAGAATAAATTTGGCATCTCTAAACTGCAAATTAATCATTTATAAGTATGAAAAAGATATTCATCGTCGCTTCATTGGCACTAGTCTGCGCTGGCGTATCCGCACAGAACGAAAAGAAAGAGGAACCCAAGGGTTACCAGTTCACCACAGTTGATTCACTGGCCATAACATCAGTCAAGGACCAGGCCAATTCCGGTACCTGCTGGTCATTCTCATCGATAGGATTCTTTGAGTCTGAACTGCTCCGTCTGGGCAAGGGTGAGCATGACCTGGCCGAGATGTTCGTGGTACACAAGACCATGGAGGACCGCGCCAAGGCGGCCGTACGCCTGCACGGTGACATAGAGTTTGCCCAGGGCGGCAGCTTCTACGATGTAGTTTACTGCTGGAAGAACTACGGAATGGTTCCGCAGGAGGTTATGCCCGGCATCATGTACAAGAGTGACCGCATCAACCACACCGAGCTTACCGCTGTGGCAAAGGCATATGTGGATGCATTGGCCAAGAGCAACATCAAGAAGTTGAGTGATGTATGGCAGAAAGGATTCTCCGGAATATACGACGCCTACATTGGCGAGTGCCCCGAGAAATTCACATACAACGGAAAGGAGTACACCCCGCAGTCATACGCCCAGTCACTGGGTCTGAACATGGATGACTATGTATCTCTGACTTCATTTACCCATCATCCTTTCTATGAGCAGTTTATCATAGAGATTCAGGATAACTGGCGCTGGGGTCTCTCATACAACCTGCCGCTTGACGAGTTCATGCAGGTGATGCATAACGCCATCAAGACCGGATACACATTCGCATGGGGTGCCGATGTCTCCGAGACCGGATTCCTGCGCGCCAAACCCGCCATCTGCGTAATCCCCACCGATGAGGACAAGGAGAACAAGATTCTGCGCGAGCCCGGACAGGAGAAGGAAATCACCCAGGAGATGCGCCAGGAGGGCTATGACAACTGGGAGACCACCGATGACCACGGCATGCAGATATTCGGTATTGCCAAGGACCAGAACGGCAAAGAGTACTTCATGGTCAAGAACTCATGGAACACCACCGCCGGAAACAACGGTATCTGGTATGCAAGCGATGCCTACGTAGCCCTTAAGACCATAAATATCCTGGTTCATAAGGATGCACTGCCCAAGGATATCAAGAAAAAGCTTGGAATAAAGTAAACAAGTCTTCATAAAATCTTAAACGGCAGGGACGTATTACAGCGTTCCTGCCGTTCTTTATGCACATACTTTAAAAATACTTACTAATAATTAGCAACTCTTTATTGACAATAATAAAGGGGTTTCTTATCTTTGCAGTTTGGAACAAACCGGTCTTGACATTACACCGCCCGGAATAGTGGAAGTTGGACAGCAAGACCACATAAACTACTCAAAATGAATAAAATAAAAAATAACATAAATAATGAACTTCAGATGGAACTATGTGCCCCCCACCCCGGAGATGACAGAGGCAGCCAATGAGTTATCAAAGGCTGTCGGGATAAGTCCCGTTCTCTGCCGCCTTCTGATTGAGAGAGGCATAACCAGTAAGACCGAAGTACAGAAATTTTTCAACCCGCAACTGAACGAACTGCTTGACCCTTGGCTCATGGATGACATGGACAAGGCAGTAGCACGTATCAACAGCGCCATTGAGCGCGGCGAGCGCATTCTGGTTTACGGTGATTATGACGTGGACGGCACCACTGCCGTTGCGTTGGTGTACAACTTCCTTAAAAGGGATTACGACAATCTGGACTACTACATTCCGGACCGTTACAATGAGGGTTACGGAGTGTCGGAGCAGGGTGTGGATTACGCCTATGAGACAGGCGTAAAACTGGTCATAGTGCTTGACTGTGGCATCAAGGCCATTCAGGAGATAGCCTACGCCAAGGAGAAAGGCATTGATTTCATTGTATGTGACCATCATGTACCCGATGACGAACTGCCCCCCGCAGTGGCCATCCTGAACGCCAAGCGTTTTGACTCCCACTATCCCTTCAAGCACCTTTCCGGCTGCGGTGTGGGATTCAAGCTTATGCAGGCCTATGCCCTTGACAACGGCATACCGTTCAGCGAACTTCTGCCCAGTCTGGATCTGGTGGCAGTGAGCACTGCATCCGACATAGTACCCATCATGGGCGAGAACCGTGTGCTTACCCATTACGGTCTGGAACAGCTCAACAGTAATCCATGCACAGGTCTCAAGGCCATCATACAGGTATGCAAGCTTTCTGACAAGAACCTGACAATAAACGATATCGTATTCAAGATTGGCCCGCGTCTGAACGCAGCCGGCCGTATGAGCAGCGGCAAGAAGGCCGTTGACCTGATGGTTGAGAAAGACTTTAACCGTGCCCTTGAACTTGCCGAGAACATAGACAAGGAGAATGATGAGCGCAAGAAAGATGACAAGGAGATGACCGAGGAGGCCAATACCATTGTCACCAATCTTGAGGACAGCGAGAACCGCCACGCCATCGTGCTCTACAACGCCGAGTGGAAACGCGGTGTGATAGGTATCGTGGCATCACGTCTTACCGAGGTGTTCTACAAGCCTGCCGTGGTACTTACCAAGACCGGTGAACTGGCCACGGGATCGGCCCGTTCCGTTTCCGGATTTGATGTATATAAGGCTATAGAGAGCTGCAAGGACCTGCTTGAGAATTTTGGCGGCCACACTTACGCTGCAGGTCTGTCACTTAAGGTTGAGAACGTCGAGGAGTTCAAGCGCCGTTTTGAGGAGTACGTTACAAACCATATAGAACCCGACCAGATTGAGGCATCGATAGACATCAACGCAGACCTGGACTTCAAGGACATCACGCCCAAGTTCTTCCGTGACCTCAAGAAGTTCCAGCCGTTCGGCCCCGACAACAGCAAGCCGGTGTTCCGCACCCGTAACGTCTATGACTACGGCACCAGCAAGGTTGTGGGCCGCGGACATGAGCACATCAAGCTGGAGCTGATAGACAGCAAGAGCGGTCATCCGCTCAACGGCATAGCCTTTGGTCAGAGTTCATACGTGAACTACATCAAGACCAAACGCTCATTCGACATCTGCTATACCATTGAGGAGAACAACTTCAAGCAGGGAGAGGTTCTGCTGCAGATAGAGAGCATCAAACCCAACACACCCGATACCAAAGCCTGACCGGGATTATGACCTATCTGGATATTCTCAAGCAATACTGGGGCTACGACAGTTTCCGCGGCATCCAGGAGCAGATTATTGAGAGTATCGGGAGCGGTCGTGACACGCTGGGCCTTATGCCCACAGGAGGCGGCAAGAGCATCACGTTCCAGGTGCCGGCACTGGCCATGGACGGTGTATGTCTTGTAATCACGCCACTAATAGCCCTCATGAAGGACCAGGTGCGTAACCTGCGCGAGCACGGAATCAAGGCCGCTGCCATCCATACCGGCATGAAGCGTGAGGAGATTATAGCCGTGATGGAGAACTGCATTTTCGGCGGCTACAAGTTCCTGTACGTATCACCTGAGCGTTTGCAGTCCGAGCTGTTCAGGACCAAGCTGCGCCACCTGAAAATATGCCTGCTCACAGTCGATGAATCACACTGCATATCACAGTGGGGTTATGATTTCCGTCCGTCATACCTATGCATAGCCGATATACGCAAGGAACTGCCCGGAGTTCCGGTGCTGGCACTCACCGCCACCGCCACGCCGCTGGTGACAGATGACATCCAGGACAAACTTGGGTTCAAGGAGAAGAACGTGATACGCATGAGTTTCTTCCGCGAGAACCTCTCTTACGTAGTCCGCAAGACTGAGAACAAACTGCTGGAACTCAAACATATACTGGAATGTGTGCCCGGCACAGGCATAGTCTATGTCCGTAACCGCGCCCAGACCAAGGAGATATCGGATTTCCTGAACAATGAGGGCATTCCCGCCACATTCTATCACGCGGGGTTGGAACCAACGGTCAAGGATGAGCGCCAGCGTGCCTGGACGCAGGACATTTACCGCGTAGTGGTAGCCACCAACGCATTCGGCATGGGAATTGACAAACCCGATGTACGCACCGTCATACACATGGATATTCCCAGCTCCATAGAGGCTTACTTCCAGGAGGCAGGGCGTGCCGGACGAGACGGGCTGCGTTCCTACGCAGTGCTGCTGCACTCTTCCGGCGATAAACGCATCGTCACCAAACGCATAAGCGACACGTTCCCCAAAGAGGAGTTCATACGGGATGTCTATGAGAAACTGGGTTATTATCACGAGATGGCGGTTGGCGACGGCCGCGGCTGCACCTACGCATTCTCGCTCGGAGAGTTCTGCCAGCATTTCTCACTGCCCGTGATCCCCACTGACAGCGCCCTGCGCATCCTGACGCGAATGGGCTACATAGAATACGTGGATGAGATGGATTACTCCGCCCGCCTGCTCTTTACAGCCGGCCGCGATGACCTATACCGTCTGCATCAGGACCACGTCACAGAAGAGGTGATGAACATAATCCTGCGCCTGTACAGCGGAATATTCACGGATTACGCATACATAGACGAGCATCTTATCTGCTCCCGCGCAGGTATAGACCGTGAAAAGCTCTATACCACCCTGATGAACCTGCAGAGCCAGGGGGTGGTCCGGTATGTCCCCGAACGCCGCACACCAATCATAACCTGGACCAGGGAGCGCATTGACACTCATCTGTTACATTTTGACCCTGAGGTATACTGTCAGCGCAAGGAGGAGTTCAAAGAGCGTATAGGCGCAATGATGGAGTACGTAACGCGTGAGACCGGATGCCGCAGCGCCATACTGCTCAAATATTTCGGCGAGCATCAGAAAAAACCTTGCCTATGCTGTGACCTGTGTCAGGAGAAGGTGCAGGGCGATCTTTCACGCGGGGAGCGCGATGCCATAATGGATGATATACTGGACACTTTCCATAATAACCCGGACAATCCGCAGAAGGTTTACACCCTGCGCTATGACCGTAAAAAGATAGACCAGGTCCTGCACTATATGGTTGATGAAGGCCATATACTGATGAGGGACGGAAAAGTATTTGCACAGAAATGATACAAACAGAAAAGATAGAATTGCTTGATGCCCAGCCGGGCCGATGCGCCCTGATAGCGGGCCCGTGCAGTGCCGAGTCAGAGACTCAGCTGCTGGAATGCGCCCGCAGTCTGGCGCAACAGGGAGTAAAGGTGTTCCGCGCCGGAGTCTGGAAACCACGCACCCGTCCGGGCAACTTTGAGGGTGCAGGAGATCAGGCTCTTGAATGGTTGCGCCGTGTCAGGAAAGAGACCGGGATGGCCGTCACTACCGAGGTTGCCAACACCCGTCATGTTGAAGCCGCACTTAAAGCCGGCATCGACATACTCTGGATAGGCGCACGCACCACCACCAGCCCATTCGCAGTACAGGAGATTGCCGATGCACTGCGCGGCACGGACATACCGGTACTCGTTAAGAACCCCATCAACGCCGAGCTGGAACTCTGGATCGGGGCATTTGAGCGTCTTGCTGCAGCCGGAATCAAACGTATGGCTGCCATACACCGCGGATTCAGTTCATACAACGAGCGTATTTACCGTTACTCGCCGGAGTGGCAGATTCCCATTGAACTGCGCCGCCGCATCCCCGGGCTGCCGGTCATCTGCGATCCCAGCCACATGGCAGGACGCGCTGACCTTGTGCCGCACCTGGCACAGATGGCACTGGACATGAAAGCCGAAGGACTGTTCATAGAGGTACACCCCAACCCCGAGCAGGCTTTGAGCGACAAGGCACAGCAACTCACCCCGGCTCAATTCATGGAACTGGAAAGCCGTCTCATTCTACACCGTGAGCCGTTACAGGCAGACCTGGAGTATATGGAGCCTCTCCGCGCCAGGCTTGAAGAGACAGACCTCAAGCTGATTCAGGACCTTGCCGAACGTTTCCGTATCACAGGCAGCATAGGTGAATACAAGAACCTGCACAACCTGGCCATACTGCAACCCGACCGTTACAATGCCATATCGGACATACTTACAGGCCGCGGACAGGAGTTGGGTCTTGACGACAGTTTCATCCGTCTGCTTTTTGAGACCATCCATGCAGAGAGCATAAGATGTCAGATTGAAAACAACAAGAAACAGAATAAATGAAAAAGAGAGCATTAATCATCCTGTCAGTATTACTGATAGCATTCACCGCCTGCCAGAAGGAGCCTGTACGTGTGGCTTGCGTAGGCGACAGCATTACCTACGGTCACGGCATCAAGGACCGCCTGCACGATGCATATCCCGGCGTGCTCAGCACCATGCTTGGAGAGAAATATGATGTACGTAACTTTGGCGTGAGCGGCACTACCACGATGATGGGAACCGATATGCCTTACATGAACGAGCAGGCTTACAAGGACGCCCTGGCGTTTAACCCGAATATAGTGACCATCAAGTTGGGTACCAATGACAGCAAACCCTACAACTGGGATGGCAATGACCATTTCAAGAAGGACCTCAAGACCCTGATTGAGTCATTCCGTGCCCTTCCGTCCAAACCCCAGATCTGGCTCTGCCTGCCCGTACCGGCATACGGTCACGCCTGGAGTATAAACGACAGCGTGATCTACAACGGTGTGATACCCTTCATAAAGGAGGTGGCACAGGAGGAGAACCTGCCGCTTATTGACCTCAACACTCCGTTCCAGGGCAAGCGCCAGTATTTCCCGGATACCATCCATCCCAACGAGGAGGGCGAGAAGATGATAGCCGAAATCATTTTTGACTACGTATTCAACAAAAAGAAAAAATAATCAATAGAACCTTATCAGAAGAAAATGGATCCAATTCTAAGAATCGAGCACGTGTCCAAGACATACACCGGACACAAGGCTCTTGACGATGTTTCGATGGAGGTCCCCCGCGGCTCCATCTACGGTTTGCTCGGCCCCAACGGTGCCGGTAAAACAACGCTTATACGCGTAGTGAATCACATGACCATCCCTGACTGCGGAAAGGTCTGGTTTGAGAACCATGAGATTACCGCCGATGACATTTACCAGATTGGTTATATGCCCGAGGAGCGTGGTCTCTACAAGAAGATGAAGGTGGGTGATCAGGCCGTCTTTTTTGCCCGTATGCGCGGCATGTCACGTGTTGACGCCACCCGCAAGCTGCATGAGTGGTTTGACCGTCTGGGACTATCCGAGTGGTGGGACAAGAAGGTCGAGGACCTCTCCAAGGGTATGGCACAGAAGGTGCAGTTCATAACCACGGTGGTGCATGAGCCCAAACTGCTCATATTTGACGAGCCGTTCTCAGGTTTTGACCCCATAAACCAGAACCTGCTCAAGGAAGAGATCCTTGGTCTGCGTGACCGTGGAGCCACAGTGATATTCTCCACTCACAACATGGAATCAGTCGAGGAGATATGCGATGACATAACCCTCATTAACAAATCGCACAACATCCTGTCCGGTCCTGTTGATGAGATCCGCCGCAAAGCTGGTGGAAACACCTTCCTGGTGGTCTACAGCGGGGACACAGAGCAGTTCAACACTTCCATCGACGGCAAAGCCACCCTGATTGGTGACAGCGAGGGCCTGATAGGCGGCTACACCCAGCAGAAGATACACATTGCCGATGATTCCGATGTCCGCCCTGTCATAGGAGCGCTTAACGAGAATGTAAACCTGCGTTCATTCCAGGAGATCATCCCCAGCATGAACGATATATTCATCCGTGCCGTGAACGGTGCACTTTAAACTTTACAGCCATGAGTAATAAGATAGGTCTTATAGTAGAACGTGAGTTCTCAGAAAGAGTACGCAAAAAATCATTCATCGTAAGTACTCTGCTCACACCGTTGTTTATGATAGCCATGATGGTTCTGCCCAGTGTACTGATGCTCAAGGGCAATTCAGACACCAAAAACGTAGTGGTCATTGACAATTCACCCAATCAGTTTGTAGGCAAGCAGCTTACATCGGGCAAGACGGTATCATTCAACCTGCTTCCTGAGGGCGAGGCCCTGGGCAAGGCACGTATGCAGTATAAGTCAGAATACGGAATCCTGGTTATCGGAAGTGATATTCTTGACAATCCCCAGAACCTCCAGCTGATACTGAATGACGCATCATCCATGAGCGTTGAGGAGAACATCCAGAGTCAGATTCAGGGTATTCTGCGCACAGAGCGTCTAAAACGCTATGACCTGGATAACATGGACCAGATTCTGGCCGATGCAAACGTCCGCGTAAACAGTCTCCAGACACTCAAGAACAATGAGCAGGAGGATGACAGCGGCATGGAGCGTACATCCACCACCGCCTCATGGGCAATGGGCCTTATCCTGGGCATGCTGCTCTATTTCATCCTGATTGTATACGGACAGCAGGTACTGCAGTCAGTCATTGATGAGAAGCAGACCCGCGTGCTTGACGTTATGGTTACATCATGCACCCCGTTTGAACTTATGATGGGTAAGATTCTGGGTATTGCCGTAGTTGCTGCTCTCCAGATCGTAATCTGGGCCGTTCTGGTAATAGGAGCAAGCGCATTCATAATGCCGCTCATAGCCGGTCAGGCAGATATGGAGGCTATGACAGCTGCCGCAACTGCAGCCGCTTCAGGTTCCGAGTTTACGGGAGTATTGGCAAAGTTCACCAGTGTGAGCTATCTGGCAGGCCTGTTCCTTGAGCTGTTGCTCTATATCGTAGGCGGATTCCTGTTCTACGCATCAATGTACGCAGCCATCGGTTCGGCAGTTGACACTCCTCAGGATGCAGCCCAGTTCAACGGAATCATAATGATGCCGGTAATTGTAGCCATAATGGTAATGATGAGCGTGATGAATGACCCCAACTCCACTCTGGTGTTCTGGTGCTCAATGATTCCGTTCACATCGCCTATAGTGATGATGGCCCGCATACCATTCGGAATTCCCGTATGGCAGGTTGCCGTTTCACTTGTGGTTCTCTACATCTCATTCGTACTGATGACATGGATAGCAGCGCGCATATTCCGCGTAGGCGTATTCATGCACGGTAAGAAACCCACCTGGAAGGACCTGGGTGCCTGGATTAAGATGAAATAACTATGCCCACCAGTCGCAGGCGGATTTTTCGCCTGCCAGCCAGACTATATCGCCGGACTTGAAGCGATAGTCTGGCTTGGGATTGGTGGTAACCTGACCGTCACTGACCACGCTTATCACCATGCAGCCGTAAGAGCGCATATCGGTCTCGCGCAGGGTTTTGCCGGTTAGCCACGAGTCATCATTAAGCGTGATACTCTCCAGTTCAAATGCCCGCGGGGCAAGCTGGTTGGCATCAGACTGCTCAGGTACGAACACATTCTCAGTCATATCCTTGCGGAACTCCGCCAACTGTTCCTTTGTACCCACGGCCAGCAGTTTGTCCATCGGGAAAATCATCTCGTCGCCGGTAGGAATCATTATGCTGCGGCTGCCGCGTATTATCTTTACTATATTCACCCCAGACTTGTGGCGGAACGGCAGGTCCTTGAGGCTTTTGCCCGCATAAAGTGAATCGGCCGATATGGTAATCATGTCGGTCTTTACGTTATAGCGTGACATCTTGTCGCTGACCGATGACGTAACGGGAGCCATGCGGCGCTGCTGCTGCTCCTTCTCGTTCAGGTTGGCCATGAAACGGTCCTCAACAATTGTGAACTTGCTGATGGATCGGCGGCCTATAAAGAAGAACAGCACACCAAACACAAGAATGAGCAGGATGGTCCAGAAAGCCAGGTTGAAGTGGCTGGCAATCACACTCACCACAAATCCCATTGCAATCAGGATGCGCAGCAGGGCCAGCGATATGACAGGCCATACATTTGATTGCTTCTCCTTTATGAGTTTGAGCGACGAGCGGTTTATGTCATCACCCGATATTGCAATACCCACCAGGAAAGGAGACATGACCACAAGCGTTATCACCACACTTATAAGATTACGCACAAACGGGGTCAGGCTGTCCAGGCGGCTGTTTATGAACTTGTCCAGGAACAGATGAGAGCCCAGGTCTATGGCAATCAGTATCACTCCATACAGCAATACCCTGAGCGCCAGTTCTTTGACAAGACGTTTCCACTCGTTCTGAGCAGCAGCCGAATTCTCCTTGTCCTGCACGGAGAACGAGTTTATCTTCTGTACAAACTGCTCCGGCAGCTTCTTTATCAGATACTGGTATGCCGGGGTTCCCGCCTTAATCATATAAGGTGTAGTGAACGTGGTTATGACCGATACGGTGATAATGACCGGATATATAAAGTCACGCATCACGCCCAGTGATACGCCCAGACCTGCAATGATGAATGAGAACTCGCCCAACTGTGCCAGACTGAATCCCGCGTGCACTGCGTTGTCAAGCCCTTGACCGGCCAGGACAGCACCTGATGTAGAGAAAAACAGGATTCCCGCCATGACTGTAATGGTCAGCACCAGTATAGTCCCCCAATTACCTGCAATCACATGCGGATCTACCATCATACCTACCGATACAAAGAATATGGCACCGAACAGATCCTTGATACCCTTAACAAGATGCATAATATGTTCACTCTCAAGAGTCTCGGCAAGAATAGAACCCATCACGAAAGCGCCCAGCGCCTCGGAGAACCCGGCCAGAGTGGCTAATGACACCATCACGAAGCAAAGGCCCAGACTGACCAGCAGCAGTATCTCATCATTAAGATATTTGTGCGCTTTCTTAAGCAGTGTAGGAATCATGTAAATTCCCACCAGGAACCACAGTATCAGGAAGAACACCAGCTTACCCAGTCCCATCAGCATCTCACCGCCGGCAAACTTGTTGGATACCGCCATAGTTGACAGCAGCACCATGAGCACCACGGCAATCAGGTCCTCAAACACCAGTGCGCCGAACACCAGCGGCACAAACGGCCGGTCCTTATATCCCAGATCATCGTACGCCTTTATGATAATGGTGGTGGATGACATTGACAGCATACCACCCAGGAATATGGATTCCATATTGCTCCATCCTATAGCCTCGCCTACCAGGAAACCCAGAATGAACATACCCACGCACTGGGTCATGGCCGTTATGAGCGCACTGCTGCCCACCTTGAGCAGTTTCTTGAAGCTGAACTCCAGACCCAGCGCAAACAGAAGGAATATGATACCTATATCAGACCATTCGCTAACCTGGACCGTGCTGGTCACGGTTGGAAAGAGACCCATGTGAGGCCCTACCAGAAAGCCTGCTACGATATAGCCCAGAATGAGCGGCTGCTTCAGTGCTTTTGATATTATGGTGAATACTCCTGCCGATATCAGTATCAGGGCAAGGTCCTTTACAAGATTCGCTTCTTCTGACATAATCAGTTGATTTTGATACGCAAAATTACAAGATAATTGAATACCTGTAAGGAATAAATAACTAATTTTGCGGCGTCTTGTTCCGATACTCTTTCAGAGTCAGAGGATTAAAAGGGAATCAGGTGAGAATCCTGAACAGACCCGCTGCTGTAAGCCCTCAAAACAGGGATGTCCAATACCGCAAGTGCCACTGCCCCGCTGTGGGTGGGAAGGCGGACAGACCGGGGTGAGTCAGAAGACCTGCAAGACAACATATAAAAAGCCGGACCGGCATAGCCTGTCCGCATTACTGCCGGGATTCAGTAACTTTTTAAACTTTATAATTATGAAGAAAGTATTATCATTTGCTTTGATGGCCCTTGCAATGGGGTTTGTATTTGTATCCTGCGATGATGAAAAGGATGATGTAAAATCCTACACTCTGACCGTAAGCCTGAGCAAGGCTGATTCCGTTTATATGGGAACAGACAAATCCGCTCCTTATGGCGATCCCCAATATCCGTATTATAAGCAGGACATCACTATCAATCCCTTTGTTCTGACACATTCATTCGGTCTGTGGGGTTTTGGTGAAGGATTCACCTATTCAAGCTGCACCAATGACACCACACCCGGATACAGCAACCTCTCAGCAATCACAAAAGCCGGAGTCAAGAGCAACGCATACTTCATAGCCAATGCAGGTGGAGGAAATTATGAGGGTGGTCTTGCCGCAGAGATTTCATTCAAGGACGGTAAAGCCTACAATGCAAAAGAGTGCTATGTAACCAACAGCGTATATGCATACCTTGCCATTAAAGACACCAATGACGGTGCCGGTTCTTATTCAATGATCAGACCTTGGACCGAGGATGACGAGTTCACTCTGACAATAACCGGTTACAACGGCAGAGAGAAGACCCAGAGTGTTGATTTCCTGCTGGCTGACGGCATGGACATAATCAACACATGGCAGAAGGTTGATTTGAGCAAACTGGGTAAGGTAACCAGGATTGTGTTCAAACTCGCATCAACTGACAGCGGCCAGTATGGTATGAACACTCCAGCTTACTTCTGCCTTGACAGACTCACTGTGACAGAGTAATGAACCGGAATGACTTTTGACGTAAAATACTGTTTGATAGCAATCTGTACCCTGTGCTTCCACCTGGAGGCACAGGGTCAGGTTTTATCTGACACCATGCGTACAAAAGACATTCCTCAGGTCAACGTCACAAGTGACCGCACCGTAAACCCGCATGCCGTATCCACATCAAAAAAGGCCGATGCAGAGTTGATACAGGCCACCGGAACGCTACAGGTATCGGACGTACTAAAGTATTTCAGCGGAGCCACCGTCAAGGATTATGGCGGTGTAGGCGGACTCAAGACCGTATCGGTACGAGGACTTGGAGCATCGCACACCGCCGTTGCCTATGACGGCATTATCATTACCGATAACCAGACAGGCCAGATAGACCTGGGCAAATTCTCCGCATCACAGGCCGAGTCTGTCAGAATGGTAAGCGGCCCCGACAACGACCTTCTGCAACCTGCTGCTCTTGCCGCCCAGGCCGCGGTCATAAGCATAAGCACAGGCAGGCCAAGTCTGCAAGACGGCAGGCCCAAATACAATGCCCAATACAAATCCGGCAGCTACAAGACTCTATCAATCCAAGCGGGAAGCACATTCAAGGCAGGTCAGCATAATACCTTATCGCTTCAGGGTGAATGGCTTAAGACAGAGGGCAACTACCCATATACACAGAACAACGGGACAAACTCCATAGAGATGCGCCGCGACAACTCCGATGTGCGACGTTTTCGTATAGAAGGTGGTCTTTTCAGCGACATAGGCAATAATACCACACTCACCACGCGTGCATACTGGTTCCAATCGGAGCAGGGACTTCCCGCCAACATACTCTACAATGAGAATGCCGCACGCGAGCGGCTCTGGAACCGTAACGGATTCGTCCAATCCACACTCACAACTGCCGTCAGCCAGCGGTTTACACTACGTTTCAATGGCAAGTACGGCATAACCTACACCCGCTACCTGGACCCCAAGGTCAGCAACACCCAGGGCAAGACCGACAACCGTTACACCGAGCAGGAGGGTTATCTGTCTGCTGTAGCTCTTTATCGCATAGCAGAATGTCTGTCTGCATCATTCGGAGCAGACGGCCGTATTTCAAATCTTGACGGCAACGGAGCGGAGCAAGCCCAACCCACCCGATATACTCTAAACAGCACGGCGGCACTCAAATACGCATCTGAACGGCTGACAGTCACCGGCCGCTTGAACCACGTAATCACAAAAGAGAAAACCAGACTCCGCCAGGCTGCCCAAAGCTATAACCATCTTTCGCCTACAGCAGGAGTAAACTGGCTTGCATGGCCCGCAGCAGGACTGCATCTCAGGACATCTTTCTGCAACACATTCCGCCTGCCTACATTCAACGACCTGTACTTTGAGCAGATTGGCCGCCGTGACCTGCGTCCGGAACAGGCATCGGTGACATCGATAGGCATTGTCATTGATAATGAGATTGGTAATGTCTCCTACTCAATCTATGCTGATGCCTACAACAGCAACGTAAAGGACCGCATCATGGCAGTTCCCGGCAAGAACACCGCCGTATGGATGATGAAGAACATAGGCCTGGTAACCACCCACGGACTTGAAGCCGGCCTTGAGATCCACGCTCATGAAGGATTGGTACGCCCGGCCCTGCTGGTATCATACACATATCAGCGTTCAATGGACAAGACAGACAGTAACGGAACCACCTGGAACCATCAGCTTCCCTATACCCCCAGGCATTCGACATCGGCCGTAACCTGGATAGAGACACCGTATGTAAACGCCAGCTGCAACCTGTTTTACAGCGGAGAATACTTCTGCAACGGCTACAACGGCCCCGAATACCGCATGCCGTCCTATTACGAGATTGGATGTTCCATATGGAGGACATTCACATCACATTTGTTTGAAGAGACCTTGAAGATCGAATTCATAAACCTTACAGATAACCGGTATGAACTGGTACGCAACTATCCCATGCCCGGCATTCAGGTGCGTGGTTCTGTAACGATAACACTATGAGAAAGCCCCTGATGAAAATACTGCCCCTGATGCTGATCGCGGTTGCATGTGATCCCGAACCGGTGCTGCTGGAGCAGAGCCAAGCCATAGTTGATGCCGGGCATACAGGAGTATATGTATTGTCCGAAGGTCTTTTCAACCAGAATAACAGCACTCTGGCATGGATAGACTTTACATCGGGACGTCCCGATTCATGGAATTACCAGTCCACCAGGTCTTATGACTGTTTCATGAAAGTGAACGGACGGCGCATAGGTGACACCGCCAATGATATGATCCTGTATGGAAGCCGCATTTACATGGCCGTATCAGAATCAAGCACCATAGAGATAATAGATGCCGCCTCCTGCCGCTCGCTCAAGCAGATTCCTTTGAGTAACAACGGCATATCATCACAGCCCCGTTATCTTGCAGCCCATGGCAATTATGTCTATGTATGTTGTTTTGACGGCACCGTCACCCGCATCGACACCATCTCAATGACACCCGATGCCACTGTACACGTAGGCAGAAACCCCGACGGAATATGCTACGCCAACGGTAAGCTGTACGTCTCCAACTCCGGAGGCCTGGATGCTTCCAACCCTGACAGTACGGTTTCAGTGATAGACCTGGAGACATTCACCGAGACAAAACGTATCCCGGTGCGGGCCAACCCCTACTCAATCTATTCATGCGGAAATGATGTATATGTGATATCTCGCGGCATATTTGACTACGGTACAATGGATTATGACAGCCGCCTGCACCGCATAGACACACAGACCGATATCGTGACCTACACATATGACATTCCCATATTGAGAATGGACGTTTCTGATGATATGGCATGGTTCTACGGGTATGGAGACGGAGGTACCATACAGATTCTGGACCTTAAGACCGGACTTGTCATTGATTCAGCCTTTATATCTGACGGTACCCGTGTGGAGTGTCCCTACTCCATCAGGGTTGAGCCCACCACCCACAAGGTCTATGTATGTGACGCCCTTGATTATGTAACTCCCGGCTCACTGCTCTGTTTCAGCCCTGAGGGCCGCCTGCTCTACCGCATTCAGGGCATCGGCATAAACCCCAATACCGTAGTGTTCTGCGACAACAAAGTCAAACTTGAAAAATATCAGGGAGAACCTGAACCCATAGGTGACATAGACCGTGTGTTTGAGTATATGCCTGCTCCCGGACAGTTCGTAAACCTGCTGCCCAGGTATGAAGAGGGCAATAACGCACAAACCATGGCTGCCAAGTGTCTCAAAGAACTTCAGACCGGCAATCTGGTAACACTTGGCGGATTCGGAGGATACATTACTGCCGGATTCAAGAGTCCGGTCAGGAATCTGGAGGGAATGGATTTCAGGGTTGACGGGAATGCCTACATAGGCAATGCCGAACCAGGAGTGGTCTGGGTAAGCGCCGATGCCAACGGCAACGGATTACCGGATGACCCATGGTATGAGATATGGGGCTCCGAACAGAAAGAGGGGCGTGCCACCGCAAACTACACTATAACATACACCAGACCGGATGCTCAGGACGATGACACGCCCTGGAGCGGATCGGACGGACAGGCAGGAGCCATTCTCCACAACATCTACCACTCACAATCATACTATCCGCAGTGGTATGAGGGCAGTTCTGTGAGTTTTACTGCAACCCTGTTGCCGGGCAACATGTCATATGACGGTACTAACTGGGTAATGCCGGCATTTGACTACGGATATGCGGACAATCAGCCCAACAGCCTGCAGAACTCGTCATTTGACATAGACTGGGCTGTAAGGCAGGACGGTACTCCCGCGGCGCTTGAGAGCATTGACTTCATAAAGATTCAGACAGGATCCATTGGATGCAACAGCCTTACAGGAGAACAGTCAACCGAGTTGACCGCCATTTATAACCTAAACCCTAAGACAGAATGAGAAAGCAGACATCTATCTTTATACTGATTGCAGCGCTGCTCTGCTCATGCAACGCAGGCACACAGTTCCAGTCCCAAGGCGGCATTATGGAGCTGGCCAGCCATATTACCGTACATGAAACCACGCACAGCTATTTTGTAAGGATTGCCAATCCATGGAAAAAAGGCACGCTCCTGCACACCTATACATTCACGGACTCTCTGCCCACAGACTATAAGTTCAGCCGTGCGGATAACACAGTTCATGTACCTCTTAAACGTGTTGTGGTAATGACCAACAGCCTGGCACACCTTATGGTTGAACTGGGTGTGGAAGACTGCATAGCCGGCGTATGTGAACCAGAGTACATATCGGACACTCTCATCCGCACCCGTCTGGCAGACGGCACGATAGCGGACTGCGGCAACAGCATGTACCCCACCATAGAGAAGATAATGGAACTCCACCCTGATGCCATTATGGTATCGCCGTTTGAGCAGACCGGTTACGGACAGTTGGAAAAACTGGGCATTCCGCTGCTGGAATGTGCCGATTATATGGAGACATCGCCATTGGCCCGTGCGGAATGGATACGCTTCTACGGTCGTGTGTTCGGTGCATCAGCATGCGCAGACTCACTGTACAATAAGGTAAGTACTGATTACAACAATCTTAAAGATGTTGCATCCAGGACTGTGATGCGCCCCAAGGTTATGCTTGACACGCGCAGTGGTTCCGCCTGGTATGTGGCCGGGGGCAACAGCACCATAGGCCGCATGATAGCCGATGCCAATGCTGATTATATATTTGCAGACAACGATAACAGCGGATCGGTACCTCTGTCATTTGAGACCGTGTTTGAACGTGCCGGCAATGCCGATGTCTGGCTGCTCAAGAACAGTAGTTCTGTTCCGCTAACCTACAGCCTGCTGGAATCTGATTTCAAGTCATACGCGTCATTCCGTCCTTTCAAGGAACGCAACATATGGGTATGTAATGTCAATCAAGTGCCCTACTTTGAGCTCTCATCGTTCCACCCGGAAATACTGCTGGGTGATTTCATTTCAATATTTCACCCGGAAATGAGCAGCGGACGGTATTTCTACCATCCGCTGGACGAATAATATTTTAATATGAGGAAAAGCTGGTTTATCAGCAGCCAAGTATAAGGCGGGCGATAGTGCGGTCAACTGATGCCTTGTACTTGCGTGACCATGTTCCGCCTATAGACATAAGGTATTCCAGTTCAGTGACAGGAACTATATTCAAACCATCAGCCTGGGCAGTAAACTCAGCATTCAGGTGAGCCAGACTGCAGGCGGCATTTATAAAAGTCTTCATCTCATCCGTGCAACCGGTAAAGACAAGAGTATCTCCACGACGGAAATCCTTTACCATAAGACCATAAGCAAGCTTGCGCACCTGATCTTCAAATACCCTGGCCGAAACGTTAGTCCAGACACCCTCTACAGGAGCAACCGGTTTCTTGTCACCTATCAGTGACTTGAGTGCCGACTGGTTGCAGTCAAAAGAACAAATGGTAGTCATATCGTTTTTGTTTTGATTCCTTATTATTTTCGCCACAAAGATACAGTACATATATGATGGGTGAAAATAAAAGGGATATACACCGCCCTGAAGTGACTAAAAGGCATATTTAGGGGTAAAATCAGGAATATGAGGGTAAAAATCAGAGTGAAAAAATTTCGCCCCACTGATACAGGGACAGAATTTTACCCCTATATTTGCATCGGAAAGCAAAAAAGTACAATAAATATGCACAAAATCCCGGATTCATACTTTAAAGGCAATATGCTGGCATGCTACATACTGCTGGTACCCATGTTCGCATTCTTTTTCCTTATATGGGCCAAGCCCTACCATCTGGACACCTTCATGAACATCACCCAGAACCAACTGGCTTTCAGGTCAGCTATCATGGCATCCATAGAGCTTGTAGTGGTTCTGATAAGCAGGCTGTTTATGCTGCTGGTAAGAAGTAAGCATCACATCAATTATACGGGATTCGTAATCTGGGAACTATTGGAAGGAGTTGCCATAACCATGTTCTGCGCCCTCTTCATATGGCTCATGGACCAACGCACCATGGCGTATATTGACCTGCTGCCCAAGATGTTCCTTATTACCTGCTCCATACTGGTATTCCCATACGTCATAATTGCCCTGGTATCCGAGCTCAAGGACAGAGACATCCGTCTGGCCAAGAATATGGTTACGATCGAGAAATACGCCTCCGGACAGATAGGACGTGAGGACAGTACTCTGCCGTTCCTGGATGAAAAGAAATCACTTAAGCTGGCCGTGACCGCCAACGCCATTCTCTATGTTGAGGCAGCCGACAACTACGTAAACATCTGCTACCTTAACAATGACAAACTGGTACGCTTCCCGTTGCGCAGTTCCATGCGTTCCATAGAGCAGATCTGTGAGTCAAACAACATAGTGCGCTGTCACCGCTCTTACTACGTGAACCTGCGTAAAATAAGGGCCATCCAGAAAGGTCCGGATGGCCTGTTTGCCGAACTCACCTATGCTGCGGCCCCGCACATCCCGGTCTCAACAACCTACTCCGAGACCGTTACCGGCAAGTTCTCAACCCTTACCAATTAATTCTTTTTGCGCTGTTCCAGTTTCTCCTTGAGTTCCTGACGAGCCTCCTTGATATCGCGTGCAGCCACGCGGATGTCACGACGCATACGGGTCCTCATTGCCATAACGAACTCCACTCCCGGCATCTTCTCGGAACGGTACAGACGCTCGTAGATAAAGAGCGATGTCATGAAATAGACGGCGGTCTGGATCCACAATGCTATAGATTCATAGCGCACATCCTGCAGCAATGCGCCTGCGGTACTGATTCGGGCGAATCCGTTTACTGCATGGGTGGACGGGAAAATCTGTGCAAAGAATTTCCAGAACGTGGGCATATTTGAAGTAGGCCAGGATATGCCGCTCATGAAAATAAGGGGGACCGATACGAACACGAACAGCAGGAAGCACGATTCCCTGTCTCTTACAAAGAACGAGATACTGATGGCAAAGAAGATGCTTGCCAGCAGGAACGGAACTATGAATGCCACCAGGGTGGGCAGTTGCCACAGTTGCGGCATGTTGAAGAGCCAGGGTACTACGCATAGCACGTAAGTGGCTGTGAATCCGTAAACCAGCAGATAGGCCAGTGCCTTGCCGCCCAGTACGGTTATGGGGTTGGAATACTCGTTACCCAGGATAAGTTCACCCCTGCGGCGGCGCTCATGCTCGGTGCCTGCCATCATGGCCACGCCCAGCACCAGTGTCTGCTGCAGTACCAGAATGAGCACTGCCGGAATAAGGAACGCCTGGAATCCGTTGGCGGGATTGAACATGGTTATGTATTCATTCTCGATGGGCATGGTCATGACCTCTTTCTCCCAGTCCGACATGCCCGACAGACGTACCATCTGGATATCGCGGTTCATATCGAGCGATACCATGGTGCATCCGCTCAGCATGGCCTTGTAGTAGAGCAGGCCGCTCATGTCGCAGTACAGGTTTATGGTTGCCTGATGCCCATCGGCCAAAGTCTTGTCCAGTTCACGCGGAACCTGGATTATTCCGTAGGCCTTATGGTTGTGGATTACGTTGCGGGCCTCCTCCATATCGGCGCAATAGGATACTATCTTAAGGTCAGGGGTGGCGTCGCACTTGCGCAGGAACTCACGGCTGGTTGTGCTGCGGCAGTCATCTACGGCCACAACCGGGACCTCGCGCACCGTCTCGCGGCCGTACAGGTAGGCATACAACAGCGGGTATAGCAGAGGCACCACTATGAAGAACACCAGCACACCGACATCGGACACTGTCTTGCGGAGTTCCTTACCACACACATCGAGCATATCTTTTATCCACATACAGTCTTGATTTTAAGGTAGATAAGCATATTCATGAGCCGCCTTGCGCAGTAGGCTGATGTCTACCAGCGGCAATATGAGAAACGCCACGAGGGCGGTATAGAACCAGGCCGAATAGACCATAGGGATTCCGTTCAGCGCCTGATCCACATAAATGAGGAAATAGTAGCGCAGCGGGAACAGGTAAGACATGGCCTGGAGTGCGGCAGGCATACCCATCACCGGGAATGAGAATCCGCTTATAGGTATGGAGAGCACGCCCCACAGGGTGCATAGGCTCAGTGACCAGCGCAGTGAGGGTATGGCCGATGCAATGAACACCGCAAATCCCTGCGATGCCAGGATGAGCAGTTCGGCTGCCAGAAACATCGGCCAGAAACCGTTGTGTGCCGGGAATTGCAGATATCCGTAGATAAGCACCAGATAGATGAGTGCCATCAGTGAGAACAACATGGTCTGCGGGAAAAGTTTGGCGCTCACGGCCTTGAGTATGTTGTCATCGGCCATCTGGAGCCATTCACCTGCGGTTCCGTCCTTGAGTTCGGTATGGATGCTGAAACAGGTCACCATAAGTATCATGAGTGCCAGAACGGCAGGCAGCATGGTGTTGCTCAGATAGACGTTGTAGTTGAGCCACGGGTTTCCTATGGGGTGCATATCCATCTGGATGGGTTGCAGGAATCCCATAGCCTGGTCCATGTTGGCGCCTTTGGCAAACAGAACTTCACGTCCCACCGCGGCCGATGCCATTACCGCCATTGTCTTCATGTCGCGGTAAAGCAACGATGAAGGAATCAGATATGTGGCGTTGGTGTATATGGATATAACAGGCTGCTGCTGGCTTGAGGCCTTGGATGCGGTACCCTTGGGGATGTAGAAGAATCCGTAAATCTCATTCCTCTGCATAGCCTCGCGGGCCTCGGCAAAACTGGCGTACTGTTTGATGATTTCTGTCTGCTGGTATGAGTCAAGGTTTCTCAGTATTGACCTTGAAACCGTGGTGTTATCCTCATCCACCACACCTGCGGGTAGGCTCTGCGGCAAACCCTCATGCATGAGTGATGTAAAGAATACAAAGCAGAACAGCGGCGCAAAGACCATGCTCAGTCCATACAGCGGACGTGACTGCATGCGCAGTATCTCACGTCTGACTAAAGCCCAGAATCCTTGCTTCATTTCTGTCATAATTACTTTCTGTCAATGATAACGGTCATACCGGGGCGCAGATTCTCAACTTTCTGCTCTGGAACGGCACGGACCTCGAATGTCTTAAGGTCATACTGACCGTTCACCTTGGTGGCCTTCCATGCGGCGTAAGAACCCAGGTCACGCATATATGTAACCTTGATTGGGACAGTTTTGTCCAATGCCGGGACATATGCGTCACGCACGGCTCCCATGGTAAGGTCCTGCAGCAGGTCCTCACGCACGTTGAAACTTACCCACACCTGGTCCATAACTGCTATGTTCATTATGGGGGCGCCGGTACCTACCAACTCGCCTACCATGGGAAATATCTCGCTGACCTCGCCGTCAAGTGTTGCAGTCAGGACCGTCTCCTCAATGTATGAGTTGACCTCGGCTACGACGCCCTCGGCCTGACGCATCTGTGCGGCTGCCATCTCCTTGACCTCCTTCTCGGCTCCGTTAACGGCCATGTCATACTGAGACTTGGCTGCTCTCTCTGTTGCGGCTGCTGCATCATACTGGGCCTTGGCCTCGTCACGTTTCTGCTCGCTCACAACACCCTCCTTAAAGAGGTTCTCTACACGGCGATAAGATTTTTCATATATATCCAGACCTGCCTTGGCTTTCTGCCAGATCTCATATGCGCCCTGGATCTGCTCCTCACGGGCACCCTTCTGTGCCTTGGCGTTCTGGGCGGTTGCTGCACTCAGAACAGCCTCTGCCTGGGCTTGCTTGGCATTGATATCGGGAGTATCAAGAATGGCCAGGGTATCGCCTGCATGTACAAACTGACCCTCCTGAACCAGGATCCTGAGTATACGTCCCGGAACCTTGCTCGATACACGGTACTCGCTCACCTCGGCCTGTCCCTGAACAATCTCAGGAACACGATGCTTGAAGGTGTAGATACCTACCGCGCACACAATTACAACTACAACGAAGAATGCCGTCAATGACAGCGCGATGTTCATTTTTTGTGTCTTGTTGTCCATATCTTTATGTTTTTGTCTTTTCCTACATTACTTAAGCTGTCCTGTTGCCTGACGCAGATATACGGTTGCCATGATCCGGTCAATGCGGGCATCAATCTCCTCTGAGTGTGCCTTGAGCCATGCAGTCTGTGCAGCCAGCACAAGTGATGACTCCACCACGCCCTCCTGGAAACCTATGTTTGCTATTCGCAGGTTCTCCTCGGCATTCTCCATATTCTTTAGGGCCATTTCCAGGCGTGAGTCCGCCTCGGCAATCTTCTTCTCATACTGGTTTACCTGCAGAGAGACCTTGCCTTTGGCATCATCCAACTGATATTGGGTAAGTATCACGTCCGATTTTGCCTTGCGGTACTTGTTCACGCCCTCACCAAAGTGGAATACCGGAATCCTGGCCACAACGCCTACGTTCCACATTCCGTGAAAGTCATTGGCAAAACCGTCGCTTGCCGACGGGTTGGTTATCAGATAGTTGCCCATCAATGCCACGGTAGGCAGATAATCGGCACGGACAATCTTGGATTTAAGGTCATACATGTTCACAGCCAGTTGCAGGCTCTTCAGCTCAGGACGGTCCTCATACAGGTCCTCCTGAGTATATGTAACCTCATCGGCCGGGATATCCAGATTCTCATTCATCTCATCCTTGAGCATTATATCGCTGTCCAGAGGCATTCCGCAAAGCTGGCAGAGCAGCATCTTGGAGAGTGCAAGACCGTTCCTGGCTTTTATCTGGCTCATCTCAGCCTCATTAAGCTTTACTCTTACTGAAAGCTGGTCAGATGCAGTAGCCACGCCCTCGTTCTTCATTATCTCCACGTTCTTGTCCATCTGCTGCAGCAGCTCCACATACTGGTCGGTAAGACGCAGCTTGTTGGCCACCGATACAATCTGCCAGTAAGCTTCATCAACCGTAACCAGCACTTTCTGGTCCTCACCGCTCAGCTGTGTCTCGGCCAGCTCCTTGGCGTATGCAGCCACCTTATTATATGCGCGTATCTTGCCGCCCACATAGATAGGCTCCTCTACCGTAATTGCTCCCACATAGACATTCTGTATATCCAGAGTCAGGTCATCGGCAAAATCCTGTCCCATCTGGTTAAGGGTACCGGCCACATCGGCTGTTGACATCTTGTTTATCATGTAATTCACGGTATTCTTTACCGTGGCGTCACTCATGTACAATGATAGGAAATTGGGGTCACTCATGAGTGAAGTCTGTATGCCCGATGTCAAAGATGTACCCATATTTGAAAGGGTGTTGCGTTGGTCCTCACTGGCCAGATTGATGTTCTCGCTGTTGTGCAGATACATGGCTGTTGCCGACACCTTGGGCAGATAGTTTGCAAAAGCGGTTTTGGTGTCATATTCGGCAGCCGCAACCTTCTCCTTTGCCATCTTGGACTGGCCGTTGTTCTCAAGCGCCATTTCCCTGCACTCCTCAAGTGTCAGGACAGTCTGGGCGCCGCACCTTGCAGAAGGTACGGCAACCAACATCAGGCAGGCCATCAACAGATTTCTACTGGAATGTTTCATATCTTAAATACCTTTTTGTTTTCCGTTTTAATTTCGGGTGCAAAATTAATGCCATTGCAATATTCCAAGGGAATCTTTTTAATCACTTATTGTATCTATTGGTCGAAAATACCAACTAATAGGTATCAAATATCAAATAAACGTATTACTTTTGGCATAAAATCAAAGCAAATAGAGATGGAATCGTATTCAGAGACGCTCATCACACCCTCCAAAATCAAGCTGATGGTACCCTCCGGTATATCACTGGGAATAGGTGATGACTTCTTTATTTCACGCCTGCAGGAGAAACCTCAGTACAAGTATCTGCGCTATCCTTTCCGCGTGGACTGCTATCTGGCCGCATACTGTGTGGAGGGATCTGTTGACTGTTCTGTCAATCTTAATGATTATCATCTTACCACAGGTACTCTGCTGCTCATCACACCCGGCAATATAGTCAAGATTACACAGCCTGACGAGTTGGAAGAGGGTCTGCGATTCACCCTGATTTGCGCCTCCACCTCTTTTATATCAGGAATAGGCATCAATCCCAGCAAGTTCCTGGTTGAGGCTGTAGAGGTTCTGCGTGATCCATGCATCCATCTTTCGACCGATGAGGCTGAGATGCTGCACAAATATGTCAATCTGGCACTTGACATAACAAAGGCAAATCCCCAGTTCTTACAGGAGAGCATAGCAGGACTGGTATCATCGGTATTCTACCAGTTCGCCGGATTCCTGGCAGACTCCAAGCGCCGTCAGGATATGGAAAAGCCGGCACGCACCACCCGCCAGCGCCAGATGCTGGAGCAGTTCATAAAACTGGCCATTACAGACCATGCAAAAGAGCACCTGGTGGGCTATTATGCCGATAAGATGTGCGTCACGCCCAAATACCTCTCCAAGATAGTGAAGGAGACCAGCGGCCGTTCCGTACCTGACTGGCTCAGCGAACTGCTCATCCTTGACGCAAAGAACATGCTGCGTCACACTGACATGACAATAAAGGAAATCTCAGCCAACCTGAATTTCCCCAGCCAGTCATTCTTCTTCCGATTTTTCAAGAATCACACCGGCCAGACTCCTACCCAATACCGGGAGGAATAGGTGACAAAGGGGACGGTTCTGTTTGTCATCTTTTCATTACATTTGTAGTCTCAATCAACAAAAATGAAGGGAGAGAAAAGAAAAACCGGCTATTTGATAGCGGCACTGGTCATTGCTGTGCTGGTGCTGTTTTTCCTGAACCTGTGCTGGGGTACTGTGCATATTCCGCTTAGGGATGTGGTTGCATCGCTTACTGGCGGCGGGGCCAGCCGTGAGAGCTGGGATTTCATTATCCGTGAGTCTCGACTGCCGTCGGCTGTCACAGCCTTGCTGGCAGGTGCATCGCTTGCTGCATCCGGTTTGATGCTGCAGACCGCTTTCCGCAATCCCTTGGCCGGTCCTGACATACTGGGCATAAACGGCGGTGCAGGACTGGGTGTAGCACTGGTTATGCTGCTGTTTGGCGGTAATCTCACTATGGGCAATCTGACGCTGGGTGGATCTGTATCGGTAATAATAGGTGCTTTTGTGGGTGCTATTGCCGTGACTGCGCTGATTCTTTACCTCTCTACCAGGCTCAAGAATCCGGTCATGCTGCTGATTGTGGGTATCATGGTGAGTTATCTGGCATCGGCTATCATATCCCTGCTCAATTTCTTCTCTACGGCCGAGGGCGTTCACTCTTACACCATGTGGGGTATGGGTAACTTTGGCGGAGTATCTATGGGACAACTTCCGGTGTATTGTGTGGTTTCGGCGGCAGGATTGCTGATAGCGGTTTCACTGATAAAACCGCTCAATGCGCTGCTACTGGGCGATATGTATGCCGAGAACCTGGGTGTGAACATTATCCGGACCCGTAACTGGCTGCTGCTGTCAACCAGTCTGCTGGTGGCTATCATAACCGCATACTGCGGTCCCGTTTCATTTATCGGACTGGCTGTGCCGCATATAGGAAGGCTGATGCTGCAGTCCAGCAACCATCGCAGCCTGATGCCGGTAACCATACTGACAGGTGCTGTAGTTGCGCTGCTGTGCAACGTGCTCAGCTCCATTCCCGGAAACCGCGGCCTGATTCCGCTCAATGCCATCACGCCCGCCATCGGCGCGCCGGTAATTCTTTACGTGCTATTAAAAAACAGACATAACCAATTGCAATTATGAGGACTTCAAAGATTTTGGCCGTCATGCTTACGGCAGTTATGTGCAGCTATGCTGCCGCTCAGAGACCACGAATGGAGAGTTTTCCCGAGGGCTCGTACTCTCCCGTCACCAACATAAACCGCAACAGTTATCCGCGTGTTTTGGCCGATAACAGTGTGATGTTCCGCGTTCAGGCCCCGCAGGCCCAGAACGTGCAGATTGATTTGGGTGGTACCAAATATGATATGACCAAGGGCGAGAACGGCGCATGGACCGTTACCACAAAGCCGCAGGTGCCGGGTTTCCACTACTACAACCTGTTCATAGACAATGTATCCGTGTCCGATCCCGCCAGCCAGCCGTTTTACGGTTGCAGCCGATGGACAAGCGCCATTGAGATAAAGGAGGATGGCATGGATGTGTTTGAGGTACAGGATGTGCCTCACGGCGAGGTCAATACAGTTTACTACTACTCAAAGGTTGAGGAGGCATGGCGTCCGCTTATGGTCTATACTCCTGCCGGTTACAATGAGGGTAAGCAGGAGTATCCGGTAGTCTATATCCAGCACGGTGGCGGTGAAGATCATCGCGGTTGGATGGAGCAGGGCCGTACTGCCATGATTATGGATAACCTTATTGCCGCAGGAAAGGCTGTGCCTATGATCGTGGTTAGCGCTAACAGCAACGTAACATCCAGGAGCGGTGGCATGGGCGGCGGTTACAGCTGGCAGGGTATGCAGACATTCCGCAGTGAGCTGATTGATAATGTAATTCCTTTCGTGGAGAAGACATACCGTGCCAAGAAGGACCGCAAGAGCCGTGCAATGTGCGGATTGTCAATGGGTGGCGGTCAGGCATTCTATATTGGCCTGCGTGACCCGGAGGTATTTGCAAATGTGGGCGTATTCTCTACCGGAATGTTCGGCGGAATATCGGGTGCCGCAAACTTTGATCTTGAGGCTGAATGTCCGGGCATGCTGTCAGATACCAAGAACTTCAACAAGCAGTTTGACGTGTTCTTCCTTAGCTGCGGCGAGCAGGATCCCCGTATTGAATATACACGCAACATAGTAAAGAAGATGCGTGACGGCGGTGTGGAGGTCAAGTTCAACTCATACCCCGGCGACCATGAGTGGCAGGTTTGGCGCAAGTCACTGCATGAATTCGCACAATACTTGTTCAAGTAGTTTTTATTGATGATTATTGAGATTCTGACGGAGTCGTTGCGCACCGCAGTTCTGGTAACGGGACTGGTGGTGATCATGATGATGCTCATTGAGGTGTTCAACGTGCGCTCCGACGGACGTATGTTCAGCGGCCTCAAGAACCGCCGTGTGGGGCAGGTACTGCTGTCGGCGGCACTGGGTGCCATTCCCGGATGCATGGGCGGATTCGCGTCAGTATCTCTTTATACTCACGGCCTTATAAGTTTTGGTGCGCTGATAGCCATGATGATTGCATCATCGGGTGATGAGGCGTTCGTGATGCTGGCTATGTTTCCAGGTCGTTCAGCCTGGATATTCCTGATATTGTTCGTTGTTGCGGTTGTAATAGGTCTGCTGGTGGACCTGTTCCACAGCAAATATGATGGCTGCCACTCCATGAACGTGCATGATGAGGACCGTGAGCCGGGACATGAGCATAAGCACGAGCGTCATTACGGCTGGCAGCGCATTGTCATGTTCCTGGGCGTGCTGGTGTTTCTGGGCGCATTGCTGGCCGGCTGGCTGGAAGCTGATGAGCCCGATGCTGTATCGGGCAGTTTCAATCTTCTCTCAGAGGAGTGGATGTATTGGCTGTTCGCAGCTTTGAGCCTTGCCGTGCTGGGTATGCTCCTGTTTGCAGGTGACCACTTTGTTGAGGAGCACCTGTGGGAGCACATAGTATGTAATCATCTGCCAAGTATCTTTCTGTGGACATTCGGTACAATCGTGGTAATCGGAGTGCTGATGTCATATTTTGATATTACGACATGGGTCAGTGACAACACAATCCTGATGATACTGTTGGCAGCCGCAATAGGAATCATTCCTGAGTCTGGACCACATTTGGTGTTCATATCATTATACGCTGCCGGAGTTGTGCCACTGCCGGTATTGCTGGCCAGCTGCATAAGTCAGGACGGTCACGCATCATTACCGCTTCTGGCACAAAGCCGCGGCGCATTCCTCAAGGCCAAACTAATCAACGTTTGCGTTAGCATTGGAGTTGGCTTGTTCTGCATTTTGCTGGTCTGATCATAGAGTTATTACAGACTTTATTTCTATCTTTAGGTCCGTTTTGGACAACATCAACAAATAAAAAATATAACAATGAAGAAATTATTTTTTGCAGCAGCCGTAATGGCTCTCTTTACAGTGAATGCAAACGCTCAGTTCGGATTCGGTGCTCCCCAGCAGCAGGGTGGCGAGCCCAAGGCTCCCGAACTTGAGTATGTGGTACGTCTTAACGTTACCCTTGGCCAGGCCTATTCATCGGGCGACAACGGCAAGGGTACCCGCACCATAATTCCTATCACCGGCGGTACTTTTGAGGGTCCCAATATCAAGGGCGAGGTTCTGCCCGGCGGTGCAGACTATCAGCTGGCTGTTGACGGCCGCAATGAGGTTGAGGCAATCTACTGCATCCGTACCGATGACGGCGTAAACATCCATGTCCGCAACAACGGCATCATCAAGATGGGTGGCCAGGGTGGCATGTATTTCCGTTGCGCCCCCAAGTTTGAGGCTCCCAAGGACAGCAAGTACGCCTGGATGAATGAGTGCCTGTTCCTGTGTCAGCCCGGCTTCGGCGCAGGTGGAGGCATCACACTCGACGTCTGGAAAGTCAAGTAAGCATATAATCCACAATCCACTGACCTACTTCGCGGGTGCCGTATTTTGCGGTGCCCGCGATTTGTATTTCGGGGGTGCGGACGTTGGCGTCCAGCGAGGCTTGGACGGCTTTGCGGATCAGGGCGCCTTCCTCATTCAGGCCGAAATACTCGAACATCATGGCGGCGCTCAGAATCTGGGCGATAGGATTGGCTATGTTGAGGCCTTTACCCTGGGGCCATGAGCCATGAACCGGTTCAAATACGGGAGTATGCTCTCCTGTTGATGCGCTGGGCAGCAGGCCCATGGATCCTGTTATACACGACGCCTCATCGGTAAGGATATCTCCAAAGGTATTCTCGGTTACTATCACATCAAAGAAACGCGGCTCCTGGATCATGCGCATGGAGGCGTTGTCCACGAACATGAAATCGGTGGTCACGTCGGGATAATCCCTCATCATCTCCATGGCAACATTGCGCCACAGGCGGGAGCTGGCCAGCACGTTGGCCTTATCAACCACGGTCAGATGTTTCTTACGGGCCAGGGCGTATTTGTAGCCCACGCGTAGGATGCGCTCCACCTCGGCACGGCTGTACAGGTTGGTGTCAAATGCCTCATCGGTGCCCTCTTTCTTGGGGCCGAAATACATGCCGCCGGTAAGCTCGCGGATGCATATGAAATCGGCACCGCTCACAATCTCATCCTTAAGAGGTGACTTGTGCACCAGGCAGTCAAATGTCTCTATGGGGCGTATGTTGGCGTACAGACCAAGTTTCTTGCGCATGGCCAGCAGACCCTGCTCCGGACGAACTTTTGATGTGGGGTCGTTGTCATACTTGGGGTCACCAACGGCTGCAAACAGTACGGCGTCACACTCCATGCAGGTTTGGAAAGTCTCATCGGGGAACGGGTCTCCCACCAGGTCTATGGCATGCGCGCCGCAAATCGCCTCGCGGTACTCAACCTCATGTCCAAACTTTTGGGCTACGGCATTAACTACAGCCACACCCTGCTCCATTATCTCGGGACCTATGCCGTCGCCGGCCAGGACTGCAATCTTAAGTTTCATATCATTGTCTCAATCTTGTTCAACATCTTGACGGTTGCCTTGATGGCAGCCTCGGTCTGGTCGGCATCCAGGCCGCGGGTCTTGAATTCGGTGCCTTTAAAGTTCCATGTAATAATGGTCTGTACAAAGGCATCGGTGCGGCCGCCGGGCGGGATTGACACGGTATAGTTGGTCAGTATCGGGAACGGTTTGTCCAGCCCGGCGTATATCTTGCGCAGCGCACGCACAAAGGCATCATACTGACCGTCACCGGTGGCGGCCTCCTGATAGGGCTGTCCGTCTATTTCAATCTTGACGGTTGCCTGCGGACGCAGTCCCTGGGTAAGGCTGAGCGAATAGTTCAGCACCCGGATGCGCTGCTCCTCCTGTTCGTGGTGCAGAACGTCATGTACAATGTACGGCAGGTCATCCTGAGTAACCTGCTCCTTCTTAACGCCCAGTTCAATTATGCGGTCGGTCACCTTGCGCATGGACTCCTCATCAAGTTCTATGCCCATGGCCATAAGGTTCATCTGGATATTGGCCTTGCCGCTGTTCTTACCCAGGGCATATTCACGCACGCGGCCAAACCGCTCCGGCAGCAGGGCGTTGAAATAGAGGTTATCCTTCTTATCGCCATCGGCATGAACGCCGGCGCACTGCGTAAACACAAACTCGCCCACCACGGGCATATTGTGCGGAATATGTATGCCGCTGTCCAGCTCCACCTGACGGCTCACCTTGAACAGGCGACTCTCATTCAGCCCAGTCTCCACGCCCATCTGGTCATTGAGCATAGCCATTACGCTGCCCAGCGGAGCGTTACCAGCCCTCTCGCCCAGACCGTTCACTGTCACATGGACACCCTTTACGCCGGCCTTGACAGCCGCATAGACATTGGCCACAGCCAGGTCATAGTCATTGTGTGCATGGAAATCAAAATGTATCATAGGATAGCGCTCCACCATACGGCGGCAGTACTCCAGAGTGGTATCGGGATTGAGAATACCCAGTGTATCGGGAAGCATCACACGCTTTACCGGCATTGCAGCAAGGGCATCCATCAGGTCAAACACGTATTTGGACGAGCGTTTCATGCCGTTACTCCAGTCTTCCAGATAGACGTTCACCTCCATACCGCGACTTACCGCATACTCAACGGTGCTCCGTATATCAGCTATATGCTGGTCGGCAGTCTTGCCCAACTGTGCGGTAACGTGCTTGAGACTGCCCTTGCAGAGCAGGTTCATAACCCGGCAACCGGCCTCCATTATCCAATCGGCCGAGCGGTTCCGGTCAACAAATCCCAGCACCTCGACGCGCCCCAGCAGACCGTTTCGATGCGCCCAATCGGCAATCCCCTTCACGCAATCCTGCTCGCGGTCCGATACCATGGCCGATGCAATCTCCACGCGATCCACATTCAGGTCCGACAGCAAAGACTGGACAATGCTCAGTTTCTCCTGGTTAGAGAAACTCACACCCGATGTCTGCTCGCCGTCACGCAGCGTGGTGTCCAGAATCTCTATGTAACGCCCGCGGGATGCACGGCCCTCATACGCCTCGATATCGGCCTTACGGCTAAGCAGATAGTCAATGTCATCATAGCCGTTAAGCAGGCAGAGTTTCTTGTAGCTGTCAATCTCAAACTTCTCGTAGTGTCCGGTGCCCAGATTGGTAACTGTCTGCTCCTGCAGATCTACACGTACCACAGCCTTTGGGTTTGAAGTCACAGTCCGCGCCAGTTCATCGCGGAAAGCGGTGCTCACGGTAACCGGCAGCACAAAGCAGTTCAGCAGGTTGCCGCGGTGTATATCGGCAAAACGGTCCGATATCACCACCCTGATGCCGTAACCCGCAATTGCCCATGCGGCATGCTCGCGGCTGGAGCCCGATCCCCAGTTGGTGCCGGCAATAACTATCTCGTGACAGCCTTTGTGCGGACGCTCGCTGTAATCGGGGTTATTTAGCACAAACTCCTGCACCGGCTTGCCGTCTGCCCCGTAACGCAGGTCATGCATGAACGCATCGCCAAAATAGCCCAGGTCACGGGTGGTAGCTGCCATATAACGGGCCGGTATTATAAGGTCCGTATTGCAGTTGTCTATATTTATGGGAATGCAGGTTGATTCCACTATATTCATTTTCCTTTCCATAGTCACAAGAGTTTACGGGGGTCAGTTATCACACCGGTTATAGCGCTGGCTGCCACAGTGAGCGGACTGGCCAGAACGGTTCTGGAGCCGGGCCCCTGACGGCCCACAAAGTTGCGGTTTGAGGTGGATATGCACAGCTTACCTGCCGGAACCTTATCGGGGTTCATGGCCAGACAGGCCGAGCATGACGGCAGACGCAGTTCAAAACCGGCCTCCTCAAGTATCTTGTCTATACACTCCTCTATTATCTGACGGCGTACTGCCCATGATCCGGGCACCAGCCAGGCGGTTACCCCTGGAGCCTTGTGCTGTCCCTGCACCACGCTTGCAAACGCGCGGAAATCCTCTATACGGCCGTTGGTGCATGCGCCCAGGAAACACCAATCTACAGGTGTGCCCTCCAGTTTCTGCCCTGGCTTGAACTGCATGTAGTCCAGCTGAACTTTCAGCTGCTCACGCTCCGCATCAGACAATCCTTCATATACAGGAACGGTGCCGTCAATTGCGATTCCCGCACCGGGATTGGTTCCGTAGGTAATGCGCGGTGCAATGTCATCGGCATAGAATGTTACCTCGCGGTCAAAACGGGCGTCGTCATCAGTGCGCAGATTTCGCCAGACAGCTACCGCACGGTCCCAATCGGCACCCTTGGGCGCATACTCGCGCCCGCGCAGCCAGCTGAACGTGGTCTCATCGGGAGCAATCAGACCGGCACGGCTGCCCATCTCTATGGACAGGTTGGACAGCGTGAGCCTGCCCTCCATAGACATCTCGCGCACTACCTGTCCTGCATACTCCACTGCATATCCCGTTGCACCCGATGTGGTCATCTGGGCCATTATGTACAATGCCACATCCTTGGCGGTAACACCCTTGCCCAGCTTACCTTCAATATTTATGCGCATGGTCTTGGGCTTGAACTGAAGTATGCACTCTGATGCCAGTATCTGCGCCACCTGTGATGTGCCTATACCCATTGCCACAGCACCCAGAGCACCGTGTGTTGAGGTGTGCGAGTCGCCGCACATGATGGTCATTCCGGGCAGCGACAGGCCTTTCTCCGGGCCCACCACATGGATTATTCCGTTATCGGGAGTACCCATACCGAAACATTTTATCCCAAACTCGCGGCAGTTACTCTCCAGCGTCTCAACCTGCTTGCGACCCACAGGGTCTTCTATGCTGTCCTGACAGTTTGACGGCGTATTGTGGTCAGGCATAGCAAACACCTTATCGGGGCGCAGCACGCCGCAGCCCTTGTCGCGGATAGCATCAAACGCCTGCGGGGTGGTAACCTCATGGCAGTACAAACGGTCTATATAAAGTACGTCAGGTCCGTCGGGGACTGACTGCACCACATGGGCGCTCCATATCTTGTCAAACAGCGTCTTTCCCATCACTCTCAGGTTTGAATTTGTTTATACAGTCTATATAAGCCTCCACGCTGGCGGTAACTATATCGGTGTCCGACCCGAATCCGTAGTACAGATGCCCGTCATTCTCCACCTGCATGTGTACCTTACACATATCGTCCGATCCCTTGGACAGCGCCTGGATTGTCATCTCCTTAAGCGTCATGGTGCGGCGGATTATCTGCTTGAGTGCCTTGATCGATGCATCAAGCGGTCCGTTTCCGGTTGACTGGGCACTGAATGAACGGCCATCAACGTTCAGACGTATGGTGGCATCGGGTACCACACCTTTTCCGGTAGTCACCTCCAGCGCCTCCAGTTTTACATGACGCTTGGCGGCTACATCGGCCCCGGCCAGCATCAGTATGTCATCGTCGGTAAGCTCCTTCTTCTTATCGGCCAGCTTCAGGAAGGCCTCATATATGCGGTTCATGGCTATAGCATCCACCTTAACACCCAGAGCAGTAAGGCGGTGCTTGAGTGCGGCTCGGCCGGACCGGGCAGTCATAACTATATTAGCTTCTTCCAGGCCCACATCCTTTGGGTCTATTATCTCATACGTACTGGTGTTCTTGAGCACGCCGTCCTGGTGTATGCCGCTGGAGTGCGCAAACGCGTTGCGTCCCACTATTGCCTTGTTGAACTGAACCGGCATGCTCATTAGTGATGATACCAGACGGCTTGCGGCGGTAATTCTCTGGGTGTTGATTCCGCACTCCAGAGGTATGCTGTGATGGCACTTAAGGATCATAGCAATCTCCTCGAGCGATGTGTTTCCGGCCCTCTCGCCCACACCGTTTACGGTCACCTCCACCTGGCGCGCTCCGTTCAGCACGCCGCTCATGGTGTTGGCCGTAGCCATTCCCAGGTCATTGTGACAGTGGGTGGAAAGGATTGCCTTACCGTTGGCCAGACCATCCACATGCTCCATCAGATAGCGTATTTTGGCTCCGTATTCATCGGGCAGACAGTAACCCGTAGTATCAGGTATATTTATTATGGTGGCGCCGGCCTTGATTACAGCATCGGCCACACGTGCCAGATATTCGTTATCGGTGCGGCCGGCATCCTCGGCATAGAACTCCACTTCATCAACCCTTTTTGACACGGCATATTTCACTGCGGCTACGGCACGCTCCAGAATCTCATCGCGGGTGCTGTTGAACTTATATAGAATATGCTCATCGCTTGTGCCTATCCCGGTGTGTATGCGCTTCAGCTTGGCATACTGCAACGCCTGGGCCGCAGCATCAATATCGGCCTCAATGGAACGGGTAAGAGCACATATAACGGGTCTGGATACCGCACGCGATATCTCCACCACCGAATTGAAATCGCCCGGGCTGCTCACGGGAAAGCCAGCCTCAATCACATCCACACCAAGCGCTTCAAGCTGACGCGCAACCTCAATCTTCTCAATCGTATTGAGCTGGCATCCGGGGACCTGTTCGCCGTCCCTGAGAGTCGTGTCAAAGAAAATCAGTCTGTCCATTGTATCATTAAAAAAGCCTCTCTCACTTCTGTGAGAAAGGCTTTAGCATTTATTTTGACTCAGATCAGATATATGCGTCAGGCTTCCTCACACCGGCAGTCCGGAATGATAATGGAAATGATAATCAAGCCCTGCAGTCGCATAAATCTTCTCAGTTTTTGTCTTTATTTGCCGCAAAGGTAAACACACTATTTAAAAACGCCAATATTCTTACCCGTTTTTTCTCTTATAGCAGTCCTTCATATCGCAGATACCGCATGTATACGGCAAGTAACGCACATCAGGTCCGATGCCAATAACGCCGCTCACCGATTTCATGGGCAGCATAAGGCAGGATTCCGTGAGTTCAATGCCGCATGGGTTCTGCTCCGGGAACAGACTAAACAGCGCCGGTTGTGCCGATACATGCCAGCCGCAGTAACCCGGGCTGAAACGGTTAGTGCGCTTGTATCCCGCCGGATCAATCTCTTTCTGCAGCACAATCTCCATATAATCAGCCACACTTTCCACAATCTGGCTGCCCACGCAGTCCATAGCGTAGGTCTGGAACATATCATCGCGGCGCTTTACCGCATCGGTCCACTGAAAATAACCGGAGCCCACGGTTGCAACGAACACGGCATACTTCTGTGCTCCGCGCAGCTGGCGGCAGATAATCTTGCCTGCATCAAAAGTCACAGGACCCTTCTCCCCTATTAATGTAAACTGATTGGCATCCAAATCAAGGCTGCCGTCTACAATCACATACTTGAACTGAGGGCGCAGAAACTGGGCGGACTCTCGCAGCAGATACTCGGTGGTACGCACGGTTTGAGCATCGGGCTCACCGTCCTTGTACCCCATGAAGGAATAAACCTCTTTCAGAGGGATTTCCAATCTGTTCAAATCAACCTGCTCCCAAGCCATAAACATCGTTTACTTTGATTCCTCAAAAAGGAATTTGCGAAAATCCGCGTAGTCCTTACTTATCTCCACACTCTGCTTGGTGCCCTTCATGAAGGCCTGCAGGCGGGCTGGAATCTCCACGTCACCGCCGGTGATGGCATCCACCTTCTCCTTGAACTTGGCGGGATGTGCGGTCTCCAGAAATACGCCGTACTCACCGGGCTGCAACTGCTCCCTGAGGGCTCGATAACCGCATGTTCCGTGCGGGTCAAGCAGATAACCGGTACGCTGGTAGCACTCCTTAAGGGTCTCCTTAATCTGCTCGTCAGTGTAAGTTGAACCGCTGATGTGACCTGCAATATCCTTGTGTGAGCCGCCGTACAGGGCAAGAACACGTGCAAAGTTGCTGGGATCGCCCACATCCATTGCGTTGGCCAGTGTCTGAACCGATGGCTTGGGGCTATATACTCCGGTCTGGAGGTAGTTGTAGAATATGTCGTTGGCGTTGTTGGCGGCAATGAATCGCTTTACGGGCAGTCCCATGAACCAGCCGATCAGTCCAGCTGTGATATTGCCAAAATTACCGCTGGGCACGCAGATTACCAGATTATCGGCCTTGCC
>JAGCPB010000047.1 GCA_017642425.1 Bacteroidaceae bacterium
ACCTTCTGACGAAGGCCGTTTAAGGAGTATGTTTTAATCCGAATTTGATATAAAAGATATTTATCTGTGTATCAATAGAATAGAAAAATAATCAAAAATTTCAATCCAATTTTATTTGGATTTTAACTGGAAAAAAAAAGGTTGTATCTAATACGCAGATAAGTTTCCAGCTAACGACTTTTTAGGCCCAAGGGGCCATAAAAGTCAAAAAACACCGAGCGCCGAAGGCGCGAGAAGCCCGCCGGATGGACATAATAATTACTGTTTCGATTCGTCTGTTTCCAACTGCTTGATATACTCAGTAGGACTCACACCATAATACTGCTTAAACGTAGTAGAAAAATGCGTTTGAGATGAGAACCCCACGCTATAAGCAATCTGTGAAACATTAACCTTCTTCTCCTTAAGCAGCTTCATAGCCTGCTGCATCCTGATATTCTGCAGGAACCTGGAAGCAGAGAATCCGGTCAGCTCCTTAAGTTTGCGATGCAATTGAGTGCGGCTCATCCCAACCTCATCAACCATCTGTGATATATTGAATTCACTGTTTGAAATGTTCTTGTTCACAATTGCCATGACACGTTTCATGAACAACTCATCGCTTGACTCAAACTGTACGGGCTTGACCTGCTCTGCCTGCTCCTGCTTGCCAGAGAACTTGCCCTTTACAATAAGGCGGTTGTTTATCAGATTGGATATCATTGACTTGAGCTCGCTCATATAGAACGGTTTGGGCAGATAACTGTCTGCGCCGGTATCAAGTCCCATCAAGCGATCCTGAAGCTTATTCTTGCCCGACAGCATTATAACCGGAATATGACTTACCAGCGAATTGCCCTTAAGTGCCTTAACCAGTTGAATGCCGTCCATTTCGGGCATGACCACATCGGTAATGATAAGGTCAGGAATCTGCGATACCGCCATTTTGAGACCCTCCTTACCGTTTCGTGCCGTCATTACCTTGAAATTGTGTCCAAGACTGTTTGACAGATAATCCAGCATTGACTCATCATCATCCACTATCAGTACCTTTATCGAGCCCTTGACCTGTTTGTCATCATCAGGCTCCTCATAATCCATACTTGCCCTGGTACGTTCCAGCTGAGGCCTTGATATCTGGTCCGGTTCAACTATATCATCGGGTGAGATGTGTTTGTTTCCCAGCGGGAGACGGAAATAGAACACAGACCCTCTCAGTCCGTCATCACGATTGGCTGCCTTAATGATACCCGAATGCATGTGTATAAGCATCTTGCTGTAATTCAGTCCTATACCCATTCCCATAGTGGCCGATGTCATCTTGTTGTCGGCACGATAGAAACGGTCAAACACCTTATTGGCCTCATCCTTATCCAGCCCCATGCCGGTATCCGTGACAGAAACCTGGACATAGTTATGCAACGGTCCGCTCTCATGGTTGTCAGTACCCACCTCCATGGTAATCTCTATTGACCCCTCATCGGGAGTATATTTGAATGCGTTTGACAGCAGGTTCATCATTACCTTGTCTATGCTGTCACGGTCTATCCACACCGGTTGCTCCGCCATGGAATGATTGAACTTGAACTCAATATTACGGCGCTCTGCCGTCTGTGTATACAGTTCAAAAGGTCCCATCAGAAAATTCACCAGGTCAGTCTCGGCAAAATGCAGCTGCATCTGTCCCTCGTCATACTTACGCATATCCAGCAACTGGTTTATCAGAGAGAGTATTCGCGTGGAACTCTTGTGCATCTGACGCAGATTGGTCTGGATATCCTGCGGGATGTCACGGTTCTGAAGCATATCCTCAAGCGGAGAAATCACCATAGTCATAGGCGCACATATCTCATGCGCCACGTTTATGAATGACTGGAATTTGGCCTCATCCATCTCGCGCAAACGGGCTTTGCGGCGCATTCTCAATATAATAAGCAGTATTCCGGTTATCAGGACCACATAAATTATAATGGCCACAGTCCTTGCGTACCACGGAGCTTCAATCTTGATAGTGTACGTTCTGGTATCGGATACAATATCGTTCAGCCTGGCTCTCACAGAGAGGTCGTATCTTCCGAATCCAAGTTTGGAGAAAGTGAACCTGTTTACCCCCGGCGGGTTGCTTGTCCACTCCTTCTTGTCGGGAGTGAACGTATACTCGTATATCAGACTCTGCTCATCGCCGTAGTTCAGCGTACTGAACTCAAGAGTGAATGAATTGTCCCGATACGCCAGCCTGAAATAATCCGATACGCTAAGCGGTTTCTCCGTTATTTTTTTGCCTCCCGATAACGACTGTGATGTTATCAGCACACCATTCAGGTAAAAACCCGTCATGATGACATTATTCACCGATGACTGGGTCGTTATCCCGTATGGGTAAAAAGCCGTGATACCGAAATTACTGCCAAAATAGGCCCTCTCATCCACTTGTGAGAAAGCTGCAACCCTGTTGAATGCCTTCTCCTCGGTATAGAAGCGGCTCACTTCATAATCGTACGGATTGATCCTGTTCATGCCCGTAGGAGTAGACGCCCATATATAGTCGTCATTATCTTTTATCATGCTGCGTATGTCATCGTTTGACAGTCCGTTAGCAGTATTGAGCAAATGAGTCTCACCGCTGGTGGTATTATATACGATAATTCCTTTTGTAGTTCCGAACCACAACACCCCTTCACGTTCCTCAAGGATACAGGTACACCCTGATGTCCCCATGGCCGATGAAAGCTTGCTGTTACCGATAAACGTATTATTGTCTATGTCAAAGCAGTCTGCGCCATTGTCATGACCTATCCAGAGACGGTTCCAGCTGTCCACAAAAAGAATGTGTATCCAGTCATTTGACAGCCATTGACCGTTCTTTCCTGTCTTGGCAAAATCATTATAAGCCTCCACCTTGTTGCCCGACGGGTCTATCCTGCTGAATCCGTTTCCCAGTTCTGAGAAATAAATTCTGCCCTGAAGGTCTTCGGCTATTGATGACACATTTGAATACTCGTTTATCATCACGGTACTCAAACGACCGGTTTCAGGGTCCAGACGCGCCAGTCCGCCACTGGGATAACCGGCCCAGATACGGTCACGGCTGTCACGGAACAGACAACTTATGTACGGAGAGTTACGTCCATCCTTGATAACCCGGCCGTCACTTGACAGACAGGTAAGGCCGTTGTTGTTGTATCCAACCCACAGACGGCCCTGGGTATCGGTCACCATTGCAGTTATGTTTCCGGTAGCATCCCGTTGGTAATCAGAGAATTTCCAGTACTCAAATTCATTACGGTCCTTTGAAACCAGGATCAGGTCAGAAATGAAACATCCTATCCATCTGTTTCCAGACCTGTCCATAAAATAAGCACTCACATCCAGCTTCTCCAGACTTCGGTCCGTAGGATTCAGTTCCATCTGTTCCAGTTTCCTGTCCTCCGTTAGAGCCAGCAGTCCCTTGCCTCGGAGTGATATCTTAAGCCCCTCCTTATCCAGGAATGAGTGCGTTATCTCCCAAATACCCTCATCGGGCGTAATCCTGTCCAGTCTGTGTCTGGAAGGGTTCCATACAAACAGATGATTGTTTGTGGTGATATAGACAAAACCGTTTGCATCACAGTTCAAGCCTGTAATGTCATGGTCAATTACATCCCTGCGGAACTCCGTGACATTATCTGTCTTGGGATCATACAGCAGAACGCCTTCGGATGTACCCACCCAGATGGTTCCCTCCTGATCCTCAACAAAATTCCTGAACACGCCGCCTGCCGCCGGATTGGTATTCACGCTAACCACGCTGTTAAGCTTGTCGGGATTCTCCGGGTCAATCCAGTAAATGCCGTGTCCCTGCGATGCAATCCAGATACGACCGTCACTCAACTGGCTTATCTTGCGTATGTATGAGTTTCGGCTGCCGGGGAAAGGAATCGTATAGAACCTTCTCTCACTTGGTTTCAGGTACTGCACGCCACGGTTTGTTCCAATCCACAATGTACCGTCCTTGTCAGTGTACAGGCTTCTTACATAGTTGCTCATAAGAGACAATGAGTCATTGTCATCATGATAGAACTTATAGAAATTGTATCCGTCATAGCGGTTAAGGCCGTTCTCGGTACCTATCCAGATAAAACCGGACTGGTCCTGGCAGATTGCGTGGAACCTGTTGTCGGACAGTTGGCCTAAAGGATAACGGTATGTTCTCTGTGCATGTGCCGAAACAAAGACAAACATTACGGCAAGGAGTGCGGATATTGGTTTACGCATACTGTAATCAGGTTTATTTTGAATGAAAGGTCAACCGCAAAGATAATCCAATATTTGCAAATGTTCCAAACGGAACAACGTAAATGGAACAAATATTAACGTATGAAACATGAAATGATTCTTAACGTGCATCAATTTGTTTACATGAAAAGACAAAAAGGATTGTATGGCTGTCATAATTTAGTAACTTTACCATTCCAAACCGGACAATAACAATCTAACAAATAATGATATGAAACTTCAATCCTTATTAATGACCGCCGTCATTGCGGTTCTGAGTTGGTCTCCGGCCAATGCCGGAAAGCATTGGGTAGCAACATGGGCTACAGCCGAACAGGTAGTGGAACCTCACAACTGCCCCCCTGCCCCGGGTCTGGAAGGTAACTCCATCCGCCAGATCGTACAGACCTCCATCAGCGGCAAGACAGTCAGGGTAAAGTTCTCCAATGAATTCAGCCAGGGTCCCGTAACCATCAATGCGGCAGAGATTGCACATGCAGCAACAGCAGGTTCCAGCAGTGATATCGTTGCCGGCACAGAGGTCAGCCTCACTTTCAATGGAAGCAAGTCCGTAACCATTCAGCCTGGACAGCTTGTAACATCAGATCCTGTCAAGTTCCCCATGTCCGACCGCCAGAATGTGGCCATCACCATGCATCTGGGCCAGGCTTCATCCACAAGCGTAACCGGACACCCCGGCTCACGTACAGACTCCTATCTCATTGAAGGCCAAGGTTCAGACTTCAGTAACGCAGTCAAGACCGCTCACTGGTACATAATCAACGCAATAGAGATCAAGGCCGAGAAGAAGGCCCGCGCCGTTGTGGTCCTGGGCAACTCCATCACCGATGGCCGCGGATCAACCACCAATGAGCAGAACCGCTGGACCGACAACCTGTCACGCCGCCTCCTTGCCAACAAGAAAACCCGCCGCGTATCAGTCCTTAACATGGGCTTGGGAGGCAACTGCATCCTTGCCGGTGGTCTCGGACCGACCGGAAAGAGCCGCTATCCTCGTGACCTTTTCCAACAGGAGGGCGTGAAATATATCATTCTGTTTGAAGGTGTAAACGATCTGGGCGGTCGTGGTGATGCCACACAGAAAGCCAAGGATATCATAGAGGTTTACAAACAGATCATAAATGAGGCGCATGAAAAAGGCATTCTTGTCTATGGTGCACCCGTGATGCAGTTCAAGGGCAACAACTACTACAGTGAGAACCATGAGGCCGGTCGTCAGCAGCTCAACCAATGGATCCGTTCAAGCGGATACTGTGACGGCGTGATTGATTTTGATGCATTCATGGGTAATCCCAATGACCCCGCACAGCTCAATCCCAAATACCTGTTTGAGAATGACTATCTGCATCCCAATGCAGAAGGATACGTACAAATGGGTGACTGCATTGACCTGAAGCTCTTTGAGAAATAAATCAAAGAGAAAAGATTTAACTTTTTGCCTTTATATCGCTATTCTAAAATAAACTTGAATAACGATATGAAGGCAAAATTATTCTCAGTACTGTCAGTAATTCTTTTCTCAACAACCTGTTTTGCACAGTTCCCCGGCGGAGGCGGTTTCGGTGGAGGTTTCCCCGGTGGTGGCGGTGGCGGATTCCAAGGAGGCGGATTCCCCGGAGGTTTTGGCGGACGTTTCCCTTTTGATCCACAAGAAGAAGGCCAGTTTCCCGGCGGTGGAGGTTTCCCCGGCGGAGGCGGCTTTGGAGGCGGTTTCATGATGGGAACCGAGTATGACCCCACCACATTGCGTAATGATGTGGAGTTCACATCGTCTAACCTGCCCATAATCATCATCCAGACAGAAAGCAAGACACTGACCAACCGTGAAAAATCACCTGCCTCAATGAAAATCATTGACAACGGCACCAAACGTAATAAAGTCACTGACAAGCCCAACGGATATAACGGCAACATAAAGATCAAACTGCGCGGCAACTCATCACTTTTCTTTGACCAGAAGCGTTTCACTTTTGAGACTACAAGTTCCGATGGCAAAGAACTCAACGTAAAACTGCTTGGCATGCCAGCCGAGCATGACTGGGTATTGCTGGCCCCCTACAATGACGTATCCATGATGCGTGACGTGTTCGCCTTTGACATGTGGAACCATATGGACCACTGGGCACCGCGTACCCGTTATTGTGAAGTCGTGATGAACGGCAAATACATAGGTGTCTATGTACTGTGTGAGAAAATCAAACGCGGCAAGGACCGTATTGACATAGCCAAACTCACCCCCAAGGACACCAGCGCCTTGGATATCACAGGCGGTTATATCGTACGTGTAGATCCGCCCGATGAAGGCGAAAAATCATTTACATCCCAGGTTCCCGGCATCATGAACACCAACATTGGTGGAGGATTCGGCGGATTCGGAGGCGGAATGGGAGGTTTCGGCGGAATGGGTGGCCGTGCTACAGTAACATGGACCATATTCTACCCCAAGGCTGACAAAATTACACAGGAGCAGTATGACTACATATCGGATTACGTAAATACCGTTGAGAAAGTAATCCAGAGCGATGATTTCGCCGATCCCGTGAACGGCTATGCCAAGTACATCAGCGTATCGTCATTCGTAGATTATTTCATACATACAGAGCTGAGCATGAATGCCGACGGACTCAAGCGCAGCACCTATTTCTACAAGAAAAAGCAGAACCCTGACGGCACCGGTGGCAAGCTCCATGCCGGAACAGTATGGGACTACAACCTGGCTTACGGCAACTGCAACTTTGCAAACGCCAACAGGACCGATGCCTGGGTCTATGAGGGCAGCGAGACCAACCCCACCCCGGCCATGTGGAAACGCCTCACAGAGGATCCCGCCTTCATGGACAAGGTCAAGGCCCGCTGGAAAGAGTTGCGCAAGGGTTATCTGAGTGATGACAGCATCAATATTTTCATCGATGAGCACGCAGCACTGCTTAAGGAGGCTCAGACTCGTCAGTATGCCAAGTATTCCGATCTTCTTGTACCCAAAAGCAACAATCAGAATGCAGCCCAAGGTCAGCAGAACGGCGGATTCGGCGGATTTGGAGGCATGGGCGGATTCGGTGGTGGTTTTGGCGGCCCCGGTGGAGGGTTCGGAGGCGGTTTCGGTGGATTCGGTGGCGGCGGTGGTGCTGCTGGAATGTTCTCGGCCTACACCGTCTCCAGCTATGATGAGGAAATTGAGGTACTCAAAAAATGGTTTTCAGACCGCATAGCTTTTCTTGATAAAAACTGGAAGTGATTAAACCTTTTCCTCTTTTTATAATCAAAGAATAAATCCTTTGAATTATAACCGCTATGCCAAATATGCGTATTAAAAAGTTCCTCTCTGTACTGGTAGTATCATTGTTGTCAATCGCAGCAGTCGCTCAGCCCGGTGGTGGCGGTGGCGGCGGATTCGGCGGCGGTGGAGGCGGCTTTGGCGGCGGAGGCGGTGGCTTCGGCGGCGGAGGTGGCGGCCGCGGAGGCGGTGGTCAGTTTGGTGGCGGAGGAGGCCAATTCGGCGGAGGCGGAGGAGGCCGTGGCGGTTTTGGCGGCGGCTGGGGTAACTACAACACCCTCAATGACAGCACAGCTCTGGAAAGATATAGCGGCAGTATAACGTTTACAGAGGGCCGTGGTGCCGGCAATGTCATCCGTGACGATGACCTTAAGCAACTGCTGGATTCAGTCACTTTCCTCAAATATCAGGATGCCCACAAGCAGTTCATCAAAGGCGATAACCGCGAAAGCATAGGCGTACTTCTGGGTATTCCCGCAGCAATTATGACTCTGATAGCGGTGACCCACCGACCGGAGGATGACCCGGAGTTGTCCAAAAAACTCTATATCATTTCCGGTGCATTAGTGGTCCCTACCGTATCAATCTACTGTTGGGGCCGGATAAAGAAAAGAAAAGCAATAAACACCATCAATACTATCTGTAATGATTACAACTATGAATTGGAACTAAGGAAAGCCGCCAAACTCCTCCAATTCGAGTTTGAACCTACAGTATTCTTAGACCGGCAAAACAACACCTCTTTCGGTGCCTCGGTCAACCTGAGTTTCTAAACAAGAAAGCCTCGCTGATTGCGAGGCTTTCTTGTTTATTCACGTACATATGGTGATTCTGGCATGAACAAATAGCTTTTGATATACCCGCCTGCATCAATCACCACCTTCTCAAACACCGTACCCGGCTCAATCGGGCGGATAGTCAGCGTATGCTCACCCTTGGCTGCCTTGCCCAGCTGTACGCGGTCATCCTTGACACGTGTAGCCACTGTGGGATAATAGACTGAGTATATGTTGCGCTGATCCTCGTTCAGGCGCTCGTTGAAAACTACCTCAACCTCCTGGCCGCCATCCAGGCTAACCATATAACGGTGACCTTCAAGACGATAGAATGTAAGTGTTGCGTTCACAGCAATTACGGCCGATAAGTTCTCCACATCCTCTGTCAGGTTGAACTTATAGGTCATGCTGGCGCCGTCGGTAGGCTGGCTGTAAGGCATCAGTGCCACGCCAGACAGCGTACGGCCCATGAAAGGAATTGTGGTCCACTTTGCAGAACCAGATGTCACTGCATTCTGGCTGTAGAAATGCTCAGCCTCCATAGCAACCACACCGTCCTTCTGGGTGAAAACATATCCGCCCACCTTGTCCCCTACCTCAACGCGGCTTACGCGCGGCTGTGTATCGGCACGGAAATTATCGTTCCAAGATGTGTAACCTATGTGCTTCTGGATCATCATGCCGTTCCACTTACCGCCGGCCATCTCCTTGTTATAATATGCGCACAGCTCGGCATCACGCTGGAAATCGCGCTCGCAACGCTCTGCCCAGTAGTTTGCAGCCGGATCATTGTTGCGCACCAGTTTCTGGTTCATGGCCTGGCTGTAATACATATCGTAGATGTTGCCCATAGCCTGTACGGGGAACAGGATTATCTGCTGATATGCGTCACGATACTCGGGTTTCAGTTTCAGGTACTGACGCAATGCCTCAGCCTCCAGGCGTGCGTAATCGTCGCAAACCTGCTCAAACTCACCGGTCTCCATTGTGTAGTACTGACGTGCATCCAGCATCTCGGCACTAATGCGGCCGTTGTACTTGCAGCACAGGTTCAGTATGCGGGCAGCCTCCTGAGCCTCCTCCTCGCCAAAGAACTCCAGGCAGAAGTCATATGTATGGTCAAGCAGGGTCTCAACCGTGAATGATGTGGGGTTCCATGCCATATCCAGGAACAGTGTGATGGGATACTCCATCGGCTTAAGGTCACCTACGTTGAGCACCCATATCTTGTCAACTCCGTAGTCATACGTAAGCTGCATCTGCTCCCATAGGTGCTGTATCGGAGTGATGTTCAACCACTTTGAGTTACGCGGTGCACCCACGTAGTCCACGTGGTAGTACATACCCCACCCGCCTTTGCGCTTGCGCTCCTGCTCATTGGGCAGACGGCGTATGTCACCCCAGTTGTCATCTGACAGCAGAATAATAACGTCGTCAGGCACGCGCAGGCCCTTATTATAATAGGTCTGAACCTCCTTGTAGAGTGCCCACACCTGCGGACGCTGTTCGGCAGGCTTGCCGGTAACCTCCTTGATGATCTGGCGCTGGTCGGCGAACAGGCCCTCCAACATCTTCATATTATCCTCGTCGCTGCCACGCAGTTCGGCGTCACCATCACCGCGCATACCGATGGTAATCAGATCCTCGGTATTCTTGGCGCGCTCCACGCCCTCGCGGAAGAACCTCTGGAGCTCCTGTTTGTTGGTGGTATAATCCCACTGACCTCCGTATGCCCTGGGGTTACGTGCCCACTCCTGATGGTTGCGTGCCATTGGCTCGTGGTGACTGGTTCCCATTATCACGCCCATGTCATTGGCTGTCTTGGAGTTCTCGGGGTCATCGGCATAGAATGCCCAGTCCCACATGGCGGGCCACATAAAGTTACCGCGCAGACGCAGTATCAGTTCAAAGCACTTGGCGTAGAACTCATGGCCTCCGCGCTGTGTGCCGAATGTATTCTGCACCCATGTGGTCAGGCAAGGAGCCTCATCGTTCAGGAATATGCCGCGGTAGGTTACTGCGGGCTCACCTGCGGTGTATGTTCCCTTGGCCAGTGATACGTTATCCTGATGCTCTATTGGCACGTCTGCCCAGTAGTACCAGGGTGATACGCCTATCTGCTCGGACAGCTCGTAGATACCGTAGATGGCACCGCGCATATCACTACCGGCTATCACAAGGGCCTCGTCGATACCCTTTACGGGGTTTTCAATCACGGTCATGATATACTTCTCGCGCTTGCCCTGAAGCTCCTTCTTGTCAATCTTCTTGCCCTTAATTATCTGGGCAATGAACTTGCTGTCAATCGTACCCACAATCACCGGTTTTCCGGAAACTGAGGCTGCATCATAAACCACTTGAGCCTCCTGCCCGCCAACAGCCTTAAAATCCTGCTGCAGAGCCTTAAGGGCTATCTGCACGCCTGTCTTATCAGCCTGGTCTGCAAGAATCTGTACGGGTTTCCCGTTATCAATAAGCGTAAACCTGTCAGCAGACAACTCGTTGAATGAAATGCCTTTGTTATCGGCAGCAACGGCCGATGCACACGTCAGCGCAAAAACGCTCAGGACCATTAAGATCTTTCTCATAACTATATTTGGTTAATTGTTAGCTTTTATAAAAGCAAATATAATGAATTTATTTTACCGACACCACTCTTCCGTCATGGATATACAGTCCGTGCACTACAGGCTTGCCCGGAAGCAGACGGCCGTCAATGGTAAACCACTTTCCATTACCGTCCGAACTGATTGCAGGCACAAGAGTATAATCTTTCAACAGATTTACGAATCTGAATGAAGCCAGTCCGTTCACAACAGTCATTTCCGTTAATGGTTTGGACATCAGCAGACTGCCGTCTCTATTGGATTTGTTCAGTTCGGCAGCGGGCGCCGAAGTATTTGTAAGGCTGTCATTATCGGCATAGGGATAGGCCCAATATTTCATATTAGCCTTTGATGTATACGTCAACCCGTTGGCTGGAATTATAGTGTACAGTTGTCTGTTTTTGTTATTTACACTACCATAATGGAATATATAATCATCATAATCCACATGGCAGACCACTACTCCGCTGCCAGGCAATGATTCATCCCAACCTTTCATCTGCCTGTTTTCCACAAGATAATACTCATCGGCCCAACCGTCATTCCGGATCAGATACGATACGGGAGCATCGGACAGCGCTTTCATTCCGTCAACCACCGTATCATTATTCAGTTCCACGGGATTGAGCCACCCCACATATGTACGCTCAAATGCAGAGTAACCGCAGGGATGAAAACCGTTACCACTATAGTTTCCGTCGTCCATCAGATCCCAACTGCCCACATAACTCTTAGAGCCGTCATACAAGTCCGGTAGTCCGAAACAGTGGCTGTACTCATGACAGAGAGTGCCGAATGTGCCGTAATCGCCTTTTCCTGACAACTCCTGAACAGCACAGTATGCATCAACCAGATATGTCGTCAATCCTGTGGTTACAGGTATCGCCTGGCAACTATCGTGTTCGCTCATCCACCATTGATGCGGCCAGATAGTCATATTGCCACCTCCGTCATTCATTCCTTTACCGGCATATAATATGAGCAACTGATCTACCTTGCCGTCATTGTTCCAGTCATATAGACTCCAGTCGTTTATACTGTCTTTAATATTTTCTACTATGTCCTGGACCAGATATTTGCTGTTTTCGTCATCATATTGCGTACTGCGGTACTTTTTCATACTGTCCACCTGCACATAGAACAGGTCAAAGCTCAAGTCTAGCTGGCCGTAACTCTGGTCATAGAAATAATCATGAAGGGAGCCATACAGCAGAGTATCACTTAAGTTTTTGGTGTTCAATACCTTATTCCACTGCCGCATAGTCTGCAGGCTGTCTCCTCTGAATCCTTTGTCGGCAAATGCCGCAAGCACTACCAGTTGGTGGCGCACACCTATGAGCGGGTTACCCACCGTATCACCGTCAATTCTATTCAGGTCCGATGCACGGCGCTGCGTATGTCTGGACAGGTCAACCCGATCCAACCGCGGACGGCAGTTCCTGCTGAACGTAACCTCCTGGCCTATAACCGGGAGCATCACCACTGTCAACAATAATAATAAAATAGTCCTTCTCATATCTATCTGAATAATCTAAGTTCAAACCGGCCTGTAACGGCCATGCGGTCATCTTTTACGGCAATTGCGCCTAATATGTCAGGAATGTCGGAAATACTGTCTATAACGGGTTGCAGATCTTCTGCGGATCGGATGCGGTTGGCCATTGCAGTTGCGTAGCTGTCGGCCAGCATAACATCGCGGCAGACAATCATCACCGCATCGGCCCTACCCAGGCTCAATGATGGCCCCACTGTGCCGCTTGAAGTGCAGATACCGCACGGAAATGCGGCCGCAGGTATGTGCAGACCCACTTTTTCGGATAGCGGTGATTGGCCGGCAAATACCGATATGTCCATATCGGAGGCCGCCTGGGCGTATATGTCTCCCCCATTCTCCACTATAACCTCCTCAGTGCCGAAATTCTCTTTCAGGAAATCCGCCACACGTAACGCTACTGCTCCGGCAACGGCACTCATGGGCCCTATTCCTGTCTTATGGCTTATGCGCGACATCTCCTTCAATATGTCTGGTGCCTCCGGTCTGGCATCGTAAGGTATAAGCACTGACTTGTATTGCGGGTCCATCAGCAGATAGGCATCCATCATGCGGCGCAAATCCACCAGCATTGAATAAGCATCGGCCTCCATCCGGTCCGAAAACGAGCCGCTGTCAACCCCTATCCATAAATCAGATTCCAGAAACTTTACGCAGAACCAGCGTCTCCCGTCATCCGAGAAACGGCTTCGGTAACTGCGCTCAGTATAATCCATTATCAATCAGCAAATTCAATATGGAACAGCTTGAGCGGACAAGCGGTAATGCACATCTTGCAGACCACGCACTTGTCGGGCTGGAACTTTAGTTTCCAATCGGGAGCATCTATCGACAGCGCCCCTGACGGGCAGGCCGATGTGCATGCACCGCAGCTTATGCACTTGGCATCGTCAAAAGTAATTTTCTTCTCCAGCGGGCTTACATCCACACCGCTATTCTGCATAAAACCTATTGCCTGGGCGATATGGTCTGAGTCCGAATCCAACTCCAGCACCAGCTTTCCACGACGTCCGCCGTCGATATCGGCCTTGATGATGCTGACCATTATGTCATACTTCTTAATCAGCTCATAGATAAGCGGGCGGCTGGCCTCGCCATCTGGGAATGATATAACTACTTTCTTTGTCATAATGTGCTGATTTACAAGTTCAAATCTTTAAGTCCCTGAAGTGACGTTCCGGTTGGCATAGGTCTTACCGGAGCGGTCAGTTCAAACTGTCCCTTCTCAATCCAATCCTTCAGGATGGCGGCAATCTTACGAGCCTTGTTGAGGCTTGACAGAGGAGCGGTATGGATCTTCTTGCCCATAAACTCTATCTCACCGGAGCGCAACTGCTCATAGTTGACCTTACCAATCAGGTCACCCTTCTGGCCGTAATCCTCTATGAATGTGTCAATCTGGCTGTTACGTATGCTCACGCGGTGTGCAAGGTCCTCATCCAGCAGCGGAATGGGCACTCCCACTCCAACGTACATCGTTACGCCGTATTTCTCAAAATATGCGCCGCGCAGGAACTCACTTGACATCTCCCTCATCTCACCCATCAGGGCTAATGTGCGCGCATTGCCCATCGGCACACCATATTCATTCAAAGGCTTGCTGCAGTTGAACTGAGTGCCGTTCCAGACCACGTAACCCTGTGTTCCGCACAGGAAAATGCGTGTACCCAGACCTATAGTACGGCATTCTGGATCGTTCAGCAGCGGTGAAAGCTCACCTGCCGAGCTGTAAGACGCGTTCTTCATATGGGGCAGCAGAGTGCCCATGTAAGTATAAAGCGTGCGGTCCGTGGAGTTCACGGCCATATTGTAGTTCTGATACGCATTACGGGGATTCATCAGGATTGCCTCGTTTATGGTCTTGAGGCTTATCTGAGTCTTTATGTGCTTGCGTGGATAGCAGTCCGTACCCTTACCCCAGGCCTCCAGAGTCAGTTCCTTACCATCAATCAACTCCTGAATTATGTGTGCACCACCGTATGTGGGATTCTGCGGATTGCAGTCAGTTGCCCCCACAAACGTATCCACAGCAGCCAGACCGCCGCATACGGGCACACCGTTAATCTCAATCCTCTCCATGCGGATGGGCGGATTGGCGTGACCAAAGTTCAGGAACGCACCGCTTGAGCACATAGCGCCGAACGTAGCGGTAGTAACCACATCAACCTTCTCAAGAATCTCCTTGGGCGCCATCGTCCTGGCCATCTCCGACACCTCCTCGGCCGTCAGCACCACCGCCTTACCCTTACGGATCTTCTCATTAATCTCCTCGTATGATTTCGTCATCTCTGCTTATTGCTTAAACGTCCACAAAGATAGTGCTTTTGTCCCCATTTGCACAAGCTAGACCTTAGTTTTTGGGAGCATTAGCGGAGGGCGTTAAGCGGAGAGCCCTGGAGGTGTTGTCTCCCAAAAACTAAGGTCTAGCGTTTCACCACAGATAGCGGGCCGTTTACCACAATTATATATTAAATAGGTTCGTTTGCATCATTATGCAGTATTTTTGCGCCCAAATTCAAAACAGACATTATGTGGCGTAAATTCTGCGGATGGATATTGAAGGTTTGGGGATGGGAGACCAGCCCTTTCCTGCCCCCTGAACCCAAGTGCATACTTCTGGGCGTTCCCCATACATCAATGCTGGACTTTGTCGTAGCTTACCTGTTCTACAAATCAATTGGCGGCAAGACATTCTGCCTTGTCAAGGGAAGTCTGTTCTTCCCTCCTCTAGGATGGATTCTGCGTGCCATGGGTGGTATTCCTGTTGACCGCAATCATCCCGCATCGGTAGTCCGTTCCGTCCTCAAGGAGATGGAGAAACAGGAAATAATGCATCTGGCAATAGCACCCGAGGGAACACGCAAACCGGTACGCCATTGGAAAACCGGGTATCATTTCATTGCCAAGGCTGCAAATATACCCGTCTATCTATGTTATTATGATTGGGGACGCAAGAAAGTGGCTGTAGATCAGAAATTTGAACTTACTGATGATGCCAACGCCGATACCCGCCGCATCCAGGAGATATATGAAAGCATGAACCTTCAGGGCCGTTATCCTGATAAATACCTTACACACTGATATTTTATAAATGAGACACAGATTCAGCACACTGGCCGATGTGTTGGAATACTCGGCTTCAGTCAACCGTAATCGAATGGTATCCGACTTTGTCGATGGCGGATGCCGATACACATTCACGCAGTTCAAGGATAAGTGTGACCAGCTTTCGGGCACGCTGTCAACCTTTGGTATCAACGCCGATGACAAGATAGCAATCCTGTCCGAGAACATGCCCAACTGGGCCATAGCGTTCTTTGCAATCACCGCCAGCGGCCGAATAGCTGTACCCATGCTGCCTGAACTCTCGCCAAATGAGGTGGAGAACATACTCACCCATTCCGATGCCAAGGCTATATTCGTTTCGCAGAAACAGCTGCCCAAAATCAGTCAGGAAACATTAGCTAAGCTTCACTTAGTCATAGATATAAGCACTTTTGATTTCATCAAGGCCGAGGATGACCGCTACACCTGCGACGGCCGCGGCAAGCTGCCCGAACCCATGGACATAGCCGCCATCATCTACACATCGGGCACTACGGGCAATGCCAAAGGAGTAATGCTAAGCCACCGCAACTTCTGCCACAACATATTCACAGCCTGGCACGCGCACAAGGTACACCGCCGCAAAGACGTATTCCTGTCCATCCTTCCGCTGGCGCACACCTATGAGATGAGCATCGGCATGCTCTATCCCTTCAGCACCGGTTGCCCCGTCTACTACATCCAGAAGCCCCCCACTCCGACCATTCTGGCCGATGCACTTAAACGCGTCCGCCCCACAACCATACTGTCCGTTCCACTGATAATTGAAAAAGTAATACGTGGCAAGATCTTCCCCACAATAGCCTCCAGCAAGTATCTGCGCTACCTCAAGAAGCATTTCCCGCGCATACTCTACTTCCTTGTCGGCAAGAAAGTAAAGCAGCAGTTCGGCGGTCGTGTACGTTTCTTTGGCGTCGGCGGATCCAAGCTTGACCCGGAAGTTGAAAAGTTCCTGCGAAACATAAAGTTCCCGTATGCAATAGGTTACGGCCTCACTGAGACTGCACCTCTCATTTGTGACGCCGGCCCCAAGCGCACCCATCTGGGCAGCACCGGCACCGCCTCGCGTGAGGTTCAGGTCCGTCTGGCCGATGTCAACCCCCAGACCGGTCAGGGAGAACTTCAGGTAAAAGGGCCAAACGTAATGCTTGGTTACTATAAGGATTACCAGCGCACAAAGGCAGTCTTTACCGACGACGGTTGGATGCGCACCGGCGATATCGCCACGGTCGATAAGAAAGGCCGCTACTCTATCCTGGGCCGCTCCGGCAGCGTCATCATCGGCGCATCGGGCGAAAACATCTACCCCGAGGAGATTGAGAGCGTTATAAACAATATGTCTGACGTAAACGAATCACTCGTAATAAGCCGCTCGGGCCAGTTGGTAGCACTCGTACAGTTCAACGATGGCGCCGTAGACTGGAATCTTGAAGGTCAGGAGAAATTCCTTGAAAACATTGAGCGACGCAAGAAAGAGGTCATCGAATTCGTAAATTCCAAAGTCAGCCAGTTCCTCAAGATCAAGGACGTGGAGGTAATGAAAGAACCCTTCAGCAAGACCGCCACGCACAAGATCCGCCGCTTCCTCTACCAGGACAAAAACAAAAAATGATACAATTGGGGTCAGACCCCTTTTGCACTAAAATGATGAAATATGAAAAAGATTATTAACTCTTGGATCAATACAGAAGGCTACAACTGCTTTGTATGCTGCCCCACCAATCCCATCGGACTGCATCTGGAGTTCTGGGAGGACGGTGACTACATAGTAACCAAGTTCAAGCCTACGCATGATTACGAAAGCTGGCAGAATACTCTGCATGGCGGCATTCAGGCGCTTCTGATAGACGAGACCGCCGGCTGGGTGGTTTGCCGCAAGCTGCAAACCAACGGCGTAACCTCAAAGATGAATATGGAGTACCTTAAGCCCGTCAGCACCCTGCTGGATGAAATCATCGTCCGCGCACACATAACCAAAATGATGCGCAACGTAGCCTTCATCGAGGCCGAACTGATGGATGCCGACAGCACCGTCCTAACCCGCGCCGAGCTAATCTACTTCTGCACCCCCAAATTCAAGCTAGACGAAACCACCTTCCCCGGCTGCAAAGTCGAAGGAGAATAGGGGCACAAAAAGCGCTCGGCTCCGAAGGAGACGCTTGGCTTGTCCAAGAACCGTCCCCTTTGTGCCCCTTTGGGGCGCTATCGCCAGCTGAACTGCACTCTGGCAAGTTCCCTTCCATCTTCTGCTTTTATGCTGTGGAGGGAGGTGTCTGCGTCCATTTGGGTGTGGACAAGGATTTTCTCACCAAACAGGCCTTCCTTTTTGAAGTTGATGTCCAGGCGGGCGGGCTCGTGAGCGAGACGGTATTCCGGAACCAGGCTCTCGCTGGCCCAGAGCGGATATATTGCGTTGTTGACGTGATTGTTGCGGTCTATATCATCGTAGCGTACCAGGAAACGCTCGCTGTAATCCTCACGCTCCACAGCCGGCAGTTTAGGGAACCGGCCTTCAAGCATAACCTTCTCACGGATAGGCTCATACTCCGGCAGCCACTCCTTAAGGTGCACCGGGCGGCGTGACGCAAAATCAATCACAATCCATTGGCTGCAGGCACGGATAATACGCTCCCCGTCAGCGCTCCACACCTCAAATTCACGCTCCGTATACAGGGCCGATGTATCTGACGGCCAGCTCTTCAAAGTAATCTCCTCCTGCAGGTGCGGCATCCTGTCTATCTCCACGTTCATGGCAATCAGCACCCAGGCCTTGCCGACTGTACGCAGGTAATCATAACCGATGCCAATCTCATTAGCGCTGTCATCGGCAATATCCTGAAACAGGTTCAGCAGCGTCAGCAACCTCAGAGTATCCTTACGGTCACATTCAAAACTCTTTACCACATATGTGTGCACCTGTTTTCTGATAGCCATAAATGCATCTTTTGATTGATTCAGGCGCGAAGTTAATAAAAATCACTACCTTCGCAAACAATCCAATCAAACATGACCCCAATATGCAGGACAGACACTTTGACAACCGGCGGTACTTTGATGAACTGGTAACAACCAGCAACAAATACTTCTATCCCTATATCGAACAGTTCATTACTGTCCATGAAGGTTTTAAGGTACTTGAGATAGGCTGTGGTGAAGGCGGCATACTCCTGCCGTTCGCACGCAAGGGGGCCGATGTGGTCGGCGTGGATTTTGACAGCAAGAAGATCAATGCTGCCACAGAGATATTCAGAGAGGAAGGTGTAAAAGGCCTGTTCATCGCCCAGGACATATTCAAACTCAAGGAGATGGAACATGAGTTTGACCTTATTGTATGCCATGACGTTATAGAACATATATCTGACAAGGACGGATTCATCTCCAAATGTGAGCTTCTGCTCAAGCCATCAGGAATGATGTTCATGTCATTTCCGGCATGGCAGATGCCTTTTGGAGGACACCAGCAGATGTGCAAGAGCCGTTTTCTCTCCCATCTCCCGTGGTTCCATCTGCTGCCCGCGTTCCTTTACAGAGGCATCCTCAAACTGGCTAAAGAAGACCAGTTCCGCATAGATGACCTGATGGACATAAAACACTGCAAATGCCCCATAGAAAAGTTTGAAAGGGTTGTCAAGACCAAACACTTCACAATACTTGACAGGCAGCTCTTCTTTATAAATCCCCATTATGAGGCCAAGTTCCGTCTCAAGCCCCGCAAATTGTGGAAACCCATAGGCTGGATCCCATATTTCCGTGACTTCTTTACCACTTCATGTTTCTACATACTCAAATTGACAGACTGACTACCCTATTTCACATCATAACACAGACCCCGTTCCACCATAGCGATGAAACGGGGTCTGTCATAAATATCAATCACATCAATTCTTTGAAACCATATTCTTAAAGGCCTCGCCGAAAATCAGGTAACTGCAGTTTCCGGCAATCGTACCCTCGTTCTGGCCCCACAGGAACGGCCAGTCGTCAAAGTTCTCAAAGTGGTCCGGACGGCGGAACAGCAGGCCTGGAGCCACATTACCGGGTATGAATGAGAAGTCGGCACGGTTGTTGCCGTAGAACACCTGCTTGGGACGAGCTGCACCAACAGCTGCCACAAGTGAATAGTTGTGGTAAGGATGGCATCCGAACATGAATGCGGCGGCATTATATGCATATTTCCTGTCAATGATGTCCGGGAAATAGATGGCTGCAAATGCTGCAGTGGTTCCGTATGTTACCACAGCGCCGCTGCCGGCCCAGTTACCCTCGCCTATCGGCACTCCGTAAGGATTGTTGTTGGAAACCTGCTCCAGATAATCCTTATACTTCTCAGCATACGGGCGGAGCTTCTGCTTGTAATCGGCAGGCATATAAGGAATGGCATCCATAGCGGTACGTATGCTGTTGTTCACGTTACGGTCCAGAGCCGGCCAAATCTGCTGCTCAAACTGGTCCAGATAAGATTTGTCGCCCGTAGCCACATAAAGCTGCAGGTTTGTAGCCATATTACCTCCACCCTGACGGTTATTGTTCTGCATCTGACCTCCCTGACGGCCACGCATATTGTTATTGCGCTGATTCTGCAGCTCAGTAACCTCGGCCTGGAGTCTCTTGGACTGTTTGAGACAGCGTGCAGCCAGCTCATCATTGTAACCTTTCAGCACACGGCTTGCAGCAGCAAACATGTTGGCCGCATTCATGTCATTGTTCAGGTTACGGTTGGTGAACGCCCACATGTCATCAGGGGTACCGCTACGCTTTCCGTCGGCAGATTTCACGTACTTGGGCAGGCTTGGATCATAGTGCAGACCGTCTGTGATGGCGGCAGCATCACCCAGATGATGGTAATTGTCCAGAACAGAGTTGGACAAGGTCTGTGACATAAAGCCTATGTTCTCAGCCTGCGCCAGCAGGTTCAGCACGCCGTGCTCAATGTACTGCAGCAGGTCAGGCTTGCCGTCCGGACGGTGCAGGTCCACGTATCGCTGCTCCTCGCTTACGAATGTCTCGTCACGCGTGTTGCCAAACAGTGACCAGGCCGATACCAGACTCAGCACCACGTTGATGTTTGAGCCCGTCTCTATGTCAAAGTCACCTGCGTCAAAGTAACCGCCCACGTTCAGACCCGGGATAAGCTCATATGGCTTGTACTTGGTATTGGTGTTGGGGCCCTGTGAATGCAGGTCAAAGTGGTCGCTCTGAGGAGCCTGCAGATAACCCTCCTTGAAAGGCTCTCCGTGCCAGATGCGGTAACCCTCGTTCACCGTCATGTGGTTCATATGTATGGGAATCCACACGTCGCTGGTGGCATCGGTAATCCAGTTATAGACAGACTGGTCAATGATAAAGTTACCGGTCTTGTAATCACCGTACTTTATGAAATATACGCCCGGATCCTTTACATCGGTAAAGTCAAACTTCACGTAATTGTACTTGTAGTACTCACCCCAAACGGTGGTCTTGCCCTTGTAGGCCAGTTTCTCACTGCCGTCATCGGCAATACGGTAAATCTCGGCAGTGGCAAGCGGCTTATCCTTCTTGTCAAGCTCAATTACGGCGGTCTTGGGCTGTGAAGGCACATATCCCACCTGTGAGAAACCTATGTTAGGCTCCCTTATCCAGCTCGGAATGGCATGAGGCTCAACGGTCCATGTCACCACCTTGCCGGTCTTGCCTGCGGGCAGAACGCTGCGCAGCACATACCAGCCGTTCTGGGCCAGCATACGGCCGTCGTAAAGCTCCAATGTAGCGTCATCTGACGTAATCTTAATCATACGCTCAGGATCATCGGGGGCCATCAGGATAGAGTGACCTGTCTCAAGAGGCAGCGGATCCACAAATTCTCCGGTACCGCGGTCATCGTAAGTGCGGAAACCCTTGAACTGACGTGGTTTCTCTTCATTAGGCACAGCCTGGGTCTGGCTTACCGCATAGCGCGGGAACCTGTTGGGGCGCCCGTCCATGATATATGCCTTGTTCCAGTACTGTGACGGCAGGAACTCCAGGTTAAAACCGGCTTTCCCTGCCAGGAACTCAGGCACAGGCTTGTCCAGATAGACCGCAATCTCAACGGCACTGCCTTTGGCAGTCACCACCACGCGCGAATCAAAGTCATAGTCGGCATAGCGCATGGCCACCTCAATTGAGTTGTTGATTGAATCCACCTTGCGTGACGGTGAAGCCGGCACCAGATCCCACTGCTCCGGGGTCTTGCACAGACGCACTGCGCCACCCTGAACGGTACGCACTCCGTGATGGATAATCTCAATTCCGGAATTTTTCTCATCGTTGAATCCGCCCGAGAATGTGTTGCTGAACACCAGGACGTTAACTCCCTGGGTCTCAAAATACTCCTTGTCGTTCAACTTAAGAGGGCCCGCCTTTTCCGGGGCATTTTCACATGCGGCTATAGCAAGAGCCGCACACAGCAATAGCAATGTTCTTTTCATAAGTGCAGTAATTGGTTTCGTGATTGATATTTACAAAGATAATGTTTTTTAATTTGCAAGCCTATTATTTCCTCAGATACTTACTTCCGGAAAATAGTGCTCCCGCAAAGGCTTGCAAACCGTATTCCCAGTCAAGGTCACGGTCTGTTGCAGTCTGATATCCACCGATGAGCTGCCCACCTTGACCGTAAACCTACCGGGAGCGATGTTCCACCGGCGCTGCCCGTCATTGCTGTAATAGCCAAACTGCTCGGTGTAAAGCTTAACCTGAACGGTCTTGCTCTCACCCGGCTCCAATGATACACGGGCAAACCCCTGCAACTGTATTGGGTGGATATTCTGATTCTCAGATGTAGGTGACAGATAGACCTGTGCCACCTCATCGGCAGTCACGCTGCCGGTGTTCTTTACGGTAAAAGTAGCCGTAAGCGATTCATCAGTGGTTTTTGCGTCCTCAACTTTAATATCGCTGTACTCAAACGTACTGTAGCTCAATCCATAGCCAAAAGGCCACTGCACGCGCGAATCCTGCTTTACGGAACGGTTATAGCATATCGGCTCATACAGCTCTGTGTTGGGATAGCTGACCGACAGTTTGGCCGATGGCGATACGCTTCCATACAGTATATCAGCCACAGCATGACCGCCCTCCTCGCCCGGATACCACGCCTGGATAACCGCTGCACAACGCTCGGCCAGGCCTGATACAACCTGTGCCCTGCCGCCAAACATAACCAGAACAACCGGCTTTCCGGTCTTTATAAGCTCCTCAACATACTGCTCCTGCTTGCCCGGCAGACGCAGACCCATACGGTCACGGTTCTCGCCGCACAGCATCACGTTCTCACCCATTGCGGCTATGATCACATCGGCCTGAGTGGCCATACGCAGCGCTTCTTTCTTATCGGCTTTCTCGCCAGATTGAACCATCCTGTGAAGAATATACCAGTCCCATGCACGCTCATCGCCGTCTTCGCGGTATTTGGTCTCAAGTTCCTCTGTCCAGTCGCATCCACGGGAGTACATAATGTTCATTCCGTAAGGCTTGCGGTTGTTCATTCCCTCCAGCAACTTAACTATATGGGGCTGGTCCTGGTCGGCTATATCCTCCACCCTCTTCCAGAAATAAGACATGGCGGGATAGGTGTAGTCACCGCACATGGCCCAGATTGAGTTTGCATTGGGGCCGGTCACCAGAATGTTCTTTACGTCCTTAAGCGGCAGCACACCGTTGTTCTCAAGCAATACTATGGATTGAGATGCTATATCGTACGCTGTCCTGCGCTCCTCGGGAGTATCCAAAACAATCTTCTCCTTACTGTACAAGTACGGATTCTCATCAAGCAGTCCAGCACGGATTTTATGGCGCAGCACATCCTTCACCGCACGCTCAAACGCCTCAGGCTTGGCCAGCCCTTTGTCAAGCGCCTCCTGCAGATTAATATAATCGCTCCCTTCCGGGAAATCCACATCATTACCGTTATTTATGGCCTCAGCTGCTTTTGCGGCCGATCCCCTAACACCCGGAATCTGGCCTATGGCCGTATAGTCACTCACCACCATACCGTCAAATCCCACATAGTCACGCAGAATGTCCATCAGTATCTCACCGTTTGCCACACAGTTGGTACCGTGTACCGCATGATAGCCGGGCATGACAGTCCTGCCTCCGGCCAGACGTATTATTGCCTCATGCGGCAGCAGAATCTCTTCCATAAGCTCCTTCTCAGGTGCATCGCCTCCGCCACCATAACCCAGATAGTGCTTGGAGCATGCACCTACACCCTTCTTAAGGTCTTTCTGCTGCAGCCCGTTTACAAAAGCCACACCCATCACCGCACTCAGAAAACCGTCCTCACCGTAAGACTCCTCCAGACGGTTAAAACTGGGCGTGCGGCATACATCCACCATTGGTGAAAGTGCCAGAATTCCGCCCATCTTGCGCATCAGCCTACCTGTCTGCAGAGTCTTGAGCTCTGCCAGTGCGGGATTGAATGATCCGGCCTGCCCTATCTGCTGCGGATAGATTGTTGCACCCAAAGTGTTTATACCGGAAAGCACCTCCTCATGGAACAGTGCCGGAATACCGTTCGGAGTGTTTTTCATCAGCCACTCCTGCAGTTGGGCCACACGGTCACGCAAATCATTCGGGTCACGGGGCTGCTGCAGTGCAAACTGTGAGAAATGGCCTATGCCGTAAGGTATCAGCTTGCGGCACTGGGCAGTATCAAGCCTGCCCTGCTCGTCAAAAAGCACATCCATATACATGCTGCGCAACTGCGCAATGCGCTCCTGCTGCGGCATACGCTCATACAGCTTATCAACCTGACGTTCCAAGTCACTATCCTGTTTGCACGATGTAATCATACACAATAACAATCCACTTATAATCAATACTTTTCTTCTGTCCATATATAATCATTTTGTATTCAGAAATCAAGTGAAAGCTGACCGTCACCAAGCAGATTGAACGTCATGCGGTGGTACGGAGTAGTTCCGTATAGCTTTATTGCCTCACGGTGCTTTGCCGTAGGATAGCCCTTGTTCTCCTTCCAGTCATACTGCGGATATTCATCGGCTATACGGTTCATAAAATCGTCACGATAGGTCTTGGCCAGAATTGAAGCCGCAGCTATTGACATCATCTTGCCGTCACCCTTAACAATGGTAGTATGCGGAATGCCCGGATACGGAATAAAGCGGTTACCGTCTATAAGCAGATGCTCCGGCCGCACCTTAAGCTGGTCAATAGCCCTGTGCATGGCCGTAAATGAAGCCTTCAAGATATTGATCCTGTCAATTTCCTTATTATCCACCACCCCAACGGCCCAGGCAAGAGCCTCACTCTCAATTATAGGTCGCAGTTCATAACGCTGCTTCTCAGTAAGCTGCTTGGAATCATTCAGCAGCGGATTGCTGAAACCTGGCGGCAATATCACCGCAGCGGCATACACGGGCCCTGCCAGACAGCCGCGCCCCGCCTCATCACAGCCGGCCTCCACCCGGCCCTCAACCATATACGGCAACAGAATATTATGACTCATTCTCCCAGTATCACTCTAATAAACTGAAATAGTGCCATACTGAACCGTCCCCTTTGGCCCTGTCATTGCAGTGTGAACACCCCGGCATATAAAACAGCCAGCCGTCACTGCAGGCCATCACAAACCTATCCATGCGTCTGTCATAAGCCAGTCTCAACGGTTGCTGTTCCAGCTGGAAAGTCTCCCCGCCCTTGGTATATGTCAGTTCTCTCTCACTCCAGACATTTCCCGTGGCCGATGTAAACACCGCCGGCATGCCGTCATAGTATGTTCCCGCTATGCAGAAACTGTTGTCCGATGCACTTATGGCACAGAACCTTACATCATCATAATACCCTGAATATGTGAGATTAAAGTCCATGGAATTGAAGCTGTCAAAAGTGGTGGTACTAAGAATCACCCCACTCTCCGTAAGAACAAGGCTGTTGTCTTTGGTACAGGCAATCCCCACCACACGGTCCCATTTGTTCTTTAATTGGCTGCGGCACAGACGGCGGCTCCTGCCGCTACGTTCCACGCTCATAACCCTGCAATCGGGACTCACTGCCAGCACACTGCCATCCCTCACATCAATTGCGGCAATCTCCATCCTTATCCTCACACTGTCAGAGGCATTACCCTCCATATCGGTCCAGACAACCATACCGTCGGCACGAGCCGATACAAAACCGTCAGAATAAGGCTTTACGTCAACCGTAACCGGAGTAACGGCAAATGTATCGGAAACTGAACCCAACCACATAAATATTGAGGCCAGGAACAGTTTCCAACACCATTTACCATTAAGACCCATTATCTGTTCTTGATATGGAACCAGTCAAACCAAGCCTTAAGCGGAGCAGACTGCTGCTGTGCAGGAGCAGCCGCAGGAGCGGCACCGCCCGGACGCATGCCCATACGCATATTCTGGACGCCTTGACAGCAAATCAGACCGGCCTGTATATCCTTCAATGCAATATCAGTCTGACCGGCCTGGATCCAACTCTTGCCGTTCACAGAATAAGATGCGGTATAAACGCTGCCATCCTTCTCCAGTTTGAGCCATATGGTATTGTCCTTCACGCCGGCCTCTGCCAGATTCACGCTCAGCGTACTCTTGGACGCACCGTTCTCCTCAACGTAGAGCTGCAGGCTACCGGCTGCGGAAGCTGCAGCGGCTGCGCCACCCTGCTGCATTCCGCCGCGGCGCATTGCGGCACCGGTATATACAAACTTAATAAAGTGTGAATCATCCTGATATGCCACCAGACCTGCGTTCTGTGCACCTGCAGGCAATGCGCTTGTCTGCAGTTTGGTGTCTATTGTCCAATCACTGTTGGCGCTCTGAAGCACCACGTTGGCACCGTTGTCGGCAGTTCCGTTAATGTCACCGGTAGCGGCGGTAATCTCCAGCCGTCCGTCGGCCATCAGCAGATTGTCATCATCGGGACGTATCACGTTCCACTGGCGGCCCAGGCTGTTGTTCTTGAACTCATCGTTCACTCCTTTGGTGCCAAAGTTCACATAATATGCCTGTGCATCACCTGTAACAGGCTCCAGAACCTTTACAACGGCTGTTCCGGGCACTGTCGTAGCCTGCTTAACATCAACCTTAAGCTGCGGAGATTTGGCAGTGGCACTCACCTGGCTTGACATCTTGCCCAGCACGCTGAACTGCTTGCGGCCGGCCTTGAAAATGGACTTGCCGCCGTTCTTGAGCGTAGCAAGTGAGAAATCGGCATTCACCTTTATAGAATAGGTGTCGCTCACGGTCTTGTCATTGTAAGTAACGCTCACGGTCACAGAAGCAATGCCGGGACCCACAGCTGTCAGTTTGCCCGATGCATCCACAGTTGCCACGCCCGTATTGCTGCTCATATACTTGACAGTAGCCTTGTCCAGTCCAATGAACGAATCATCGGTAAGGCAGGCCGATGTCACCGTCTGTGCAGTCTGGCCAATCTCCAGTACCGATACACGGCAATCGGCCACCACGGTCTTGAGCTGCGGAGTGAACCTGCCGTTCATGTTTGCGGTAACAGTTCCGCGTATATCCTGCGATGAAGAACCGATCTCAAACACATAACGGCCAGAATCATAAGTGATGCGGTCATTCTGCATATCCCAGAACCAGAGGTCGGCGCAGTCAATCTCAATCTCCACCAGACGTGTCTGTCCGCGCGGAATGGTAACGCGCTTGAATCCCTTCAGTCTCTTGATAGGACGCTGCAATGAAGCAGGGCTGTCAGGGGTAGTCATATAAATCTGAACAACCTCATCACCGTCATAATCACCTGTATTCTTTACGTTTACGCTCACTACAATCTTGTCATTCGGAGTGATTGAACTCTTGCTTATCTTAAAGTCAGAGTACTCAAATGTGGTATAGCTGATACCGTAACCGAACTCATAAGAAACCGGCTTGGTAAAGTACCACAGCGTACGTCCGGGCTTGCCGTTCTCTGCACGCAGAGTATAATCGGTAATGGGCGGCAGGTCCTTGACAGACTTGTACCAGGTGGCGTTCAACTTGCCGCCGGGGGTAACGTCACCAAACAGCACCATCGGGATTGCAGCACCCTGTGCCTGGCCGTTGTAACCTGTCCACAGAATACCCGGAATGTTCTCCAGGTTCTTGAAATCCTCAACCTCAACGCATCCCAAAGTCTGCATCACAACCACGGTGTTCTTGTTCTCCTTAGCCACAGCCTGAATCAGCTTGACCTGGTTACCCGGCAGGTTCAGGGTCAGACGGTCAGCCTCCTCAGTAGCTGTATTCTCATCGGTTCCCACAAACACGATTGCCACGTCACTCTTACGCGCGGCAGCCAGTACATCCTCAGGAATCTCATCATCCTCAGGAGCCTTGTAAACCAGATACAGGGTCTGCGGACCGTTGTAACCCAGTTTGTTCACCTTGGCCTCCATGGGGGTGCTGGCACCGTAAACGCCGCCTACCCTCTTGCCCGATGCACGGGTTGCCTCGATGGTGCTTATCAGGTTACCCTCGGGTGAACCCACATGAACCTCAATTATACCACCCTCAGTAGGAATGTTTGCGCCTATGGTAATCTTCTCAACGTTTATCAGGTCAATGTTCTCATATGCGGTCCATGAACCGTCATCGATAGAACGTACCTGCTCCTCGGTACCCATACCGGAACCCACTGTGATACCCTCCGATGATGAACTGTACTGCGTAGCGTCATGGCGGCTGGTAGCGCCGTCAGATTTCTCAAGCTCAAACCATGCCACATACAGCAGGTTGCTCTTGCTCTTGGTGCTTCCGCCCGATGCCAGAGTCACCTCAACATCCAGTCCCTTGTCAGCAATGTACTTGCTTATACCAGCATACGGAGTGGTACGGCTTGACTGCTCGGGACGTCCTGAGTACGGTCCCAGCTCCACGCGGTCAGCCTGCGGGCCAATCAGCGCGATGCTCTTTATTCCATCCAGCTTGATAGGAAGAGCCTTTACATCCGTACCCACTACCTTATCATTCTTGAGCAGAACCGGAGTACGTGTAGCCACCTCAATGGCAATAGCCTGGCTGCGCTCCGAGTTCACGGTGCTGGCCGGGAAATTGGTATACGGAACCTTCATCAGCGGGTCGAATTCACCCGTACGCATACGTATCATGAACATGTTCACCAGCGCACGGTCCATATCGGCCTCTGTGATAAGGCCTTTCTCCAGTGCGCTCAGGGCGTAACGCTGGTAAACGCTTCCGCAGTCAGAGTCAACACCGGCACGGAGTCCGGCAGCGGTAGCCTCCTCGGCGGTCTCAACATAGTAGTGGCCGGTGTAGATATCCTCAATTGCAGCGCAGTCACCCGTCACGTAACCCTTCATACCGTAGGTGCGGCGGGCAATAGTGTCCAGATACAGTCCGCTGGCCGATGTGGGCACATGGTTCACCGCGTTATACGATGACATGATAGAAGGCAGGTTATCCTTCTCAATCAGCTCCTTGTAAGGATAGAGGTAGAACTCCCTCATGTCACGGCTGTCCATATTCGAGCTGCCCACATGGCGGTCAAACTCACTGTTATTGGCAAAATAGTGCTTGGCGCACGGCACAGCCTTGATGTAGTTGGGGTCATCGCCCATCATGCCGCGCACAAATCCGCCGCTCATCACGGCAGCCAGAAACGGATCCTCACCGTAGCTCTCACCCGTACGTCCCCAGCGCGGATCACGTATAGGCTCCACCACCGGGCTCCAGAACGTAAGCCCCTTGGTGCCCGTCTGGAAAATGGCACGCGCCTCATCGGCTATGACCGATGCCTCCAGCTCCAGCAGGTCCGGATCCCATGTTGAGCCCAGAGCCACACTGCCGGGGAATGATGTAGGTCCCTGCAGCCCTACCGATGCATTGGCACCTGACAGCACGCCGTGCAGAGCCTCACTCCATACATTATACTGCTTTATGCCCAGACGCGGCACGGCAGCCATATTGTTGCCCAAAAGGGCCTGTTTCTCCTCAAGCGTAAGACGTGAAACCAGGTCTACAGCCCTCTCCTGGAATGAATAGTTGGTGTTCTTGTATACCGGAACACTCTCCTGTGCAACCATCGGGCTAACAGATCCCAGAACGGCTGCAAAAGCAATTAGTAATGACTTTCTCATATTTAGGTTATTTTATCGTGACTTCTGTCTTGGCCACCACATTACCGGCATCACGCGCCAGCAGCAGCTCTATCTTACCGGGTTCAAGCACCCAGTCATGCCTGGTCTCATCCCAGTACTTGAGCCAGCTGACAGGTATTTCCTGTGTCGTTGTCACAGACATGCCGGGAACAAGATACAGTTTCTCAAAAGCCTTGAGCTCCTTGTACGGCCATTCAACCTTTGCATCCACACGGTGAACATAAACCTGCGGAACATCATATTGGTTGTACTTGCCCACATTCTTAACTGTAAACTGAACCTGGATATCCTCACCGTCACGGTACTGGCTGTTCAGGACCTTAAAGTCCGAATACTCAATCTCAGAGTATCCCAGACCATATCCGAACGGATACATCACAGGCTTGTTCTTGGTATCGAACCAACGGTAACCTACCAGCAGGTCCTCGCTGTAGAGAGCGGTACCGCGGCCTGTAGCGCCCTTAAGCATCTCCTCGGCCTTGCTGTCCTCCTGAACCAGTGATACAAACACATCCTGGTTGATCGGGGCATCAGTCTGCGGGAAACTGCCCGTAGCGTATGCAGGGCTGTCCTCAAGCTTTATGGGATATGAGAACGGCAGACGTCCGCTGGGTGAAATCTTGCCGATAAGTATGTCGGCCAATGCGTTACCGCCCTCGGTACCGTTAAACCATGACTGGACAATTGCCGGGCAGCAAGCCTGAACGCGGTTCAAATCAACCGGAGCACCGGCAACAGCAATGAACACCACGTTGGGATTAACCTTGGCTACAGCCTCCAGAACATTCTCCTGGTCATACGGCAGGTCCATGCTGCGGCGGTCACTGCCCTCGGTCTCGTGCGCACGGTTGTCACCGCCTATAAACAGCACCAGGTCAGCATCCTTGGCCACCTTGACAGCCTCATCCTGAAGCTTCTTTGCAGTATCATCAGGCTTGGGTGCAGTGGCAGGAGTCTGAGCCCCGCCACGACGGCCAAATCCGCCAAAACCGCCGCCAAAACCGCCGAATCCCCCGCGTGCCTGCTGTGAGGTATAGCCCTGCGCATGAACAATCTTGGCCTTATCACCTATCCTGTTACGCAAACCGGCAATAGGAGTAATCTCATACAGGGCCTTTACGCCTGCACCAACACCACCGGTAGCCATAATCTTATCGGCATTATCGCCAATCACGGCAATAGTCTTTACCTTATTCAAATCTATAGGCAGCAGGCCGCCCTCATTCTTAAGCAGCACAATAGACTGTGTGGCAACCTCATATGCAATCTGAGCCTGCTCAGGCTTGGCTGTCATCTCCTTGTTGGCCTTATCCTCAGGGACAGGATCTATAACCATACGTACGCGCAGAATCTCACGCACACGCTCATCAATCACGCTCTCAGCCACGGCACCGCTCTTGACAGAATCCAGCAGAGCCGGTCCAAGATACTGCTGATTGGGCATCTCCACGTTCAGACCTGCCTTGACAGAACCCACAGTGCTGTGAGTACCGCCCCAGTCTGATATCACCATACCCTTGAATCCCCAGTCCTTACGCAGAATCTGGTTCAGCAGCTCGTCATTCTCGGCGCACCAGTATCCGTTTATCTTGTTGTAGGCCGACATCACACCATATGCGTTACCGTCAACCACAGCAGCCTCAAACGGCACAAGATAAATCTCACGCATGGCGCGCGGACTTACAATCACATTCACGCTGCCGCGGTTTGTCTCCTGGTTGTTCAGGGCAAAATGCTTTATGCAGACTGCCACACCGTTATCCTGCACGCCCAGCGTATAACCCACTGACAGCTGTGCGCTCAGATATGGATCCTCACTCAAATATTCATATGTACGTCCGCCTGTAGGAATGCGCTGAATGTTTATGGCGGGACCCAGAATCATATCCTTACCGCGCAGACGTGCCTCGCGGGCCATACCTGTACCGTATTTATATGCCAGCTCGGTACTCCAGGTTGCAGCCAGGGCCGATCCTGTGGGGAAAAACGTTGCGGAGTCAGTTGTCATATGGATGGAGTTCCATGAATGAGGCTCCATCTCCTCACGGATACCAAAGGGACCGTCGGCATATACCATATCGGCAACACCCTGACTGGGAACACCCTCCGATGTGAACATATGCTTGCCGTGAAGCATTGCAACCTTCTCCTCAAGCGTCATCTTGTTGATGATCTGAGTGATTTTCTTCTCATTCTGCATCAACGGGTCATCATACCCCTTTACGTCACGTGACAATGTCGGATCACCCTTGCAGTTACAAAACAGAACTCCCGCACAAAGCAGTGCAGTAAGCAAAACTTTTACTCTCATAAAATCAAGAAAATTAAGTTTATATTCAGTCAGTAATTATCAATAATCGGTGGCCCGGCTCCATGCCGTCTTCCGGTAATCACCATTCAGCCCGAATGAGTCATACTCCTTTAACGGCACATAAATGCTCACACCGCAGTATGCGTCAATGCTGATGGCGTCTACCGGCCAATAATCCTTACCGCCCGGGAAAATGTACGGGGTGGATATCTTAAACGGTATGCATTTTTTAAGTATTGCAACAAACTCATTCAGATATTCCTTGCTTGGCCCCAGTTTCTCCACAAAATCCCGCATGTCATAGAACACATGCTTGTCAAAACGGTCAAAACACTGAACCTGGCTCACATCCATATTGGGTATGGAGTCCCGGAAATCGGCCACAATCTTCTTGAAACATGATGCCAGACTGTCCAGGCCTTCGGTCTTGACCAATGATATGCCGGCCATCTGTTGTGACAGTGACATCTCGTTGTAATAGTTGTAGAACTCCTGGCACAGATGCGTCAGGTTCCCGCTCAGGATCTCCTTTGGAACTTCATAGTAAGGAAATCCGGAACTCATTATCTCATAACACGATGATATTACATATTCCGTCTTGTGCCTCAATGCGTATGCAATCTCTATGTTTCCCATGTAACAGGCATCAAACGCTATGAATTCAAACAACCCGTCGGGAATGGCATCCACCATATCATCAATCTCCATGCAAACATAATTGGGACGCTGGTTTGAACGTGACTCCCAGGCAAAAGACTTGGTACGGTCAAACAGGCCGAACACATTATCGTTCGGGGCTTCATCACGACCGCCGTCACGCCCACGGGCATATCCCATGCTGCGGGCTGCCACATTATGAAGCTGTGCAGTGGGGAGCCAACCCGTGCCATGAGACCACATTATCAGACCGTATGAATCAGACTTGTAGTTGCTGCGCACATAATCAATGGCCTCTGACAATGTGTTTGCATCGGCACTGTTCATCTCAGGATAGGTCATCAGGGTGTCAATCTTATGGTCATGAATACGTACCATGATCGGAGCGGCACCGTGTATGTCCACAAAGGCCAGCAGGTTCAGGTGCCCCATTCCGTTCCCCATGGCGCTTTTCATAGAGTATAGGTTATGATTGGCGTCGGTGCTCAGGTTGTTGTCGGCTGCAATATATACCAGAACGGTACGGGTGGGATTATCATCGGCCACGTCGTTCCTTACACATGATGACAGGATGAGACCGCCTAAACAGAGCATCATCCCAATCCGCCTGACACAAAACTCAATCACCTTCTTCATCACTCCTGGACTACATGATCCACGTCAATCAGTCTGTACGAACTGTTAAATGTCAGCTCATCACCGTTGTTCAGAACCACATCAAACAGTTTGCTGTCATGTTCTATACGCATTACGGTCCTGCCGGGAAACTCCTTGGCTACAAATGAACGTATCTTTTGGGGAATGAGCATGTCCGGCACGGCACTCTTGGTGCATTCGCACTCGGTAAAAGCGCCGTCCTTGGAGAACTGCATCTTGATTCCGCCCGCCAGTTTCACCTCATACTGGATCAGGCTGGCCCTGCGCTCCATATCCACCTTCTTAATCTTGGTGTCAGGAAACGCCTTAAGAACTATCTTCTGCGCCTTCTCGGGGAGCTGGCTGAAAGATATCTCCACATCCTCGGCAGCAGCCGGCAGAACCAGCATCAATGCTATCAATGCGTAAAGAAACCTTCTCATAATCTTTATTTTAAAGGACACAACCTGCCGCCGCCTGTCTTGTACTCCTTACCGCCCAAAGGTGCGTTGTCGGGGTCCGACGGGTCATAATATATGGTGTGTTTACCCTTAAGCTGTTTCACGCCCTTCTCTACGGGCTGTGCAAATACTATCGATGTCAGGTAAGAATCCCCCTTTGATGTCCAGGTGGAACCAGCATCCAGCTTGACCTTAACCTGGGCGCAGCGGTTCTCGGTAGCGTTTATCTTACCGTTCAGCTTTCCGCCCTTATGCAGTTCCAGGTTCAGGGAACTTATGCTGTCTACCGTGATGTCGCCGTTCAGGGTCTGCTTGTCAACAAACAGTGATGCGTGGCCGCCGTTTGAGCCTTTCACGCCCCATTCATCGGCCTTGACAATCATCAGGTCACCGCTCTTGCAGCTTATCTTGTTATTCTGAACGGTTACCCAGGCAGTGGTGTTGGTCACCAGGAACAGCGGGCCTTCTGCAACAGAAATGGTGTTTTTGGCAAGCGTAAGTATACCATGCCCCTCATTGCTCTTGGCTCCGTAAAGCAGGAATCCGCATATTCCGCCGGCCTTGAGTTCACCCTTGGTCAGAGTCATTATGCCGCCGTCCACATTTGCAATAGTCCATTTGCCCGATGACATACGACATTTGTTTGCCGTCAGGATACCGTTAAATGCAGAGTGGAATATGGGCGATGCCTGTCCCGATCCGGTGCCGAACGCCTCATTCACATCCATAGTACCGCCATTGTAGGTATAGAATGATGGTGACTGGTTTGACTGGGTGTTGACCTCGGTCTTGAAAACATCCACCTTAGCCTCATTGAGCGCGTTTACGGCCGATGACTGCCCTCTGTACATGGTCACCTTGCCCTCTGTCAGCTTGACCTTGGTGCCGCTGCCCGTGGCCGATACGCCATCGGCCTGAGCTGTATGTGATGACACGTCACAAGCCTCCAGCAGCACGTCACTGCCGCCATCGGCCACAAGTACTGAGTTTACGCCTGTGTTCCTTCGGTCCGGATCATTCACTCCGCCCGATGTCTTGTTCATGCGCAACTTGGTAAGAATCAGTTCCACGCCGTTTGTGGCATAGACCACGCTCACCCCCTGCTCCATGGATTCAACCGCTGTATGTGAACGGTTGTCGAATTTGGTTTTGGCACCATCCACAAAATATGTGGCACGGATTCCCGCACCCTGTCCGTAAAGTGATACAGACAACAGAACAGTGCAGCCGATAGATAATAACCTGTTCAACATAATTGCCTTTTAATTTCGGTAAAGGTAACATTATTTTGTAACTTCGCACTCAACAAAACGTAAAAATATGATAAGAAGGACCCTTTTGTGTATTTTAGGTATTACACTCTTAACCGCTTGCAATATGCAGAACAACCCGTTATTGACAGAATCACCGCTTCCATACGGTGCGCCGCAGTTTGACAAGATCAAGCCCGAACACTACCTGCCGGCCTTTGAACAGGCTTTCAAGGAGGGAAAGCAGGAGATTGACGCCATAGTAAACAACCCCGATGCCCCCACGTTCCAGAACACCATCGAGGCCCTGGAATATGCCGGCAGCGCAGTCAACCGCGTAGGCTCCATATTCTACAATCTGCTTGAGGCCGATGCCTCTGACCAGCTCCAGGAGATAGCTGAGAAGGTTGCCCCCATGTCAACCGAGTACTCCATGTACATCAGCCTCAACGAGAAACTGTTCCAGCGCATCAAGACCGTCTATAACCAGCGTGAAAGCCTCAAGCTGGACCCCGACCAGAAGAAACTGCTGGAGGACACCTACAAGTCATTCGAGCGCAGCGGTGCCAACCTGAGCACAGAAGACAAGAAGAAATACAGTGAAATAAGTGAGAAACTCTCACTCCTTACCCTGCAGTTCCAGAAAAACCAGCTGGCATCCACCAACAACTTCCGCATGGTCCTGACCGATGAGGCCGATCTTGCCGGACTGCCCGGTTATATCCGTGACATGGCCGCCCAGGCTGCCAAGGACAAGGGCGTAGAGGGCTGGCTCTTTGACCTCTCAGCCCCCAGCTACGGCGGATTCATTAAGTTCAGTGACCGCCGTGACCTGCGTGAAAAGATCTACCGCGCATACAACCGCCGTGCCTACGGCGATGAATGGGACAACACCGAGACCATCCGCCAGATTGCCGACCTGCGCTATCAGCAGGCCGCCCTGCTGGGTTACAAGGACTACGCTGACTACAAGACAGAACTCCGTATGGTCAAGAACGGAGATGCCGTGTGGAAGTTCATCGAGGAGCTCCGCGCCCCCGCCCTGCCCAAGGCAAAGCAGGAGGTTGCAGAGTTGAATGCCTTTGCCCGTAGCATCGGTTTTACCGGTGACCAGATCCGCCCATGGGACTTCAGCTACTACGCAGAGAAACAGCGCGTTGCCAAGTACAACCTGACAGATGAGGAACTCAAACCCTACTTCCGCCTTGAGGACTGCATTGACGCTATTTTCAGCCTGGCCAACCGACTGTACGGCCTCACCTTCAAGCCCGCCGATGTGCCCGTCTATCACCCCGATGTCAAGGTCTATGAGGTATGTGACGCCGACGGCTCATTCCTGGCCCTGTTCTATGCAGATTTCTTCCCGCGCGCCAGCAAGCGCAGCGGCGCCTGGATGACCTCATTCCGTGACCTCAAGATAGAGAACGGAGTCGAGGAGCGTCCGTTCATCAGCCTGGTGACCAACTTCACCAAACCCACGGCCGATACACCTTCTCTTATTACTCACGATGAGTTCACCACCATGCTCCACGAGTTCGGCCACTCCCTGCACGGCATCATGGCCAAGGGGCGCTACCCCTCCATGACCGGCACCAGCGTTGACCATGACTTTGTAGAGCTGCCCAGCCAGATAATGGAGAACTGGGCCTATGAGAAGGAGTATCTGACCACCTTCGCCAAGCATTACAAGACCGGTCAGCCCCTGCCCGATGAGCTCATAGCCAAGATAAAAGCCTCCAAGAACTACTTGAGCGCCTACTACCACATGCGCCAGCTCCAGTTCGGCATCCTGGACATGAACTACCACACGCAGACTGCACCCATCCAGGGTGAGATCATCAAGTTTGAGAAAGATGCCCTTCTCTCTACCGATGTCCTGCCCACCGTACCCGAGTGCATAATCTCCACATCGTTCAGCCACATATTCAGCGGCGGTTACGCAGCCGGCTACTACTCATACAAGTGGGCCGAGGTCCTTGCAGCCGACGGCTACAGCCTCTTTGAGGAGAAAGGCATCTTTGACCGTGAGACCGCCCGCAAGTTCCGCCACCTCCTGGAGCAAGGAGGCAGCGTCGACGCCGCCCAGCTCTACCGTGACTTCCGCGGCCACGACCCCGAGCCCGCCGCCCTCCTCCGCCAGCTCGAAATCATCAAAAAATGATACAAAAGGTGACAAAGGGGACGGTTCTGTTTGTCATCTTTCAACCTCAACGAAATAAGTTGAAATTTTCAAAAGATGACAAACAGAACCGTCCCCTTTGTCATCTTCTGAAAATTGAGACTATTATATTGGGGTGTTTTCTTACTGTGCAGGCTTTTGCGCAGCAGGATTCTATACGCAATGTAGTCTTGCAAGAGGTTACGCTTACCGAGAACCGCAACCTCTCAGCCCTGAGCGGCTCGCTGGCCAGCGGAATCCGCATCGACTCCAAGGTCATGAAGACATACCCCCGGCTCTTTGGCTACACTGATCCCATGCGCTACCTGCAGTCCATGCCCGGCGTAAGCACCAACGGCGACCAGTCAGGGGGCCTTCACGTGCAGGGAGGCGAATCATCGCACAACCTCATCACCGTATCCGATGCACCCGTCTACGGCACCCTCAACTTTACCGGCATGTTCTCACTCTTCAACCAGGACCATCTCTCAACGGTTCAGTTCAGCACAACCACCCCCCAGCCCTTCCTGGGCGCCGGGCTTGCCCTTGATCACGCCGACACCATACCAAATAAAATATCGGGCATAGCCACACTTGGTCTCATATCGGCCCAGGGAACGGTCAGCGCGCCCATATCGGACCGGACCGCCATCACGCTCTCACTGCGCCGTTCATTCATAAACACCGTCTACGGCAGCCTGATGACTTTCGATGACAACCCACTTGAATATGGTTTTACCGATGCCAACCTCACCCTGCTCACCCGTCTGGACCAGCGCAACACCATAGACCTGAACATGCTCATCAACCGTGACCACGGCAGCACCATTTTCGGCCGATCCAAAATCATGATGGACTGCCGCTGGGGCAACACCCTGGCCTCACTACGCTGGCGCCACCGTGACAGTTGCATAACCTCATCCACATCACTTTTTGTAACAAGGTACGCGCTTATGGGTAAGATGGACAACGGCCAGAACAAGGGTTATATGCCAGCCAATATCACCCATAGCGGCATAAAGACAGCCGTAACGCTCCCCTACACAATCAATATTGAGGCCGATGCAAACCTCTACCATATCCTCCCCCAAGACCCGCATGTAGAGACCAATCAGGCAGGCACTGCCTCTCAACCCGCTCAGCAGGTCCTTCTGGGCAACATCAGCCTAAGCCGTCCCTTCAAACCCGGCCAAAGACTCACCATAACCCCAAACCTGCTCCTGTCAGCATACACAGAAAAGGGACAGTATGACTGCGTCAATCCCGATCCCGCCCTCACCTTGGAGTACAATCTCTTCCGCAAGGGCACCATCACGCTCCAATCGGGCATAAAACACCAGTATCTTGCGCAGACCGGCATGAGCAACGTGGGCCTGCCAATTGAGTTCTGGGTAGCAGCAGGCCGCTATTTCAAGCCTCAGAAAGCTACTTACGGCACATTATCCTATGACCTGAGTTTCATTCAGTCCAGATACAATCTCTCACTCCAGGCCTACTACCGCCGGCTCAGCAACCAGCTGGAATATACCGGTTTCCTGTATGACCTGCTCTCACGCCCGTACCACCTTGAAGACAACCTGCTCATCTGCTCCGGCTACAACTACGGCCTCAACGTCATGCTCTCCAAGCAGGCAGGCCAGCTTACCGGATGGCTCAGCTACTCATACGGCCAGTCACTGCGTGAGGGTGACGGAGATCTGTACCCCCTCCTGTTCCACTCATCGCACGAGCGCCGCCATGAGTTCAACGTCGTAATGAACTATTCCATAGGCCGTTTTGAACTCGGAGCCAACTTCATCCTGGCATCGGGCTGCCCCTATACACCAGCCCGAAACCTCTATCTTGTGGCCAACACCCTCTTCATCTATTATGATGAATACAACTCGGCGCAGCTGCCCCCCTATCTACGCCTGGACCTGTCGGCCACCTATAATCTGCTGCTACGCGGCCGTCTGGACCATAGTTTCAACTTCTCGCTGTTTAACGCCACCGCCCACAAGAACTACACCCTGGGCTACATCAATGCCGATGAAGACAAGCTCACCATCCGCTACAGACTGTCACAGATGATGATACCAGTCATACCTTCAATAAGTTACACATGCCGGTTCTAAGATGAAAAGATACGCCTACATATTACTCTCAATCATCGTTGCGCTTGCAGGCTGTGAGCCTCAGTTGCCAGATAGCCCGGATATGCTGGTCATAGAGGGCTGGATAGAGAACGATGCCGTCCCCGTGGTGTTCGTCACCTCATCGGTCTCCGCATCGTTTGATGAGATGGACATGTCGGACCTTATCGGCCATGTAGCTATAAATGCAACCGTAACCATCACTCATAACGGTGTAACCTACCCGCTCACGCCTACCGTCCGCAATGATTACCTACTAAAGTATTGCTACACATCATCCACCCTAAAAGGCACTGTAGGAGGAACTTATCAGCTGGATGTGGATTGGAAAGGAATGCATGCAAGCGCCGTTACCACCATCCAGACGCCGGGCAGCGTAGACTCCATTGTGATTGAGCGGCATCAGACCATAGACTCGCTCTATGTACTCAAAGTGCATCCCGTACCTGCGCCCGATGTACATTACTACCAGTTCTTCAGCTGGGATGTAAACAAGGAACCGGCCTACACGGCATCATACATGGGCGTTTATGACAGCTGGCTTAATGGCACGGACCTGATAGCCGTAAACCGAGGAATGGACAATCCCTTTACCCGGAATGACTACTTCTACGCCATGGGCGACAGTGTCCGCTTCAAGATTGCATCTCTTGAGCCCATAGCCTATGAATTCTGGCGCAAGTTTGATGAGAACCGCCAGTTCAGCCACACCTCGCTCCTGCCCTACACCACCAACCTAAAGAGCAATATCACCGGCGGCCTAGGCTACTTCTTCGGCTACGGAGTTTCAAATTATTCTCTTACAATAAAAAAATGACCTCGCGTCGCGAGGTCATTTTTTTATTATCAGAAGCCTCCACCGAAGCCTCCCATGCCGCCGCCACCAAAGCCACCGGCACCGCCGCCAAAGCCGCCGCCACCAAAGTCGCCGCCGCCCATGCCGCCGCCGAAGCCGCCCATGCCGCCGCCAAAGTTACCCATCTGCATCTCCTCAACCTTATAGTCCTTGGGGAGTTCAAACAGGGCCTGGTCAACATCGGTCTCCTCAAGTTTCTCAACGGTCTGACCCATTGTGCCCCAATCGGAGATGGTCTCTGACTTCATTGTCAGATTCTTGTATATCCACAGGGTCATCTCAGTGCTGTAACCCTGGTTGTTCTGTGTTACTGAGTACTTCTTGCACATTACGCCTGCAACTTCCTCCTCACCAAGCTCCTTGATCTTATTCTTCTTGATGGTCTTGGCATCCAGGTTCTCCCAGTCGAACATAGGAGTTGTCTGGGCACCCATGCCCATTCCCATGCCCATACCCATGCCACGGCCGCCTCCGCCGCCCTGACCGCCACGACGTCCGCCAAATGACGGCATCTTGGTAGCAGACTTCTCAGCGTCGTTGATGGTGTAGTTGTCCTCACCGATAACCAGTGAACGTGAAGAACCGGCCTCACCGCGATCGGTAACGGTAACGGTCTTCTTGCCGTAATCATCAAAATATATCTTGGTAACCGTCTGGCTGGGGTCAAAGTTCATCTGACGCTGACCGCCCTGGCCTCCCTGGCCGCCACGGCCCTGAGGAGCACCCTGCGGACGCTGACCGCCACCGAACTGGCCGCCGCCCATGCCCATACCGGCACCGCCGCCAAATCCGGCGCCACCGCCGAAACCACCGGCACCGCCACCGAACTGACCCATATTGTTGGCCATGGTTATAACACCTGATTTAATGCCAAGAACAGGCTCTTCAGCCGCTTTCTTATCCTTCTTGGCCGCATTCACAGACATACTCACTGCCGCAAGCATCATGGCGGCCACCATAAGTTTTCTCATTTGCATTTAATTATTTAAGGTTTATAAATTTGATTCTTTCTACTTATATAAAGTTTAATTCCAAAAGTTAAAAAGATGACAAAGGAGACGGTTCTGTTTGTCATCCTCAACTTATCAGCTTTGCTTTGGCGCTTCCAACCTTGAACTTGATATCCATCTGAACGATAGTGCGGGATTTGTCATCGGTCACATAGATTGTAAGGATATCCTTGAACTTGGTCTTGCCCTTCTCCAGATAAGGCTCCACCAGCTTGAACACCAAGCAGTTGTACTTCTTGCCCGATAATTTAACAGTCTCGCGCCCCTCATAAATCAGGCACTCGTCCAGAATCTCGGCCGCATCCACAAGCCGGAAATCAATATGCTTGCCCTCCTTCAGGCCCGATGTGTTTATAGCGCGAGCATAACCCATCACGCTCACCATATCATACACCGCAACATCACTGCTCTCGGTGCGCTCCTTCACGCGGCCGCTCTTGTAATTCTTGCGCATTGCCGCCTGGCAGCCTCCGCCGTCAGGATAGGTAAACCGAGCAAACTCCTCATAAGTGTCATCGCCCTCAAAGCAGTGCTTGCGGAAATACACCGGGCGCGTGCTCACAGGGTCCAGATATGTGGTAAGGGTATCGTTCATGCTAAAAAGCTTCTCGGCAGCGCTCGTAGTCTTGGCAATCAGGTCCATCCGCACCACTTTTTGCCCCTCAAACGTAGTGTTCCTGGTAACAAAACTGGCCTCACCTGCCTTTAAAGGACCAATATAGAGCGCATACTTAAGCGTCTCGTTCTTCCACTCCTGCTGCGCCATAGCACTCACCGTTGCCACCAGCACCATTATCATCAAAACAATCCTTTTCATATCCCAATAGTTTAGCACTTCTATTAATAAGATTTCAAATATAGCTCAAAGTTAAACTTTTTCTGAGTACATTTGTGCTAACAGAAAAAACTAACCTATGTTATTTGACAAGAATACCTATTCACAGCGTCGCGCTGAATTGAGAGAGAAAGTTGAGAGCGGACTGATAATCCTGCTCGGTAATAACAACGCCCCGTGCAACTACCCCGCCAACGGCTACACCTTCCGTCAGGACAGCTCATTCCTGTACTACACCGGTCAGGAACGCGATTCTCTTGCCCTGGTAATTGACGCCGACAGCGGTCAGGAGTGGCTCCTGGGCGATGACATCGACATCGAAGATATCATCTGGACCGGATTCGTACCCTCCGTCGCAGATTTGGCCGCCGATTGTGGAATCAGCAACAGCGCCCCGTTCAGCAAACTGAATGAAATGGTGGCCGATGCTCGCAAACTGGGCCGCACCGTCCATTTCCTGCCCCCCTACCGCCACGATCACATGATCCTGCTGTCCGATATGCTGGGCATCCACCCTCTCAAAACCCGCGCAGCCGCATCCGTCAAACTCATCATGGCAGTAGTCAGCATGCGCTCCATCAAATCCGGTGCTGAGATCGCCGAGATTGAGCGCGCCATGTCCATAGGCTACAAGATGCACACCACCGCCATGAAGCTCTGCAAACCCGGCATCACAGAAAAGTCCATCGGAGGCGCAATGGAAGGAATAGCAATGAGTTACGGAGCAAAAGTCTCATTCAACAGCATCGTCTCTATGCACGGCGAGATATTCCATGGAGACCCCTCGCTCAAGCCCCTTGAGCCCGGCCGTCTGCTCCTGGTCGACGCCGGAGCCGAGACCGTCAACAACTACTGCAGCGACAACACCCGCACCCTGCCCATCAGCGGCCGCTTCACCTCAAAGCAACGTGACATCTACTCAATAGTTGAGGCTTGCCACGACCTGGTGATAGAGAAAGCCCGCCCAGATTACAAATGGATGGACATGCACCTTGACGTCTGCCGCCTCATGACCGACCGCCTCAAGGACCTTGGCCTCATGAAGGGCAACACCGATGACGCCGTCCAAGCCGGAGCGCACGCCATGTTCCTGCAGCACGGTCTGGGCCACATGATGGGAATGGACGTACACGATATGGAAGGCCTAGGCCAAATCTACGTAGGCTTTGATGATGAAGTCCGCCCGTCCAATCAGTTCGGCACCAACTGCCTGCGCTGCGGCCGCCGCCTCCAGCCCGGCTTCGTCATGACCGATGAGCCCGGCATCTACTTCATCCCCGCCCTCATCGATAAGTGGCGCGCGGAGAAGATGCATATGGAGTTTTTGAATTATGATGCGATTGAGAAATACCGCGACTTTGGCGGCATCCGCCTGGAGGATGATATTTTGATTACCCCCACAGCCTGCCGCGTTCTTGGCGCTGATATTATCCCTTACCATCCTGATGACGTTGAGAATTTTATGAGTTAGTCTGGATGGAAACCCCGATTTTTTTGGGGTATAGGTATCTGAAACTACGCGCCTTGCGGCGCTATCCCTCCCATCCCTAATAAGACGCTCTGAAAGGCATGAGTAAACTCCTACCTTCCAGAGCATCTTCTTAGGCACGGGCCCCTCCCGTTCACAAGCCCACGGGCGGCCATGGTTTCTGATACCTATACCCCAAAAAATTCTATTTGGCACTTAGAGACCTTCTGCAGAAAGAAACATTAGAGTTTTCCTTCTTTTTTGCAGCAATCTTTCATAGAGCACCCACAACATGAGTTTCCCTTCTTGCGGTTATTTATGGCGCCAATAACCGCCACAACGACCAGACCTGCAACAGCTATAATCGCAATAATTGATGACGTATTCATAGGGCTTGAGCAATTAGATAACCTAACCATGCCACAACCCAGGCAATGACACACTGGAAGATCACGACGTAGATTGCCCACTTGTCACCAAGTTCGCGACGCACGCTGCTGATGGCGGCAACGCAGGGCGTGTACAACAAGCTGAATATCAGCATCGGAACGGCAGTAACAACGGTCAGCGATTCTGTTACGCCAAGCACCTCCATTGTGGCAACCACGCTCTCCTTGGCAAGGAAACCGCTCACGAATGAGGTTACTATGCGCCAATCGCCAAGGCCGAGCGGACGGAACAGCGGCTCCAGCACGCCGGCAACCCAGGCCATCATGGAGCCCTCGCCGTTCTCAACCATGTTGAAGCGGAAATCAAATGTCTGCAGCAGCCAGATTACGATCGTGGCCACAAAGATTACGGTAAATGCACGCTGCACAAAGTCCTTGGTCTTGTCCCACAGCAGATGGCTCACGTTCTTGAGCCCCGGCATGCGATAATTGGGCAGCTCCATCACGAACGGCGCAGCCACATAATTCTTGCGGAACAGCTTGGTAACCAGCGCCACAATCACGCCCACAAGAATGGACAGCAGATACAGACCGGCCAGAATCAGACCGCCCTTGCCTGGGAAAAACGCATTGGTAAAGAAACCGTAAATAGGAATCTTGGCGCTGCAACTCATGAACGGAGTGAGCAGAATGGTCAGTTTGCGGTCTCGGGCCGATGGCAATGTCCTTGTAGCCATCACAGCCGGCACGGAACAGCCAAAACCGATGAGCAGCGGCACGATAGAACGTCCCGACAAGCCCAATTTACGCAGTAGCTTATCGGTCACGAAAGCGATACGCGCCATATATCCGCTGTCCTCAATCAAGCTCAGGAAGAAGAACAGTATGATGATGATAGGCACAAAACTCAGCACACTTCCCACGCCGCCAAAAATGCCGTCCTCAACCAGTGAAATGATTGCCGGGCTTACATCCGCACGCTCCAAACCTGCCACGCAAATGCCTGCAAGCCACTGAATTCCCTGATCCAGCCAGTCCTGCAACGGTGCACCCAACACATCGATTGTGAGCCAGATTACCAGGCACATCACCACAATAAAAATGGGGATTGCGGTCCAACGGCCGGTCAAAACGCGGTCAATCCTGCGGCTGCGGATATATTCGCGGCTCTTCTGAGGCTTGACAACCGTCTGTGAGCAAAGGCGCTCAATAAATGAGAACCGCATATCGGCAATGGCGGCCGCGCGGTCCATGCCACGCTCCTCCTCCATCTGCAGGATGATATGCTCCATCATCTCCTTCTCATTCTGCGATAACTGCAACGCTTCCAGCACCTTAGCATCACCCTCCACCAGCTTGCCGGCCGCAAATCGGCCCGGAATGCCAGCCCGCTCAGTGTGATCCTCAACCAGATGCATTATGCTGTGCAGGCAACGGTGAACAGCGCCCCCGTGATCATCCTTAGTGCAAAAGTCTGTGCGAGCCGGAACCTCCTGATACTCAGCCACATGAATGGCATGCTCCACCAGCTCCTTAATACCCTCGCCCTTTGCGGCCGATATCGGAACCACCGGAATGCCCAATATGCGCTCCATCTCATTCACGCGCACCGAACCTCCGTTACCCGTCAGCTCATCCATCATATTGAGAGCCAGCACCATAGGAACGCCCAACTCCATCAGCTGAACCGTCAGATATAGGTTGCGCTCAATATTCGTAGCATCCACAATATTGATAATGCAGTTAGGCTTCTGCTCAATAATGAACTGCCGCGAAACCGTCTCCTCCTGGGTATAAGGCGACAGAGAATAAATGCCCGGCAAATCCGTCACAAGTGTATCGGGATGCCCCTTAATCTGCCCGTCCTTGCGGTCCACAGTCACGCCCGGGAAATTACCCACATGCTGATTAGACCCCGTCAACTGATTAAACAAGGTCGTCTTGCCGCAGTTCTGCTGCCCCGCCAGAGCAAACCTAAGCACCGTACCCTTAGGCAGCGCATTCTCATGCGTAGCATCATGGTACTTACCTGCCTCACCCAATCCCGGATGAGAATTATGCTCATGCAGCGAAAGATTATAACCGAAATCGACCTGGTCGATTTCGGGCTGTTGGCTGTTAGCTGTTAGCTGTTGGCTGCCATCCGGTGCGCTAACCGTAATCTGAGCAGCCTCCTCAAGCCTTAATGACAAAGTATACCCGCGAACCAAAAGCTCCATAGGATCACCCATAGGAGCATACTTCAATAACTTAACCTCGACGCCAGGCAGCAACCCCATATCCAGGAAATGCTGTCTGAGCGCCCCCTCACCACCAACTGCGGCCACAACCGCACTCTCACCAATCTTAAGTTCGCGTAAAGTCATACCTCGCTAATTTTGCCCGCAAAATTACACCGTGAAGAGCATTAATTCAATACCTACAAATAAGTATAAAAGCCAGCTATTTGCACCAGCAGAACTTCCAGTTTGGGGAGCGTTGTCTCCCCAAACTGGAAGTTCTGCGGTACTACTAGAAGATTATTCCCATTCTATTGTACCAGTGGGTTTCGGAGTAAGATCATATAGTACACGATTCACACCAGGAACCTCAGTAATGATGCGCTGAGTAATATGGTGCAAAAGCTTATAAGGAATCTCCTCAATAGTTGCAGTCATAGCATCCCTGGTATTCACCGCACGAATTATAACCGGCCAATCCCAAGACCGCTTATTATCCTTAACGCCCGTAGACTTATAATCCGGAACAATAGTAAAATACTGCCAAACCTTACCCTCAAGGCCGTTCTTAGCAAACTCCTCACGCAAGATAGCATCGCTCTCCCGCAGAGCCTCCAGCCTGTCACGGGTAATAGCACCAGTGCAGCGCACACCCAGACCCGGCCCCGGGAACGGCTGGCGGTAAACCATATTGTCGGGCAGACCCAGCTCCTTGCCAACCACGCGCACCTCGTCCTTAAACAGCAGCTTGATAGGCTCCACCAGCTCAAACTGAAGGTCCTCAGGCAGACCGCCTACGTTGTGATGACTCTTTACGGGACCCGACTCAACGATATCGGGATAGATGGTACCCTGGGCCAAAAATGAAATGCCCTCAAGTTTACGTGCCTCCTCCTCAAACACCCGTATAAACTCAGCGCCAATAATCTTACGCTTCTGCTCAGGATCAGCCACGCCAGCCAACTTATTCAAAAATCTGTCAACCGCATCCACATAAATAAGGTTAGCCTTAAGCTCATCGCGGAACACCCGCACCACCTGCTCCGGCTCGCCCTTACGCAGCAAACCGTGGTTAACATGCACAGAAACAAGCTGTTGCCCCACAGCCTTAATCAGCAAAGCTGCTACAACTGATGAGTCCACACCACCGGAAAGAGCCAGCAGCACCTTCTTGTCACCAATCTGAGCACGCAGCTCCTTAATCTGTTCATCAATGAATTTTTTGGCCAACGCCGGAGTCGTGATGCGCTCCATATCGGCCGGACGTACGTTACCTGTTGTCATAAACAATAAAGTATTTGAGAGTTAATAATCTTCTGACCACAAAAATAAAATAAAACAGTCAGAAAAAACTCACCTAAAATACCTTGTTTTCAACAGGCAAGAGCCCTATTATCGGTAATAACTGATATCTCTGTGCACAGCATGCTCCTGCCCCTCGGTAAAACCCGGGTAAGGAATCTCCCGCGATTGGATAATCCAGTTGCCCATGTTGTCATACTGGTACTGCGAGTACTTGTCTGTCGTTACAAAATCCACCCCGTGGTACTGCACCTTACGCTCCATCGGGTCACGGTTAAAATTATATTTAAAGGTATACCATTCCACCTCCTTGTCCTCCAGGGTTCTGTTGGTATTGTAAGAATAAGATTCCGGCACCAACTTCTGAACGTTCTCCAGATACTCGTACTTACCCCCTTGCGTACTGATAATCTTGAGCATACCGTTCTTGTAGTATGTGGTATTGCTTATAAACTTGCTGGTGTACGGAAGCCCGTTGCGGTACTCCACGCGCAGCGTATCGCCACCGGTAATAATCGTGTCCGATACTTTATCGCCCGATACCTTCCATTGTTGCGTAATAATCGTAAGACGGTCCTGGTCATTAAAAGAGTACCAGCGGCTCTCGCCCGATACACCGTCCCCGTCAATCCAACATCCGTAAACACCGGACAGATCAGGCACCACCATCCCCTCCATACTCTCAGACAGCGGATTAGGATCCCTCCAGTCCTTGGCCGAATACGCCGTAAGCCGTCCGGTGTTGTTGTATTCGTAACGCCATTTGCGGACCACATCCTCATGCTCATCCTGAACCGTACAAGAGAGCCGGTGATTGGCCTCGTCATAGACGTAATATCGCGTAGTGTCAAAATGGCTATACTCCTCATCATCAGTGTATTGGCACGTCAGGTTACCCCTTTCATCAAACAGATATGTATATGTCTTGGTCCTGTACCTGCTGTCAGTCTGCTCAACACAAGACACCTTACCGCGCAGTCCAAGCCTCTGCACTGCGGTTCTGTGCCAGTAATCAGTGTCAAACCATTCCTCTCCGGCATTCTGATAAACCTTGAATATCCTTACCGTTAAGCCCGATTCAAGCACCACCGATGTCTGGCGCATCTGTGTGGTGGGATTTTCATCTACGTGCACCATAATGGTATCCCTGCCCTTCTTTCCGGAGTTCTTGGACAGACGGCACCATTCACCCCCTCTGGAAACAGCTGCAGTCCAGTCAGTTTCTGAATTGATTATCACCTGCGATGAATCCGGCACGCTTGCCAGCCTGCGTATGGACAGAGAATCGGTAATGAGCGTTCTCTCCATATTGTCAATCAGCACCTCTCCTTTGTCACAACCCGTCAGGAACATGCCCCACAATGCGGCAACAGACAAAAAAACACGTAAACCGGATCTCATATATGCAGCTGTTAGTTTCCACAAACTTAGTAAAGAAAACTGACTGATTCCACACAAATGGCACAAAAATTAATATTTCATGAACAATTATCCAATCAGGGTTTAATGAGTGGAAACAAACCAAATCTATTCACAACATGCCGTAATCACGTTTGTACCATATTGTAAGCCATATTACGTTCATGCCCTTAACTTTGCAATACCATTAGGTTAGAGTCGATTCCGGACTTAAAAACCGAATCAGCATGTGTTGGAATCTCCTGTCTGAGAAGACGGGAGTTTTCTTTTATGGATTTTTATGGTACTTACCAATGCATAAAAAAACACAATGATGTATCTTTGTATCATAAACCAAGAAAAAAGTTCCATATTATGAAATACTACATCCTATTTGGCCCTCCCGGAGCAGGAAAAGGCACACAGGCCGGTGCCATCTCACAGAAATATAACCTTAAGCACATTAGCACAGGCGAGATGCTGCGCGCCGAGATTGCGGCAGGCACAGAGCTTGGCCGTCAGGCAAAAGAGCTGATTGACTCCGGCAATCTGGTACCTGACAGTGTGGTTGAAGGCATGATAGAGAGCACATTCAACAGCAACAGGAACGTGGCAGGTTTCCTTCTGGACGGATTCCCCCGTACACTGGGTCAGGCCGCAGACCTGGATGAGATGCTGGCCCGCCGCGGTGAGAAGGTAAACGCCGTCATCTCAATCATGATCAAGGATGAAACCATAAAGGAGCGTCTGCAGCACCGCGCCCAGATAGAGGGCCGTGCCGATGATGCAAATGAGGAAACCATAAACAACCGCATAGCAACATACCATAAGCAGACAGAGCCCCTCATCACCTACTACAAGAATGCCGGCAAATACCACGAAGTGGATGGTGAGTGCGGAGATATAGAGGCCGTTCGCAAGGCTATGTTCCGCGTTTTCAAGGGAATAGACCACAAGTTCCTGGAGCGCCAGGTAGTACTTGATGACTCACTGCTCAACAAGATTCAGATGCTTGCACAGGAGTCACCGCGCCTGCGTATGAACTATGACCTGCGCAACACAGAGGATGACCAGTCACAGCGTCTGCTCAACGTCATGCTGCCCGGCACCCACACAACAATCCACAAGCACAACCTGTCCAGTGAGACCGTGATGCTTATGCGCGGCCGCATGGATACCGTATTCTATAATAATAAGGGAGTAGAGATGCAGCGCATCCACATGGGTGGCGATACCGGCGTATTCGGCGTCAACATCCCCAAAGGCCAGTGGCACACTTTCGAGGTTTTTGAACTGAGCATTATCTTCATGGCGCAGGACGGACCTTGGAGCCCTTTGGCAAAAGAGAACATGCTATAAAAAATGAAATCGCCGGTTGGCGATTTCTTTTTTATCCTTAGCTTGCTCCAAACTCCTTAATCCGCTGCTCCTCGCTCCGTTTGCATATAAGAATCTGTCCGCCCTTCTCGGACACAATGTATCCGTCCAGTCCCTGGATTACAACCTTCTTGGCATCCTCTGCATGCACCACGCAGTTGGAACTCTCATAAAAGCGGACATTCCCTACCGCACCGTTGTTTTCTGCATCTTTATGCAGTTTCTCATGTAATGACTGCCAGTTGCCCAGGTCACTCCAGCCAAAATCAGCCGGATATGTGAACACCTTCCCGTCTGCAGCGGCCGGTTCCATAACAGCATAGTCAACAGAGATCTTCTCACACTGCGGGAATATCTCATTCACCTGCCCAGTCACCACCATCTTGTCAATGTCTGAAGCCAGCTGTGGCTTATACTTGGTAAGGCTTGCTGTTATAGTCTTTACATTCCATACAAATATACCTGCATTCCAGAGATAATTCCCATCTGCCAGATACTTCTTGGCAGTCTCCAGATCCGGTTTCTCCTTGAACGCCTCCACAGCCTTAATCTCACAGTCAGCTGCCATAGCTTTCACATATCCGTAACCGACCTCAGGACGATTGGGCTTTATGCCGATAGTAACAATGTAATCATGCCCAGCGGTAAACTCCAAAGCACCCTTTATAACTCTCTGGAACTCAATGGTATCCATCACAACCGCATCTGCCGGAGTCACCACCACGTTCGCATCCGGGTCTTCATTCAATATGCTACGGCACGCCCACGCAATGCAAGGCGCAGTGTTTCGTGCGGCAGGCTCAGCCAGAATATGATTTGACGGTATCCCGGGAATCTGCTCCTTGACTATATCCACATAGGCCTTGTTTGTTACCACCCAGAAATTCTCACCTGCACAGATACCCTTGAATCTGTCAACAGTGAGCTGTATAAGCGTTCTGCCACAACCTAAGATATCAATAAACTGCTTAGGAAACTCCGGAGTGCTCAAGGGCCAGAAACGGCTCCCCACTCCTCCTGCCATTATAACAACATGATTTGCCATCTATTATCAATTATTTGTTTTCAATATCTGTTCCTATGAAACCAACGGTGTACGGTACTTATAATCCCGCCGCCCTGATTGTCAATAAAAGCATCCAGCACCTTGCTGCTCTCTCCCAACGGCCTGATATAATAATCCGCCACAGCAGCAGGAATCAGGCAACTGTATCCCTCTCGCAATGTCACCTCATCACCGGTTTCACGTACACGTATCACGCAATCCCCTTTCAGGCACATCGTGATGATAAAACTGTCATACTTTACAAGATTCCTATGGAACTCACGCCCTATCTCGGTGACACGGGCGCTGAAAAACCTTGATTCCATAATCAGGTTGGCCCTGTCATTGCGCACGGCATAATCAGTCCTGTACTTGCGCTCAACCTTGTAATTCAGGGCCTTGGCGGCCAGAGCGGTATGCAGTTCACGCGGTTTTCCGTCCAGTCCGGGACGGTTATAATCAAATATCCTATAAGTTACGTCACTTGACTGCTGAATCTCGGCCAGCATAATTCCGCCGCAGATAGCATGAACACGCCCGGCAGGAATGTAGAACACATCACCCGCATGAGCCTCGTGTCTGGCAAGGGCATCAACCACAGTGCCGTCCTGCACCATCTGCTTGTACTCATCGGGGGTAAGAGACTTCTTAAAGCCGGAGTAGATGCACGCACCGGGCTCAGCATCAAGCACATACCACATCTCGCTCTTGCCCAGCTTGCCGTGCTCACGCTGCGCCATCTCATCATCAGGATGGACCTGTATCGACAGGTCATTGCGGGCATCTATAAACTTGACCAGCAGAGGCATATGCCCGCCATTCTTACGCGCCACAACCTTGCCCAGAATCCCCTCGGGGTCAGACTCCACCACCTCAGGTAAGGTACGCCCTGCAAATATACCGTTAGCCACCACACTGGCCGAACTCTCCACAGCACTTACCTCCCAGCTTTCGCCAATATGATCCTGCTGCGGCAGCCCTTTCCAACGGGTCAGTCTGTCACCACCCCACACAATCCGGTGCAGATTGGGCTCAAACAATAGCGGATATAATTGCACTCCATCCATACCAATCGCGAAATTACAAAAAACCCGATAATCGTCATCAGATTATCGGGCCTTTGTTATACACATCTCCGTATTACTTTGGAAGCATGTTGAAAATCCTGCGTGGAACCTTCTGGGTAGTCAGTTTGTCCAGCTGGGTTACGGTGTGAAGGTCTGTAGCCATGAAATCGTACATACCTTTTGACAGCAGATAGTCTATGATTGTTATGCTTTCGCCACCATAGATTCCTGTCAATGACAGACGGTTCATCTGGAAACGGCAACCCATATCCCGCAGATGGTCAAAATCCCTAAGACTCTCTGCCATATACAGATAGCGTTCCGGATGCGCCAGAATAGGCTTGTACCCTTCAGTAACAAGTGCAAACACCGTATCTTCCAGGTTGTCGCTCCTAAAATAATATGACATCTCAATCAGAATTGAACCATCAGGGAAAGTCAGCAGCTCACCGCTGGCGGCCCTGTCCTGGAAATTGTTTACCACCATGTACTCGGCAGCCAGCCAGGTCTTTACGCCCAATTCAGACGGAATCCTGGGAATGAATGAATCGTAAACCTCTTTCAGTTTGGCCTCAGTCATATCAGGATATACATCGGGATTCATATGAGGTGTCATATAGATCTCCTTACACCCCTCCTGAGCCATCCTTTTAATGGCTTCAAGAGAATCTTCTGCATGTCTGAATCCGTCATCTACACCGGGAAGCAGGTGATTATGTATATCACGTGTCCCTATACCTACAATTTTATTAAAACTAAACACGTCCTTTGATTTGTTTTTTCAGGCAGTCCTTATTTGTTGTCATCTTCCTTGATTTTGGACTTCCTCTTGTTCCTTTTAAGCAATGTTGATAGATTTACTCCCTTCTTGGCATGTTCTGCCTCGTTACCATAGCCGTAACCATATCCGTAGCCATAACCGTAGCCATAGCCATAGCCGCGTCCGTAACCGTAACCCTTACCATAGCCGTAGCCATAGCCTGCACCATAACCGTAGCGGTACTTATTGGCAGCCAGGTCAAGACCGTTCAGGACAATGTTCACGTTCTTCATAGGTTTGCTCTTGGACTTGATGGCTTCATCAATCTCATTAAGCATCTTGAGTTCGGTGACATCGGCCCTGATGGTATAAAGTGTTGCATCCACGAATGTATTTATAAGGAATGAGTCCGATACCGGCAGATACGGGGCACTGTCAATAACCACATAATCGTACTTGTCACGCAGATACTTGATCAGGTCCTCATGCTTGTTCTGTGCAAAAAGCTCAGTTGGGTTGGGCGGCACAGGTCCTGCTAACATGATATCCAGAGTATCACTGATGTCGCTCTTAACTATGGCGTCATCTATGTTCTGGAGTTTTCCAATCAGATAACCCACCACACTGTTCATCTTGTCAACCCTAAGGTTGGGGAATATCTTTTGCAGTGCAGGCTTTCTAAGGTCCATACCAACAAGGATTACCTTCTTGCCCACATGTGATATTGACAGAGCCAGGTTACTGGCCACGTAACTCTTACCCTCACCCGGAGTGGAGCTTGTAACCTGCAGAACCTTCACGCCAGGCAGATACTGAATGTTTGATCTGAGCATACGGAATGATTCCGATGTCGTATCACGTCCGTTCTTGGGTATGAGAGCATAGTTGGTATTGTCGTTCTTGGGCAGACATGCCAGAACAGAGGCGTCAATGTGGTCTTCGACATCCTTCTTGGTCTCAACCTTGTGTTTCATAGCGCCTCTAAGCATCACTATTCCGGGAGGTATGCAGCATCCCAGAACAAATGCCAGCAGCATTATCATCTTCTTGTTGGGAGATATCGGATAAATGCTCTCGCCAAATGAAGCCTCAATAACCCTGAAGTTGTCAACCTCACTGTACATGCTAATCTGGGCCTCCTCACGTTTCTGCTGCAAAAGCTGGAACAGCGGCTCAATGATCTCCATCTTACGTGACAGCTGCTGTAGTTCAAACTGCTGCTCAGGTATTGAAGCCATCTTCTGCTGACTGCTGCCAAGCACCTTCTCAAGTTCTTTCTCACGTATGCCATACACCTTGACCAGGTTGGCAATAGAAAGTTCTATGGATTTCTTGCCGTCCTCCAACTGCTGGTTCATGTTGAGCACACGGGGGTTGGTTTCACTGGAGTTGGCAATCATACGGTTACGTTCGGCCACCAATGTATTGTAGTTGCCTATAATCGTATTGAGTCCGGCATCACTTATGCCCACATTTGCAGGTATCACATTATACTCACCCTGTGCTGTCTCGGCCAGATAACCGGTAATCATATCCAGAATCTGGAGCTGAAGCTGTACCTCGGTAAGCTGCTTGCGGTAATCCATGTCGCTGGTCACTGCCAGTTGGGTCTGCGATTCCAGGTTTACGGCAACCTTGGTTGACTGGTAGTTCTTGTAATCGGTCTCGGCTGCACCAAGTTCGGTCGATATCACAGACAATCGCTGGTCAATGAAATTGATGGTATTCTGGGTTGACAGGTTCTTGTAATCACGGCTCTCCACGTTCACAAACCTTACAAGCGTGTTCAGGATCTCATCGGCCCTACCCGGTATGTTGTCCTTAAGGGTCAGGACTATCACATCACTCTGATTGGTTGCCTTTCCCTGAACCGTTGCCTCCATGCTCTTAAGGATTGCACGGGCTGTGGCGATAGGAGTATTCCATGTAGTCATGAACTTTTCACCATTGTCAATCAGCTGGGCGTTCACCAGGTTCAGCTTTATGGAATAACTGCCCAGAGGAATGGAATCGCTGTACATGAATGACTTGGTTTCAACATCCTGCTCCTTACCGTTCACAAGCAGTTCCTTGATATGGAAGGTATGTCCGTCTATATTCTTGAAGGTAAGGCTCACAGAAGTTGGCTGCATCTCTTTGGGATACAAGGGGTTAGGCTCAACAATAAACTCATACGGAGTGTCATCATACATCTCCTGCCGTTTCAAGCTCAACAGGCCGCTTCCTTTCCTGAACCTGTCTGCCACCGGCATTGAGTATTTGTAATAACGGGTATTTACGCCAAGTTCCTTAACCACCTTGCTCATCAGGGTAGGACTCTTTATTATGAATACCTCGTTGTCTATCTTCTTGGTTGTACCTCTACCGGTAAATTCGGCCAACAAGTTCAATTCGGCATTGTTTCCGTCATTCTTGTTCATCATAATCCATGAGGTCCTCTCATAGATGGGCGTCTGCATCCTGACATAAATAAATGCTACGCAAACAGTAACAAAGGCGGACATCGCTATCCACCATTTCAGGCGCCATACAAATTCCAGCAACTCGCGGATATTGACACTCTGTTCCTCCTCAAGCTGGCCGTTTAACTCCTTATCAACCATATGTGACTAATTATTACTTACCCAAAAAACCTATTATTGCAATCATTGTGGTGATTGATGACAGCACCACGCTCCATATACCTGTTGCCGTAGTTGCCGTAGCTACACGCGTAGCACTGGGCGAAACGTACAGCACATCATTCTGCTGAAGATAAAAATACGGAGACTCCAGAATTTCCTTATCCCTAAGGTCAATCCTGTGATGCTTTATCACGCCGTCCTCTTCACGCAACAGCAGTATGTCATTTCTCAGAGCCGTCAGGTTAAGGTCACCTGCACGGCCAAGAGCCTGCAGCACATTGAATTTCTCAGAATCAATTGTATATGTGCCAGGACTGCGAACCTCGCCAAGCACCGTAAACTTGTAGTTTCTGAAAGCTACGTACACAATGGGATTCTTTACGTCCTTGCCAATCTCCTCGGTCAGATAATTGACCAGTTCATTGCGGGTCATGCCCTCAACGTGGATCTTGCCCAGAATCGGGAAATCTATATCGCCGTTGGGGTCTACAAGATAACTCAGCGTGGCCTGCTCGGGATTTGTGCTGGAGCTGATACCTGATGAACTCATCTCACCAAGAGTCAGGTTATACGGTGCGCACACGGTCTTGTCCGGTCCGCTCACAACAATCGTAAGACGGTCATCTTTCTTGATAACTGCCTCATAATCATTAGCTAACGGCTTAAGTTCAGCATCATCTATATTCTGAAAATAGAGAATCTCCTTAGAAGATGTACAGCCCGATAACCCCAATACCAAGCCAGCCATACCCACAATTAACAGTTTGCGTAAACCCATTTCTTAAATCATTATTATTTACAATTTCCCGCAAAGATAATGCTTTTTTTAAAGATGACAAAGGGGACGGTTCTGTTTGTCATCTTTTCACCCCATCAACCCAATGAGCCAAAATCAAAAGATGACAAACAGAACCGTCCCCTTTGTCACCTATTTAAAGCTTTCCTTGCTCTCCAAGATAGGAGTCTTTGAAGCCCAGGAAGTAGAGGACGCCATCAAGGCCGATGGTATTGATGCTCTGCTCGGCGTTTGCAACAACACGGGGTTTTGCGTGGAAAGCAATACCTAGACCTGCTTCCGATATCATCGGCAGATCATTGGCTCCATCGCCTACAGCAATGGTCTGCGCCAGATTCACCTTCTCAACCTGAGCAATAAGCTTGAGCAACTCTGCCTTCCGATGTCCGTCCACAATCTCGCCCACGTATCGGCCAGTGAGTTTGCCGTCATCGCCTATCTCTAGCTCATTAGCATAAACATAATCAATGCCGTAACGCCTCTGCAAATGCTGACCAAAATAAGTAAATCCACCGGAAAGAATAGCAATCTTATACCCGCAAGTCTTGAGTACTGACATAAGACGGTCCACACCCTCGGTCATAGGCAGATGCTCTGCTATATCCTGTAAGACGCTTACATCCAATCCCTTAAGCAATGCAACACGACGGGTAAAACTCTCCTTAAAATCAATCTCACCTCGCATTGCGCTCTCCGTAATTGCGCGAACCTGCGCCCCAACGCCATTACGCTCTGCCAATTCGTCAATACACTCCGTCTGGATGAGCGTAGAATCCATATCAAAACATATCAGACGCCTCATCCGGCGGAACATATCGTCCTTCTGGAAAGAGAAATCAATCTCCATCTCCTGCGACATCCGCATCAGTTTGGACTGCATCTCCTTGCGGTCCAAAGGCTCACCGCGCAGCGAGAACTGAATGCAAGCCCGCGTATGCTTGTCCAGCTGCTTTATGCTCTTGCGCCCCGTAAGACGCAAAATAGAATCAATATTAAGTCCCTGATCAGCAAGAATTTGAGTAGCCGCCTGAATCTGCCGAGCCTCCAGTTGCCGCCCCAGCACCGTCAGAATGTACCGGTTCTTGCCCTGATGTCCAACCCAGTCCTCATACTCATCATCGCTAATAGGTGAGAAACCGATGTTCACCCCCAGCTCCGTAGCCTTAAACAACAGCTCCTTCATAGCCAACCCGGATTTCATCTCATCCATGCGGATTAAAATGCCCAATGACAGCGTGTTATGAATATCGGCCTGACCAATATCCAGCACATGCGCATCATATCGCGCCAGAATCCCCATCACCGCCGCCGTCAACCCCGGCCTGTCCTGCCCCGTAATCCTAACCAAAATCTGCTCTTCTTTCATACCAAATCTCAACTTCTCCCGCAAAGATAGAAAAGATGCAAAAGGTGACAAAGGGGACGGTTCTGTTTGTCATCTTTTTGCCCCATCAAACCAATGAGCCAAAATCAAAAGATGACAAACAGAACCGTCCCCTTTGTCCATCTTTGCGGCCGCGGTTGGATTCGAACCAACGATATCGACATTACAAGTGTTGCCCTTTAACCACTAAGGTACGCGGCCTGGACTGGGATTCTTATCCTTCTTCCCGGCCCCAGGTTGGCCGATAGGATTCAGAGTATTTCAAGCTGATGCTGTCAGTCCATAATCTGCCAATTGATCTAACCCGCCATATAATAAATTGATTTAGAGGCGGGTACGGGACTTGAACCCGCAACCTTGGACTCTCTGTCGAAACACTTAACCTCTGAAGAGCCTATACTTTGAACCATAATGCAGAAGCTTTGGCACAATGCTGATGCTTACGCGCACCCCACCGGGATGATGATAAAGCTGAGTCATAATGCTAACGCTGAACTGCCAATCAGAATCATTCCGTTCCGTTAAAAATATACCCCAAGAGCTTGTCCGCAGCAAGATTCGGCTCCAAAGTTTGCGTATCATTTACCTTCTTAGTAGCCTCTATTACGGCGTTCATCAGTTTACTTATACGCTCTTGAACCAATTGCTTTTGTCTAAGCGTCCACTCTCCCGAGAATTTCTGCGACGTATATGATCCTCTCTTTATTGTTGTCTTAACTTCCTTTGTAATAGGCCGATAACTGGACGGAAGATGCTCCTTGTCAATATTAGGATCCAGCAAGATTTCAGTATCAGTAATAGTAGTGAAACTGTCACCTTCCAGCCGCGGTGTCTCAAAAATATCATCCCGACCCTGATAGTCTTCATTCTCACTTGCCTTCCAAATCTCAGAATCAGACCTTACAGGAATATTAGCAATAAGATTTTTAAGATTCTCATCGGTCAAGATGTTCTTTAGCCTTAACAGTTCCGTAGCCGACAGATCTCCAAGATTAAGCCCGTCCACCACAAACGGAACTCTAGCCGAACCTGCAGAATTAGTAGCCTCTATTGCGAACTGATCCTTAAGATAAGGCAGCAACGACCTGTCCACCAACCTCTTGATTTCTTCTGATACCGTAGTAGCAACTACCGTATGTCCCATCTTAGTAGGATCTTCCAACTGCCCTTCGGCCGCATGGAATGTCTTCTTCTCTCCCTTAAAAGAAGAGGTATTCCTCTTAAAAAACTCCCCCTGCTTGCGCAACGATTCCGTATAAACCGCCCGCTCATGCTCGGCCTTAGCCAGCGTAACATTCATCTTTTCCTGTGTCATAGCGTTCGTTTTGATGTTTCGTGAGGCAAAATTACGCCCAC
>JAGCPB010000001.1 GCA_017642425.1 Bacteroidaceae bacterium
ATAGTTGGCCTTTGCAAACGCGCGTATAGATTCGGTTTTTCCAATCTGTCTGGCACCTTTTACTATAAGCGGTTTGCGTTCAGGATTGTTTTTCCAGTCTTTGAGATAGTTATCTATCTTTCTTTTAAGGAGTTCCATAAGTAATAATCACAAAATCCGATGCAAAAATACTGAATATATCACATTTTCGGCATAGAATTTGGCTTAAAAATCACATTTTCCTGGAACGACCCTAATGCGTCATTCGCTCTTGATGACATCGGCCGGATTCTCGCGGGCGGTGCGGAGTACGCTGCATACTACCACAAGATAGATAAGGGCTGCCATTCCGGCCAGGACTAAGGCATAGATCCACCAGCTTACAACTGCCTGCTGCTGGAACTGTCTGCGCCAATGGTTAATGAACAGGAATCCCAGTGTGAATGCGGGAACGGAGGCTACAGCCAGAATAATGCCGTACTGCCGCAGGAATATTGAGAATACCTCCCATGTCTTGGCGCCGAATGTCTTGCGGATGGCAATCTCCCTGCGACGTTTACGGCAGGAAAGAATAACCACAGACCATACACCCGATACGGATATGAGTATGCAGACAGCCGAGAATATAAGCATAAGCGGGAACAGTTTGACAGTACTCTCGACTCTTTGTTCCAGGAAAGTATTCTCCGAGAACAACAGCCTGCCGGAAAGCTCCATATTGTCAATCTCCTTTTCCAACAGATCCCGGGTCCCCTCCTTGTATTGAATGTAAAGAGTGGCGTATGTCGATGAGCTGTCAATGAAAAAGAAGGGTAAAGGCTTCTTTAAAGGTCCTGCAAAATACATCTCCTTGAGGACAGCAATCACTTTAAACTCCCTGGGTCTGTAGGTATAACCTGCGTTCCATCTGGTATGGAAATATAAGGTCTTGCCAACTGCATCCTCAAGCCCCAACAGCCTGGCCACATCGGCCGTAATGACAATCTCATCCCTTGCCAACCTGCGCTGTGGCAGTTCACCCTGCACTACGGTAAAGCCGTAAATAGGTCTCCATGGTTCAGATAATCCACCGTCAGTGCATGCTGCAACACCCTCGTCTTCTGGATCCAAAGACAGATAGCCGTCGGACAGACCTACATTTATACCACCCATAAGCAGATTACCGTCTGCAATAACCTCTTCAACCATAGGTAAACCCTTTATCCGGTCTACAAGTCCTGAGGTATTCAGTGTTCTGTATTCACCATTCTCGTCATAAACATAATTCATCCCTGCCTCAAGCAACGCTCTGTTCCTGATGGCAAGACCCCAATCTTTTTTGAATATATCACGATACTGATGGCTGATACATACGGTTGAGAATATAAAGAATATACTGAATGCCAGTTGTACTGCAACACTCACCTGTGACAGGACATTTGATGACCTCTTGTTTACGACCGATTCATGAAGCAACCTCCTGCTTACCAGGTGTGACAATGCTGTGCAGAGTATCAGTGAGAGCACAAGGATTATGAACATGAACAACAGGCTGCCCTTAATGAAATATGATTCCGGCAGGTCAAATCCTGCATAGTCGCAGAACGGCTTGGTCAGGAACTGAACTGCCGCCATGCCTATCACATATGCCATTGCCAGTACAACAAGGATATTTACGGACAGCATTGCAGTCAGTTCCCTTGAAGTTGAGCCATGAACCACGCGCAACCCCATCTCATGACGTCTGTCCGAAAGACTGTTCAGGAAGAATATCAGATAGTTGATTATTGAGCAGATTATGAGCAACAGGCTTGTCCATGAAATTATGGTTACACTGTCCGTACTCATCTCCAGAAGATCGCCTCTAAGGATCTTATGTATTCCGCTGATATTTACAGGAACGTATTCTCTCTTATAATGGCTGTTGTATTCAAGAATCGAACTACTCACCTTATCGGCAAGAGCATTAAGGTCAGCCCCGGGTTTTACTTTAACCAGGACATCAATGATATCACCAAAATGACGACTTCCCTGGGATTCCTCGCACACCAGCATGTCAAACTTAAGGAAAGAATGCTTCCAGTCTTTGATGACCGCTCCTACAAAATGGTTCCCGTTTTCATAAAACCACCTGTTGTTTCCAATATCATCTATGGCCTTACCAATGGGGTTCTCATCACCAAAACATTCTTTAGCGTATGATTCCGATATTGCTACCAGATTTGGGTCATTAAGAAAGTTCATATCCCCACTCACCAGTTCCAGGTTGAACAATCTGGTGAATGATTCATTGATTACGATGATACGTTTTGTTCCGCCTGCGCCGCCCCATCTGTCAAATGGAACCACCAATTCAACCTCCGGCCATTTGGTCAGATCGTCGAATGACGGAAAATATGCCTCAAAAGGCCTGATGTCACTGGTAAGGCTCTCCGACTTGTTTGCTTGGCTTAAATCAAAAGACCAGATATTCTGCCAGTCTTTATGGAATGTGTCATACGTATTCTCATAATGAACGCAGATTGAAGTAAGGCAGAAACAAACAAATCCTGCCGCAAGACCCAGAATACAGATTGTGTTCTGGAGCGCGTACCTCTTTATGTTACGCAGCGCAATTAAAAAATAATGTATAATCATATCAGTTGAGCACTACTTCATCGGCATCGGATATGCGGTCGTAGCCGGTTATTATGATTTCGTCGCCGGGGTTGAGGCCTTCAAGTATCTCAAAGTGGCGTGGGTTCTGACGGCCTATGCTTACCGGTACGCGGACGGCGTGGGTGTGCTGCGCGTTGACCTTGAATACCCAGCTGCCGTGGGTGTAGTTGTAGAAGTTGCCCTTGGGCACTATTATGGACTGCGCCTGGCCGCCCATCTCTATGCGGGCCTGATAGGACTTTCCGATGCGGGCGTTATCGGGCATGGAGTCCGTGAATACCAGATATACATCAAATGACCCTCCCTTGATCTCGGGTACGGTGCTGCTGATGGTCATGGGGTAGCTCTTTTTCTCATAGGTTATGGTGGCGGGCTGGCCCACGGTGATTTTATCTATGTAGAACTCGTTTATGCTCAGGCGCATGCGGAACTGGTCCATGCGTTTGATGTCGGCAATAGCGGTGCCGGAGCTTATGCGCTGGCTGGGCTCTAGCGAGAGTCCGCTCAGCTGGCCGTCGGCTGGTGCAGTTACTATAAGGTCATTCAGACGTTCCTCGGTCTTGCGGAGCTGACGCTGGGCTTCGGCCAGTTCATCCTGCAGGGCCTCCTGGCGGATTGCGTTCAGCACGGAGTCCTGACGGCGGCTCTCCAGCTGCAGACGTACGGTCTCCATCTTGTAGTTGTACTCCTCATCGGCCACATCCAGCTGTGCGCGGCTGCGTATTCCCATGCGGAACTCTTCCTGTGCCAGGTTGTGCTCCTTTTCCAGACGCTTGAGTTCATATTTGGTCTGCAGTATGCTCTGTGCCAGTGACAGTCGGCGCTGGTCCATCTCAATCATGCTGGTGCGGTAGGTGCGGTTCTGCTTGCGCCAGCTCTCCCGTGCGGTCTCTATGGTACGCTGCAACTCAGGGTCGCTCAGAATCATGAGCGTATCGCCTTTGTGTATCAGAGCACCGTCCTGAACCAGCACGCTCTCCACAAATCCGCCCTCACGGGTATAGACCTTGATGGTCTGAATGGGCTGGAGGGTACCTTCGGCATTAACGTACTCCGAGAACTCGCCGCTCTGGACGGTAGCGGTCTGCACGCTGTCGGAGTTAATCCTTATTATCTTGGGGCCGGTTGAAACCTTGATGAGCATTCCTATGAGTCCTGCGGCCAGAATGCCGGCTACTATGTGTATGCGGTACTTTACATACCATTTCTTGGGTGGTAACTTAACGTCCATATTCTACTTGCTGTTCTATAAGTTCATTATTGTCAAAATCATAAGCTGTAAGGCTGCGGATGGTGTAGTAGAGCTGCCAGTAACGGCTCAGGGCCGATACGTAACCCCTGTAGGCCGAATCCTTGGCGGTTATAGCCGAGTTCAGGTCCAGTATGGTGGAGTTGCCGCTTACGTACAGATGGCGCGCCACCTCATAACGGTGAAGGGCTGTCTGCATGGTGCGGCGTGCTATATCCACCTGACGCTCCTGCATGTTGAACTGGCTCACTGTGCGGGTGACCATCTTTTCAAAACTCACCTCATTCTGCTCTATGTGCATACGGGTAAGTTCCAGGTTGTTCTGTGCAATCTTTACACGGCCGCGTGCACGTCCCCAGTCAAGAATGGGAATGCTGATGGATACACTCACTGACTGCTCGTCGTTAAGGTTACGGAAACTCTCGGGCAGTTCATCGGCAGTCTGAGCCAGCCCCAGACGCAGGTAGATGGATGCCTTGAATCCGGCCTGTGACTTGTAGTATGCCAGATTGCTCTCAGAGTTCAGACGGCTCAGTTCCATGCTCTCTATATCGGGACTGTTCTGACGGGCCAGCTCCATTGCCTGGTCAAGCGGCACCGTAAAATGGGGAATGCTGTCGGTGGTAACAACCTCTATCTGTGTGTCCGATGTCAGGTTAAGGAAGTTGCGCAGCTGATCCACGGCGTCATCGAACGACATCTGCGATGACATTATGCTGGTCTCGCTGTTCAGCTTGTTGAGTTCCAGCTGGAGCAGTTCGTTCTCGGTTATTGTACCTATATTGTATCGGCCCAGTCCGTAGGTGTAAAGTGTGTCGGTAGCGGCGTGGTTGAGCTGGGCTATCTCCAGCTCCGTCTGGGCCGATACCAGATTGAAGAATACCATTGCAGCCTGCGATGCCACCAGCTCCATGGTCTCGGCATACTGCTTGCGGGCCCTACGATACTCTATGGGCTCGGTCTTGCGGCTCCACTTGAATGAGTTGTAGCCGTTAAGGCTCTGTGAGAAACTCAGTTGCAGCGGCTGTGAGTAGTAACTGTGTGTGGGATTGTCGCCCAGCTGGTCCAGACGGCTCAGACTGCCGGACAGAGAAATGGTGCCGCCTGTAAACCACACGTTCTGTGAAAGGTCTAGCGACAGGTTGTTGCGCATGCTGTTGCTCTGCGCATATTGCTCGGTGCCGTCGGGCAGAGTCACGTAATTGGTGCTGTGATTAAGTGACGGCGATGATGACAGTGACAGGGTGGGGAGCATGCTGGCCCTGTAGCTGCGGTAACTGAGCCAGGCCGACTCAAATGTGTTACGTGCCTGCACCGCCTGCGGCGATGACTCCTGAGCCATTCGGATAACCTGGCTCATGGTTAACCGAACCGTATCGCCACCGGCGGCATTGCCGGCGGCCGATACGTTCAGCAAAACAAGGAGGAGCGATATTTTGATTAGCTGTCTCATACTTTTTTGTTTTATTGACAGCCCAAAAGTACCGCTCCCCCTTGCCTTACTACAAGTTTTTAATGCTGAATCGTCTTTTTTACCCTAAAATCGTCCAATTTTTTGACACTCTAAATCAGAATGACAGGTTGACGCCACCCATGAATGCAATACCCGGCATGGGGTATCCTGCGTTGATCTGATACTTGGTGTTGAGCAGATTGTCACCGTTTACCCAGAGTTGGAGCATATCGGACAACTGATATGACAGGCGGGCGTTCCAGAGCAGGAAGTCCTCCTTCTTGTCGGGGCCTACAGCTGAGTAGAGACCGTTTATATACTGCAGACCGGTGCTGGCGTGCCAGCCATTGCTGTTGTATGAACCGCCCAGATAGGCCTTGTGCTCAGGTGCACCCACAACAGGAGTCTCCATCTTGAGGAAACTGTAGTTGCAGTTGGCGGCGAATGACTTTGAAATCAGGTATGATGCCTCAACCTCAACACCTGTATTCTTGAGTTCGCCACTGTTCTGGTTGAGCATTGGAGGCGGAGCGGTGGGATTGGGCAATGTCAGAATAATATTCTTGGCGTCCATGTGGAACAGATTGATTCCATAATACAGTTTTCCGCTTAGAAGCCTCTGCGAGAATGAGAGTTCATAGTTCCAGAGTGACTCGGCTTTGAGGTCCGGGTTGTGAGGAGGATACATGTACATCTCCCTGATTATGGGATAGCGGAATCCCTTGCCTACAGACAGTTTGACCTCGGCATTGGCGGGCAGATGGAATGCGGCGCCGGCCTGAGGTACCAACTCGGTTCCGGCCTTGGAATGGTGGTCCACACGCAGGCCTGCGTTCAGGGTAAGCAGTGAACCTATCTCCTGACGCATCTCAAGGTAACCGGCCAACTCGTCTTCACGCTCATCGACCTGAGGTACATCTGTACCGGCGGTAGGACCGTCAACAAAATGGTTGTCGGCCTTGCCTCCATAACGGTAGTAGTCAAATCCCAGAGTCAGACGGCTGCCCTCAAACAGACTTGTGCTTTGCCAGGCCGATGCTCCCAGCATCTCATCGTAAGAAATGAAACGGAACAGTTTGGGTGTGGCACCGGGTGCATATGCATATCCGTCATTTATCCAGTGGTCGCCCCAGCTGTAGAACAGGCTTACTGCACCTTGTGTGCGTGCGTAATTATTCTCAATGAACAGGGCAGTGGTTCCGCGGGTTATATCCTGGTCGGCATCAATCAGAGGAGCGCTCTCGGAACCCGGCTGTGATGCCTTGAAACGGGTAACATCCACGTTGGCCGATGCGTTCCAGTTGTCTGATATGTCATATCCCAGCTTGGCAAAACCGCCAAACTGCTCAAAGTTCATGTTGTCACGGTGTCCGTCGGTGCGGTTGTAAGAACCTGATGCCACTGCGCTGAACTTACCCTGACGGGTGCTGGCCGTAAGCTCGGTCTCTGCTGTGTTGAATGATCCGTAACCTGCATGCAGGCGCGCATGTGTACCTTCCTCTTTCTTTGTTACTATATTAATCACGCCGGCCATAGCACCGGATCCGTACAGTATTGATGCAGGACCTCGAAGTACCTCAACTCTCTCGGTCATGAGTGACTGATATGAGTCGGCTATGGGGTGCCCGTAAATACCGGCATAGTTGGGATGTCCGTCAATAAGAACTATCATACGAGCTGTGCCGCCGGTCATACCGCGCATGGATATGTTACCTGCAGCACCGCCCGATACACCGTAGCCGGCATATCCGCGCTGGGTGATGAACAATCCCGGAACCTGCTCGGTAAGTAGGGGCAGAAGTGATGTGCGGTTGGTCTCCTCAATGGCCGCGCGGTCCAGAACGTTGACCGTCTGTGACAACTGACGTACATCGGTGGCCGTACGTGTACCGGTTATTACTACCTCCTGAAGAAGTGTGTCTGAAAGTTCTGTTGCATGTACTGCGCCGATTGATATGGCTGCAGCGCCAAGAATTAAAGCAATGCGTTTCATAAGATGGGTTAGTTTGTTTCGTGATGCAAATATAGTAAAGTAACACGAATTCAAACAATCGTGCTACCGTTATTTCATAAAAAAAACATCAGTCAGCGCGGCTCATAAGCAGTTTGCCGTGGCGGATACCTTTGATAGAGGTCATCTCATCGGCCAAAGCGGTAAGCAGACGGGCTTCGCCCATGACGGTGCACACATGCAGGCAGGTGCCCTCGCTTATATAGTGCTGGGATGATGAAAGAACCAGCTTCTGGTGTCGGATCTGTATATCAGAGATTTTGGAGGCAATATCGGTCCGCTGCTGGTCATAAATAATAAATATGGTGCCCGCCACGATATGGTTGCACTGCCACTTCTTCTCTGCCAGATTCTTCTCAATGAGGAAACGTATGGCCTGCGAACGGTTAGCATAACTGTCCTCCTTAACAAAAGAATCCAACTGCTCCAGCAGCTCGTCCTCAAGTGAAACTCCAAATCTTTTCAGTGCCATAACATCTGCAAATCTAATCAATTTTTTGACCTGTTGAAAACTTCTCTTTCAGAACGGCCCGGAAGTTATTAACAACCCGTATCACCGTATTGTTTTTATAATAACTTTGCCTGCGTCATTGGTTTCCGAAGGGGCGGCTCCCCAAAGGAATAATTTGGAATCCGGTGCAAAGCCGGGACAGTACCTGCTGCTGTAAATCCCACATTATAAGTCCGATGCACTCTATGCCACTGGCTTTAAGAGCTGGGAAGGCGCGCCGGACGGGATGAGTCAGAAGACCTGCCGATGACAATTGATTTCTGCACCTTGCAGGATTACAGGGACGGGATTACATTTATAGTTTATGGAGACATATATAGTGAAACGTGATGGCAAACACGAGGTGTTTACCATCGACAAGATTAAGGCTGCCATTGCCAAATCATTCCTGGCATCGGGGTCATTCGCCACAGAAGAGGTGATGACCGGAATTCTGAGCCATCTGTATATCCAGAGCGGTATCAGTGTGGAGGAGATCCAGAACCAGGTTGAGGTGGCTCTTATGGCCGAGGGCTATTATCAGGTTGCCAAGACGTACATGCTGTACCGCAACCGTCATGCTGAGGACCGCGAAACCAAGTCCAAACTGGAATTCCTCATGGGATACTGTCAGGCTGCAAACGCTGCCGAGGGCAGTAAGTTTGATGCCAATGCTAATGTGGAGAACAAGAACATTGCAACTCTGATCGGTGAGTTGCCTAAAAAGGGCTTTATCCGTCTTAACCGCCGTCTGCTGTGCGACCGCATACGCCAGATGTTCGGAAAGGAGGTGGCAGACCAGTACATGAGCCTGCTGCACCAGCACTTCATCTACAAGAATGATGAGACCAACCTGGCCAACTACTGTGCAAGTATAACCATGTATCCGTGGCTGCTGGGCGGCACCAAGTCAATAGGCGGTAATGCTACACAGCCCACCAACCTCAAGGCTTTCTGCGGCGGTTTCATCAATATGGTCTTCATGGTGTCATCAATGTTGTCAGGTGCCTGCGCTACCCCTGAGTTCCTTATGTACATGAACTATTTCATTGAGAAGGAGTACGGTGAGGATTACTACAAGCGTGCCGATGAGGTAGTTGACCTGAGCCTTAAGAAGCGCACTATAGACAAGGTAATCACGGACTGCTTCCAGCAGGTGGTATATTCAATCAACCAGCCTACAGGAGCACGTAACTTCCAGTCAGTGTTCTGGAACATCAGTTACTATGACCGCTACTACTTTGAGTCACTGTTTGGCGAGTTCCGCTTCCCTGACGGCGAGAAGCCTCATTGGGAGTCACTCAGCTGGTTGCAGAAGCGTTTCATGAAGTGGTTCAATCAGGAGCGTCTGCACTGCGTGCTTACATTCCCCGTTGAGACCATGGCTCTGCTTACCGAGAACGGTGACGTCAAGGATAAGGAATACGGTGACTTTACCGCTGAGATGTATGCCGAGGGTCACTCATTCTTTACCTACATCAGCGACAATGCAGATTCATTGTCAAGTTGCTGCCGTTTGAGAAATGCCATTACCGATAACGGATTCTCATACACTCTGGGAGCAGGTGGCGTAAGTACCGGTTCCAAGAGCGTGCTTACCATCAACCTGAACCGTTGCGTACAGTATGCATCACGCATGGGCATACCTTACCAGAAGTACATAGAGGAGGTGGTAGACCTGATGCACAAGGTTCAGCTGGCCTACAACGAGAACCTTAAGGAGTTGCAGAGCAAGGGTATGCTTCCACTGTTTGATTCCGGTTATATCAACATCGGCCGCCAGTACCTGACCATCGGCGTAAACGGTCTTGTTGAGTCAGCAGAGTTCCTGGGTATCGAGATCACTGACAACCCGCGTTACACCGAGTATGTGCAGACCGTTCTGGGTATTATTGAGAAACTGAACAAGCAGTATCGCAGCAAGGGCGTGATGTTCAACTGTGAGATGATTCCGGCTGAGAACGTGGGCGTAAAGAACGCCAAGTGGGACAAGGAGGACGGCTACGTTGTACCGCGTGACTGCTACAACAGCTACTTCTACAAGGTTGAGGATACAACGCTTAATGTGATTGACCGCTTCCGTCTGCACGGTGTCAAGTACATTGAGCATCTTACCGGCGGATCGGCTCTGCACTGCAATCTTGAGGAGCATCTGTCAAAGGCCCAGTACCGCCAGCTGTTGCGCGTGGCTGCTCAGGAGGGTTGCAACTACTTCACGTTCAACATCCCCAACACCATCTGCAACGACTGCGGAACTATCGATAAGCGCTATCTCAAGGAGTGCCCGCACTGCCATTCAACCAATGTGGATTATCTGACCCGCATTATCGGTTACATGAAGCGCGTAAGCAACTTCTCGGCTGCCCGTCAGGTAGAGGCTGCCAAGCGTTACTACGCTACCATGTAAATGAAGATTGCGTCTTACGACATAGTTTTCCAGGATGTACCGGGAGAGGTTACGCTATCGCTTAACCTCTCCCAGTGTCCTAACTGTTGCCATGGCTGTCACAGCCCCCAACTTCAGGAGGATATTGGTTATCCGCTTGATGATGCCATGCTGGACAGCCTGCTGGAGCGTTATGGACGTGACGTAACCTGCGTCTGCTTTATGGGCGGTGACCGAGAGCCGGCAGAGGTGATGCGTCTGGCAGACCGTGTACATAATGTCGGACTCAAGACCGCCTGGTACTCCGGACGTCAGGAACTTCCGGACTGTTTCCGGGCCGAATCATTGGACTTTGTCAAGGTAGGTCCCTACATAGAGAGTAGGGGGCCATTACCAAATCCTGACACCAACCAACGGATGTACAGGATTGAGAGCGGGCAACTGATCGATATCACAGCAAGCTTCCGAAAGAAATAGGGGCACAAAAAGAACCATCCCCTTTGTGCCCCTGATGCTTTACCTGTTTTGACCGCCTGGTCGATTAAACTGAGGCCTCTGTTGTTGAGGCTGCTGGCCGGGTCGTTGTGGTTGCTGGCCCTGCTGGAACTGGTGGCCGCGGGACTGTTGTATGTCTTTTAGGATCTGGCTGTTGAACTGCTCCTCGGCATTCTGGACCTTAAGGATCTTGGAGGCGGGGAGTACCTGCTTGAACTTTTGCAGATATTCTTTTTCCAACTCAGCTATCTTGATGTTGGTCTCTGCCTGAGCGTCTATGGCCTTAAGGCTCTGCTCTTCGGATATCTCGGCGCTGCCCTCCTGACGCATCATGGTGCGGCGTATCTCGCGGTTCAGTTCACGCTTTTTCTGCTGCAAATCATTGTAGAGCGGGAAGAAAGCGGCAGCCTCATCTTCTGTAAGCCCGGCTTTTTCAATAAAGAACGCTTTCTGCTGATTCCAATACTCAGCTGCCGAGAACTGGCCGATGCGGTTGGGGGCCTGCTGCTGGCCTGCTCCGTTACGCTGCCATGTACGTGGTTGCGCACCCCAACGCTGTTGACCACCTTGCCCGGGCTGATTCTGGCCGAATACAGGGCATAGGGCAATTATTGCTATCAGAAAAACAATAAGCTTTTTCATAGGGGTCAATTTGCATCCACAAATGTGTAATACAATGTAAAGTCATCAATCATGGCTGTCTCAAGGAATGAGTCTATGTACTCATCGGAGTAGATGGTGGTCTCCTCTATCTGGGCCATATCGGCGGCATTGTTGCGGGAACTGATACCTACGGCAGCCTTGATGCAGAAGAATATGCCGGCAAATGCGGCAGCGGCATACAGGTAAGGCCTGATGCGCATCCACGGAGTGACTGTGATCTTGGTGGAATAGACGGATTCCTGCTCAGGCAGCGCAGCCATGATGTTCTGCGTCAGGTTCTCAAAGTAACCTTCCGGAACAGTGAACGGGCGGCGTGGCTCGTGCTCATTAATCTTGTATATTCTATCTTTTTCCATCCGTTGTTTAGACTTATTAACAATAAAATGGTTTAATCTATATTGTTGAAATACTCTTCAATTTTTTTTACTGCAATATGGAATGATGCCTTGAGGGCTCCTACGCTGGTTCCCAAAGCCTCGGAAATCTCCTCATATTTCATCTCATTGAAATACTTCATGTTGAATACCATGCGCTGTTTGTCAGGGAGAGTGGCAATGGCTTCCTGAAGCTGGCGCTCGGTAAGGTCTCCGTCAAAGTATGGGTCACTCTCCAGTCGGTCTGCAATACTCAGTTCGCCGTCCTCATCGGTCTCTATGGGAACGGTCACTTTCTGGCGGTTCAGGAATGTGAGAGTCTCGTTTATGGCTATTCGATAGAGCCAGGTGGATATCCTGGAGTAACCCATGAATGAGTCCAGGTTGGTCCAAGCCTTGATGAACGTGTTCTGGAGTATGTCATTGGCATCCTCATGTGACAAGACCATGTGGCGGATCTGCCAGTAGAGCTGCTCGCTGAAATTGCGCACTATGGCTTCAAAGGCATGGTGACGGGAAAGCTCGTCTTCATGGAGCATCTCCAGTATCCTGCGTTCATCATATGCCATCATTGCCATAGCCTGTCTGTGTCAGATTGTTACGGTAAGGTTCTCCTTGGCCAGGATGGTATCCTTGAATATCTGCTGTGCCTCTTCAAGCAGTATGTTCTCATCGGGGTATCGTGCCGAGAAATGACCCAGCATAAGTTTGCCTGCACCCGCCTCTACTGCTGTGCGTGCTGCATCGGTGGCGGTGCTGTGGAAATGCTTCTTGGCGCGGTCTGCGTCCTCTGCGGAGTATGTGCAGTCGTGATAGATCATGTCTGCCCCCTTGATGACTGGAATCATTGAGGGATTGTAGGCGGTGTCACAGCAATAGGCATAACTGCGGCCCGGATCTGCCGGCTTGGTCAGGCGGTCATGCGGTACTACAGTGCCATCGGCGGTTGTAAAATCACCTCCCTCCTTGATACGGTTGTAGTCCCACTGGGGTACACCGTAGTAATCAGCCGCGGCACGGTCCAGATGGTCCGATGTGGGTTTCTCTTGGAACAGGAACCCGGCGCACGGCACACGGTGACGCAGCGGGAAGGCAGTCACCGTGAGTGAACGGTCATCATAGATAACGGCTGTCTCTGCCGTGTCAAAGCCCTGAAACTCTACCGTAAATTCCAGGTCACGGCAGTAGAAATCCATCTCCTGACGTAGCATTGGTTCCAGTTCCGCAGGCGCGTGTATATAAAGAGGTGCGGTACGGCCCAGCAGTCCGAATGACGATATCATGCCCAGCAGCCCAAAGCAGTGGTCTCCGTGCAGATGTGATATGAAAATATGGTTGATACGGGCAAACGCCACACGAGAGCGGCGCAGCTGTATCTGCGTGCCCTCTCCGCAGTCCACCATGAACAGCTTTCCGCGTATCTCTACTACCTGAGAGGATGTGTAGTGCTTGGGGCTGGGAGTGGCTGAGCCACATCCCAATATGGTGATTTCAAACTTTTCCATATCAACGCTCCAAAAATACAAAAAAGGACCGCACGCGCGTGCAGTCCTTTTATTAAAAAGTAATAATCAGGGATTACTTGTTACCACCTTCCAGCTGCTCCTTGAGAGCTGCAAGAGCGTCGATGTCACCAAGGGTGGTTGAAGCGGCCTGGTTCTGGATAACGGGCTCTTCCTTCTCCTTCTTGGCGGTAGCCTTGCGTGCAGCCTTCTTCTCAGCCTTAGCCTCTGCCTTGGCGATATCCTCGAATATGCGGCTGTGTGAAAGGATGATTCTCTTTGAATCCTTGTTGAACTCTATAACCTTGAACTGGAGAGTCTCGCCCTGCTGAGCCTGTGAGCCGTCCTCCTTTACAAGATGCTTGGGAGTAGCAAAGCCCTCAACGCCCTCGGCCAGAGAGATGACTGCGCCCTTGTCCATCATTTCGGTGATCTTACCCTCGTGGATTGAATCAACAGTGTAGATTGACTCGTATGCATCCCAAGGATTCTCCTCAAGCTGCTTGTGGCCAAGGCTGAGACGACGGTTCTCCTTGTCTATCTCAAGAACTACAACATCGATAGGAGCACCGATTGATGTGAACTCTGACGGATGCTTAACCTTCTTGGTCCAGCTCAGGTCACTGATGTGGATCAGACCGTCAACACCCTCCTCAATCTCAACAAAGATACCGAAGTTGGTGAAGTTGCGTACGGTAGCGGTGTGCTTTGAACCAACGGGATACTTCTCATCGATGTTCTCCCACGGATCCTGCTTGAGCTGCTTGATACCCAGGGACATCTTGCGCTCTGCGCGGTCAAGTGTCAGGATAACAGCCTCAACCTCATCGCCAACCTTGATGAAGTCCTGAGCTGAACGCAGGTGCTGGCTCCATGACATCTCTGATACGTGGATCAGACCCTCTACGCCCGGAGCAATCTCGATGAATGCGCCGTAATCGGCCATAACGACAACCTTACCCTTGACAACGTCGCCAACCTTGAGGTTGGGATCCAGTGAATCCCATGGATGCGGAGTGAGCTGCTTGAGACCAAGAGCTATGCGCTTCTTCTCATCATCGAAGTCAAGAATAACCACGTTTATCTTCTGGTCAAGCTCAACAATCTCCTTAGGATCGCTTACGCGGCCCCAGCTGAGGTCTGTGATATGGATAAGACCGTCAACACCGCCCAGGTCAATGAATACACCGTAAGAGGTGATGTTCTTGACGGTACCCTCAAGTACCTGACCCTTCTCAAGCTTGCTGATGATCTCTTTCTTCTGCTGCTCAAGCTCCTCTTCGATAAGAGCCTTGTGTGAAACAACTACGTTGCGGTATTCCTGGTTGATCTTGATAACCTTGAACTCCATGGTCTTGCCAACGAATACATCGTAGTCGCGGATGGGCTTTACATCGATCTGTGAACCGGGCAGGAAGGCCTCGATGCCGAATACGTCGACAATCATACCACCCTTTGTGCGGCACTTGATGTAACCCTTTACGATCTCCTGTGAATCCAGAGCCTCGTTCACGCGGTCCCATGAGCGTGACTCACGAGCCTTCTTATGTGACAGAAGCAGCTGACCCTTCCTGTCCTCTGTGTTCTCAATGTAAACTTCTACCTCGTCACCTACCTTGAGGTCGGGGTTGTAGCGGAATTCGCTGATGGGGATAATACCATCGGACTTGTAACCGATGTTCACGATAACCTCGCGCTTGTTGATGGCTGTGACAGTACCGTTAACCACTTCGTTGTCGGCAACCTTGTTGAGGGTTGTGTCATAAGCCTGCTCGAGCTGCTCTTTTGACATGCCTTGTGCGGCAGTTCCGTTTTCAAAAGCATCCCAGTCAAATTCCTGAAGGGGAGCTACATTCTTAAAATCTTCCATTTAGTAAAATTTGTAACTAAAATAAAGTTGGACAATATGTTGTAAACACGTGCCAAGGCCTTTGCGGCTTTGGCGGGCGCAAAGATAGCACTTTATTATTTAATAAACAAATTATATTATTCAGAATCCGGCGTCAAGCGTATAAGGTACGCCCGATGAGGTGATACCTGCGGCCTCCACGTTGAAGTGTCTGGTTATGGAGCTGTTGTAGAACTCCACCTGTGCCTTTCCGTCCTCATCCGTTATGACGTTGGGGTTCCAGTAGAGGGTGCGGCGGTAGTCCACATCACCCAGGATAGGACCGTTGGGATACTCGGGCGAATAGAACTGGTATGGTCTGGAGAAACCGTCAACCGTGGTTATGCGTTTGCTTATGTCAAACAGGTCCTCGCGCCGGCTCAGCTCACCGTCCTCCTTGACCTGAATGTCCACAAGAACCAGTCTGCGGTACAGGTCTTCACCAAATATGGTCTGTATGCTCTTGTTCAGGAAATCCTGATAGAGGGGACACTGGGCCAGGATGTTCATCAGGAACATGGGTCTGTCAAACACAATTATGCTCTTTATGTCCTTGGAATCTATTGAACCGGGGTTCTCAAATATTCCCTGATTGAGGAACTTCTTGTTGTTGTGTACGTAGAAGAAGGGTTCCCAACCGTTGATGGAGCCTATGCTTCCGCTGCTGTCCAGTGTAACTTCATACCCCTTGTCAATGAGGTAACCCATAAGGTCGGTGGTGTAATCACCCTTGTCAAGCTCCAGCTCCACATCCTTTACCACATCAAACGCGTTGAATGTGAAGTAGTCTATGTACATGCGCTCCTCATCAATATCAACTTCGGGCAGGAGCAGACCTGACTCGATGTTGATTACGGTGGGGAGTCCCTGGTCTGCTTCATCCTGCACCGCGCCTTTTTTCTTCCCCTTGTTCTGGATGCCGGTAAAGACGAGCTCTCCCGGGGTGTATGCTCTCACTGACGGTATGGTGGGGCGGTCAATCTGGATTCTGGCACTTGTGCCTATCAGACGCTCCTTGTTGGTGTGGGCGCTGATGCTGAACTTGGCTTTGTCATAGAATTCAGCCCCTATGTCAAATCCGAAATAGCCCAGGGTGTCAGTGGTGTATGAGTATATTTCGGTCAATGTCTTGTCCTGTGGCACCAATGAGGCGGTCACCTGTACGCCGTCCATCTTTTTCTTGCCCGATGGGTTGAGTATCCAGCCGTTCAGGGTGAGACTCTCCTCCATGCGGTGACGTTCTGAGAAGCTTTTCTGTCCGGTCATGATATCCCAGTTATAACGTTCCCATCCCTGAACCATGCAGAGCAGGTCCATGGCCTGTTCGCGTTCGGGGTCATCGGAATCGAAGTACCAGGTGGGGTTCTCAATGAATCCCTTCAGGTCCGATGACAGGAGCATTGAGGTGCGCAGGTCATCGGCAAAAGCGTTGCTCTGGTTTCGTGAGTCACGTACAGACAGGCAGAAACGGTCGCGGAACGGATTGCCCTTGTTGTCATTCAGGGAGAAATCAAGAGTGATTTTCTCAAACGGCTGATAACTCTGTTTGTCGGATTTTACCTCAAGCAGAGGTGCTTTTGTCACCTGGCTGCGGTGATAGAGTGATCGGCTGGCATATTTGATTCCGTTCTGGTCAAACAGATACAGGCGGCATACGCCTTCAGGTACGCCGTGCATGGCAATGATCCTTTCTGCAGGAGTATCTCCGGTCTCTATCGTGCCAAAATCCATGAGTTCACCACGGCAGGTAAGGCTCAAGCCTAATGTCATACCGGAGAAACCGGGAGTTCCGTCAACCGTAACGCGTATGCTGTCGGAGCCGTATTGATCAACGGTCATGGCAAAACCTGCGGGTTCCGCCTGTGGGAGATTGAAATTGCGTGTGGTGCCGTCAACGGTAATCTCAACCTGATTGCGCCTGTCTTGCGGGGTGAACGTGAACCAGCCCATGCCGTCATGGACGGTGCTGAACGTGATATCCTTGCCTTGCAGCTGGCCTGTAGCATCTACGCCGAATCCCGTATCATCGGTTACCTTGAAGGCCACGCGGCACGGCTTACCCAGAATGAGATGGCCTCCCTCGGGGTAGAATGATGCGTTGATGTTGCGCAGTTTCTCGGTCTTGGGGCGGAACTCGGATGTCTCGGAACGCTTGATTGTTATGACGGGACTGGATTCATAATAGTTACCCTCTTCCTTGGGAGGGTCATATACGGCCAGTACTCTTGAGAACAGTATCTCGTTGTCAAAGTTGAGCATATAGCTGGTGTAGGCGCGCACCTCATAGAAACCGCTGGGGTAGCCTACCACGCCACGTTTTTCACGGGCCTGGGCTGTGGAGCCGTCCAGCAGCGGGAACGAGCCGTCGGCCTGACCTGCCACGATCTTGAGTTTCTGCTGCTTGAGCAGAACTCCGGTGGGCGAGAGCAGATCCACGTACAGCACCTTGCTCTGAGCCCTGCCCAGAGTTGATGCGTTGACTACGAATGCCTTGAACCAGATGGTCTCACCGGTGTAATATGAGGTGTTGTCAAACTGTATGAAAACCTTCTCCTGCGGGAACAGCTCATTGAACTGGTGTATGTTACCTGCAAATTTCATGAGTGATTCCACGCTTGTGGACTGGGCTTTGGCCGGGCTTACGGCCAGGATTGTGAACAGCAATGTAAGGACTAAAGCGGAAAGGCTTGCTTTTGATGAATGACAAAATCTCATAGCAGTGTCAGTTAAACGATTGGTGATGGCAAAATTAGTAAAAATGTGGAAAAGTGATATGTTATGATTAATGATAATATGGTGAGATTCACTATATTTGCAATCCGTTATGATATACGGATTTGACAACGAAAAGTATCTGCGGATACAGTCCGAACACATTAAGGAGCGCATAGCCCAGTTCGGAGACAAGCTTTATCTGGAGTTCGGAGGCAAACTCTTTGATGACCATCACGCCAGCCGCGTACTCCCCGGTTTCCAGCCTGACAGCAAGTTGAGAATGCTCAAGCAACTGAGCGATTATGCCGAGATCATAATCGTGATCAGTGCCGTTGACATTGAGAAGAACAAGGTGCGCAGTGACCTGGGCATCACTTACGATATGGACGTGCTGCGTCTGCGTGAGGAGTTCCAGAGCCGCGGCCTGCTTGTAGGCTCGGTTGTTATAACCCACTATAACGGCCAGTCCAGCGCCGATGCATTCCGCGAGCGCCTTAAACGCCTGGGTATAGTAACCTACGTGCATTACATCATTGAGGGTTACCCCAACAATGTGGCCCTGATAGATTCCGATGAGGGATTCGGTCGCAACGACTATGTGGTGACCAAGCGTCCGCTTGTGGTGGTTACGGCTCCCGGTCCCGGTAGCGGCAAGATGGCGGTATGCCTGAGCCAGCTGTATCAGGAGCAGAAACACGGAGTCAAGGCCGGCTACGCCAAGTTTGAGACATTCCCAATCTGGAACCTGCCCCTGAAGCACCCCATCAACATTGCATATGAGGCCGCAACCGCCGATCTGGATGACGTGAACATGATTGACCCGTTCCATCTTGAGGCATACGGCAAGACCACAGTCAATTACAACCGCGATATAGAGATATTCCCGGTGCTGGATGCACTGTTCAAGGGCATTTACGGCGAGAATCCGTATAAGTCACCCACCGATATGGGCGTAAACATGGCCGGTTTCTGCATCAGTGATGATGAGGTCTGCTGCCGTGCCGCCAAGGATGAGGTGATACGCCGTTACTATACAGCTCTGGGCGATATGGCCAGCGGTAAGAACAGTGAGACAGAGGTGAACAAGATTGCCCTGCTCATGAACAAGGCCGGAATTACCACAGCAACCCGCCGTACCACAGTTGCCGCCAAGCAGCGACAGGAGCAGACAGGCGTGCCTGCCGCAGCAATTGAATTGTCTGACGGTACTATCATAACCTCCAAGACCACCGCTCTGCTGGGTCCCAGTGCAGCTGTGATACTTAATGCCACCAAGCATCTGGCCGGCATTGACCATGACATCAAGCTCATTCCGCAGAACATGATCGAGCCCATCCAGAAGACCAAGGTGAATTATCTGCACGGCAACAATCCGCGTCTGCATACTGATGAGGTCCTGGTGGCTCTGTCAATTCTGAGCCAGCAGGATGAGAACTGCCGCCGTGCCCTTGACATGCTGCCCGAACTGCGCGGATGCCAGGTGCACTGCACCGTGCTGCTCAGTGAGGTGGACCGTAAGATATTCCGTAAACTGGGTGTGGGACTTACCTGTGACCCGGTCAAGAAGAAATACTTTGCAGGAGGCAAATAACTGTTTCTGATGGACAAGGAGAAGGACTATACTCTGGCCGACGTGATGCAGGTGGCTACCGATGCCGGGCATATCATGCTTGAGAACGGTGCCGAGATTTTCCGTGTTGAGGAGACCATGGAGCGCATCACCCGTCATTACGGCGTGGAGTCCGGCCATTTCTTTGTACTTAGCAACGGTATCATAACATCGGGCGGTACAAGCTACTCGAACGTTGAGTTCATCCCTTTCAAGGGAGCCCAGCTGGAGAAGGTTGTCGAGGTTAACCGCCTGTCGCGTGAGATTGATGCGGGCCGATGCACGATTGAAGAGGCCCGTTCCCGTATAGCCGCAATCCGTGCCATGAAAGCAAAACCCTTCATGGAACAGGTTCTGGCATCCGGTGTGGGCAGCGGAGCTTTCTGCGCCATATTCGGCGGCAGTCCTATGGATTGTCTTGTATCATTCGTGGTGGGATTGCTGCTTTATGCGTTTGTGCTTGCGGTATGCAAGTCAGGACTCTCCAAGATTGTAACAAACATTCTGGGCAGTACGCTGGCCACGGCTCTCTGTATCATATTCTATCGTATGGGATTTGGTGAGAACCCGGGCAATATGATAATAGGTTCCATAATCCCCCTCATCCCCGGTGTCCCGTTCACCAACGGAATACGTGACCTGGCCAATGAGGATTACATTGCAGGTTCAACGCGCCTTATTGATGCGCTTACGGTATTCTTCTGCATTGCCGCAGGTGTGGCCCTGACATTTCTGGTGGATGGTCGTATTGAGAACGGAATCATTGTGCTGGACGGCATGCGTACAAATGCGCTTACCGCAATATGGCCTGTGCAGCTGGTTGCCGCATTCCTGGGTACTGCAGGATTCGCGGTGCTGTTCGGTGTTCCCCGTAACCAGTATCTGCCGGTAGGCGTGTGCGGTCTGGCAGGCTGGACAGTCTACCTGCTTATGATACGTCTGGCTGGGGCATCGGTCATAGAATCCACTTTTGTGGCTACGCTGGCAGTGGTGCTGGTATCAAGGTTCATGGCGGTACGCAGGTGCTGTCCGGTCATAGTGTTCCAGATTTGCGGAATCTTTCCGCTCATACCGGGTGCCGGCATATTCTGGACCGCATACTGGGTGGTGGTAAAGGAACTGGGTACTGCCGTTACCACGGGATTCACCGCTCTGGGTGTGACTATTGCAATAGTGCTGGGAATCATTTTCGTGACCAGTCTGCCCGGGCGTTTGTTCAAGATTGTCCAGAAGAAGGCATGATCCGCGTCTCTGTTTTTGATGACATGACTCTCTGCACCGATGCTGAGGTGGAGCGTATGCTGCCTTTGGTTCCGGAACCGCGCCGCAGCCAGGCCCTCAGGTTCAAGCACACATTCGGACGTTTTGCCTGCCTTAAGTCATACCTGATGCTGACAGACCTTTTGGACAGCGGGTTCGGCCTTAAAGAATTCAAGATAGAGGTGGGTGAGCACGGCAAACCGTATCTGGCCGGACATCCCGATATACATTTTAATTTAAGTCACTGCATGAAAGCCATTGCAGTAGCGGTGAGTAACCGGCCGGTAGGCATTGACGTGGAGTCATTCCGCAGTTTTGGTGACGGCTTGCTGGGCAAGACCATGAACCCTGCCGAGAAAGCAGATATCTTGTCCTCAGAGGCACCGGAGGAGATGTTTGCTGCCTACTGGACCCGCAAGGAGGCTGTGTTCAAGCTAAACGGCACAGGCATAACCGATAACCTGCACGGCATACTCACAGACAAAACAAAGACCGATACCACTGTTAACCGTGAAAAAGGTTATGCGGTATCGGTCGCTATGTACAGCGCTGATTTCAAATCTCAATCAGGCAGGCTGTGGTAATCCACAAGACCGCTCATGGGGCTTGCCTCAATCTTTCCTATGGTCATGCCCAGAGAATCGGCCGTCTCTTTCAGTTCATCAGAGAAACTGTTGGCCAGTGAGCCAATGAAATGTACCGGCAACCATGGTTTGTGGTAGTTGATTACATTGCGGGTAAAGAACTCCGAGAAACATTGAATGAGCATCTTGTGTACCTCGGGGATGGAGCGCTTGTCTATCAGGAATGGGGCGAAACTTGCAATATACCGGTTGGCCATAGGCTTGCGGTACACGCTCTCAATGATGCTGTCCTTAGTCAGTGAGTATTTCTGCATGAACTCGGTGCATACCTGTTCCGGCAGCTGGCGCTTAAGGCAGTCGCCTATCAGACGTCGGCCAAGCGCCGATGCACTGCCTTCATCTCCCAGGATATAACCCAAAGAGGGTACCTGGTCAATAATGATGCTGCCGTTGTAAAGACATGAGTTTGAACCCGTGCCAAGAACGCATGCTACACCCTCGGATTTGCCGCACAGGGCACGGGCGGCGCCCAGCATATCGCTGTCTACTATGATGACGGCATTGGGCAGAAACTCTTTCAGTATCCCGGCCATCTGTGCGCAGATGGATTCAGTGGCGCATCCTGCACCGTAATAGAATACCTGGCTGACCGCGCCCAGGTCAATATCGGGTATGCCGGTTATGAGTTCGCTGCTGATAATGCTCCTTATTTCATCTTCTGTCTGGTGGCAGGGATTGATACCTTGGGTCTTGACCACTTTCAGGTCATCCTTGGTATTGAAAAATCCCCAGTCAGTCTTGGTTGATCCGCTGTCAACTGTTAGCTTCATTGTTTCTTTCCAAAGTCAGGTTCATACTTTATCAATGCCGATACCACGCAGGTCACGGTGCAGCAGGCAATGATCCAGATAAAGAACCACTGGTAGCCCATCTTCTCCTGCAGCCAACCCGATATCATGCCCGGCAGCATCATTCCCAATGCCATGATTCCTGTGCTGATGGCGTAGTGCGATGTCTGATGTTCGCCGCGTGCAAAATACATAAGGAACAGCGTGTAGGCGGTGAATCCGAATCCGTAGCCCAACTGCTCCACGAATATGCAGATGCTTACCAGCGGCAGGTTCTGAGTGGGGAACCAGCTCAGATATACATAGACCAGGTCCGGTACGGAGATTGCGGCAACCATGAACCATATGCATTTCTTTAGGCCGAACCGGGATAGTGTTATTCCGCCCAGGATGCCTCCCAACAGCAGGCCTATCACACCCAGTGTACCCTGGGCAAATCCAATCTGCTGTGTGGTAAGTCCCAGACCTCCGTTAACCACATCATCAATCAGGAACAGCGGGGCGATCTTGCCTATCTGTGCCTCAGGGAACCGGAACAGCAGGATGAACAGCAGTGCCGGGATAATGTAAGGCTTCTGGAAATAACTGACAAATGTCATTCCGAACTCTTTCATTATGTTCTGCCCTGAGATTCCGGTTGTGCAGTCTGCTACCGGGTGGGGCAGTATGTATGAGTGGTAAAGCCATAACAGTATCATGAGACCTCCAGCAATTAGGAATCCCAGGCTCCATGCACGTACTGTATTGCCGAACAGTTTCTCAAACGTTCCAACCAATATGAGCAGACCGCCTTGTCCTGCAATCATTGCTATTCGGTATGCGGTGTTCCTGATACCCACAAACATGGACTGCTCGCCTTCATCAAGCCCCAGCATGTAGAATCCGTCAATGGATATATCATGCGTAGCCGAACTGAATGCCAGCAGCCACATTATGGCCAGTGACCAACGGAAGAAATTGGTGGTGTTCAGAGTCAATGCCATACCGGCCAGACCTGCGCCCAGTATGAGTTGGGTAAGCAGCAGCCACCAGCGCTTGGTCTTGACCAGGTCCACGAACGGACTCCAGAAAGGCTTGATTACCCACGGCAGGTAGAGCCAGCTGGTGTACAGGGCAACATCGGTATTGCTTATGCCCAACTGCTTGAACATAACGGCCGATACGGTGACCACCAGAACGTACGGCAGTCCCTCGGCAAAGTAGAGTGTGGGCACCCAGGCCCACGATGTACGTCTTTTTGCCATTTACTTGGCGGGTATGGCAGCCTTGAGTTTGTCAATCACAGCCTGACGAGCCTCAGGGGTGGGGTTGCGCTTAAGTGTGGTGCCCTCAACCCAGTTCAGGTCAGGATACTGCTGCTTAAGGTAGTTGAAAGAGTTGGTCAGTTCGCTGCTGCCCGATGTGGAGAACGCGATCACGGTTTTGCCCTTAAGGTCATTTTTCTCTATGAAGGTATAGATGATGTTGGGTGCATAGTTACCCCAGATGGGGAATCCTATATAGACCACATCGTACTGCTTCAGGTTCTTGGGGCTCTCCTTGAGTTCGGGACGCATTGCCTTGTCGGCCATCTCCTTGAAGGCGCGTGCCTCGCGGTTGCCCAGGTTGACATCCTCGGCGGTATAGGGCTGTGCTCCCTCAATCTCAAACAGGTCAGCGCCTGTAGCTTTGGCCAGATCCTGTGACAATGACTTTGTTGTGCCTGATGCTGAGAAATAGGTTATCAGCACTTTAGGCTCTTTAGCTGAGCAAACGGTCATTATCATAACCGTCAATGCTAAAATCAGACTTTTCTTCATAATCGTTATTCTTGTTGTTTTTTGCTATCTTTGAACTGCGAATATATGAAAATTACTTCAAACAATAATTGAAACGGTTATGATATTGACTACAACCCCGGCCGTAGAGGGCCGAAACATTGCCGAGTATTGCGGTGTGGTATTTGGTGAGGTAATCACCGGTGTGAACTTCATTAAGGATTTTGCTGCCAGCATACGTGATTTTGTGGGTGGCCGCAGCACCTCTTATGAGGATGAACTCATCAATGCCCGCTCACAAGCCATGAGAGAGATGGAGGATAGGGCTCGCAAACTGGGTGCCGATGCCGTAGTCGGAATAGACATTGACTATGAAGTCCTTGGCCAGAACGGCAGCATGATGATGGTGACCGCATCCGGTACTGCTGTAAAGTTTGGTTAATAATCCGGTATGGATGGTGATCTGAAAGAACAGTTGCTGCGTTACGCGGGGTGTGAGCCGGAGTCGGTCATAAGGCTGACTGCGGCCGGATCCAACCGTGTCTATTATCGTTTTTGCTTGTCCGATGGACGCACCGTTGTGGGCGTGGAGGGCACAAATCCTGATGAGAACAAGGCGTTCATGACAATCGGGCGGCATCTCAGTTCCGTAGGACTGCCTGTGCCGGAGATCCTGGCAGTATCTGACAGCGGCATGTGCTATCTGCTCCAGGACCTGGGCGATGAGTCTCTGTTCGGACTGATGGAGAGCGCACGTGAGAGCGGTTCTTATGATGCCGGGCAAGTTGCCTTGCTGGAGAAGGTGATGCGTTTGCTGCCCGACCTTCAGTTCAAAGGAGGCGACGGAATGGATTACAGCGTATGTTTCCCATGTGAGGCATTTGACCGCCGCAGTATATTCTGGGACCTTAACTACTTTAAATACAGTTTCCTTAAGGCTACGGGACTTGAGTTCCATGAGGCACGTCTGGAGGATGACTTTGAGCGGCTGGCGGATGTGTTGCTTACAGATGCCCCGTACAACACCTTCATGTACCGTGATTTTCAGGCACGCAATGTGATGGTTCGGGATGGAGAACCTTGGTTCATAGATTTTCAGGGTGGCCGACGCGGGCCGGTAGAGTATGATGTGGCATCGTTCCTGTGGCAGGCGCGTGCGGCTTATCCCGCCCAGTTGCGTGAGCACCTTATAGATGTATATATTGACTCGCTTGGGCGTTACCGCAAGGTTGACGGCAAGGAATTCCGCCACGGACTGATGCACTTTGTGCTGTTCCGCACGCTGCAGGTGCTGGGAGCTTACGGGTTCCGCGGTTATTTTGAGCGCAAGCAGCACTTTATTCAGAGCATTCCGGCTGCAATAGGCAATCTTAGGGAACTGTTGGATGCCGGAGTAGGGGAGCGTGATTATCCCTATTTGTACGGCGTGTTGCGTGGGCTTGTGGAACTGCCTCAGTTTACCGTGGCTGCGGTTCCTGCTGACGGGAAGCTTACAGTTCGCGTAATGAGTTTCAGCTACCGCAAGGGCGGCATCCCCGATGACGGGAGCGGCAACGGCGGCGGCTTTGTGTTTGACTGCCGAGCCATGCATAACCCGGGCCGCTATGAGCAGTACAAGGGCATAACCGGGGCCGATGCACCCGTAATAGAGTTCCTTGAGGCTCAGGGAGAGGTGCAGCATTATCTTGAGCATGTTTACGGGCTGGTTGACCCTGCCGTCGAGAGATATGTAGAGCGCGGTTTCCTGAACCTGATGGTGGCGTTTGGCTGTACAGGCGGCCAGCACAGGTCTCTCTATTGTGCCAACCATCTGGCCGGTCATCTTAAGGAAAAGTTTGGCGATAAGATTCATATTGTGCTTGAGCATCGCGAACAGAACAAACGCATAGAACTATGAATGCACTTATCCTTGCGGCAGGATTGGGAACAAGGTTGGGTCAATTCACATCTGACCGGCCAAAGGCGCTTGTGGAGGTTTGCGGGCGCACTATGCTGGAGCATCAACTCAGGCATCTTAGTGCCGCAGGTTTTGACCGTTTTGTAATCAATATTCATCATTTTGCCGCTTCTGTACGGGAGTTTCTTTCTGAGCGCAATAATTTCGGGCTGGACATAAGGCTATCCGATGAGACCAACCTTCTGCTTGACACAGGCGGAGGCATCCGCAAGGCCATGCGCCTGTTTGACAATGACCTGCCTGTGCTGGTGCATAATGTGGATATTTTTTCCAGTGTTGACTTGAAGTCGTTGTACTGCGGTCATATTGAGAGTGGTGCAGACTCAACCCTATTGGTGGCCCAACGCTCCACATCACGCTATCTGTATTTTGATGCTGAGGGTATGCTCCGCGGCTGGAGCAATGAGAAAACAGGACAGGTCCGTTCTCCATATCCGGACTTTGACAAGGATGCGTTTACACCTTGCGCATTCCAGGGTATTCATGTGCTTTCCCGTTCGTTGCTGCCGTTGCTTGACGCCATACCTGAACAAAAGTTCTCAATAACTGATTTCTATGTTGACAACGCCGCTCGTTTGAGACTGCGTTCGGTTGTATCGGACCCAAAGGATTGGGTGGATGCGGGCAAACCGGAGGCTCTGGAGCGTGCATCACAAATAATCAAGGCATATTATGAATAAGCTGCTAGACAGTATGATGCAGCATGCAGACCCCAACCAGGTGGAGGGTCTGATGCGTTTCTTCAAGACCGGTCCTGGCCAGTATGGTGAGGGTGACCTGTTCCTGGGCATAAAGGTGCCTGTTACACGCTCTGTAGTCAAGGAGTGCTGGAAGGATGTGGGCTTTAATGAACTTGAGGAGTGCGTAAGCAGCAAGTATCATGAGGTCCGTCTGGCCGCCTTGCTCACGCTGGTGGAGATATTCAGCCACAATAAGAAAAATGCTGATCTGCAAAAGCAATGCGTTGAATTCTATTTGTCACACACTGAATATATTAACAACTGGGACCTGGTGGATCTTACGTGCTATCCGCTGCTGGGAACCTGGCTGCTTGACAAGGATAGGAGTTTGTTGTATGACCTGGCCCGCAGCGGCAAAACCATCTGGGAGCAGCGCATAGGAATGGTAAGCACCATGCAGTTTATACGCCACGGCCAGACGGCCGATACATATGCCATCGCTGATATCCTGATAAATCACAAGCATGACCTGATACACAAGGCCGTGGGCTGGCTTCTGCGTGAGGCCGGTAAGCGCGATGCCGATGAACTGCGCCGGTGGCTGGAGCCCCGCGCACACATTATGCCACGGACTATGCTCCGGTATGCTATTGAGAAATTCCCTGAGAGTGAGCGGAAAGCGTGGCTCAGATAAAAAAAACGGGCCAAGGATGCTCGTTTTTGCGTTTTTTAGATAAATTTGCAAATGTCATGATAGAAATCGTTACTGACATTGTCTGCCTGAAAAGGAACTAACCTAACATTGTGGATTAATTTCGGTGAGTGCCTGCGTTTTTTAAGTATCATGATGTACCAATTAATGCTTAACGCCTTGGGCACGGGTAACTTTGTTGTTTTTACACATTGTCTAATGTGGTAAACCGTGAAGGCGGTTTAAATCCTTCGGGCACGGCTCTAACCTCCGTTGCTACCCTCTGTAGAAAGGACTATTCAGAAACAGGGGTGTCCGTAAGGTATGCATATGATTCTAGCAAGCAATGGTTTGTTTTCAGAGCCACTTATGGGCGTGAATCCAAGGCACTTTCTTTTCTGGAAACCAAGGGCATAGAAGCATATCTGCCGCAACGTTGGACAGTGCGCCAGGTTGGAAATTCAACAAAGCGTGTAAAGGAACCGTTGCTGCCAAATCTGTTATTTGCATATTGTAGTCTTGAGCAGGCTGAGGTTCTGATTAAACATACTCCGGAGCTCCAGTATCTCAACTATTATTATAATCATCTTCAGTGTGAGCCCGATGGCAAGAATCCGCCCCTGACTGTCAAATATGAGCAGATGATGAATTTCATTGCTGTTACATCGGCCCCCAATGAACATATTCGTTTGATAGATGCCAGCAGATGCCATTTCAAAAGTGGAGATAAGGTTCGTGTAGTTAACGGATCCTTTACCGGCGTAGAGGGTAAGGTGGCAAGAATATCCGGACAGCAACGTGTCGTAGTGGAAATAGACGGTCTGTGTGCGGTGGCTACGGCATACATACCCACGGCATTTCTGGAGAAAGAAGATTTAAAAGTTTGATAATTAAAACTTAAAGATATGGAATTTGATCCCAGTAAGATTGAGGCATTGTGTAAGGAGAGAGAAGAAAAAATCCTGAAAGGATATTTTGGGGACCTTGTAAAAGAGGCTGCTATAGAAAGACCGGAGTTCATAGGCAAAAAATATCAGCCTGATTTGCCTTACAAGATAGAATCAGAATACAAGGAATATCTGGATTTTCTTGTAAGACAACTGTTCCCCGGAAATGACATTGTCAATGTAAACAGTTTCCTTGATGAAGAGAAGCTGCGCAAACTGATGACAGATGATGACCGTGAAGGTATTGAGGTAGCCTACAAAAAGGCTACCAGGAGAAATGTTGTTGAGAGGATAGCCAATACTAATCACAAGGATGTGACATTCTATAAGGGTCTTCTTGAAGCTCACGCAAAAGACCTCTTGTTTGTTATGCGCACTGATTTCTTGGAGGAGTTGACGGGCAAATTTATTAAGAACAAGACTTTTGAGAAGGAATGAAAGTCAAATATGAGCAAAGATAAATATATACCTCAGCCTGTGGATATATCGGATGTAATACTTCCCGATGATATCACAGAGATTGCAGAACAGATAGCCCGGAATGTTCATGAAGTCTGGGCAAAGTCCCGCATAGACCAAGGCTGGAAATACGGAGAGCAGAGAGATGACGATAAGAAAACGCATCCATGTCTTGTCCCTTACGATGAACTGCCTGAGAGTGAGAAGGATTATGACCGGGACACTTGTATCAATACTATTAAGATGATGATGAAACTTGGTTTCAGAATGACAAGAGAATCCTGAAAAGCAAAGAGCCCGATGAAATATGACGTTTTTTTAAGTTATAGGAGAAAGGGTGGCTTTGAGACAGCAAAGCATCTTTTTGACCTTCTGACTAAAGATGGGTATAAGGTATGTCTTGACCTTGATACCCTGAGAGAGGGTGATTTTGACAAGGCGCTCCTGGCTCGTATAGATGATTGTCAGGATTTTATTCTCATTGTGGATTCCCATGCCTTTGAGCGTTCTGTCAATCCTGATTTTGATCCACAAAAAGATTGGCTTAGACAAGAACTGGCATACGCTCTTGCCAAAGGAAAGAATATTGTCCCGGTATTGCTGGCTGGTGCAGTATTTCCTGATAATCTGCCACCCGATATATGTCAGATTGCACATAAGCATGGGCCAAGTTACAGTATGGAGTATTTTGATTCATTTTATAATAAACTTAAGAAATTCCTTCATACTAAAAGAGCGTTAATCAGAAAGACCTGGCTATTGTCAGTATTAGCTATTTTGATAATAGTAGGTGGTGGTTTATTACTGTATCTAACCAAGAATAGACCGGAATCACAGGAGCATGGGGATAGTTCAGCAACTGAACCAGAAACAACAATTTTTCAAGAACCCCAATCTCCATCGGCTCAAGAATCAGTACAGACACCTGAGTTTACAACTACAGAGAGCAGTGCTGATATATCAAACAAGTTGAATAACAGTATTATTAACTCTAATAATGCTAAGAGTATTGTTAATCAAGTTAGTCCTACGACCTCAGTGGCGTATAATCAGGTCATTTCCGGAAAGGTGGGCCAATATAATTATGTGGATTTAGGTCTATCTGTTATGTGGGCTACTTGTAATTTAGGTTCATCAAAACCAAGCGATTCCGGTCAATTCTTTTCATGGGGTGAAGTAACGTCTAAACCAGACTACACATGGATTACTTATACATTGCTAATTGATGGCACCAATAAGGATAATGCCAGATTCAAGAAGTATAATATAGACAACAATAGCGGTATAGTTGACAATCTTTTTAAACTGGAAACAACAGATGATGCTGCTTATGTTATTTGGAGGGACAAGTGGCGTATGCCCACTAAAGAGGAATTTGATGAACTTGTCATTAACTGCACATGGAAATGGACAAAAGTAGATGGTGTGCCGGGATATGTGATTACTTCAAAGAAAAGAGGATTTGAAAGCAACAGTATATTTCTGCCTGCTGCCGGATATTATCAGAAAAAAAACGTTCAGAAAAATGGAGAAAGGGGGTGTTATTGGTCATCCTCTTTAGGAAATTATAGCCATTCGGCTGTCTATCTTGGCTTCAACTCATCAACAGAAAGAACATATAACGATGAGAGATATATAGGCCGTTCGATCAGACCGGTTTGTGAAAAATAACAGTTATGTGTATGATTGGAAAAAACAGATTCATAATAGTCGTATTATTCCTTTTCTTTCATACTGCGTTATCAATTAACGCACAGATGGGAATAACGGATGGAATTAATGGTTTTACGGGTAATGGGACAGGCAGAAATTTGCGTGCAGCCGATAACAATGCCATTCAGGAACTTGTCAAACAGATTGCATACAAGTACTCATCTGATTTTGAGAGTGTGAAAGACTATTTGTTAGATGATTCGGGTGATGACAAACTTGCAGCCCAAGCTGTCGTCAACACTTATGTCAATTATATCCAGAATAGTTCTGAAAGGGAGATACTTAGTCAATCGCCTAGTTATCAAGTCAGAAGATTTATTTCGGAAGATGCTCTTGGGGAGATTTTCTCTGCTCGTAGATTTAAGATGGAGGATATGCTCAAGAGTGCATCGAAAGCCGAAAAAGCCGGAAAGATTGATGATGCATTGAGATTTTACAATTGGAGCTATTACCTAATGCAGAGTTTGCCTAATTCTGATACAATCTCAATGGATGGCAGAATACTTGTTAATTGGATTCCAATAAGAATTGAAGAGATTTTAAGTGGTGTGTCTTTCGTTCAGCACAAAGCAGATGCCAAAAATGCAGTGCTTGATATTACATATAAAGGGGCTCCGGTAACAAGTCTGGACTACATATATTATAATGGGACCGACTGGAGCAATATCTTCAGCGCTAAGGATGGTATAGGCGTTCTTGAGTTTGATTCATTTGTTCCAGGTGATATACAGGTGAAATGTGAATGTAACTATCTGAGCGAAGCTCATATTGACAGAGATATCAATATGTTGGTTGATGTGTTGTGTGGGCCGTCTTTTCAGGGTGATATGAAAACGATAGGCTCAGATATTCGTGCATCTGTTGCTTCAGTAAATAGTCAGTACGAAATTGATGACACTGAAAACACTGATTATGAATTATTGAAACGAAGTACATTGGTATTGTTTTCTGATAAGGAGGCATTGCCATTCAGGCGAAGGATTGACAAAGTATTGTCTGCCATAGAGTCCAAAAAATATAATTCAGTTGATGAATTGTTTTCGCTTGATGGGTTGGATATATTCAACAAACTTATTTCATACGGTGATGCGTATGTAGTTGGAGATTTGGATTCTTTGTTGTTCATGGTATCTAATGATGAGGTAATTTGTCGTTCAGTTCCTATGAACTTCTCGTTCAAAAACAACAACCGCACATTTGTGGAGAATGTTTGTTTTGTATTCAACAGCGATACTCTAATTGACAATATATCATTCGGATTGGGTAGAAAAGCCTCTAAAGATATTCTGTATCATCCTAGTTGGAGCGAATATGCACGCAAAATACTGATAGAGTTCCTTGAGAATTACAAGACCGCCTATGCATTGGGACGCATTGATTATCTTAGACAGATATTTGATGACAATGCTGTTATTGTTGTGGGAAAGGTTAGTGAAAGGCCTGCTCAGAGCGTTGATGTTGAACAAAAATATATTGATAACAAATATGTTCAGTACTACCACAGGTCCAAAGAGGAATACATGGAACAACTGGAACGTTGCTATAAAAGTAATGAGTTCATTAATATACGTTTTGCCGAAAATGAAATTGAAAAGGCAGGAAAAGGAGGCGAAGTGTACGGAATATCTATAAAGCAGGATTACTACTCAACCAATTATGGAGATACGGGTTATCTGTTTGTAATGGTTGACCTTAATGACCCGAAACAACCCATAATAAAAGTCCGTGTATGGATGCCTGAACGTGATCCTGACTTTTGGGGGCTTTCTAATTTTTGGTAAGGATTTTTGTGTTGGCTAATCATTTTGATATTAAACTATAATATGAATACTTATATCCCTAAACCAATTGATTTATCGGACGTAAACCTGTCTGATGATCTGAATGAATTGCAAGAGGCAATTGCAGAGAATGCTCATGAAATATGGTCACAGAACAGGATTGCTGAGGGTTGGACATACGGTCCAACTCGTGATGACCAGAAGATGCAGAATCCAGATTTGGTTCCTTACAACAAACTATCAGATGGCGAGAAGCAGTATGACCGTGAGATGGCAATGAAGACCATCAAACTGGTAAAGAAACTTGGCTATGATATAGTAAAGCGCGAAGAAACAGAACTATACAGAGTTCTTATGAACCGTATCCGAAACTCCAGACAGGAGTTTCATTGCCGCAGATGTGATAACGTGATATACCGCTATCAGGTTTTCTGCGATAAATGCGGTGTTCTTCTGGATATCGATTGGAATAGCTTGAAATAAGAATATGAAGGCAAAGCGAATAGATAAGGAACGGGTTTATAATGATGGCTTCAGTGCTTTCATTGAAGAGATAAGGAATGGTAATGTCTTGTTGATGGTGGGGCATTCATTTGAATCTAATCAGGAAGTATTCAGAGGTACCTTTTATGACTATATTCTAAGTAGGCTTAATGCTGTTTCAGGTACTGAGGGGCTGGATTTCTCAGACTTGAGTTATGATAACCGTTTCCTACTGGATAAAAACAATCCAAATCATATCAGGAATCTTCATGAAGAGATTGTTAGAATAATAGACGAGAATGAATATTCTGCTCAAGAAGATGTATCCAAGAATCTTATTAGATTAATAAGCACAGGCTTTTTCAAGTTTGTTTTTACAACATCTTTTGATCCATTGGTGGAGATAGCCATGAAGGAGAAGTTTGGGGATGTCAGGGTAATGAATATTTACGATAAGGCCAACAGGGATGTGGCATCTGTCTCAGATTTGGACATTCCTACCATTTATTATCTGTTTGGTAAAGCAATGCTCCCCAAGGAGAATGAAAAGGCCAAGAAATTTGCTGCTACAGATAATGACGCACTTGAGGTGATACGCAAGTGGCAGACAGATATGGCCAATTCATCATTATTACGGTATACGTCAGATAAATACATCCTTACATTAGGTTGTACCCAGGATGATTGGCTTTTCCGTTTTATATGGTATACGCTGAAAGGTGATTCTGGAAATCTGTCAAGAGGAGTAATTGCAGAGCATGCTAAGAGTGAGTCTTTATCTCATTATCTTAAGATGAATCATATTCTTATTGATAATAATGCAGATGAGGTTATAGAAAAGATCATGAATGCTGTAAACACGTTTAATCAAGATAAATGGAGTGTACCAGCTAACAATTGCGACGTGTTCATTTCATACTCCAGAGCAGATTCAGAGATTGCCCAGAAACTATATGATAGTCTTACGAAAGTTGGATTATCAGTTTGGTATGATAAATACAACCTTGGAGGCAAACATGGTGGCAAGTTTATGGATGCATTGAAGGAGGCAGTTGATACGTCTACCATTTTTATCGCACTATTGAGTCCATCAATTACAAAACAGTCTCATGATATTCATATATATCGCAGAGAATGGGAATGGGCCAAGGAGTTAAAGTGGGGACTGTGTGCAGATAGCCGTTGTTATGCTGCATATTCAGATGATTATGACATAAACTCCAGAAAGTATCAGGATGCATTAGGATGGTTGGCAGAATCAGATAATTTTGAGTTTGTATCATCAAATCCTTGTTTTGATGAGTGTGCTCTACAAATACAGAAAAGAATAAATCAAATCAAAGCTCATGCAACAGACTGAACAGATAAGAGCCAATGGATGGAATATGCTTGACTCATATCAGGAGGGTCAAGTACTATATGGTAGAGATGAAGAAATATCATCAATCACTGAGTGTATTGAGTATAATGTTCAAACCTTTCTGTATGGTAAGTCGGGTATAGGTAAGACTTCACTAATCCAGGCTGGAATATTTCCCAGATTGCGTGAGGCACATTTTTTTCCTGTTGTAATACGTTTGGCTTTCTACGGGAATGAACCTTTACGTGAAGTTGTAAAGCGCTTGGTAGAAGAGGAAGCAGAGAGTGAGAATGCATTAATCAATAAGCAAGTTCTGTCTCATTCTCCAATAGATGATACTGATTTGACAGAAGCTCATCTTATTGATTATTTCTCAAAAACAAAGTTTGAGGATGAAAATGGAACAGCCTTTATTCCCGTTCTGGTTTTTGACCAGTTTGAGGAAACTATAAATAATGAAGATAATTGGCAAAGAACTGTTGACTTCTTGAATGATGAACTGTATGATTTGATGGACAACAGCACTGCAATTCAAGGTAATAGCCTCCCTTATACCAATTACAGGGTCGTGTTTTCTATGCGTGAAGATTATCTTTATTGTTTAGAAGACATTGTTGATAGATATGGCTTATGGGAACTCCGAGACAACCGATTCCGTATTAAGGCTCTTACTGATGATAAGGCTGCTGAAGTTATAAGATGTACATGCGGAAATGATGGTCTTGAGAAAGGGAAGGAGGATAAAATAATAAACGCCATCATCAAGATATCTAGAAACAACACAAAATCCCGGTTTAATGAGATTAATACAGCTTTACTATCTTTAGTTTGCTCACTCCTTTCAGATAATTCTTCTGATAATTGTATCGTGTATTCTGATTTAAAGAATATTCAAACATATCTGTATTCATATTATGAGGAAATCTGTTCTACTATTGGTTCTAAAGCCACAAAATATCTTGAGAACAATCTATTAACCAATGATGGCCGTCGTAGTTCAATAGATGAGTTGGAGGCTATCAATTCCAATAAGATTACGAAGGATCAACTTGATTATCTGGTTGAAAAAAAATTACTTAGACGAATAAAAACAGACAACACTTCAACGAGGTATGAATACATTCATGATTTGTTTGCAAAAATGATTCATAGAAGAGTTGTTGCAGACAGAATCAGATGGTTTAAACCAGATATTATTGGCATTTCTAAAAGAATGGATTTATCTATTTTCCTAAAAAGATTTTTCTTGACCGTTCTGATAATCACATTTGTGTTATTACTTTTTCTCACTTTGCATGCGAAGGTGTCTCACAATACGTTGAAAGTATGGGAACTATTTGATATTTATGTTTGCAAAAACATATTTACATATTTCATTTTTGTTGTCTTAATCATATATCTTTTACCTATTCTCATTAGAAGGTTGCATGATGTAAATAAAACGGGTTGGTATTTATTGTTAATACCTTCATCTGTTCTTTTTATGAATATCTCTAGGTTCATTCTGCATCTAAAAAGTGTATTTATTATCAGTTTATGTAGTAGCATAGGTATAATAATGCTAATGTATTTCTTATATACTCTATTATCCAAATCTTCAATGGTCAAAAGGCAGAAGAATGGAACTAGTGTTTTGTATGAAATAGTAGCAGCCAAACAACCTATTGATCATGTCGTTTTTAGAAAGCTTATAATAGTGGAGTTTATATGTCTGTTAGTAAGTATAGCTATTGTTGATGTTATATATATGGCTTCAACACATTTTGATGTTTGGCGTTTATTCGTAATCAAGACACCATTATTATGGATTCATGAGTTGTTTCCAAAATTATTACCGTCTCAAGCACCTGCAATCCTGTCACTATTCCCATATGTTATTATGTTGTCTCCAACATTTAAAGCTAGAATAAAGGGAATTGGCTACGATCCTATTTTAGTTTTTGTTCCTTATTTTAATGTATTATTATTTGTAGAATGTTTCTTTTCAAATAATTATCTAAAATCACAAAGGTTGGTTGGAAATAAACAAAATCAAAGTAATAGAGATGTTTTTTCTTTACCTATAGAAGATAATGAATTGTTTAATGATCATAATTCAGATGCGGAAAACAGTCCACTGTTGGAACTGTTTATGTCTTTAATTCCTTTTTTGGCTCTTTTTTTTATGTTTAATAAACAATATTCTTTGAGGGCGCGTTACAGATCATACTGTTGCTTTTATATAAACTTTGGCGTTTATTATTTCATACTTGGTTGTTTATTACTTATGCCATCAGACATATTTACAAATAAATCATTCAATTTTCTGTATTCATTTTTTTTATATTTTATGGCATTTGAATTCTTTTTGTTGCTACCCATAAATATGCTTTTTGATAAAAAAGTTAAGAAGGAAATAATAGCCATAATAAGGAAGAATCCACATGTTTCTTCTAAACATTTATCTAAAAAAATTGGATTAAGGAGAAGGTTCATATTTAGAGTGATGAAAAAAGAACGAATGAAGATGAAAGATAGTTTATCTATTTAATGGAGTGATTATTGTTTATGAAAAAGAAATATCTTAAAACAATCAGTTTATTTATCTTGTTGTGTGTTGTTTTTGTTTTTGAATACAAAAATAACATGAAACGATATGAGTATGTGGATCTTGGACTTAGCGTAAAATGGGCTACTTGTAATATAGGTGCGGAGAAAGAAACAGATTATGGCAGTTTTTATGCCTGGGGTGAATTGGTGCCTAAACAAAATTATGACTTAAAACACTATAGGTTTTGGCATGGTTCTGATTCAATTGGTGCTTTTACAAAATACAGACAAGATAGTATTACTGGTGAGTATGACAAATACGTACTTGATAGTTGTGATGATATAGCTAGAATAAGATTGGGCAAAGATTGGAGAATGCCTACTCCTGATGAATACCGTGAATTAATCAATAATTGTCAATGGGTTTGGACTAAAATAGATGACATTCAAGGATGGATGATTACAAGTAAAGTTGAAGGATATCAAGATAACTCTATTTTTTTACCAGCTGGTGGTTTTATAAGTGGTTCTTACCGAATGGAATCAACCTCTATCTATTGGTCAAACAATGTTTTGGACGGAAATGACAATGGTGCTTTTTCCTTGGATTTTGATTCTACTGATTATAATTGTCCATATTATAGTGGTAATACACGATTCGTGGGTGCCATGATCAGGCCTGTGTATATTAAATAAGATGATGATTAATAAAGTCATGAAATCAGGCAAATACGACATATTTATCAGTTATTCCAGAAAGGACATAGAAGTAGTATATAGATTCTGCTCTATACTGGATTCGGTTGGTATTACTTACTGGATAGATAGAGAAGGCATAGGTGCGGATTCTTTTAAGAGTGTTATTGTTGAAGCTATAGAGAACAGCACAATATTTGTTTTCTTTTCTTCCCGGAATTCCAATCAGTCAAAATGGACAGCCAAGGAAATAGGAATTGCCGTGGATTCTGACAAAACAATAATTCCATTAAGAATAGACGATAGTCCATATAACAGCGAAGTCAGATTTGATTTGATTAATCTCAACTATTATGATTTGTTTAATGATTATCAGAAAAGCTTGAGTGCTGTATTGGCATTGATAGACGAGAAACTGCCTCATAAAGTTGATTGGCATAACAAGGATTGTGAAGAAAAGATGATTCAACTGGGACTCCTGTTTCCTACACATAGGCGCTCCGTTAAATGGAAAGTTTGGGTTCTCATTTTTGTTATACTGTCAGGTTCTGTTCTGTCTTTGGTCCTTAATAGAAAATATTCTCATATTGAGGACGATACTGTTAAAGCAATAGGTATTGAAAGATTTGATTCCTGTCGGAACTTATTGAGAAAATCATTGTTGATTAAAGATAATGCTGCTATTGCTGCTAATATTGACATTCTATTGAAGGAGGTGTGTAACCGTAAACAGAATTACTCTGATGAGGACAAGAGTGTTGTGTCTTCGTTTCTGGATTCTGTATCTGGTGCTTTAAACGGTAATTATGATGATATGATTGTGTCGGGTCGTTCTCGTACTGCTCAATTCTATATGGAGCAATCATTGCGGATAGACTCTCTGAGGATGTTGTTACACGATTGATTTTATTATGAAACGTTTAATTGCTTTCTTGTACATAGTGCTGTTGACAAATTTGGCGGTTTTTTCACAGACTACCGCTGATGCATTGTGGAGACAGGCACAGGCTGAAGAAAAGCAGGAAAACTATTCAAAAGCGATTGAATTGTACAAGCGATGTCGGAACGCTACTACCGACAAACTTTTTAAAGAGGATTGCGATGACAGGATAAACGCCCTGGAGTTATTGGTGTCACAACCTTTTATAAATGCTCCTGATACTGTGGTGATTCCATATACCGGAGAGTATCAGAAAATAACGATTATGTCTAATCCCCGCAGCTGGTCTTTTAATGTAGTAAAAGGAGTTTTGCGTGAGGTCAAGAAAGACGGGTCACAACTGTTAGTTGTTTCACAACCAAACAACACCAAACTGGACACCATCGTAGCGGCAATCAGGATAACTGCGGGTAAGTTGTCAAGAGATATTGTAGTGATACAACAACCATCGCCAGAATTTCTACATAGTTCATCGGAAGAACTGAATGTCCTTGCAGATGGAGAACAATGTCAGGTGGATATAAGTGCCAATTACAAAGAATGGACATTTGAGGTTGATTCCACTTGGATAAAGGTCAATAAAACTAATGATAAGTTGATAATAAATGTCAGTCCAAATGATTTGGCCAGAATACGTGAAGGTAAAATTGTACTTCGTGGCAAAGAAAAAACCCTTACTATTAGGATATTTCAAGGTGCTGGCGATGAAAAGATGATGTTTTCGCATAATAATCTATATTTCCCAGTAGAAGGCGAGACAAGGACGATAGCCGTTTATACCAATGCTGATAATTGGTATGTGGGCAATTGTCCGGATTGGTGTACGGTTGACAAGATCGGTTCCGACAGCATCTCCATAACTACATTCCGGAATACATCCGACAACATCCCGCGTGAGGCTAGCGTAAATGTCAATACCGGGTTGCAGACCAAATCAATCAGAATATATCAGGATGCCAGGCCTTATGTGCCTACTTATGCTCCAACGATTAAGGGGCGCAATGTGTCTTTTGGTTTATCCGTATCTTATTCTAATCCTTTCATTTTAGTTTCATCTGGTGGAGATTATACGGGTAGTGTCGTTAATTACGGCTTGTGTAATAAGGATGAGAATGCTTCGTATTATTCGGCGTTAGGCTTTTCTATGGGGATATTGCTGGACATTAGGCTTTATCGCAATATTTTTATGAATATAGGTTTGGATTATAACTACACAGAATATCAGAACAGGTTTGACAAGAAGTCAATTTTAACTATACCTGTCTCTAACACTTCATATATTAAAGGCGAAGTTGAAAATTCATACAACGAAATTTATCGTTTACATTTCCTTAATTTACCTATTATCTCTTCATATAGATTTGCTGTAAATGATAACAGTCATGTTCAGATTAATCTTGGACCAGTAATCAGTTATGGATTATCGGCCAGATTGAATTTGAATGGCAATACCCATGGAGAGAAACTTAAAGAATACAGTAATATGACGGACCAATATTTGGGATATTACCATAAACGAGCTTTCTCTATAAATTCTGATATGGATCTGTTCAATGATAAGGAAATTAGTTTTGATCAGGTTTATACTATAGGAAATGATTACCCTGAAACGTTGTACCGGTCATTTGAAGACAGTCCATTTAATAGACTGTCATTTGGAATAAAGGTGGGAGTCGCATATGAATGGTCAGGATTGTCAATGGGTATCTCCTATTATAGAATGGTGTCAAACATGGCCAATAGCGGTTATTGGGATAATCACAGATGGAATATTATGGATGCAGGTGTTGCAAATATGGCCGGATATGAGCATCATATTAATAGCCTTAACATATCGTTGGCATACATTTTCAGGTATTTAAGGAATAACAATAAATAAAAGGATTTATTATGAATAAGAACAAGATTTTACAATTGCTGTTTTGTGCGTGTACTATTTGCCTCATATCATGTGGAGATGAGGATGGCGAAACAAAAAATGGCATTACAAAGGATTCTTTCAATTTGGTCGGGATATGGTATGACGAGAGTGTTGATGAAGAGGTGGTTTATTATGATGATGGGATATATTTTGACACATTCTGTACATATGAATACTCTGGTTGTACAGAAGGGCATTATTCTCTTATTGGCGATAAACTAACCGAAACATACTCATATCTTGGCGATTCTCGCAGAGTTGATTTTACCGTATCAGACTATTCCGAGTACTCTTTTACCATTTATTCTGATAAATACGGGAAACATACATATAAAAAAGTGGTTAGTACTATAAGCCTTTCTGTAGGAGATATGGTTGAAATCCCTATGGCATTAAATAAGACGTTTGATATTTTGGATTCCAGATTATTGAAAGTTGAAGGTGGAAACATTGTTTCACTGAATCAAAAGGGTAAGACATATATCCGCATAAATGAGGGAGAAGATTACTATTACATAAAGGTCTTGTGTGATGTTGATGATTATTTCTACGATTACTGGTATGATTATACTAAATTGCTTGGTTCTACTGAATCAGAAATGAAGAGGAAGATAGGTGCTAATCCTGTGATTACTGAAAACAAGGATGGTTTTATGGTTGCAATTTATTCAAACATGAATGACTTATCTGCTTATGTTTCCAGCGTCAATCTGTTTTTTGACAATAACAAAATAGCTGAAATTCAGGTTAAGTTGCATGATGATGTCAGTGAGAAGGATATTCAGGATTATCTGTCAAAGAAATTTTTTGCTGTCTCTTTACAGGGCAATCAATACTTTTATCATAGCAAGAATAATGTTTCATATAAGGATGAGATAGCAATTATTGTATTTGACAGAGATCGAAAGATGTTAATTATCTATGAGAATAAGGATAATATGACAGATTTGTCATATCAGTTAAAGATGAGCAAGGCGGATATTAAAAAAGAAAACAAAAACAATTTGTTGAATGGTGAGGATTACGAGCGACTGATATATGAGGTAAATGATAATAGCTCAAATATAAGCGATATATATTATTTTTTTGAATCTTCAGAAAGACTATGTACAGCCATAGGGGTTAAATATGTCGAGAGTGCATCCCAAGAAGGAATATTCACAACGCTTGAGAACAATTATGAATGGGTAAGAATGGATTTTGATTCTGGTGAGGGATATTACATATTCAGGAATAGAGATAAAACCATAGAAATTAATTATTATCCAGATGATAACACCCTTATTTATTATGACTTGACGTCCGATATTCTGCCATGGCCGGATTATTCCAAAACGATAGGAATGAAATCATCACAAATACTGTCGGAATATTGCCCCAATCCGTATGATAAGTCAAATGAAGAAATAACTTATATTCCTTTCAACTATTTTGTCGGAGCAGTAATGTTTTATTTGGATGAAAATGGATATGTTTATCGTGTTGGCGTGAAATTGAATGATTCATTATTGTTATCAGATGTTTTGGATTATTACAATTCAATATACACTGTATTTGAAGGAGGAACTGATGAAGAACAACAAAAATACGCCTGGATTAATGCTTCTGCTAGGGAAAACGCAACGGTTGGAATAATATATTATGCAGACAGCGGAGTTGTATATTTCTTGCAATTGTAGTCTCGCTTTTTCGTTGTAGCTCATCACTAACAGGATGTTATTATTTCCTCTTGCGATTGTATCGGATTGATTGTGTATAATTAAGCAGGGTTACCGAAAACTGTATTATAGAGTAGGTATATAAAAGTTGCACCCGTTACGTATCAGGGTAATTAGTAATATGGAAACAAATGTAATTAAGTTCATGGGAACATGTTTTAACTACACTCGGAGTATTAATGGCGATATTATGATTTATTCAGACAGGGTGGAGTTCGTGCCATATAAAATGTTCTTGATGGGCAAGCCTAATGATACGATTGTTCAGATTAAAGACATTAAGGAAATCAGATCAAAAAGTGGTGTATTTCCAAGAAGTGAATTGGTTCTGACAAATAGTAATGTTATATCATTTTATATACCGGATAAGACAGAAAGAAGCACCTTTGTTCAAGCTATTCAAGAGAGAATGGTGTGAATTTTATAGTGTTCTCCTAATAGCCTTTATTCCTTAATACTTCGGTTTACGACAGTTGATAATCAGAACAAATAGATAAACATATGATAATACTTACAGCAGCACTTCTTCCAGCCATATTGTTATGGATGTACATCTGGAAGAAAGATCCTCAGAAAGAACCAACGTCATTGTTGGTTAAAGCTACGGTGTTGGGTGTGTTGATTAGCATCCCGGTGTCCTTTGTGGAATTGAATATTAATTCAATGCTGTTTGGTTCTGATGGAGGTCCGACAACATTGATGGGTGCTTCATTCCAGGCATTTTTTGTGGCTGCAATACCCGAAGAGTCGTTCAAACTGTTAGTTCTTTGGTTGGTGCTTCGTAAGAATCCATTTTTTGATGAGCATTTTGACGGTATTGTATACGCTGTCTGCGTTGGGTTAGGATTTGCGGCTATTGAGAATGTTATGTATGTCTTTACTAATGAGGCGTGGCTGTATGTTGCCATTAGCCGTGCTCTGTTGGCTGTTCCCGGTCATTATGCTTTTGCCGTGATTATGGGTTATTATTACTCAATATATAAATTTGTGGATCATTCATCTAAGGCCGCAACTCGTGTCATATTGATGCCTGTCCTGGCTCATGGCATTTATGATACATTGGCGATGAGTGCCAATGTCAATCCATATATTGGAGGTCTTTGTTTCTTTGTCCTGATATACTTTTGTATTAAGTTACATAAGGTGGCAAAGAAAAAGATTGTTGCTTTGACGGCAAGAGATACCGAAGAAATCACTAACGAGATATAAATCTTATGCTTATCATAATAAGTTCACAAAAACAAGAACCATTGGCAGTATGTGAAAGCGATGCCGGCGGAACTGTCTATGTGGAGAAAGATGACAATGCGGCGATAAGACGGCTTAAGGATGAAGCTGTCGCATATGATTTGGCTGCGAATGACGGGCATCGATTGGAGTGCTATCTTATTCTGAATGATTCAACTACATTGTGGCTGTTGCAAACAGTTGGATTACCGGAGGAGATAGAGGAAAAAGTTGATGTGTTTGCCACTACTCAAGAGGATTGGCTAGCTAAGACTGTATTTGTTAAAATGCCAAGTAACACATCTGTATTTCCTTCATTGGACAGGGTGGCAATATCACGTGACAGCGAAACAACAGTTCATCTTGTCATTTTAGGTTTTTCCGCACAAACAGAAGCTCTAGCTATAAATGCAGCTCTTGTAGCGCATTACCCCAATTATTGTAGAGACACAAGGCTCAGAACCAGAATCACCATAATTGATGATAATGTGTTTGATGGCAGAGACCGGCTTATACAGCGATATGTACATTTGTTTGAAAACTCTTATTACCGTACGATTGATCTGTTTGATTCAAACCCCGAGTGCAGTTTAAATACTCCCAAATATTTAAAGTCAAGAAAGGATTTTGTTGATATAGAGTGGGAGTTTGTAAACGGTAATGTTAGATGTTCTGCAGTTAGGCAAAAGTTGGTTGAGTGGAGTTATGACAGTCATCAACAATTGACTGTTATGATATGCCATTCGGACCAGAACCGTAATTATACCGAATCATTAGGTTTACCGCAGGATATTTACGATAATAAGATACCTATTCTATGCTATACTGATGATAGTGATGTACTGAGTATGGTTTCAGATAATGGAACTTATACTTCAGTTCATCCATTTGGAAGGGATATATGTGAAATAAGAACATTATGTGTACTCAAGAGTCTGGCTCAAAGAGTCAATTATGTTTATAACCATTGTTTTGCTCTTGGACCTGCAGATCCGATAACTGCCCCGTCTGAGATAGATGAAGATAAGTTGGAGTATCTGTGGAGGCAAGTGGGTTCATTACCCAAAAAGTATTCCAATATCTTTAATGCCATGACTTTGGGTACTAAGATGCATTCAGTAGGACATTCATCAGATGATTGGAAGGAGTATTATGCTCTTAATATAGATGAAATAAGTATTCTTGCTGAAGTGGAACACAACCGTTGGTGCGTGGAAGAACTTATTTTGGGTTACAGGCCGGTTTCCGATACAGAGCAGGCTCTTGTGGAAAAAGACATATCACAGAAGAAAATCCTGCGTAAGAATAGGATTCATTATGATCTTCGTGCTTATGATGACCTTAGGGACGACAGTACCGGTAAAAACGTGAATGTGTATGACCTGGCATTGACACAGGGCATACCTCTAATAATAAAGACATGTATTACAGACTGACATATATATCAACTGAAAATAAGGAACGACAGGGTGACTATGTCATTAACGGGATGAGGCCATTGGATATCGGCCAAGGCGCCTCATGTGGCGCCCTATTGCCTGAATCTGACATGTATGAGGCTCAATTATTTGCTACAATACTATTTAAGGAGGAGTTCGATAAGTGGTTTTTAGTAAGAAAGACAGACTGTTATAAGATATCTGTGAATGGAGCGGAATTAAGCATTGCTCAATTACTGAATAACGGAGATATACTGTATTTTGCCGACGGAACGCATGAATCCAGGTTTAAGTTTGAGGTGCTTAATGACGACGATTTTGATCCCAATAGCGGTTATGTTTATAAGAAGCGCAAAAGCAATGGAATCGTCATGGCAGTCACGATTGCCATTTCGTTGGTTGCTGTATGTGTGGCGGCCTATTCCTTATGGAATAAAGAAGCGGATAAAGATTTGCGCCGGTATGACCTAAGTTCAGTTACTCAATCTGTTTATCATATAACTACAGATGCGGTTTATTTGCTCTGCGACTCTTTGGTTAATGGAGAAATTAAGCAGGTTATTGTTGATGCCATAGAGTTGGATAATGTAGCCGCTGGTACGGCATTCCTTACAGATGACAGCCTGTTTGTTACTGCAAGGCATTGCATAGAGCCATGGATCAATGATGAGAAATGGGATGGAATATCAAGTAAACTGAAAATGTCTCCCGAACTGAAACTTGCCACTTATGCTGAGACCTGCAACAGAATGTTGGGAGAGAAGAAATATTCATTACGTTCTCATTGTATTATCAGCAGAGATCATGAAAGGTATGAATTCTATTCAACAGATTTCTTTATGGACCAGACCCGTGACCTTGTTATCCGTTTAGGCTCTGCAGGAGAAACGATCTATTTGCGTACAATTATTCCTATAGCCCAAAGACGCGATATGGAATTGGGTGACTTTGCCTATGTCAAAGTCGACACTATGGGATGTCTTTCATTAGCGGGTTGGCAGGATATTTTGTCATTCTCCAAACCGGACTATGACCATAATATTGCTGTTGTAGGATATCCCCTTACAGATAATAAAACTGAGGGTGTCGCAGTGCCGGTATTTGGTAATCTCATGGGTATGGAGTTTAATAGTGACCGTACGAACCTTTCCGGTTGTATACAGATGTCAGCTCCGATTAACCGGGGTAATTCCGGAGGTCCCATTCTTGCCAGAGTAGGCAATAAGATTAAGGTTGTGGGCATAGTCTCAAAAGCCGACGAACGAGCAAATCAAGGCGTGTTCTGGGCCGTACCTGCTACAGAGGTTGTCCGTATGCATGGACACGGGGATAATACAGAGGATGATTCTATGATATTCAGAAGATAATGAAGAGGGAAATAACACTAAGGGATATTGCCGGCAATACAACAGAAAGAACAGTTTGGAAGTTGATGCTGGAACTCTCTTGCCATAGTGGCATTGAAGCCAGGAATGCCATCAGTCCTGATGATATCTTAATCCATGGCGGAGAAATCATCATTGGTAGTCTGAATAAGACAGAAGGTGACATTAAAACATTCTGTGCACCTGAATTGTTTCATGAGAAGGCTGTGGTCGTTAATGACGCATCGGTCGTATGGACAATAGGTGCACTGGCATTTTATACAATCCTAGGTGTTGAAGTGTTTGAAGGTAAGGGTGGTGAAAGCCAGACCTCAAAGACTGAGATTCCGCGTATCAGTTCAGCTCATGCCAGTCAGACTTTGGGCTCTCTGATTTACAGGTGTCTTAACTATTCTCCAGCGGATAGACCGTCATTGGATGAAATCTGCGAATCGGCAAAGACTTATCTCGCAAACCCTTCTTGTCCTGGAAAAAAGGTGGTTGGCCAATCTGGTAAAAGATATTTAAAATCACTGGTAAAGTTCTGGCCGGAGGAAATGGTTCCTATACTATTAGTGCTTGCATTATTGTTGTTGCCGGGCCGTTTGTACGGGCAGACAGAGACAATTGACATACCGGATGAAATGGCAAGCCTTGTTGAGCGTTGTGTTGATCTTCGTTCCTCACAAAATATCAGCAAAGTGAGCAAGGCTATGGAACGGGACATGAAATGGACTATGATGGATGAATTGTCAATAGACAGGAATGGTGAGTGTACCGTAAATGATGCTGTTGACTCCTTTGGATTAAATGATATAGGTTTTGAGGTGCTCAAGAGACATAGTGGCATAACCAATTCAGGTGGCCGTTTCCGTGACGGGCGTGACCCCAGATACAAATATTCATTTATTGAAATAACCGTAAAGAAGGGGTGTAATGTAAAATACCTTATAAGCGGACGTGAGGGATTCCAGCTATTCGCGATAGTCCCGTTTGAAAAGGACGCGGATTTTGTCGCTTCAATTCCCGATGGAAATGTTTTCTGGGAGGAGGGAGTTTGTTATATACAACTAAGACAGAATCTGACAAGTACAGACAGTTTTCAACTGATGATCACTAATAACTCCGGCCGGAACAGCGCGTTTGCCATAGTTAATTACAATTCACGTGATAGTGAATAGAAAGAACCTTTTTATAGTGTTTTTTACTTGGTCGTTGGCTATTGGTGTTTATGGCCAGCAGGCTGAAAGTTTGTTTGATGATGTTCTGATAGATAATTACTATAAGGTTATCTCTTTGAATGAATCCAGGAATTATCTGGAAGCATACCGTGAAATCATGTCGGTGGATCGTGAAATGGATGACTTATTGCATGAGAAAGTTACTGACATAGCCAATTTGGATGACTATGAGTTTCAAGGCGTCTATTGGCCAATTAAGAAAAGTAGGGCAGAAATAGCGTATATGTTGGGAAACCACCTTGACATGGAAAAGGTATCTATTGAATTGACGGAATCATTATCCAAGATAACAAGGAAAACAGATAGAGAACCTGAGAGTAAGGCTGTTTTGGAGGGAATGATGGCAGATGTGGCTAAGATTGATGGATGTCGCTACTATCTGACTGAAAAATATGATTTTGCCGAATCAGCGTTGAAAAGGGCTTTGTCGCTGAAACCATTTGACAATGTATTTGTCTGCCGTGTTTATGATGATCTGGCACAATTGTACTATAAGCAGGAACTGTATGGACTGGCACTGGTATATATTGATTCTATACTATCAAATCCACTGTATAAAGACAATTCACGATACAATGTGCCGGAACAGGATGTCATGGAAGTGCGTTCACAGCGTGCAATATGCCTGGCACGTCTGGCATGTTATGCCGAAGCTTTGAACCAAATTGAGCCTGTTGTCAATTATTTCAGGAAAGCCGGCAATAAACGTTCATATGCCGAATCATTACGTAAAAAAGCCAAGATTCTGATGCTCCAGTATGATTGTACCGGCGTATATAATACGGTTGCCAAGACTTGTTATCAGGATTATTTGTCTATATCAAAAGACTATATAGATAAGTATTTTGTGAGCATGAACGAGTCTGAACGGGAACAATACTGGATGGCTGAACAGCCGTTCGTTACAGACTGTTTCCGTTTGGAGGATAATGCTCCGGAACTCCTATATGACGTGGCATTGTACAGTAAAGCTGTTCTTTTGCAAATGGGACGCAGCTTTAAAGACGGAATGACAGAATCTGAGCGTAAGAACGCATTGGCTTCAATTCGTGTCACATGGAAACAAGTGAAGGAGAAACTGCCACAATCAAGTTGTGCAATTGAATTTGTCATATATGAAAAGCAGAGTGACAAACACATAGGTGCATTGGTCATAGACAAAAAGACTGTTAGACCAATATTCATTGATCTGGCAAGTGTAAATGCTATCAGTGATTACACATTAGCGGATAATTATAAGGTAAAAGACGTTTTTGCTGATACACAGGATAAGAACGGAATCAATGCTCTGTATAATGACACAATTCTAAGGTCTTTATGTTGGAACAAGGAGTTGGTTGAAGCAATAGGAGATAATAGGAATATCTATTTCTCACCCGATGGGATTTTTCATCAGATGGGAATTGAATATATGATACCTCAGTCTCTTGAAAACAAGAATTTTTATAGGTTGACTACAACACGGGAACTTATACAACCAAACTATAAGATTCATACGGATAGGATGTTGGTTTGTGGGGATATGGAATATGGATTGTCGGTCGAAGATAATGAACCAGGCAATGATGAGTTGGCATACTCGCTTTTGGCCGATATGAGGTTGAGCATGAATCCATTACCAAATTCATCAACGGAAATTGATTCCATTCGGGCAATACGAAAGAATCATTCGAAGGACATGGTGCTACGTGCAGATTCAGTTACAGAAAAGGCATTAACAATGTTGTTGGGAAAATACGACATTGTACATATATCAACTCATGGTTTTTTTTCGGAAGCTTCAAATATAGGAACTGAGATTCGTCCGTCTTCAACTGATATTCAGCTTTCAAAAAGCTGCCTGTTCCTGTCTGGTTCAGAAAAGCATCTTAAGCAGACTTCTTTTGATTCATCACTTCACGATGGCATCTTGTCTGCCCGGGAGTTGGCTAAAACGGATATGGATAATGTAGACCTGGCTGTCATGTCGGCATGTATGTCCGGTCTGGGTTTTATAACTCCCGATGGCGTGTTTGGTTTGCAGCGCGGACTTAAGACTGCAGGAGCGAAATCAATATTATTAACGCTTTGGAGTGTTGATGATGAAGCCACTTGCTATTTCATTGTTCAATTGTATAAAAAACTGGAGATAGGACTATCACTGCATGAGGCATTCAATATGGCGAGGGAGACGATGAAAGAATACAATAATAATGACCAGAGTGACCAATCGGATATTGGTGGTGCCAATAATTCGTACACTCAGCGTAGGCGTATGACAGTTCCCAGGTTTGACGAACCGTATTATTACAATGCTTTTATCTTGATTGATTCTACTTTTTAAAACATAAATATCATAAATATGAAAACAAAAAACATCTTTATTGCAATCGCACTGGTATTAGGTGTTAGCATGGCAAATGCCCAGCCATCTTCTTTTCCTTCAAACAGGGAGAAACCGGGCGGTGCTTTATCTCAGGGCTTGGACATGAAAAGTATGGAAACGTCTTTTGTGCTTAATGTCAATCCTATGGACGCGGAAAAGAAGGATAAACTAAATAAGGTGGCGTCAAACTACCGTTCAAGAAGTCGTAGCGTCTTATCTGATTTGGAAATGTCTATGATAGGTGGTGGAGTCGGAGCAATTGTCAATGTCGTGGGAAATGAAATAATAAGTTTGACGCAGGTCCGATCCAAGCAACGTAAGTTGTGGCAGGAAATGAGACAGAAAGAGTGTACGTTCATAGACAGCATTCAATCTGTAAAAGGTCAGAATGATTTTTATGGAAGGCAGTCTGTCTATGGACCGCTTGATCCTTCTGATATGAATTTTGATGGTGTAACCTTATGCGCAAACAGGGGAGGACAGGAGGTGTTAAGGATGGTTTGCCATATAGACACAACCAAGTTTGATCATCTTTTCCTGCATAGTAAGTTTTATTTGGTGTTGGACAGTCTGGTATTCTATCCTTATCGTTCTTTCTTGCCTAACCTGAAAGCAAACAGAATTAACAAGCCAAGGAAAAACGCATCTAAAAACGAGATAGAATATTGGAATACAATCAGTCAATTCAGTTTCAGTGAATATCAGCAACCCACCATAAATATACAGATGGATTTGTTCTCATCATGGATAAATGAACTGGTTCAGGTATATAAAGATGTTAAACTAGGCTCTTTTTCTGTAAGCATTCCGGTTAATGAAAAAGAATTGAATGATTCAGTATATATTTATTGCCGTGAAACTGCCATTGCCCAGAATCGTCCAACGATTGATATCTATGGTGATTGCTTTGTGGTGCCTCGTTCATACATGCCCGTGGCGGCCAATAATCCGTCATGGGGCACAGGTGAATATAAGATGAAAGTTCTTCTTTCTGAAAAGTGCAGGTATAATCCTGATGATAAGCGTTCCAAGAGATGGCATCGTGACTATAAACAACTTGTACGATTGCAGAACAATGGTAAAGCCAAGAATGATTATTGGACAGATGTGGTGACAACATTCCGAGACAACAAGAACACCATTCTTAAGGCTACATATACTCCTGCACTAAACAAAGGAGTTGAGTTGTTGAATATTCCTACTTCCGGTAGCGGTATGTCTGGCGGAGGAATGTCAGGGTCAAAAGGGAGTGCTCAAGGAAATAGTGGAGCCTCAACAACTGGTGCACCCTCCGGGATGGGAGGAGGTAATCCTCCTATGGGAAGGCCTTGATTTTTATAAATAATAAAGGATTGTCATATGGCAAAAAAACCGACACAAACTAACCGGAATTCATCTCCAGGCAACTTGTCATTTGATGTACAGTCTTTTGTAGAGAGTGTATATAATGATGATTACCTGTTGGTTGTTGGTACGGGAGTTATATTGAACCGCGCTCTTTTTCCTGAAACCGGTGGCGACATAAATCAATATATTATCAATGAGATTAATAATGAACGCAGCAATTCGCAAGTAGGTTTTTCAAATCATAACAGTCTTACCGAGGTGTTCTTAGGAACAAAACGCAATGAGGTGGATCCGGTTTATCAGTTGCTTGCTGAGGATTTTGAATACCAACTTGATGAAATTTCTCCTGAACTTACCGATATGTTGCGTACACGCCTTTTCAGGTTTGTAATGACCACGACAATTGATGGGTATCTGGAAACTTTGATGCGCGATATCTGGGGCGATGAACTTAGGGTGGTTAACATAGAGGATGTTCAGTCTGTCAACGATTTTAATAACGTTCTCAAGTCTAGGCGTAACAATAAATATACTCAACCTACCCTGATTTATGCATTCGGGAAGGTTGTGAGTGGTAGACCCAAACCCCGCCGTTTTGTTGAGACTGATACGGATGCCATCAGGATTATAGAAAAATGGATGAAACTTGATAATGGTAATGATGGTACCGTTCCTTTCCTGAAAAGCAAACGCATTATAGCTCTGGGTTGTAAATATGATGATTGGTATTTCCGTTTCTTCTGGTACATACTGACACGCAGTTTCAGTGATGAAGAACGTTCTGCCGAGTTGCCGGCCAGTGACAATCTGGCAATGCTTATTGATTCCGGTAACAACTCTGAATTGCAGTTAAAGAAATACATGCAACGTATAGGCGTATGCATACATGAGGATGTTTGGGGCTTCATGAAATATATTACATATATACTTACGTCAACAGATAATGACAGCCCCTGTAGGCGTCTTGTATTGGATAAACGGCGTGAAGGAGGAATATTCATCTCATACAAAAGTTGTGATGTTGCTGCTGCCAGCGATCTCTTTTTCAAGTTGTCCCGTAATGAAAGATTGAGAGTGTGGTTTGACAATGTAAGCCTTAAAGGTGGTGATGATTATAATGCTGTAATTGATGATGCCATCAATAAGGCTCTGATTGTAATTACAGTTCTTTCTCCTTCTATCGCTCAAGAACTGGAAAAGAGTGGCGCAGATATTGATACATATTACAGCAAGGAGTGGCGGATAGCTGCCAATGACAACGATCGGATCATAATTCCGGTAGCCGTTGGCGGATATGACCTTCGCGGCAGGAGCCAGCAGATATTTGAAAAGATAATAGGTCGTAGTTTGTCAGGAATAGACTTGACAGGGTCTCCAATATCGGCAAACGATGATGAACTTGCGGGAATAGCAAAATTGATAGAATCAATCAATAATTATCTAGGTATAGAGTCATAACAACAATGGGTGACAATTCTTTTTATTATTCTTGGGGCGTAAAGACATCCAGTAATGATTATAAGCCTATTAATCCATGGGCTGGCCTGACTCCGTATGAAGACCCAATGGATGGAACTCCTATACATAAGTTTTGTGGTCGTGAGGATGAGATTTTTGATGTGACCCGACTTATTGATGATAACTTTTTCGTCACTTTATATGGTAAAAGTGGCATAGGTAAGACATCGTTGCTCAATGCCGGCGTATTTCCTAACCTACGCCGTCAACAGTATGTTCCACTCAGCATAAGATTGGGCATATTGGATGAGTCTATCGTATATCAAAATGCCATTACAGAAGCGATAGAAGAGAATATCATATCAATTGGTGGAACCATCAGGACTGTGGATGTAATACCGTCACAATCTGATTTGGATGCGAATGATTATTTATGGAACTATTTTACACGTCGGGTGTTTTACAACAGCGATGGGCTGGTTGTATTCCCTGTAGTGGTTCTTGACCAGTTTGAAGAGCTGCTACGCAAACCTTCGGTCCGAAGCAAAGGAGAGAAACTGCTGAAACAGATCGGTTATCTGATAGATGAAAACAATGAATTGCAGGACTGCACGGTTGATGGATATGAGTATACATATGACTATAATTTCCGTTTTGTGGTATCCATCCGTGAAGATTATCTGTATAGACTTGAAGACAGTATAGACAATTGTTATCTGGCTCCAATGAAACGATGCAGATATCGTTTGCGCAGTATGTCCCGTAAAGGAGCAAAAGATGCGGTTTTGATACCTGGAAGTGATGTGTTTGTAGAGAGTGAAAAGGAAGCTATTGCAGATGTCATAATTTCAACCTCATTGAATGGTATTGAAGGTAATATCAGTACCAATATTCTGTCTCTCGTATGTAGCAGCATTTATTCAAGTCATACAACTACTATATTTGATGCAGAACTAATCTCATTAAATGAAGTTAAGCATTTCATTGAAGGTAATCCTTTTGAGAAATTCTATGATGACGCAACACGAAATCTTTCACGGAGAGAACTGGCATATATAGAACGCAATCTTGTTGACAGTGGCGGTCATCGTGATTCTGTGTCAGAGTCTGATTTTATGCTTAATGTTCATAGCGGTGCAGATTTACTGGAAGGACCTAATAAGATCCTGCAACGCACTTCGACCGGTAGCGGCGGATACAGAGTTGAACTTATTCATGACTCGTTTTGCGGACCATTGTTGGCTTTTAAGAACAAGCGAGACAAATATATGCGTACCGTAGTGGCTTTCCTGGCATTTCTGGTTGCGGTTATTTGTGCAGGAACAGCATTGTTCATGAATTATCAGAATGATGAAATAAAAAGGAATCTAACTCGTTTTGTGGCGGACAAAGCATCAACTCTGGTTAATGACGGAGACTCTTATCTGTCCATGAGGCTTATTTCGGCCTTGATATCCAATAACAACAACTATACGCCTGAGGCTGAATTCGCTCTCAGAAAAGCGGTAGATGCAAACAATGCGACTTTTTACGGACATACTCAGTGGGTTCTGGGAGCTGATATGAGTCCTGACGGCAAATACATTGTCTCTGTTTCACGTGATAAAAGTGTACGATTATGGGATGCAACAAACGGTCTTCAATTGGCATCGCTTGATGGACATACAGATATGGTAAACTACGTGGAATACAGTCCGGATGGCAAATGGATAGTTACAGCATCAAATGACAGTACTGCCAGGATTTGGGATATGGGCACATTACAGCCTATCGCTGTGTTTGGAGGTCATAATGCTGGAGTTAAGAAAGCCGCGTTCAGTCCTGACGGTAAATTGGTGGCAACTGCATGTCTGGATGATACTGTCCGATTGTGGCGCATAACTGATGGCAATTGCTTAATAAAACTGGCCGGTCATACTGCCGAGGTCAATGGCGTCTCATTCAGCCCTGATGGAGGGAGAGTGGTATCAGTATCTAATGACGGCACTTTACGTATGTGGAGTGTTCCGGACGGACGTGAAATAATGACAAGAGATGTTCAGGCTAATTGGCTTAATGATGTGTCTTACAGCCCGGATGGAAAATACATTGCAGTTGCATGTGATGACAGTACGGCATGTGTCCTGGATGCACGTACCGGGACTACCATAAGTATTAAAGATAAGGTTCACATCAGTTACGTACGTACTGCCCGTTTCAGTCATGACGGAAAATATTTGGTTACCACATCAAGTGACAATACTCTTTGCATATGGGATACGGAAACAGACACATGCCGACAGGTATTTAAAGGTCATAGTGATTGGGTTAATATGGCTCGCTTTAGTCCTGATGACAGGTTCTTGTACTCAGCATCCAGTGATAATACCGTCCGGATATGGAATTTGGTTGATGACAATAGCTTGACAGCCATAAATTGTTGTCCTGATGATGTGGTTATGCATGCATGTTATAGCCCGGACGGAACTACGATCGCAACGGCTTCATATGACGGTAATGTGTTGTTGATTGATTCATCAGAAGGAACTGTAATATCAAATAGGAATTTTGGTTTGCCGGTTACCGCAATATCATACAATAATAAAGGTAATGCTTTGTCGATAGCATTGAATAATGGAGAAATAAGGGTAATATGTTTCAATGGACTCAAAGACTCAATTATCATAAATGATAGGACGATCTCTGTCAATGACATGACATGGTTCTCGGGTGATACATGTGTGGTGTTTGCCTATTCGGATGGTATGGTAACCAAATATGATGTACATAATAAAAAACAGATTCTTACAATACATGCTCACAATGATGCCATAAATGCAGTCTCAATAAGTCCTAATGGAAAGCTGTTGGCGACTGCATCAGATGATGCGACAGCAATGGTTTGGGATGCGTTTACAGGTGAATTTTTGTGTGAATACACTAAACACAGCGATCGTGTGGAGGATATAGAATTCAGCCCAGATGGCAAGAACATAGCGACGGCATCAGCAGACAATGATATCCATCTGTGGAATGCCCAAACTGGTGATGGCATTCATATGATGGTAGGTCATACGCGTGGCGCTTATGGCGTCAGTTTCAGTCCGGATGGCAAGTATCTGGCATCATCATCGTCCGATATGTCATTCCGAGTCTGGCATATTGCTACCGGAAAGGAAACATACCGGGTAATGGCTCACAGGCGTCGCATCTATTCTGTCCATTTTAATAATGAGGGAAATAAAATAGTTACAGCATCTAAGGATGGAACCTGTAAGATTTGGAATTACATGTCAACTGAGCAGTTAAAAGAGTATGTGGAACAACGTTTCCATGAGATGCCTCTGACAGAAATAGAGCGTGAACGATACTATATCGGTTATCGATAAACAGAAACAATTAATTGCAATTTATTGATGGCAAGATTTAAGCGATTTATTATAGTTTCCGCAATTACTGTATGCGGTTTTTGTTGTGTATCAAATGAGTTAGACGTCAACATAGCTGTTGGCTTGTTCATTGGTTTATTGTCATTGCCTTTCAGAACCAAAGAAGAAAGAAAACAAATAGAGGCTGATATTAGAGCAAAAGAAGAGGCTCGAAAAAGAGAAGAAGAGGCCCGCAAGTCTCCTGGTTGCCATTCGATGGATAATGTAGACATTCTTACATTTCGTAGTTCCAACAATCTGTTGACTGCTGGAAATAACTGTATAACGATGAAGATACGAAACAGGAATGCATACGATGTTATTGTATCTGTAAGATTTAAGTATTCAGATTCAGAAGGTTGGGATTCTTCTACTAAATCATATGAAGTAGGCGGAAATAGGATCAGAACAATAGATACGTTAGGAAGTGCATGGCGCAAGGCCAAAGATGTGACCATTGTTTGTGTACATTAAGTCCTATTTTATATTATCGGTTTGATTATGAAATAACAATAATAAACTTATGAATTCTTTGCAATTTCAAATCTCGTCCTTTGTCATTGGTTTGATAATAGGAACTTTATATTACATGATCCTTGCCAGAAACAGCAAGAGCAATAAGCTGTTTTTCAGAACATTGTGCATATGTGCCATAATTATATTCGTGGTTCATTCCTTTTTGGATGCATATGTTATTTCCGAAATTTCAGTTGGAGACTTGAGTTCGTTCTTTATAATAGCTCTTGCATTTTTTCATTCTCTTGAGCTTTTTGTCTTTCAGACTCATTTTTTTGATAACGGATATCAGGAGTTTTTTTTCGGAAAAGACGGATGTGAGTTTAGTAGTCATCCATGGTTGGCGTATCTGTTTGTCATAACATTTATTCTGGCGGCAATTACATCTGTCGCTTTGGTAATAAAGGCAATTAACCGAAGAAGGGCTGGTCTTATGTGGCTATCAGACAATAAGGATAAGGCGGGGATGTCTCATGTCTTCTTCTTGGGTGGTAAGATGGCTCTTACATTGGCTGAAGATATAAAAAAACATTTTCCTGACAATCCCAGGATATTTGTTGGATATCCGGATCCGGAAGAAATATTTATGGATCTGTCAATCTGGGAGAAAATCAAAAAGCTTTTCAAAAGCAGGACTGAAGATGATCTTGGACCATTTGATGCCATTGTGTATTCCCGCATACCTTTAAGTGAGGCTGTGGGAACTGATATTTGTAGCCAGATGAATCTAAAAGACCTTGAGTTGTTCCTTAAGAATCATATGTGCAAGGTCTATCTTTTATCTGATGACGAAAAAGAAAATCTTCATTGTGCAGAGATTCTATATAGGGACGGATGTACCGCTGAAATTTTTTGCCGTGCATGTCGTGAAGGAGTAAACCGCATGTATGAGGATGCTATGACCAAGACTCCTTCAATAAATGTTCATCTGGTTGATTCCTCATATCTGGCGGTTAGGAATATAAAAAACTGTCAGGAACTGCTTCCTGTTAATTATGTCGAAAAGGGAATAGACAAGAATGGGTATCGTGAAGGATGGGTGGATTCTGCATTTAACTCTATGATTCTTGGATTCGGCGAAACAGGCCGCGAGGCTTTGGGATTCCTCTATGAACACGCTGCGTTTGTAGACAGGGATTTTAAACGGAGTCCTTTCTCATGTGTTGTAATGGACAGGCAAATGGGGAAACTGGAGCAAGCTTATAGAAAAAGTTTCCCTGGAATGAATGAGTCTGTAGGTGTCTTTTTTAAATTATGCGAAATAGGGTCAAATGAATTCTGGCTGGATTTAGCGGATAGAATACAAAACCTTAATTACATAGTTATTTGTTTAGGCGATGATAGGCTGAATCTTTATCTTGCTGTTGAAATGGTGGAGTATGCTTTCAGGCATGGAAAAGACCTTTCCAAGAATTTTGTCATCCTCGTGGCTCAGGAAGATCCTACACATCTGGACAATGTCACTCTTAATCATTATAATCAGATCGGTCAGTATCATAACTGCATCAGGACCTTTGGAGATAGGAAAGATGTGTGGACGTATGATAATATGACGAATGAAAGTATAAAAGCCAAAGCTAAGAGTTATTTTGCCGGATACATGCGTGCTCAAGGCGATACAAGAGACCCGGAAGTTTTATGGAATCAACGTGATGAAGAAATAGAAACGACATCTGATTATGCAATTCATGCTCAACGTGTCCGTCAGCGTTCGCAAGATTATGCCAACTGTTTCCATGTGTCTACTAAGTTGGCATTGATTGGTCCGGAGATTTATGACTGTCGTCGTGACATAGCCAAATGTATTCCCGCAGATTTTAAGAAGAATCCTATTCATTATACCGGGGCGGATGAACATGCGAAGAAAGTCTTGCACTATCTGGCAGTGCATGAGCATATCCGTTGGGAAGCATCACATGTAGCTATGGGATATACGCCAGGTAAAGTTACAGATGAAGTATTGAAGACTCATGTTTGCATTATGAGTTATGACGATTTGACCCCAGAAGTGCAACACTATGATTATCTTGTAGTCAAGACCACATTTGAGATATAGTTGAATTTGATGAAATGAAATTGCTGAATTTCCTGCCGTTCCATATACCTGCCCCTACAGTCAAGATGTTGCGCAAGTATAACAATGAACGATACTGTATCTCTCACCTGTATGATGGAAAAACAGGTAACTACATCTGTGATGCAATTGAGGATACAGTTCGTGATGTGAATCATAATGGCCATTTTGATAATGGAGAGGAGAAAGTGTACGGTAAGACAGCAATACCTTGTGGCCGTTATTATGTGACATTCCGCAAGACTACTCTTAACATTGGAACAAAAGCCAAGGGTGGTTGCATACCATTGATTCATGATGTACCTCATTTTTGTTTTATCCGTATTCATAATGGGGTGGATGAGAAAAATTCAGAAGGCTGTATTATTTTGGGACACAATAAAGAGAAAGGTAAGGTTTTGGATTCAGAGTCAGTATGCCTGGATTTTTACCAGCGCATGAAATACAGACCTTTTTGGCTAGAAATAATAGATGAATTCCTATAATTATAACAATATATTAATTAAAATATTGCTAAAATTGCACTATATTAATTCCGGAAACATCCTAATTGCAACTAAATAAAGATATGAATTCAGTAACAATCTGTTCTCAACTTTATGATTGGGAGGTTGTCAGGACTACCTTAGAATGGTATGCTTCAAATAAACAGTAATATTGAATAGTTTTTTTTCGTTTAAATATGTAATTACAACAATGTTAAATATGAAAAAGATTGTATTATCTCTTATTCTGGTACTCGCAACTGGAATAAGTATGGCTCAGAGCCAGTTTGTAGCTACACTTGTACACAATGGTGAGGTATCTACCTATTACGGATTCAATGCTTTTGTAGACGCATATACAGCAGCTGATAATGGTGATATAATAACACTATCCAGTGGTACTTTCAGGTCAACCAAAATCAGTAAAGGATTGACTGTAAGAGGTGCTGGATTTGTTGATGACTCTGAATCTCAGACTAACAGTACCGTAGTTACTGGCAATTTTTCAATTAACTTAGCGGATTCATTACGTTTAAGTTTTGAGGGAATTCTTTTTAATGATGTTGTATCTCTCACCAACCTTAGTAATTCTCAATTTCTAAAGTGTTATTTTAATTATTTGTCAAATGTTTCAAGTAGTAAGGCCATAAATAATACTTTTTATCATTGTTATATAAAAGATCCTGATTTATTTGGCGAAAATAGTTTCATTTCTTGTGTGGTTAGATTTCGTAATTCATCTCAATCTTGTTCTTATACTTTCGATAACTGCATATTATTAGCTGGCAGTTCTGGTAGTCCTGTATATTATTCCACTTGTCGCAACTGCATTTTTATTCAACGTTCTGGTTATTATTTCAATAGTTCTTCTTTATCTCCTTCATCCGGAGGACTTGCTTTCAATTGTATTTCAAATTATATATCTGGTTATTCTTATATTTTTAGCGCCCAAACTAATAATACAAATCAGATGGTTTCTGTTCCTATAAGTTCAATTTTTAAGACATATGATGGTGAAGGAATGCCACTTGAAGAAAGGTTTGAACTAACAGATAGCGCTGCAGCAGTATTCTTAGGCTCAGATGGTACTCAGGTGGGCATTTATGGAGGTCCTTTTCCGTTTTCTCCTACTCCCAGTTATCCGCGTATAACAAAATTCGAGGTTTCAAACAAAACAGACTCTGAAGGTAAACTCCGCATGAAACTTGAGGTTAAGTCTGGAAACTGATCATTTGCTTATAAAAAGCCAATGAAGAAAATACAGCTATTTATAATGCTGTTAATTTTGGCTGTACCACTGCCAGGTGCTGTCAAGACCAAATATGAATATTGGTTTGACAATGATCGCACAAGCGTGGTTTCCGGTATAGTTGATTCTACATCACTTGATCTTTTGATTGAGACTGGTTTACTGGAGTCTGGCATGCACACTATCCATGTTATGCTTACTGATACTAATGGAGCGCCAGTTCCGGTCATAACCAGACATTTCATAAAGGCATTCAATGCTGATGAAATGAAAGAGGTCGTATTCTGGATAGATAATGATACAAGCGCCATAAAAAGACAGAACAGTATTGACGGCATTATTGAGATAGGGACTGATAAAATGGACTATGGCTTCCACTATGTTCATGCTCAGGTAATAGGCAATTCCGGAACGCCGACTTCAGTCTCTTCTGCATATTTCATCAAGGCTTTTTATACTACCCAGTTGAAAGAGGTTAGTTACTGGTTTGACAATGACAGATCTGACAATCGCAAATTGGACATCACGGATGATATTATTGAGTTAAACACAGATGATATTGATTATGGATTTCATTTTGTCCATATACAGGTTGTTGATAGTACAGGGATAGCTACATCAGTTTCAACAAAATCTTTCATTAAAACGTTTTCATCAACCAAGATCAAGGATATTTGCTATTGGTTTGACAATGACGAATCAACAATTCACTCATTGAAAACATATGATGATATTATAGAGATTCCGGCAGATTCTCTGTTGAACGGTTTCCATTCAATACATGTTAGGATTACTGACGATTTTGGCAGTCCTACATCTGTAGCTACAAGCTTCTTTATCAAGATGGATACAGATATCGATCAGTTTCGCATGTTCTATTCTGTTGATAACGGCAAGAGTATTGAAATTACCAATGATATAACTGATGGGGTATGCTATCTGGATTTGGATATGAGTAATCTGACCGATGGGTTGCATAGACTGGTTTATTATCTGGCAAATGAGAATGAAGTAACCACGAGTATCCGTACATGCATATTCTGGAAAAATCCTATAGATGAGGCTCCTGTGCTGGAATACAGCTACTGGCTTAATGACGATGGTGACACTACTGTAGTCCAGAATACGGATTATTCTGATCCGTTAATTATGGATGTTATGGTTCCTGTGGAGAGCGTGCCTTTCAGGAGTACGTATTTCAGTTTTTTAGTTGAGGATGGCAAACCGGTTGCATATGCCAAAAATGATTTCCATATCAACGTTAAGAACTATTTTGGATATACAGATGAAGAGATGGCATCATACACCGATATGAATGTTAGTTATCCGATAGAGAATCTTATTCATCTTGAACCAAATGATGTCAAGACTTCAGCAGTACCTGGCGAAAACAAGATCCTATGGTTTAAGTTTGATGTTGCACAGAATGATTCCGTCACTTTGAGGCTTGATGCCGAAGCTACTATGCAACTTTTCTCTCCCACCGGTCAAGAACTTATAAATGTTAATGATACCAATGCATTGCATTATAATGCCTCCTGGGTACATGAAAATGGAACATGTTATGTTGCTGTACATGATGTTACTGCAGCAGTTAACGACATTACTATTGAGTATAACAGGACTGATGCATATGGATTACCTCATGTAATGAGTTTAACATGTAGTGATTCAATTAATATTGTGCTTGGGAATGTGGTGAATTTGTATGACGTAGTTACACTTTTGCCGTTGGAATCACGTAATAGGCTGCTGACAGTAAGTTCTGATAATGAACTGATAGCCAAAATTGTAGATGGTGGAGATGGGAAACTCGAGATTGTTGGAGCCAGTGCCGGTATAACAAATATCACTGTCAGGTCTAATGATACACCAAGCACCTATAAGAGTATTAAGATTAAGGTATCAGAGCCGGACATAAAGATTAATTATGATGGTCGATTCCTTTCTTTCGATGCCGTTGATGGTGTAATACATTATACCTTGGATGGAACAGAACCTTCAGCACAATCACCTATGTTTAAGAACAAGATTGATGTTATGGGCCTTTGTGGAGTTAAGGCAATTGCTGTAAATAACGGATATGAATCTATGCCTGGCCATTATACTGTTGACAGTTATTATGATGGTGCTATAGCTACTACATCCCAAAAAGGTGTGCTAGCTAAAGCATTTGGATGGTGTGGCACTGATGGGGTGGAGAATCTTAGGATAGAGGGTACGCTTGATAATTCTGATTTTGAAACCATCAGGACCCTTGTTAATCTAAGACTGCTTGATTTGAGTAATGCAGTAATTGCGGGGAATGAGCTTACAGACAGCCTGCTATCTGGTTCCGGAGTCTTGAGCGTAAAATTCCCGTCAACCATAGAGAAGGTAGGTAATGGATTGTTCTACGGATGTGATAATCTGGCATCAATAGTATGGAGCAGCACGACTGTCTTGACTCAGGATGTATTCGGTGGTATGGACAACCCCAATTTCCTGCTGTTTGTTAACGATATTAGCCAGGCTGTCCGGACCGGGATTACCAATATTGTGGTTAATGGAATGGCTCAACGAATCACTCTGTCTGACAATATCCTGCCTGATGGAACTCATGGCCCTGCTAATTTTTATTGTCCCATGAGTTTTAGGGTCCAGAATGAGATTACATATACCCATAATTACTCTCAAATCACTCTGATAGGTGACTGTGGCGGATGGGAGACATTGTCTTTGCCATTTGATGTGCAGACGATAACCCATTCTGAAAAGGGTGAGATAGTTCCATTCAAGTTATCTGCATCAGGTAGAAAACAGTTCTGGTTGTGTGCTCTTACAGATAATGGATTTGTTGATGCAGACAGTATTCAGGCAAACAAGCCATATCTGATAGCAATGCCTAATAACCCGGAATATTCGCCATTTTATTGTCTTAACGGCGATGTTACATTCTCTTCTAGAAATGTGGTAGTTCCTGTTTCACAACCAGATACAAGCTATAATGGTAGTTCCGGCTTTGTTCCGTGTTTTGAGCAAAAAGGGTCATCAGAGTCAATATATGCCTTGAATGTGGGTGAAGAACGTTGGAACTTTGCTGCTGGCAGTTTATTTGACCGTAATTATAGGAGTGTTTATCCATTTGAGGCATATCGAATATCAACATCACATGCTGTTCAAAGGATGCCTATTGCGAATGATATCAACGGAAACGCCACGAGTGTGTTGATTCCAAGAGCGGATGGTGTTGAAATCTTAAGATATGATTTGAAAGGAATGCCGGTGGATGACAACCATAAAGGGCTATACATTCAAGACGGTAAGGTATGGTTCAGGAAATGAGAAGACTGCTTATTACACTTATGCTTACAGGAATGGCTGTGTTGTGTTATGCACAGCAAGGGTTAAGTGTGGAGAGTTTCAGATATTTAGAAAAAGATCTTACTGCTCTTACTCATGAGACAGAACGAGAGGATCAGAATGGCAACAGAGCTGCTCTAATCAAGATTGTTACGCCAGAACGAGGATTTGTATTTGATGGCGGAATGTTGGGGGTGGTGGATGTTGTAGAACAGGAAGGTGAGATATGGCTTTATGTCCCACCGCGTTCACGTCATCTAAGCATTACACATAGATATTTCGGTAAATTGAGTGAATATGAATACCCTGTTGAGATTGTAGCAGGGCGTACATATGAGATGAGACTGGATATTGGTACTGGCCGCTACGTTAATATTACAACATCTGTCAATGGTGCCAGTGTAGTAGTTGATGGCAGAAATGTAGGCGTATCACCTGTATATAATCATTATCTGACATTTGGAAAGCATAGTATAGACGCTGTTTCAGGTAATTATGAGGGTAGTGCTGAAATTGATGTTACTCAGAACACAGAGAAAGGAGTGGTGCTAATGGTGTCTATGAACGATATTTCCCCATTGTTGGGGGAGGTGGTGGTTGATGTGGATAATGGCGCTGACATTATTTATGGTGGACAACGTGTCAGCTCCGGAGTATGGAGAACCCAACTTAAAGAAGGTGAATACGTTGTTTCTACAGCACTTCCTGATTGTGATACAGTTAGGACTTCATTCAAGGTCATAAGGCAGCAACAAAATATGGTAAAGGCAAATGCTCCAATTCCACATACCGGATTCTTGCGTATATACAGCAGACCTCATAATGTGACAGTTATATGCGATGGAAAGACAGAACTTGATTTAAGTCAAACTTTGTCTATGACAGTTGGACAGCATGAATTGACTTTCTCACATAAAGGATACAACACTGTTACTCTGAATTATGCTATTCAACGTGGCATAACAATGTTTGATACCGTTTCACTAGATAAGATGAAATATGTCCGTCCAGTTGCATTCTATTTCGGTGCAGGTTATACTATGCGTGATTTGTCTGGTGTTACTGCTGTAATAGGTGCAGTATTATTTAACAACGACATTCAGTTGACGTATACATTTGGAACAGGGCCTTCAGATAATGTTTACTGGTATGATGAAGCCGGTAAATGGCAAAGTTCAATCCAGTACAGTCATAATACTCTGTCAGTAAGATATGGTTATCAGTTTATGCCTATACAGAGAATGGCTATCACGCCATATATTGGTTATGGGTTGGAAAGTATGATAGCTCATAAAAAAGAAGGAACAGGGAATTATGTGGATGGCGCAACTGCAAGTACAGTGGGGGCGGGAGTAAAACTTATGTTTGTTCCTGTAGGACATGTCAATTTGTTTTTTCAGGCAGGATATGATTATGCAGTAAGTATGGATGAACCTTTGAGGCGCGTAATAGATGTAGCAGGTTTTAAAGTGGATGGATTCAATGCCACTGCCGGGTTATTGTTAAGCTTCTGATTTTGGGATATGGTTATGAGAAAGATATCATTTGTTCTTGTATTATGGTGTACAGTCATGTTTTTTGCTGACTGTCACAATAAGGAATATAATCTTACTGTGGTACCAAGTAATGAATATATCCATACATCAGATGTGTCTTTGTTAGGTAGTGTCACAAGTGGTGTAATTAAAATAGATGCCAATTGTGGCTGGTCTTTATCATGTGACTCTGATTTTGTACATCTTTCAAAAACTAGCGGTAATAACAGTGATTCTGTTTATTTCTCAATAACTGCGAATTCTTCATCGGTAAAAGAGCGTATTTCAATTGTTCACCTTTCCAGTTCAGGAGGAATAAAAACCACAATAAATATCAAGCAATACAAAAATGAGGAACTGATAGAAGTAGATCCTGATCATCTGGATTATCTGGCAAACCAGACAGATACACGAGCTTTTTATGTTAAAGCTAATGGACATTGGAGTATTGACAGCAGCCAAGTCATACCAGATTGGATCGTACTTTCACCAACTCAAGGTAACGGTAGTCTTTGGGTAAATGTTTCAGTTCAAAAGAATGATAATGATTCAGAAAGGGAAAAAGATATAATCATTGTTGGCGATAAGGGTGCAATGGCTAAAATAAAGATTAAACAATCGGGTCTTTCTACTCTTCTTTTAGCATCACCGTCCAACATATTGGCCGAACCTTCAGATAATTTATATGGGTTTACCATATCGGGTAATGTAAAATGGCATGTTAAGTTGTCATCAGATTGGATATATGATTTGTCTATTGATGAGGGGTATGGCAAAGACTCTGTTACGTTCAGGTGCCGGGATAATTTGGATTTTCTGGAAAGGCAGGGTAAGATAATTGTCATATCGGAAAGTACAAATCAAAAAGACTCGGTTATAATAACTCAGAAGAAAGCTGAATTGGCGTATGCCAGAAAACCGGTATTGGTGGCGTGTAACGAGAAAGAGGCTGAATTTACATACAGGATAGAATCATCATCATTTCCAGTAACTGAATTTGGCTTATGTTATTCAGAAAGTCCGCACCCCACTTTATATGACAATAAGATTAAAAGCAGTTCTGATCCGTTAGACGAAGAAGATGCCAGGTCGATGATAAATGGACTTACTAAAGGCCATACTTATTATGTAAGTGTTTATGCAGTTAGTAAGGTTGGCATATCATATAGTGATGATTGCGTATTTGTGGCTTTGCCCAAACCTGATAATGATGATATTGACCGTCCGGTGTTCTGATAAACGGTTAGTTGTATTAATTTGAATTTACTTGTATTTATCTTAAATGACTGACCAGGAGATAATAAAAGGCTTGATAGAGCGCGACAGGAAGGTAACGGAGGATTTCTTCTTCACCCAATGCCGTCCGTTGTTCTGCAACATTATCAATCTTGTGTTCAGCTATGATGTTGATTATGATGAGTTTGTAAATGAACTTTACGTGTATCTGATGGAGAATGATGCACAGAAGCTGCGTGACTTTGAATATCGGAGTTCTGTTTATACATGGCTTAAGGTCCTGGCTATCCGGTATTTCATAAAGAAACGTGATCATTTGATAGATGACAGTCCCCAAAAACCTCTATATGAAGAGCCAGTGCAGTCTGATGAGAAAGAGGAGAGATTGACTGCGGAATCTGATTTGGAAAGGTTGCTGTTTCTGATGCCCAACTACAGGTATGCCTATGTAATCAGGAAACTGATGCTGGAGGACTGTGAGCCTGAAGGGTTGGCAGATGAGATGGGGGTGACAACCGCAAATCTGTACAATATAAAACGGCGTGCAATGGCGCAACTGACACAAATCGCCCTAAACGACATTAAGGAGTATGGCAAAAAATAAACACATATCGGACCAATTGCTGGCGGCATATCTGGATGGAAACACCAGCCCGGCGGAGAGTCTTGAGGTGCTTGAGGCTTTGAAGCAGGACAGCGGGCTCAGAGAGGTATTGGATGTTTCAATTAGTGTTGAAAAAGACAATGAGGCTGCTATTGATGTACTTCCCATGATGGAATATGTAGCAGAGAACCCCAAGAAAATATGTAGCGTGCTATGTGAAATGTTTGTTCTTAACAAAAGACATATTCAGTGTAAACACGATACTGTATGGCATATGATTATGAATCCTGTATGGATTACACAGCAGGGTGTTCCGCTTCATTCCATAGGAAATATTCTTACTGATCATGGTCTCATGATTACCAGGAAGTACAATTCTGCTATGTCTGATATAATTAGTGCATTGTCTGATGATAATGACGTGATTGTGGTGGTAGACAGTGACAAGTTATATTCTGGGCGAGTGGATTTGGAGGATGCTCCTAATCATGCGATTGTAGTTTTGGGTGTTGAACGGGAATCGATACATTTATTTGATCCTTCAGAAAAAGAACAAGACATCATTGTTTCACAAAATGTTTTTATGAAAGCGTGGAAGGAATCAAAAAACTATATGATACGCGTGTTGAGAAATATTGATGATTATACGCCACATCCTATATACCTTGAGGATATTCCTCTTACCGATGACCTGATTGAGTTGCGTGAGGCGATAGCCGAGAACGCCCATGAAGTATGGGCTGCAGCACGCAAGAGAGAGGGGTGGACATACGGCAAGGTTAGGGATGATGAGCACAAGAAGCATCCTGACCTGATTCCTTATTCAGCCCTTCCGGATAGTGAGAAGGAGTATGACCGCATTATGGCCCTCAACACCATCAAATTGGTCCGTAAACTGGGATTTGAAATAGTGAAAAACAAGAAGTAAACAGTCTGATAAAAACCATGCTTTTGCCTTATTTCTAGGGCAAATGTAGTCTATCTTGAATTAATTCTAACCAGTAGTGATAGATTCTGGCCATGATTGTACTCCTTAGAGTGAACAATAAAGAGTACAACTATGAAGAAGAATCTGAAAGAGGTATTGAACGCCACATGGAAGGTGGCTGTTGGCTTGGTGGGGTTGCTGGCACTGGTTATTATTGTCAGGTATGCCAGGACAGAATACTATTACCATTTTGGTCGTGCATATTGTGATGACATGACGCTGTCTAGCGATGTCGTTGTCCGTGCATACATGAATAGCACATGCCGTGTTTATAACAAGCGTACACGGCATTATACAACCCGTAAGTTACGTTGGGTGTCAGGTGCTCCTGAGCGTGACAGTCTGACTGTGTTCTGTGACAAGAATGGGTATCGTGGTTTCCTGAACGTGAATACCGGTGAGATTGTTATTCCGGCGCAGTATGGCAAGGCATGGCATTTCTCTGAAGGGTTGGCTGCTGTAGAATACGGAAAAAAACAACTTGGCTTTATAAACTATGATAATGAACTGGTAATTAGCGGCGTGCCTCATGAATCGGGTTATCATGACTATCTGTTCAAGGATGGATTCTGTGTGGTTCAGAGATGGGATGGTGTCATGGGTGAATGGATCCATACTGTTCTATCTAGCAAGACATTGAGTGTTATTGCTGAGTACTATTCATTATACTGGATTGATGATCATGAATATATGATAGCCAGGGATGATAATGGTTATTGGCTTCTGGATAAAGAATTCAACAGGGTGTTTGCTGAACCGTATGACAAAATAGAGCAGGCAAACGATATTGATGGCGTTTTTGTGGTACGCAACTGGGTAAAACAACTTATAGGATTTGACGGAACTGTGATTGAACCCTTTGTTATTGATGGCACCAGCAGGCTGTCATACGTATCAGGATTAACAGATCCGTACTATGAACCGGATTGTGAGTGTTATGACCAGGATGAAGTGACTGAATTTGAGCCAGATCTGGTGGTTTATAAGGTAAATTACAATAGTGGACTGATGAACGCTCATACCGGTAAGATTATCACTCCCGCCATGTATGGTGATATAACGATGATTTCAAAAGATTTGATACGTGCCGAAGTGAACCGCTTCACCTATGAAAGTATTCTGCTTGACAGGAACGGAAATAGAGTTGATGAATAGGTGGAATCCTAACTAGTTTTAGTAGAATCTGCCCAACTTGGTGCCGGGGTAGTAGTGGCGCAGGATTTCGCGGTAGGTGTAACCTTTTGTGGCCATTACGGCGGCTCCTATCTGACATAGACCGACTCCGTGACCCCAGCCTGCTCCATGTAGTATATAACCATAGAAATTGCCGTTTTCATCGGTGTTTTTGGCTACTGTGAATGCACTGCTGAACAAATGAGATTCTGATAGCGTGCGGCGAATCTCCAGCTCCTTTCCTATGGTCACTTTGCCCTTGGTTCCTTCAACTTCCAGCTCATAAATTCGGCCTGATGGACCGCGCTTTATGGGCCTTAGGTCAACTATATCACCTATGTCCAGTCCGGATTTGCGGCGGAAAATGTCAGAAATCTGTTCTGCGGTGTATTCTACTTTCCATCTGTAATAGTCCGGTGTCTCCAGGTCGTAGCCGTTCAGGGATTCTTTCAGGATGTTTGCGTCTGCTGAATTGCAGAATGATTTGGGATCGGAGAGTATCCATTCACATGCGTTCTCCTCGACTGTCAGGTCCTGGAGGGCGCCTTCATTGACGCTGCTGTCACGCAGGGCTACCAGATAGGGCTTGTGTTCATCCTGCCAGCAGGTCTCAAACTGCTCGGTTACGCCTCCGCAGCACTTGCTGAAACGGGCGTCGCACAGATGGCCGTCAAATACCAGTGTCTGGCCAAAAGTGTCTTTTACGGCTGCCTCGGCGGCTGCGCTTATTATGCGTGTACGACCCTGATAACGCTGGCAATGGTCATCGGCACAGACATCAAAGAGGGTGTGCTGGTCATGGTCATACCATTTTATTATGCGGTTCAGGATATGGTCTCCTAAAGCGGGAGTGCTGGATTCTGCATTGCCGGTATCTTTGCGATAGGGTGAGCGCAGTTGTGCCAGCACCCAGCTGCGTGAAATCACGGCGTGTGCACGCAGGAACTCTCGGCTGGCGGTGGGTTTCATCTCCGATGATATCACGCTGGTAAGATAATCCTCTACAGGAAGTATGTTTATGGCGCGTACCAGACCGTTTTCTACTATGAACTTTAGCTGGCCGGAGAATGTCTGTTCCTCCTTGCGTTCCCAGTGGAAACCTATTCCTATTGTTACGTCATGCAGGGTGAATGTGCTGCCGTGTTCGTTTGGCTTTAACAGCAGACTGTCTACAAGAATGCCGTTCCAGCTAAGGCGTCCTTGAACTGCACTGATGCACATCTCACCTTCAAAGCTGCTGCGCCCGTCAGTATAGCTGTCATTCAGGCAGAAACGGATCTCACGTGCAGCCATAATGCCGACCCTTATCTTGGGTTGCTGCGGGGTGACCTGGCGGTAGATGTCAAGGACCTGTTTCTCTGTCAGATTTTCAAAGTCTTCCTTGCGCGGAGTAATCATTAATCCGAACATGTCAACTGCACCCGGGCTTACCATAATTTTGCCCATTCCATCGGCATAATAGCAGTCCGGACGATGCTTGCTACGGGGGATGATTGCGGTTATTACCTGCCCGTCACGGTTGAATGAAAGCACGTTCATCCTTGGCTCGATTTCTCCGTCATAAACGGTCATTCCGCTTACGTAATCCCATAGCTTGGCTGGGTCGGAACCCTTAATTACAATGACCGGGAATCCGAACGGCTGAATTGTTATGGGCTCATCTGTTGCAGGAGGCTCGTTAAGGCGCAGTTTGTCAACCAAAGGTATGCCTTCAGAGCGTCCTATCTGCATGTGCAGATGGTCCGGGGCCGATGCTCCGCTGCGTGGGCCGTTATAGAATATCATGTAACCGGGCTCTAGACGTGAGGCAATATCCAGCATCTCCTCATAGCAGTCCTTGAATATTTGGGGACGGTGCTCGCGGCTTACTACGCAATAATGCTCCTTTAATATGGGGTAGGGGTTTACCAGCAGGTAGAACTTGTCATCCAGTGGAATTGAGCGTTGTTCCTTGGGGCGGCAATCTTCACAAAGAAAGCATGAGCGGGCGGCAATCTCGGCCGGCTTTATCTTGGCTGTCGTGGAATTGATACGTGCCGGATTGTGCTGTAATGACAGTCCCGATGATGAGAGAACACGGGTCTGTACCTGCTCCAGATTACGGAATGCCTCGCGGGCTGCAGGCCACTCCTGGAGCTGCTCTTCAAGGATGGTGCCCAGATGCTTGAAAATGTCTTCCATTATTGCTCAATATTACGGTGAATACGCCTTTTTAGTTCTTCGGAGCGTAGCGAATCTTTGTATAAGTTGTTGGCATTTACCTTCACGGGACTGAGGGCGGCATCGCTGTTACCTTCCCAGCGGCGGCACAGGTAGAGTTCGTCAAAGATACGTCCTATGCGGTACTCTCCGGCAATGCGTATTGCAACGGAATAATCTTCACCGTAGCTTACATTGGGGAATCCTATCTTTCTTACTATAGGAGTGTAGAATGCACGCGGTGCACCCAGTCCGTTAATCCTTAATGCATTATTCGGGCCGTTTTCATCGGTCCATTCACGGTGGTCAATGATTCCCGGGGGCAGAGTCTCAAGGTTAAAGTTGCACATGCGGTAACTGCCTATTACCATTGAGTATCCCCCTTGGCGGAACTTATCTACAACCTTCTGTAGAGTGTCCGGACTGCTGTACAGGTCATCGCTGTCCAACTGTACTGCAAAACGGCCGCAATGGCTGTCGTTTATACCCAGGTTCCAGCATCCTCCTATACCCAAATCCGTCCGTTCCGGAATGATGTGTATAAGCCTTGAATCTTGGGCTGCCATCTCATTCAGAATCCGGGTGGTTTCATCGGTGGAATGGTTGTTTATTACAATTACATTAAACTCTCCGTCCAGCTTCTGGGCCAGTGCTGATTTTACGGCATCGGCTATGGTTCTTTCACGGTTGCGGACCGGAATTATGACTGATGCCAGTACCGGGAAACTCCCTTCATTCACATCTACTGCTGTTCCTGCTCCAGGTCTCAGATAACCGTTTATCAGTTTAAGGTGTTCTGTACATGCAGCCTCCATCTCTATCTGTACATCGCGGTTGCGTGGGTTCACATAGTCAAACTGCTTTTGTCCCGATGTGCGGAAATCTGTCTCGGCAATGGTGTATAGCGGCTGTGCTACCCGTACAATGGGTAGATTGCGCTGAATGGCCAGGCGCATCTGGTAGAATCCTGCGGTCTTGAATTCTTCACCCTTAAATGCAAGATATTTATCTATGCCCGCAGCAGTTACCAATACCAACGCTCCAAAATCAAAGTCATCACGAAGACTGCCCTCCTGAATGTCAATCAATGGTGCGGGAACTATGGAATCGGCTCCCATTGTCTTGAGGTAATCTGAATAGACCATGCCTGCGCCGGTGGAACGTGCACAATCCAACAGGCGTTCTGCCGCTTCATCTGTTATTGTTACTTCCCTGCCGCTTATGTTAAGCAGGACATTCTGCCCGCGCAGGGCACTCAGTGTCTCTCTTGCTCCGGATGTCGAGCATCCGTATTGGGGTAAATCTACAGTCTGTATCATATCAGCGAAAATAATGAATAAATATCATATCTTTGCATTAAAAATGGAAATATTGGGACGTATTGTGAACGTTGCTGCGTTCATATTATGAAAACCGATAGAATTCATCACTAAAATGGCACGTAAGAATCTGGTTGGAATGACGTTGGCGCAGCTGCAGAATGTGGCTGTAGAGAACGGCATGCCTCTGTTTACCGCCAAGCAGATTGCTGATTGGCTGTATGTTAGGCAGGCGGGTTCAATCGATGCCATGACAAACCTGTCGCTAAAGCATAGGGCCAAACTGGCTGAGAACTATGAAGTGGGTCTTGCAGAACCGTCTCATGCCGCTGCATCAAGAGACGGCACGGTTAAGTACCTGTTTCCCGTGCAGGACGGTCATTTTGTGGAGGCCGTCTATATTCCTGACGGTGATCGTGCCACCCTGTGCATATCCAGCCAGGTGGGCTGCAAGATGGGATGCGTATTCTGCATGACGGGTCGTCAGCATTATACCGCCAGCCTCACGGCAGGTGAGATTCTTAACCAGATACTCTCATTGCCCGGAAAGGAGAACCTTACCAATGTGGTATTCATGGGTATGGGCGAGCCTCTGGACAATCTGGACAATGTACTGGCCGTTCAGGAGATTATGACTGCACCGTGGGGATTCGGTTGGAGCCCCAAGCGAATAACGATATCTACCGTAGGCTTGCGTCGTGAACTCAAGCAGCTTATAGAGGGCTGTGATTGCCATATCGCTGTCAGTCTGCATGCCCCCACGTCAGAGAAACGCCGCCAGCTTATTCCTGCCGAGAAGGCTTTCTCCATGACAGAGATGCTTGAGGTGTTGCGTCGTTATGATTTCAGCCATCAGCGCCGTCTGTCATTTGAGTACACCATGTTTGATGGCGTGAATGACTCTATGGATGATGCCCGACAGCTTGTGAGGACTCTGAACGGACTGAGCTGCCGCGTCAATCTGATACGTTTCCATGCCATACCGGACAGCCCGTTGCGGCCGGTATCGGAAGAGAGGATGACGGAGTTCCGTGACTGGCTCACCACGCACGGCGTGTACGCTACCATACGTGCATCGCGCGGAGAGGATATCTGGGCTGCCTGCGGATTGTTGAGTACTGCAAAGAATGAACAATCTTAAACCATATATGTTATGAAACAGTTTGTCTATAAAGTTTGCATATTGCTGCTGGCGGTAATGGTTACCGTGGCATGCGGCAACGGGGCACAGAAAGGTGAGCAGTCACAGGATGGTGCCCAGACTGAGGCTAAGGCTGCCTCTAAGTCCAAATCCAAGAAGTCTAAGAAGAATAAGGAGATAAAGACTACCGGCAAAAAGAAAAAGAAGTCAGTTCTTACCCCCACATCGGCAGGTTCACCGTTTGAGATCCTGCTTGTGGCCGCCGAGGATGATTTCCATAACGGCGCAGTTGACTCTCTATATGCCGTTCTGACCGATGATATGGCCGGTGTGGCACAGTCAGAGCCGTGTTTCAAGGTTTCAAGGATAACACAGAACAATCTGTCCAAGACTTTGCGTCTGTGCCGTAACATAGTAATCATAAAGATTGATCCCAACTTGTACACCAAATGCAAGTTCAAGTTCTCAAGGGATGTTTATGCCGCACCGCAGATAATAATGACCATCCAGGCTCCCAATGCACTTAAGTTCAAGAACTTTGTATCAGAGAACCATGACGTGATAATTGATTTCTTTACCCGCGCCGAGCTTAACCGTCAGATTGACCTGCTCAAGGAGGACCATCAGCCGGTCATTCAGGAGTATGCCAAGACAATGTTCGGATGCGATATCTGGGCTCCGGCAGAACTGACCAAGGTGGTCAAGGGACGCAATTTCCTATGGGCACGATGCGAGAGATTTGTCAGAAATGTGGAACAGAATCTGAATCTTGTGGTCTATTCATATCCATACCGCGATGTAAATACTTTTACCGAGAAATATTTTGTACATAAGCGTGATTCAATCATGATGGCAAACATACCGGGACCTAAGGAAGGGCAGTACATGATGACCACAAAGGGGTTCAACCTGATATCCGAGGAGACAGTCCATGGCCAGTATGCCCAGATTGTCCGCGGGCTGTGGAACATAAAAGGATACGATATGGGCGGTCCGTTCGTGTCAGTGTCACGTGTGGATGAAAAGTATCAGCGTGTAGTCGTGGCCGAGGCGTTTGTCTATTTCCCCAACCAGGCTAAACGTAATGTGCTCAAGAAGCTGGAGGCTGCGCTTTACACATTGCGTCTGCCCGATGAACTTGACTTGCAGAAATTCAGCTATGATCTTGAAGAGATTTTGATATTACCCGAAGACTAAAAAACAGATACTATAATGAGTGAAAGGATTATTGTGGGCATTACCCAAGGTGATGTAAACGGAATAGGATACGAGGTTATACTCAAGGTTTTCAGTGACCCCACTATGTTTGAGTTCTGCACCCCGGTGGTGTATGGATCGCCCAAGGTGATGACCTACCACAGGAAGGCTATTGACTCGCCTGTCAATTTCAATGTGGTGGACAGTGCCAGTGATGCGCAGCAGGACCGTCTTAATGTGGTGAACTGCAATCCTGATGATGTAAAGGTTGATTTCGGTATACCCACGCAGGAGAGCGGACAGGCTGCATTCCAGGCTCTGGAGCGTGCGGTCAAGGAGTATAAGGAGGGTAAGATAGACGTGATTGTGACGGCTCCCATAAACAAAAAAACCATCCATTCCGATGCATTCCATTTCCCCGGGCATACCGAGTACATTGAGGCTCAGTTGGGAGAGGGCAATCACGCTCTCATGATCCTTATGAACAGCTCTATGAGGGTCGCACTTGCTACAGTCCATGAACCTATATCCAAGGTTGCATCCGTTCTGACCAAGGATCTTGTAAAGGAAAAGCTCAGGATACTGCAAAAGTCTTTAAAGCAGGACTTTGGTATTGAGATTCCCAGAATTGCCGTGCTGGCCCTTAATCCCCATGCAAGTGATGACGGCCTGATAGGCAATGAGGAGAATGAAATAATCAAACCCGCCATTGATGAGGCTGTAACTGAAAAGATCCAGTGTTTCGGTCCGTTCCCGGCCGATGGTTTCTTTGGCAACGGCGATTACCGCAAGTTTGATGCAGTGCTGGCCATGTATCATGACCAGGGGCTTATACCTCTCAAGGCGCTTGATATGGAGTGCGGTGTGAACTTTACCGCAGGTCTGCCGGTAGTCCGTACATCGCCCGACCATGGCACGGCATATGATATAGCCGGTAAGGGCTTGGCCAGTGAGGAATCCATGCGTGAGGCTATATTTGCGGCCATTGACATTTTCCGTTCACGCTGCAACGAGGCGGAGATACATGCCAACCCGCTGGGCAAACTCTACTTTGACCGTCGTGACGACAGCGACAAGCTCAAGCATCTGGACACAGAAAAGGAATAATCAGGTTTTATAGGGAGAATGCGTTTTGGCATCATATCGGCAGGAGAGGGCAGTCGTCTGGCATCCGAAGGATTCAGTCAGCCCAAACCGTTGGTGCCCATAGGCGGTGTTCCTATGATAGAGCGTCTGGCCCGCATCTTTATGGGCTGCGGTGCGGAGCGTATTGCGGTCATCGTAAACGGGGAGAGTACAGAGACTGTAAGATTAATTCAAAATCTGTCGGTTGAAATACCCATTGATCTTGTTGTAAAGAAAACTCCTACTCCCATGCACAGCCTCATGGAACTGGCTCCTTTCCTGGGACAAGACAGGTTTTGCGTCACCACTGTAGACACCATATTCTCACAGAACCGTTTCAAAGATATGATGCGGGAGTTCGCGCCTACACGTCTGGACGGGATGATGGGAGTGACGCGTTTTGTTGATGATGAGAAGCCTCTTTATGTGGATGTTGATGATGAGATGAAGATAACCGGATTCCTCGATGAAATGGGCAATTTTAAGTTTGTTTCGGCCGGTATTTATGCCCTGAGGGCTTCGGCTCTTGATGTGCTTGCCAAGTGCCTGGATTGTGGCCAGACAAGGATGCGTTTTTTCCAGCGGCAGCTGCTTGAACATGGCATGGAACTCAAGGCATTTGACATGGGGAAGGTTGTAGATGTGGATCATGTGGGTGATATAGAGAAAGCCCAAACCATAGCGATGGAGCAATGAGATATCTTGGAGTGAGTAGAGATGAATTGTACTCGCCAAATCGTGCAGAGGGCGATTCGGCAGTTTTTCGTGCTGTTGCATTAGAGTTGGAACGGCGCGGAAACCAGGTTATCTCCATGACAGAGAAGGAACTTGTGTCTAAAGGCATCCCCTGTGATATTGACGGCATTTTCCAGATGGCCCGAAGCAGGGAGGCATTGAATGTGCTTAAGACTGCATCGGTTCCGGTCACCAACTCCGTGTGGGGTGTAAGGAACTGTGGACGTTCCGCTCAGGTAGGACTGCTTGGAGGACCGGTAATTATTCCGGATACCGTTGCCGCTCCCATCACTATACTCCCCGAAGGTTGGAGAAACTACCCCTGCTGGTTGAAACGTGGAGACAGTCATGCCATAGAACAGGATGATGTTCAGTTTATCCGCGAATACGGTCAGCTAATGGCGTCTATACGCGGTTTTGCTGAACGCGGCATTAAACAGTATGTAATTCAGGCTCATGTCAAGGGTTGGGTTGTCAAGTTCTACGGAGTAAGGGGTTACGGACTAACTGACTGTTACGCAGCATCGGCAGAGAATGGCAAGTTCGGGTTGGAGCGTTATAATGACCAGTCGGATCAGGCAAGTGTTGATTTTAAAGCATTGACTGATTTGGCCGAGCAGGCAGCTAAGATGCTGGAGGTGGAAATATATGGCGGTGATGCAGTTGTGGGACCTGACGGGGAAATTACATTTATTGATTTCAATGACTGGCCCAGTTTCAGGACCTGTACCGTAGGCGCGGCTCAGAAAATTGCGGACCTTATTATAAGTAAGAACAGATGACGGAGAGCGGAAAACGTGCGGTTGAGGCCACATTCAAGTCGCGTGATACCGAGGAGTGGCTGGATATATGGTTTACAAGACCCATAGGGTTCGTCTTTGCTAAAATGTTCGGGGCATTGGGCATTCATCCTAATGTCGTCACGATAATCTCAATCTTTTTAGGTGTATTTGCAGGATTCTGCTGGTGGCACACCACCATGGACTGGACGATACTGGGCATATTGATGCTCATGCTGGCCAATTTCCTGGACAGTGCCGATGGCCAGTTGGCCCGTATGACCGGTAAGAAAACACTTTGGGGACGCCTGCTGGACGGTTTTGCCGGTGATTTGTGGTTTGCATCCATCTATATATTTCTGGCACTTAGACTTACCTTTGAACCTATGCCGTTTGGCGGAGGGCGCATCTGGGGTATCTGGATATGGATTCTTGAACTTGTTTCAAGTGTGGTTTTCCATTCCCGTCAGGCGGGGTTGGCCGATTATTACCGCAACATCTATCTGCTGTTCCATGGTGATCATGCTGAATTGAATGACAGCCGTGAACTTGCTGAACAGCAACGTAATACTCCATGGAGGGAACGTTGGTTCTGGAAGATCTGGCTGTTCTTTTACCAGAATTATACCCGCAGCCAGGAGCGCATGACTCCCTGTTTCCAGAAGTTCCGTGAGGCGGTCCGTGGCAAGTACGGCAGTGAGATTCCAACTGAACTTGGAACAGAGTTCTGCCGCCGCACATACCGTCTGCTCAAGTGGACCAACATATCCACTTTCAATACCCGCGCCATAGTGCTTTACATCACATTGCTCATAGGCCAGCCATGGATCTATTTCATATTTGAGCTAACGGTGATGAACATCATATTCTATGGAATGAAAGCCGCGCATGAGAAAGAGTGCCGCGAAATGATGAACCTGATATGAAGAAACTCTGGCAAACCATATTCTTCCTGTTCGGACTGGCAGCCGTGGTGCTGATGCTCCTTACCTTTGATGCAGACTGGGTCCGCGTCAAGGAGGTCATCGGTCAGGCTGGTATATGGTTTCCGGTAATCTTAGTTCTGTGGGGATTCATTTACCTGATTAACGCTTGTTCTTTCGGCTTGATAATCAATGACGGAACGGGCAGGAGAGTGCCGTTTGGCAAGGTGTTCCAGTTGACGGTTTCAGGTTATGCACTCAATTATGTCACTCCGTTGGGATTGATGGGAGGTGAGCCGTACCGTATTCTGGAACTGTCAGACTATGTTGGAGGCAAGAAGGCTGCATCGTCTGTTATACTCTATTCCATGATGCATATCTGCTCACATTTCTGCTTCTGGCTGTCGGCAGTTGTGCTTTACGTGATACTTCACTTTATTGCTGATAGTTACGGACTGGATGTCTGGATGTGCATAATGCTTTCAGTTTTGACTGTGGTATTTGTGGCTGTGCTTTGGATATTCTCGCTGGGTTATCGCAAGGGGTTTGTGGTAAAGGTTTTCGGATTATTGAGTCACATTCCATTAATAAGGAAATGGGCTGCCGGTTATCTTGATAAACATCGTGAAGACCTGGATGAGGTTGACCGTCAGATTGCTTTCCTGCATAAGGAGCGTCGTGCACCGTTCCGCTGGTCACTGTTTTTGGAATACGCCGCCAGAGTGGTTTCATGTCTGGAATATTGGCTGCTGATAGGTTTGTTCATGCCTGTATTCACCTTCTGGGACAGCATACTTGTCATGGCATTCTCATCACTGTTCAGCAATATCATCTTCTTCTCACCCATGCAGATGGGCGGCTATGAGGGAGGAATGGCATTGGCTGCGGGAGGAGTTCAGGTACCAAGTGCATACGGACTTTATACCGCACTTGTGGCCCGTTTGCGCCAGATTGTGTGGACGGTGATAGGTATTTTAATAATGAAGATTGGACGTAAGGATGATTAAGGGTATACTGATAGATTTTGGCGGAACCATTGACAGCGACGGCATCCATTGGTTTGATGCTTTCCGTGAGTCCTATGCCCTTGTATCGGACATACCCCGTGATGTGCTGTATGAGGCATACGTCCATGTGGAGCGCACTCTGGGCACCAATCCCATAATCACCCCCGATTTCACATTCCGCCAGACATTGCAGGTCAAGATATTCATGCATTGCGAATATCTGAAGTCTAAAGACATATCTTCTATATCGGATGTGGATCAGGACACCATTCTGAACTACTGTTACAATAGGGTGGTGCATCATATATCGGCCGTTTCCAAACCCACACTGGAAAAGATTCAACTGCCCATGGTACTGGTAACCAACTTCTACGGCAATATGCACACCGTCCTTGAAGAGTTTGGCATAGACCATCTCTTCAAAGATGTAATTGAATCCGCAGTAGTAGGAGTCCGCAAACCCGATCCTGAAATCTTCCGCTTAGGAGTAAAGGCCCTGGGCCTTGAACCGCAAGAAACCGTAATGATAGGTGACAGCCCCGAGAAAGACATCCTCCCCGCCCAATCCATCGGCTGCCAAACCATCCAGCTCAGCGCCCCTGTAACCCTTTGTGCTTCTTTTTTACTTCTTGAAGAGCATGGGAGCAAACTGGTGCAGTGAACGGCGCCAGGTGAGCCACTCGTGGCCGGTGCCGGGAGACTCGTAGTAGATGTGGTTTATACCCAGCTCTTCAAGTGCCACATGCAGGTCATGAATGCCCTGATACATGCCCGACGGCTCATCGGTACCTATGCTTATGTAGAGCAGGTGGTACTGGTCATTGATTGACTTGGGATACATCTCTGCATCGCGACGGTCATTGGGGCCGCGGCCTGAACCGCTGAATCCGCCAATCCAACCAAACAGTTCAGGATGGTTAAGGCCGATGTAATATGACTGGAATCCGCCCAGTGAAAGTCCGCAGATGGCGCGGTTGTCACGGTCGGTAAGTGTGCGGTAGTGTGCATCGAAATAGGGAACTACATCCTTGATCATGACCTGCTCAAAGAATGTAAAGTCAAACATATTCTGACGTCCTGTTGCGTTGGGGTCTGTAGCTACGGCGTGCTCCATGACAACGATCATTGGCTCTGCCTCCTTTGCGGCAATCAGATTGTCCATGATGTCGCGCATCATACCCTGTGTGCCCCATCCGGTCTCGTCCTCACCGGCTCCGTGGAACAGGTAGAGCACCGGGAAACGACGGTTAGCCTCTTTCTTATACTGAGGCGGCAGATATACCCATGTGGTGCGCTCGGCATTGGTCAGGTCAGAGTGATACTTTACAATCTCAATCTCACCGTGCGGAACCTTCTTTTCCAGGTAATAATCCACACCGGCCTCGGGGACTTCAATTCCGCTCTGCCACATGCTTGAACCGTAGAACTGCTTGCTGTTGGGGTCCGATATGCGCTTACCGTCAACATTCATTGTGTAATAGTGGAAACCCACTACCAGAGGATCTGTTGTAACCTCCCAGATACCGTCATCACCCTTGACAAGAGGATAGTTCTTGCCGCCTACATTGACTGTTACGGTCTTGGCATCGGGGAAATCGTTACGGAATGTTGCCGAAAGGTCCGGGTTGATCTTGGGATATTCGTGACCCTCCAGATTTGTTGTTGCACTTGTGGGCTTGGTTATAACACCCACCTGCTTGCTTCCTCCACAGGAAACCAGCATTACTGCACATAGCAGTAAATCAAAACGCAGTTTCATAATTCTCAATTATTAATTGGTCTAAAGTTTCTCGTCAAAATAATCTGTAACCTTCTGCATCAGGTGAACACGGTCGCGGCCCCGAACGTTGTGCTCATGAGTGGGATAGGGGAAATAATCCAACTGAACGCCGGCCTTGATGCATGCCTCTACAAAACTAAGGCTGTGCTCCCAGACCACAGTGTTGTCAATGGCTCCCTGGCATATCAGCAGCTTTCCTTTCAGGTCCTTGGCGCGTGGAATCAGGCTGGTACTCTCAAATCCTGCGGCATTGGTAGTCTCAGTTTCCATATAACGCTCACCGTACATGACCTCATACCATTTCCAGTCTATCACGGGGCCTCCGGCAACACCAACCTTGAACACCTCCGGGTAATTTACCATGAGTGATATGGTCATGAATCCGCCGTAGCTCCAGCCGTGTACGCCAATGCGGTCCTTGTCAACCCAATCATGACTCATCAGCCAGCGCATGCCTGCCATCTGGTCCTCCATCTCAGCTTTACCGCACTGCTTGTGGATGGCTTTTTCATAGTCTGCGCCATGATGTTGGGTGCCGCGGTTGTCCATCACGAATACCACATATCCGTGCTGTGCCATATACATCTCCCATGTGCGCAGATAGGCGTGGAACGAGTTGTTCACCATCTGGCTGTGCGGGCCTCCATATACATATAGTATTACTGGATACTTCTTGCTGGGGTCAAAGTCTATGGGGCGGATCAGGCGGTAGTGGTTGTCATACTTGCCGTCAGCGCTTTTGATTGAGCCCAACTCTATAGGAATGTAGTTGAGCGGGGCTGTGGGGTCATCGGCCCGGAATATTTCACGCGGTTTCTTGCCATCGGTCTGAATGATACTTACCACGCGGGGTGTGTTCAGCTCTGACCAACTGTCAATGAAATACTTGCCGTCAGGGCTTATCTGGCAGGTGTGCCAGCCGGATTCCTTGGTCAGACGCTGTGCCTTTCCGCTTTTGATATCGGCACGGTACAGATGCTGCTCGGCGGGTGATACCTCAAATGAATAATAGTAGATGTATTTGCCCTTTATCTCCACCAACTCCAGGTCAGCATCGGTCTTGACTATACGTCTGGGCTCTCCGCCCTTAACGCTGCCCAGATATAGGTTCCAGTAACCGTCACGCACGTTGGTCTGGTAGATGAAATGCTCCGGGTCATCGGGCAGGAAAGTGAGCGGGAACAGAGGTTCCACGTAGCGGTCATCGTGGTCTGTAAACAGTGTGCCCAGGCATTTGCCGTCGGCAGCATCGTACATGTTCAGATGCATGTTCTTCTGTGCACGGTCCAGAACCTGAATAAAAATGCGGTCGCTTGCAGGACCCCAAGTAATGTTGGTCAGGTAACGCTCCTGGTCAAAATCGGTCACGTCCATCCATACGGTTGAACCCTTGTCTATATCATACACTCCCAGGGTGATTATCTCCGATGTCATTCCATTCATGGGGTAGCGTATCTTCTTAAGCGTACCGGTGCGCGTGGTGATATCCAGCAGCGGGAACAGTGTTACGCGGCTCTCATCCTTCTTGTAGAATGCAATCTTGCGGCGGTCTGGCGACACGAATATGCCACCCTCAATGCCGAACTCGTTACGGCTTACGCTCTCGCCGCACACAATGCCCTTCTGGTTGAAGGCGGTCACCTGATGCTCTACGCTGTCCTTGTCCAGATACCAGACCTCACCATCACGGGTAAAAGCCTTGAAGTGATCCTTCTTGGCCGATGCCAGCTTGGCGGTGGGCTGTCCCATATTCTTTCCGGTACGTGCATCAATATGATGCCACTCCTTATCCTTATAGTAAGTATAAACCGAACCGCCCTCATCCCAAGAGCAATAGATGTTCTCAACCTGAATGCCTGTACCCAACACGGCCTCCTCCATAGTGAGCAGCCTGCGCTCCTGCTGCGCCTGCACTCCAAGTGCCAGCAGCACTGCTGCAAATAATATAATCTTTTTCATATCAGTTTATTCTTTCTACTTCCCTAACACCCTTTACCTGCTTGAGCTTCTTGACCAGACGGTCCAACGATGAAAGGTCACTCACCAGCACCGTAAGATGCCCCTGGAACAGCCCGCCGTTTGAGTCAATGCTGATGGAACGCAGCAGAGTATCGGGTTCCTTGTTTATAATTGATGAAATGTTTGATACAATACCTATGTCATCCTGACCAACCACATTGAGCGTGATGCTGTACTGGCTGCCGCTCTTGCCCGACCATCGGGCCCGTACAATGCGGTACGGGTAGCGCTCGCTCATCCGTATAATATTGGGGCATGAACTGCGGTGAATCCTTATGCCGCCGTTGATGCTCACAAATCCCGTCACGTCATCACCGTAAATGGGGTGGCAGCAGCCAGCCATCTTGAAATCCAGTCCGGTCAGCCCATCGCCAATTATCAGTACATCAGTGTCTTGCGCAGTCTTTTTCTCTGTCTCTACAAATGTCTTCCCGATGTCAAAATCCTCAGCGTGATGCACCTCCTGGCTGGCCTGTGTGGCGGCCTGCATCTCTTCATATACTTTAATGACATCATCAACCTTGATTTCATCCTCCATCAGGGCATGGAAGAAAGGAGTCTGCCCCTTGTAGCCCATGCGTACAATGAGCCGTGACATATCGCTCTCCGATATATCTATCTTGCGGTTCTTGAAACGGCGCTGCAACAGTTCCTTGCCGGCCTGAGCTTCACGGTTGCGTATCTCATTTATGCCCTGGCGAATACGCATGCGGGCCCGCGATGTCACCGCAATATTGAGCCAGTCCTGTTTGGGTGTCTGGGTGGATGAAGTGAGCACCTCGACAGTATCACCGCTCTGCAGTTTATGGCTGATGCGCACGTTGCGTCCGCCCACGCGTGCACCCACGCAAGTGAGTCCCAGACGGCTGTGAATGGAGAACGCAAAGTCCAGCACCGTGGCCCCCTTGGGCAATTGCCGCACCTCACCGTTAGGAGTGAATACAAATATCTCCTCCTGATACATGTCCAGAGCAAAGTCCTTACGCAGTTCATCCGGGCTGGTGTTATGCTCCAGGATCTCGCGGATGCCGGCCATTATGCTGTCTGCAGCACCCTCACTCTTAATGCCCTTGTAAGACCAGTGTGCTGCCAGACCACGCTCCGCAATGTCATCCATGCGGCGTGTGCGAATCTGAATCTCCACCCACTTGTTCTGAGGTCCGTTCACCGTAATATGCAGTGATTCATACCCGTTGCTCTTGGGTACGCTCAGCCAGTCGCGCAACCGCTTGGGGTTGGGCTGGTACATATCGGTCACAATGCTGTATACCTGCCAGCACTGAGCCTTCTCCTTATCGGCCGGAGAATCCAGTATGATGCGAATGGCAAAAAGGTCATAGATATGGTCCAGAGTCGTATTCTGAACCTTCATCTTGTTCCAGATGCTCGATATGGACTTGGTGCGCCCCTTAATGGTGAACTTCAATCCAGCCTCCTCAAGACGTTGCTTAACAGGTCCGATGAACGCCTTGATATAAGCCTCACGTTCGCTCTTGGTCTCGTTAAGCTGATGAGCGATGCTGTCATATACATCGCGGTGCTCATACTTGACCACCATATCCTCCATCTCACTCTTGATGGCGTACAGGCCAAGACGGTGAGCCATAGGAATGTAAAGCAGCCGGCACTCCTCGGTCACATGCAGCCGATACTCATTATCCGGATTACCAGACAGCATCCGCATCAGAACATAGCGGTCTGCAATCAGGCAGATGATCACGCGTACATCCTCGGCAAACGATACCAGCAGCTTGCGGAAGTTCTCATCGGCAATGGAGTCATGCTTTGAGTAGAGTTCCTTGACACGGCACATGCCCTGAATAAGCTGAGCCGCATCCTCGCCAAACTGCTTTTGGAACTCCTCAGGAGCAATGAGCCCCTGCTGCACCATAGGGTCAAACAGTGCCGTGAGCAGTGAAGCCTTCTTGAGCCCCGTCTTCTCCAGCAGCACAATCCCGGTCCGTATGCACCGCTCCAGCCCCGGAACCCCATGAGCATCAGTCCCATAAGCCCCTTTGGCAATACCCTCGCGGAGCAACCCCTTAAGCCTGCTCCAATCCTCAGCCTCAAACAGCGGCCGCGCCGCTGTCACCAACTCCCTATATATGCCGAATTCCATATGTTGCAAATATAGTCATTTGTTTCCATTTGCAGTAGCAGGACATCCGTTTTTGGGACCATCAGTGTAGGGCGTAAGCGGAGCGCCCCGGAAAGGCCGTTAAGAACATCGTGGCGTTTAACGACTTTTAGATTTGCACCGTGATTCCAATATGGGTATTACGGTGCTCTCTTTATTTTTGTACTTGAAGTGAAACAATCGGTTTGAATGAACTAGTTTAACGACAAGACTTAGTATCAAATAACAGTATTAGAT
>JAGCPB010000048.1 GCA_017642425.1 Bacteroidaceae bacterium
GAAGTTAAGCCCGTTCACGCCGATGGTACTGCGCAAGTGGGAGAGTAGGTCGCCGCCGTTTTTCAGGAGAGCTTCAGGCTTAGAGTCTGAGGCTCTTTTTTTATGTGTTGCGCAGTACCATTTACCTTGTTTTAGTTCCGCCTACGCGGAACGGGGCAAGTGGGAGAGTAGGTGCGTAGGTTTCCTTTTGCAGGAGCTGGACATCCGTTTCTGGGACCATCAGTGTAGGGCGTGAGCGGAGCGCCCCGAAAGCCCGTTAAGAATATCGTTGCGTTCAACGACGGTTAGGCCCCGTAGGGGACTAAGACGGAGGCGATCGATGTTTAGGCCTTGGAGGGAGTGCGTAGTAGCCCGGAACGTTGGTCCCAGAAACGGATGTCCAGGGCTTTTTTTGTGCTTTTTGGGGGTAGATGTGTGGGTAATTGATAATTTGATTATATTTGCTCAATTATAATGGTGCTTATGAATAAAAACTTCTTCACTAAGTATTTTGCTATAATTATTGTGTTCGCAGCGCAATTGTCGGGCTTTGGCAGATTGTCCGCTCAGGAGCCTGATCCGGATTTCTTTGTCTTTCTGGGCATTGGGCAGTCCAATATGCAGGGTAAGGCGCCTATTGAGTATAGTGATAAGTACAGTACCAATGATTTCACTGACGCTGACTGGGCAAGGTACAAGAAGATGATAATTGTGGACAGCAATTCGTCCAAGATAGGTACCTGGGCTACCGCCAAGCCACCTATCGTACGTCCTGATACCCAGTTGGGCGTAACTGATTATTTTGGCAGGACTCTTGTCAAGGGGCTTGATGAGCGCTATAAGATTGGTGTTGTGGTAGTGGCGGTTGACGGGTGTCAGATTGAGGCTTTCAGCAAGAATCAGACTACCGCCAAGAATTATATAAATGATAGTGGAACCGGTGATTGGGTTAAGAACGCGGCTGCGCAGTATGGAAACTACCCGTACGGGAAACTGGTGGAGATGGCCAAAAAGGCACAGGAATCAGGTGTAATAAAAGGCATTATTTTCCATCAGGGAGAGTCGGGAGCCAACGGGACTACTTGGTTGCAGGATGTTTACACTCTATATACCAATCTGCTTGAGGACCTGAACCTGTCTATTGATTCGGTCCCTTTCATTGCGGGTGAACCGTTGCGTTTTTATAACGGATATCCTGCACCTGCATCGGGAGCAAGACAGTACATTGATATGATTCCCGATTATTTCAAGCAGCAGTCTGGCAAGGATATAGCATACGTGGCATCATCGGAGGGACTTACCGCTTATGATGAGTATCATTTTTCATCGGCGGGGTACAGGACTCTGGGTAAACGTTACGGTGAGATCATGCTTCCGTTGCTGATTAAGCAGGGTGCGGTGCCAAGCACTGTGGTTTCTGTTGCCGGTGACAATAAGGACGTGATATATGATCTGTTGGGACGCAGGCTAGATGCTCCTCAGAAGGGTATCAATATTATAAACGGCAAAAAAGTGATAATAAAATAGTGCCGTGGCCTGAAAAAAAACGGTCAAATTCACTAATCGTCGTAGTGAGAGACGGAATCCGGTTAGAGTTAATTAATACATAAAGGACAAATAAATAAAAGCTTATGGGTAATTATGATTGGCAATTTTCCACGATAGGTGGAAAGAACCGCGTAAACATAAAGAGCGGTGAGGACATTAAGCATCTGGGTGAACTTGACCAGAAGTTATGGACGGTATTGAGCAGTCCTGTAACAGGTCTGGAGTTCGATGCCAAGACTCTTAAGATGCTGGATTATAACAATGACGGCCGTATACACGTTCATGAAGTAGTTCAGGCAGCAGAGTGGATAACCTCTATCCTGAAGGATCCCGATATGCTCCTTAAGAAAGAGGACACTCTGCCTCTTTCTGCTATCAACACCGATAATCCTGACGGTGCAAGGTTGCTGGCATCGGCCCAGCAGATACTTAAGAATCTGGGGCTGGAGAAGGATAGCATTTCGGTTGCCGATGCTGATGACAGTGTGGCAATCTTTGCCAAGACGGGCCTGAACGGCGATGGAATCATTACGGTTCAGTCAACAGAAGATGAGGAATTGCAGAAGACTATCGAGGCTTGTGTGGCTTCGGTAGGCGGCAAGACTGACCGCAGCGGGCTGCAAGGTGTTGATGCAGATCTGCTGGAAGCTTTCTATAAGGCTCTTGCCGATTATTCCGCATGGCAGAAGAAGGCGGCCGATGACAAAACTGTTTTTGCATTCGGTGACAATACCGCCGCAGTTTATGATATAGTCAATCAGATTAAGGCAAAGGTTGCCGATTACTTTATGCGTTGCAAGCTGGCTGCGTTCCATGCAGGCAGTGTTACGGCTTTGGATGTATCGGTTGCCCGTATTGAGACTATCAGTGATAAGGATCTGTCACAGTGTGCCGATGAGATTTCAAATTACCCGTTGGCCCGTATATCGGCTAATAATACCATGCCTATTGATGAGCGTATCAATCCGGTTTGGCAGGCAACTATAGGCAAGCTCAAGGCTTTGGCTCTTGACAAGGAGTTTGAGGGCGCATCAGAGATTACCGAGGAACAGTGGAATGCATTTGTTGCCAAACTTGCTCCGTATGAGGCTTGGTTGGGTGAAAAGGCCGGCGCCCAGGTTGAAGCTCTGGGTCTGGATCAGGTGAATGCAATCCTTAAGGCAGACCGCAAGGCTGACCTGCTCAAGATTATCGATGATGACAAGGCTCTGGAGGCTGAGTCTCTCTCTATTGATGAAGTGGCAAAGCTGCTGCATCTGTATCGCGACTTCTACACATTCCTCTGCAACTTTGTATCATTCCGCGATTTCTACGATCCGGATGGCAAGGCAATTTTCCAGGCCGGTGAACTCTATATCGATGAGCGTTGCTGCGAGCTCTGTATCAAGGTTCCCGATATGGGACCTCACGCATCGGCAACTGCCATAAGCGGAATGTTTATCCTCTACTGCAACTGCGTTGACAAGATCACAGGCAATACTATGATCATTGCAGCCATTATGACCGATGGTGATGTGGCAGACCTGCGTGAGGGCAAGCATGGCCTGTTCTACGACCGTAAGGGTGTGGAGTGGGATGCTACCGTATTCAAGATTGTTGAGAATCCTATCAGCATACGTCAGGCCTTCTGGGCTCCTTACCGTAAGATTGGCCGCTACATTGAGACAACGATCGAGAAGCGTGCCGCCGAGAAGGACAACAAGGTTATGGCCGATATGACCGCAAAGGTTGACAATGCCGGAAAGGATGGCGCTGCCGGGGCCGAAAAGAAGAAACCGTTTGACATTGCGGCATTTGCCGGTATCTTTGCAGCCATTGGCCTGGCTGTAAGCGGCCTGGCTGCAGCTTTGGCTAAAATGTCTGATTCCGTTTCTGACTGGGCATGGTGGAAGTGGCTCATTCTGGTAGTAGTTATCATGCTTGTCATTTCAGGCCCGTCCATGATACTGGCATGGCTCAAGATCCGCAAGCGCAACCTGTCTCCGCTGCTCAATGCCAACGGATGGGCAATCAACGCCTCTGTCAAGGTTAATATGACATTCGGTGCTACACTTACTGAGGTTGGTAAGAGCCCGCTTAAGGCTGAGCCCGATCCGTTTGCCGACAAGACTCCGTGGTGGAAGAAACTCATATATTGGCTCCTTGGTATTGGACTGGTATTCTGGATCTGCTATTCCAACAACTGGATAGAGAAATGGACCGATAATGCCAAATGGCACTACGAGAAGAAGGACAAGAAAACTGAGGCTCCGGCCGAGAAAGCTGAGTCTATGATAATACTTACATCAGACGCCTTCCGCGCTTAATATGTATTAGTCTATCCTCCGCAACAAAGAAAGAGGTCTCACACGAGACCTCTTTCTTTGTTGCGGAGGATGGATTCGAACCACCGACCTTTAGGTTATGAGCCTAACGAGCTACCTCTGCTCCACTCCGCGATATCTGTTTTGCGAGTGCAAAGGTAGCTCTTTTGTGTATTACAAGCAAATCTTTTAATGTAAAAGTACTTTTATTACACATTTTTTGTACTTTTGTAACCCTATTGAAAGATATGGAAAATCCAAAGACAAGACTTCAGTTCATCAGCGCCGCCAAGAACCTTTTTGTACGTAAGGGTTATGATGAGACAACGATGATAGATATTGCCCAGGAGGCAGGTTTGAGCCGCCGTACCCTGTATGCTTATTTTGAAAGTAAGGTAGAGGTGTTCCAGGCGGTAATCAACAGTGAGGTTGAGAAGGTGCTTGTTCAGTTATCGGCAATAGCCAAACAGAATTTGCCGCCTCAACAGAAGATTGTTGAGTTTGTGTTCGGATATTTCAGACTTGTCAAAGAGACGGTTGACCGTAACGGAACGTTAAGGTCCGGTTTTTTCCGCAACATCTGGGGGCTTGAGCATTTCCGTAAGGGGTTTGACCTTAAGCAGAAACAGATGCTGCAGGATATAATCACGGAAGGAAAGACATCGGGCATTTTTGATGTGGTGAGTGTGAGGCGTACAGCCGAGATTATGCATAACTGCATGCGCGGTTTCGAGGCTCCATATATCCGTGGCAAACTGTGGCAGGGCAATACCAGGGAGGAGATCCGTTTTGAGGCACGCCGTCTGATCTACGGTGCGCTGGGATATAATAATACTGATTCTAACAAACAATAGTCATAATGGGAAAACTTGCAGGAAAGACGGTGCTCATTACAGGAGCAACGCGTGGTATAGGTCTGGCTATGGCCCGGCTTTTTGCGGCTGAGGGTGCAGACCTGGCATTCGTATATATAAACAGTGTTGAAAAGGCTGAGGCATTGGAGAAGGAACTGGGTGCCAATGGCGTCAAGGTAAAGGGTTACCGCGTGGATGTGTCCAGTTATGAGGGTGCCGCACAGATGGTAGATGAGGTGGTCAAGGAGTTTGGCCGTATAGATATTCTGGTTAACAATGCAGGTATCACCCGTGACGGGCTGATGATGCGCATGAACGAGCAGCAGTGGGATGAGGTGATTGATACCAATCTCAAGTCTGCTTTCAATTTCATCAAGGCCTGCACTCCGCAGATGATGCGTCAGCGCAGCGGCAATATATTGTGTGTATCATCTGTAGTGGGACTTCACGGAAATGCAGGTCAGACCAATTATTCGGCGTCAAAGGCCGGTATTATAGGATTGACCAAGTCTGTTGCCAAGGAGATGGCATCCCGTGGTATCCGTGCCAACGTGATTGCCCCCGGATTTGTGTTGACCGAGATGACCACCGGCAAGATTCCTGAGGATAAGTTGGCGGAGTGGTGTAAGTCCATTCCTCTGCAGCGTGGCGCCCAGGTTGAAGAGGTGGCCAAGGCTGCCCTTTTCCTGGTGTCCGATGACAGTTCATACGTGACCGGACAGGTACTTCAGGTGGACGGCGGAATGAGCATGTGATGCAGGTTCTTTACGAGGATAATCATATAATCATTGTCTCCAAGCGGGCTGGTGAGATAGTGCAGGGTGACAAGACCGGCGATATTCCGTTGTCGGAGACCGTTGCCGCATACCTTAAGGAGAAATACTCCAAGCCCGGTAATGTATTTGTAGGTGTGCCGCACCGCCTGGACCGTCCGGTAAGCGGGGTGGTGGTGTTGGCCAAGACCAGCAAGGCGCTTGCAAGACTTAATGAGATGTTCCGGGTAGGAAGTGTCGACAAGCGTTATCTGGCCATTGTCAGGAACAAGCCCCAGGAGCCCGAGGGCAGGCTTGAGAACTGGCTTGTACGCAATGAGAAGCAGAACCGCTCATATGCATATGACCATGAGGTCCCCGGCAGCAAGCAGGCCGTTCTAAACTATAGATTAGTGGCAAGCTCAGTCAATTATCACTTGATTGAGGTGGAGCTGCTTACAGGCCGGCATCATCAGATACGCTGCCAGCTGGCCAAGATGGGTTGTCCTATCAAGGGCGACCTGAAGTATGGTGCAGAGCGCTCAAATCCTGACGGAAGCATATCGTTACACGCGTTCCATGTCACGTTTGATCATCCCGTTTCGCATGAGATGATTGATGTAAAAGCACCTCTGCCACAGGATTCCCTATGGCAGAGTTTCAAAGAAGCTGCAGAAAACCTGTAGATTTATTCCTGTGCCGGAGCGGCACCATCCTCCAGAACGTATGCCTTTATGATCTTGACATCGGGGTTGGGACGTCCGTTCTTGCCCGTTGCGGGTAGCAGGGAGATGGCCTCGACCACATCCATGCCCTCGATAACCTCACCGAATATTGTGTAGAGTCCGTCAAGGTTAGGTGCTCCACCTATCTCGCCGTATTGCTTGATCTGTTCCTGGGAGTATTCAAATGCCTTGCGGGTTTTCATTATGGCATCGGCCTGGTCATTGAGCTGGTCGTTCAACTTGCTTATCTTCTTTTTCTCACCGTATTTCTGCCAGGTAAGGATGTCCTTGGCGTGCGGCTGTGTGATGGAGTCCTTAACGGCCTGACGGTAACGCTTGTTTATTACCTTTTCCTGGGCAGGAAGAGTATTGGTCTTGACCTTGCTGCCGGTTATGATGTAGAACTGCTGGCTGGTGGAGTATTTGAACTGTACCGTGCTGGCCTGACCCACGGCTCCGCGCTTGTGATAAAACTTCCATGGATTGACCTCGGATGCGATGGTGTCGCCGTCCTCATCATCTATGCCGATCTCCTGGGTGGGTTTGGCGTTCTTGGACTTGACATCGCCGCACTGAACCTTGTATCCTTTCTTGATGCCAAAGAACAGCTGGTCGTCATAGAAACCCTTTCTGGCCAGACGTACCATGTTGTGACGGTGGAGCGGGGTTTCACGATAGAGTTTGATCGTAAAATTGCCCTTGGTGGTCTCAAAACGGACGTACTGGTCGGCATCCAGTATTATTGTGTCGGCATCAACCTCCTCTACTACGGCGTTGCCCTGATTGTTCTTGCAGTTTGTGGCCATCAACAGTGCCAGAACTAACGGAATTCCTATGATATACTTTTTCATAACCTTGTTATTTGAATGCGAATATAGGTATTTTTCATGGGAAAAATAGTGTAACTTTGCGGTCTATTAATTCGAAGAATTAAAACGTAAACAAATATACAAAGAAATGAAACCTGCTCTTGTAGTTTTGGCAGCCGGTATGGGCAGCCGTTACGGTGGACTCAAGCAACTTGATGCTCTTGGTCCCAGTGGTGAAACAATCATGGATTACTCGGTATTTGATGCTATCCGCGCCGGATTCGGCAAGGTGGTGTTCATTATCCGTAAGGACTTTGAGGATGATTTCCGTCGTCTGGTACTCAAGAAATATGAGGGTCATGTTCAGACTGAGGTCGTTTTCCAGAGCATCAATGACCTGCCCGAGGGCTTTACCTGCCCTGAGGACCGCACCAAGCCTTGGGGTACCAACCACGCTGTGCTAATGGCAAAGGATGTAATAAACGAGCCTTTCTGCGTAATCAATGCCGATGACTTTTACGGTCGTGACTGCTTTGCAGTGATGGGCAAGTTCCTGAGCGCACTGCCCGCAGGTTCCAAGAACGTTTATTCAATGGTAGGCTTCCGTGTTGCCAATACCCTGAGTGAGAATGGCAAGGTTTCACGTGGAGTATGTGAGGTCAATGCCAAGCGTCATCTTACCACCGTAGTGGAGCGTACCGAGATTATCCGCCGCGAGAACGGCGTATGCTACAAGGACGGTGATGACTGGGTCCGTATTGAGGATAACACTCCGGTTTCAATGAACGTATGGGGATTCACCCCTGACTATATGAAGTACTCAGAGGATTTCTTCAAGGGCTGGCTCAAGGCCAATATCAATGTACCCAAGTCAGAGTATTTCATACCGCTCATGGTGAATGAGCTTATTAATAGCGGTACAGCCACTTGTGAGGTGCTTGACACTACATCAAAGTGGTTCGGCGTGACATACGCCGAGGACCGTCAGGGTGTGGTTGACAAGATTGCAGAACTTGTAAAGGAGGGCGTATATCCCGTCAAGCTGTTTGCATAAGAGAAAGTGTTTTCGGTAGAGAATCTTAAGGTTGAGTTCGGGGCCCGCCCCCTGTTCCATGATGTCAGCTACGTGGTAGGTGACAAGGACCGTATTGCCCTGGTGGGTAAGAACGGTGCGGGCAAATCGACCATGCTTAAGATCATTGCCGGATTGCAGCAACCTACATCGGGCACTGTTTCAATACCCAAGGAGATGACCATAGGTTATCTGCCTCAGGTTATGAAACTGGCCGATACACGCACCGTCAGGCAGGAGGCCGAAACAGCCTTTGAGGATATCCATAAACTGAAGGCCGAAGTTGAGCGCCTGAACAACCAGATGGTGGAGCGCACGGATTATGAGAGTGAGGATTACCACGCTCTCATTGACCGGTTTACCCGTGAGAGCGAGCGCTACCAGATGATGGGAGGCGGTAATTATCAGGCTGAACTTGAACAGGCCCTGCTGGGTCTGGGATTCCGCCGTGAGGATTTTGACCGCCCCACAAGCGAGTTCAGCGGCGGCTGGCGTATGCGCATAGAGCTGGCCAAGATACTGTTGCGTCACCCTGACGTGCTGCTTCTGGACGAGCCTACCAACCACCTTGACATAGAGAGCATTCAGTGGCTTGAAGAATTCCTTGCAAAGCGTTGCAACGCAGTGATTCTGGTTAGTCATGACCGCGCCTTCATAAACAATGTGACCACCCGTACCATAGAGATATCGTGCGGTGTGATATATGACTACAAGGTCAAGTACAATGAGTTTGTGGTATTGCGTCAGGAGCGCCGCGAGCAGCAGATGCGTGCCTATGAGAACCAGCAGAAGGAGATAGCCGATGCCCGTGAGTTCATAGACCGTTTCCGCTATAAGCCTACCAAGGCCGTTCAGGTACAGAGCCGCATCAAGATGCTGGAGAAGATAGTGCCCATTGAAATTGATGAGGTGGACAACAAGACCATGCGCCTTAAGTTCCCGCCCGCCATCCGCAGCGGCAACTATCCTGTAATCTGTGAGGGTGTGGCCAAAAGCTATGGTGAACACTGTGTTTTCAGCGGAGTTGATCTGACTATCAAACGCGGTGAGAAGGTGGCATTCGTGGGACGCAACGGTGAAGGCAAGACAACTCTGGTAAAGTGCATTATGGGTGAGATCCCGTTTGACGGAACGCTTACCATAGGGCACAACATACAGATTGGCTATTATGCACAGAACCAGGCTCAGCTGCTGGATGAGGAGATTACGGTACACGACACAATAGACAATGTGGCTACCGGACCTATCCGTACCCGCATAAACGATATATTGGGCGCATTCATGTTCGGTGGTGAGGCAGGGCAGAAGAAGGTCAAGGTACTTTCGGGCGGTGAGCGTTCACGTCTGGCTATGATACGCTTGCTGCTTACGCCTAACAACCTGCTGATTCTGGATGAGCCTACCAACCATCTGGATATGGCATCCAAGGATGTGCTCAAGGAGGCAATCCAGGCCTTTGACGGCACTGTGATTGTGGTAAGCCATGACCGTGAGTTCCTGGACGGACTGGTGAGCAAGGTCTATGAGTTTGCCGATGGCCATGTTCGTGAACATCTGGGCGGTATCTATGACTTCCTGCAGAAGAAGAATCTGGACAGTCTGGCCGATATAGGCCGAATGAAAGGAGCGCCAGCCCAGCCTGTGCAGCAGGACAAGGCATCGGCCGGAAAGGAGGATTATGAGGCCAAGAAGGAGCAGGAACGCCGCAAGCGTAAGGCTCAGAAAAGGATTGATGACTGCGAGAAAGAGGTTGAACGCATATCGAAAGAGATTAAGGAAATAGAAGAGTGGCTTTCTACTCCAAGCGGTGCGCAGAATCCTGCCATGTTCGAGGCTTACGGCAAGCTCAAGAATGACCTTGCTGAGGCGGAGAAACGCTGGGAGGAGGCTATGATGGAAGGAGAGAATTTATAACTAACATAATTATGAAGAAAGTAACTTTATTTACAATTGCATTTGCAGGAATGGCTATGATGTCATGTAACAATTCAAAGCAGGGCATTGGTATCAAACTTGAGAATCTTGATACCAGCGCAGTACCCGGTGATGATTTTTTCCAGTTTGCTGACGGCGGTTGGAACGCCGCTCACCCGCTTACTGACGAGTATGCACGTTTTGGCAGTTTTGACCAGCTGGCCGAGGATAACCGTGAGCAGCTTAAGGGTCTGATTGATGAGATTGTGGCTGCAGATAATGAGCCCGGCACCAATGCCCAGAAGATAGCTGACCTCTACAAGCTTGTACTTGACACCGCCCGTCGTGACAAGGAGGGTCTGGCTCCGCTCAAGCCTTGGATTGAAAAAATAGAGGCTGTAAAGGATCGCAAGGAGGTGTTCCCGCTTATGGTTGAGTTGGATCTGAACGGTCTTACCGGAAACTATTTCGGAGTAGGAATTGGGGCTGATATGATGGACAGCAAGTCAAACATAGTAAGCATAGGTCAGGGCGGCCTGTCACTTGGTGAGAAGGAGTATTATCTTGATACCGATGAGGCTACCACCGCCATCCGTGAGGCTTTCAAGAAGCACATTGTACGTATGTTCACCCTTTGTGGATTCGATGCCAAGACCGCTCAGAAGAAGATGGAGGATGTGATGCTTATTGAGACACGCATTGCTGAGAAGTCATACAGTGCCGTACAGCAGCGTGATCCCGCTGCCAACTATCACAAGATGACATTTGAGCAGCTCAAGAAGGATTACAAGGGCATTGACTGGCAGATGATGTTTGATGCCATCGGTATAGGTGACTGCGAGGAGGTTGATCTGGGTCAGCCTGAGCCTATCCATGAGGTGGAGGCTATTCTGGCCAAGGTTCCGGTTGAGGCTCACAAGTCATATATGGAGTGGCAGCTTATTGACAATGCCGCTTCAAAACTTACCACAGAACTTGATGAGGCTAACTTTGATTTCTATGGCAAGGTTATGAGCGGACGTCAGGAGCAGCAGCCCTGGTGGAAACGTGCCACATCAACTGTAAGCGGTGTGTTGGGTGAGGCAATAGGTCAGCTTTATGTCGAGAAGTATTTCCCTGCAGAATCAAAGGAGCGCATGACCACCTTGGTCAAGAACCTTCAGATAGCTTTGGGCGAGCGCATAGATGCACAGGATTGGATGAGCGAAGCCACCAAGGCCCGTGCACATGAGAAACTGGATGCATTCTATGTAAAGATTGGTTATCCTGACAAGTGGAAGGATTACTCAAAACTTGTGATTGATCCCAGCAAGAGCCTGTTTGAGAACAATATAGCAGTGGCTCATTACTTCCTTCAGGATATGATTGACCGTAAGTACAAGAAGCCGGTTGACAATACCGAGTGGTTCATGACCCCGCAGACTGTCAATGCATATTACAATCCTACTACAAATGAGATATGCTTCCCCGCCGGTATCCTGCAGTATCCGTTCTTTGATATGAGTGCTGATGACGCTTTCAACTACGGTGCCATAGGCGTTGTCATCGGACATGAGATGACTCACGGATTTGATGACCAGGGACGTCAGTTTGACAAGGACGGTAACTTTAGCGACTGGTGGGCAGAGGGTGATGCCGACAAGTTTAAGGAGCATGTACAGGTTATCGTGGATCATTTTGACGGCATCAAGGTGCTGCCTGACCTGAACGGCAACGGTTCACTCACATTGGGTGAGAATATTGCTGACCACGGTGGTTTGATGGTCGCCTATCAGGCATTCAAGAACGCCACAAAGGATGCTCCCCTGAAGACCGTGAACGGTTATACCCCTGAGCAGCGTTTCTTCATGGCATATGCAGGCGTATGGGCAGGCAATATCCGTGACGAGGAGATTCGTAACCGTACCAAGAGCGATCCTCATGCACTGGGCCGCTGGCGCGTGAACGGTACACTGCCTCATATCGATGCATGGTATGATGCATTCAATATCACACCTGACAACAAGCTTTATCTGGCTCCTGATAAGAGAGCAAGAATCTGGTAAAAAAAGTGGGTACATCGGCCGGTGTTAGAGAGGACTATCTGGACCGGAGCGTAAGCCCCGGCCAGGATTTCTACCGATTCAGTTGCGGAGGATGGCTTGACGCCAATCCTCTGCCCGATGAATATCCCAGCTACGGAACATATGATGAGTTGGCAGAGCAGAACCGCCGCCGGCTCAAGGATCTTATAGACGGCATCATTGCAAAGGAGCATACTCCCGGCAGTGATGCCGCCCGTATTGCAGACCTCTACAATCTGGTAATGGATGTGGAGCGTCGCAATAGTGACGGGCTGGCTCCTATCAGACCTTATATGGATCGTGTCAAGGCCATAAGCAGCCGTCAGGAGCTGATAGATGCCATGATAGAACTGGACTCTTATGGAGTGACAGGTTATTTTGATGTGGGCATAGGGCCGGACTTGAAGGACAGTAAAAACAATATCGTTGGGTTGAGTCAGGGCGGACTTACCCTTGGCGACAAGGAGTATTATACAGACCGTGACCGTCAGACCCAGAATATACGCAAGGCCTTTAAAAAGCACGTTGTGCGTATGCTTATGCTGGCCGGTTATAGCAGGTGGGAATCGCGTTCCCGCATGCGCACTATCTGGCGTATAGAGAAACGCCTGGCAAAGGCTTCACGAAACAATGTACAGTTGCGTGACCCGGCTGCCAACTATCACAAGATGTCCATGGACCAGCTCTATGAACGGTTGCCGGGACTGGATTGGAAGAGTTTCTTCAGCAAACTGGGCCTTGATGGAGTGGATTGGGTTGACGTGGGCCAGCCCGAGGCAATAGCCGAGGCTATCCGCGTACTCAACGAGGAGCCGCTTGAGGACCAGAAGATACTCATGGAGTGGCAGATGCTGGACTCAAACGGAACCAGATTAGGGCAGGAGGCCGATGATGCCGACTTTGATTTCTACGGCCGCACCTTGAGCGGACAGAAAGAGCCCAAGCCTATGTGGAAACGTGCCACAGCCGCTGTCAGCGGCACGCTTGGTGATGCTATCGGGCGGCTGTATGTTGAGAAGTATTTCCCGGCCGAGGCCAAGGAACGCATGATCCGGATGTTCCATAATCTTAAGAATGCGCTGGCGAACCGTATCCAGGCACAGGACTGGATGAGTAAAAAAACCAGACAGCTTGCGCTTGACAAACTGGATGCGTTCAAATTCAAGATAGGTTACCCCGACAAGTGGCGTGACTACTCCAAAATGGAGATAGATTTCAATAAATCCCTGTTTGAGAACAGCGCCGCAATAAGCCGTTTCTTCTGGAACGATATGGTGGAACGCAAGTTCAAGAAACCGGTTGACCTTACCGAGTGGTATATGAACCCGCAGGAGATCAACGCCTATTACGATGTCTCAACCAATGAGATATGTTTCCCAGCCGGAATACTTCAATATCCGTTCTTCAGCCTGGAGGCTGATGATGCCTTTAACTACGGTGCCATCGGCACTATCATGGGTCATGAGATGACCCACGGGTTTGATGATGAGGGGCGTCAGTTTGACAAGGAGGGTAATATGTGTAATCTCTGGAGCGCAACTGATACACGCCGTTTCAACCGCCGCGTCAAGGTTCTGACCGACTGGTTTGACAGCATGGAGGTGCTGCCCGGAATCAGGGCCAACGGCAAGCTTACATTGGGCGAGAATATTGCCGATCACGGTGGGCTTACGGTGGCTCTCGAGGCTTTCCGTGAGGTTTGTAAAGAGAATCCCGGTAAGGAGGAGATGGGCTTTACACCACTGCAGCGTTTCTTTATAGCATACGCCTGTACGTGGGCTGAGAACTGCCGTGACGAGATGGTGCTGCAGCAGACCAAGAGTGACGAGCACTCTCTTGCCCGTCTGCGCGTGAACGGTGCCCTGCCGCACATAGACGAGTGGTATCAGGCATTTGGAATAACAGAAGACGATCCCATGTACATTGCCCCCAAAGAGAGGGTGCATATCTGGTAAACCGTTATGAAAGAGGCCAGGAGCATAGAACTGCTTTCGCCCGCAAAGAATCTGGAGTGCGGCATTGAGGCAATCAAACATGGAGCCGATGCTGTCTATATAGGTGCGGGTAGGTTCGGTGCGCGTCAGGCGGCAGGCAACAGTATAGATGATATATCGAAACTTACGCGGTTTGCCCATTTCTACGGCGCAAAAGTCTATGTGACCGTAAACACAATACTTAAGGACAGTGAACTGGCCGATGCAGAGAAACTGATTTGGCAGCTCTATGAGGCTGGGGCAGATGCTCTATTGGTCCAGGATATGGCGGTTCTGCGCATGAAACTGCCTCCCATTGCGCTGCATGCCAGTACCCAGTGTGATGTACGCGGTGTGGAGAAGGTTCGGTTTTTGGCTTCCTGCGGATTTACCCGTGTTGTCCTGGCCCGTGAACTTTCACTTGATGAGATACGTGCCATACATGAGGCCTGTCCCGATGTGGAGTTGGAGTGCTTTGTGCACGGCGCCCTGTGCGTGAGTTACAGTGGGCAGTGCTATGCCTCTCAGTACTGCTTTGGCCGCAGTGCCAACCGCGGTGAATGCGCCCAGTTCTGCCGTCTCAAGTTTGACCTTGTCGACTCAGATGACAACGTAATAGTCAAGGGCAGGCATCTGCTCTCATTGCGTGACATGAACCGTATGGAGAGCCTTGAGGAACTTATGGACGCAGGTGTCTGCTCGTTCAAGATAGAGGGACGCCTTAAGGAGACATCATACGTCAAGAACGTGACTGCCGCTTACAGCCAGGCGGTGGACAGGATACTGGAGTGCAGAAAGGAATTCCGTCGCGCATCATCGGGACATAGTTCTGTCATGTTCAACCCCGATGTAAACAAGAGCTTCAATCGCGGATTCACCGATTATTTCCTGCATGGCAGGAGTGCAGATATATGGTCGCCAAATACTCCAAAGTCCATGGGTGAGCTGATGGGGCAGGTACGCATAACGGGCCGTGGTTTCATAACCATTACCGGAAGCAAATCCTTCCATAACGGTGACGGACTCTGTTACATAGGTGCTGACGGAGAGCTTAAGGGCTTCCGTGTGAACCGCGTTGAGAACGGCCGCATATTCCTCTATCTGGAGAGCGGAGAGATGCCTTCAATCCCGGCAGGTACGGATATATACCGCAATTTTGACCAAGAGTTTGAGAAGGCGCTTGCCAAGGAATCGGCAGTAAGGAAGATAGGTGCGGATATCCTGTTTGAGGAGACTACGGACGGCTACCGGGTGAGTATGACCGATGAGGATGGCAATGCGGCAAGGGTGGAATCTGACTGGAAGAAGGAGAATGCACGTACGCCGCAGGAGAGTAATATCCGAACACAGTTGGGCAAGTTGGGCAACACCCGTTTTGAGGTCCGGTCTATCAAAGTCAGGCTGGACGGTGAAAGGTTTATCCCCTCATCGCTGTTGTCTGATATGCGCCGTCAGGTGACATCGGAACTTGAGAAGGCCCGCATGGATTCTTATGTGCGTCCCGCTGTCGGTATGGCATCGGACACGGTTCCGGCTTATCCTGTAAAGGAACTTACATATCTGGGTAATGTCATGAATGCCCAGGCCAGGACTTTTTATCAGGACCATGGTGTCGCCAGCATTGATGATGCGTTTGAAAAGCGCGCCCCTGATAATGCTGTGATAATGTTCTGCCGTCATTGCATAAAGAACTCGCTGGGACTTTGTCCAAAGGAGCGAAAACGTGACCTGAAACCGCATGAGCCGCTGTTCCTGGTTCTGCAGGATGGCCGCCGTTTCGGTCTGCGTTTTGATTGTTCACATTGCCGGATGGAAGTTTTGGCGGAGTGAATCACATTATATTGGAACTTTGCTTATTTTTGCGAAAGCGAATAACCTTTTAAACTCAATAATTATGAAAAGATTTGGAAAGATTCTCATGATTGCCGCTCTGGCAATGGCATCTTACAGCTCACATGCTGAACTTGCTCCCCAGTGGTCAAAGGGTACAATGATGGCTAATGCAGAGCTTGGCGTTTCACCCGGTTTTGGCGGTGCAGTATCATTGGATTATGTTCTTTTTGATGATTGGTGGAAGGGACATTTCACTGTAGGTGGTGAGATTGATTTCAGCAGACCTTATAAACATGAGTCAGCTTTTGGCCTTACTCCCCGTGCTACATACGGCCTTAATATTACAGAAGAATTTGAGGTACATGCTACTGCAGAGTTGGGTATGGGATTCTGGAAGTACAATTATGATGGTGTCCATAATGATGACACTTTCATTCTCCATAGCGAGATGGTGGGTTGCCGCTACTTCTTTACAGACGGTATTGCTGTAATGGCTGAGACCGGTTATGCCAACTGGTTCCCTGAGCTTCGCGTAGGTGTGACATTCATGTTCTGAAATAGACACTTATCAGATAAAAAGGAGCGGAGTTTTCCGCTCCTTTTTTTATCTTCGCGGTGTTATGAGAAAAATCGCTTTTGTTTTGCTGGCTCTGTTGTGCATGACGGGCCGCGCTGAGAGTATCACTGTTAAAGTGTCAATGGACAATGCCATCCAAACCAACGGAGGACGTTGGGAGGGGTGGGGCACCAGTCTCTGCTGGTGGGCCAACCGCATAGGCTATAATGAAACACTGACAGCCAAGAGTGCGGAGCTGTTCTTTGATGCCGATAAAGGTCTTGGCCTGAACATAATGCGCTACAACGTGGGCGGAGGCGATGATCCTACTCACCACCACATAACCCGCACTGACAGCGATGTACCAGGCTGGATGTATATAGATGAGGACGGCAATCGAAAGTATGACTATACGGCCGATGCCCGCCAACTGAATGTGGTAAAAGCCGCTATGAAAGCCGCCGGCCAGGATGCCTACCTGGAGATATTCAGCAACTCTCCGCCTTACTTTATGACCAACAGCGGCTGCTCTACCGGCAACTTCAAGGCCGAGGAGAACAATATCAAGGATGATGAATATGACGATTTTGCCGAGTATATGGCTCATGTAGCCAACTACATGACGCGCAATATGGGTCTCAAGGTCAAGAGCGTATCGCCCATGAATGAACCCAACACCAACTACTGGCCCGCCATGAACTACAAGCAGGAGGGTTGCCATATAGACGCCGGTGAGGCTCAGTCCAAACTCCTGGTACTGACCAAAGAGGCTCTTGGACGTTACGGCTTGAACGATATCATCCTTACCACCAGCGATGAGACCAACCCCGGCAAACAGATAGAAGAGATCCAAACCTTAACCCCTGATGCCCGTGCCGCCATAAACCGCATCAGCGTACACACCTACGGCACCAACAGTATCCGCGAGATGGGCCAGTTGGCCAAAGATGAGAAAATCAATCTCTGGATGAGTGAGGTTGACGGCAACGGCACTGCCGGACAGAACGCCGGAGAGATGGCAGCCGGACTCTGGCTTGCCGAAAAGATAATAACCGATATCCAAGCCCTTGAACCATCGGCCTGGGTGCTCTGGCAGGTAATAGATACTCACATAAGTAAGGAAGGCTACAAAGGCCGCCGCGACGGAGGCTCCCTGCGCACCGCCGGAGGCTATTGGGGAACCGCCTGTGCCAACCACGACACAAATGAGATTCTCTTAACCCAGAAATACTACGCATTCGGCCAGTTCAGCCGCTACATCCGTCCCGGCTCCACCCTTATCAACTGCCCCACCGACCGCCGCTCTGGCTGCAAAGTTCTTGCTGCAAAAGACAAAAAGACTCTGACGCTGGTCTGCACCAACTCTACCGCCCAAGAACAGCCTATGTCTTTTGACCTGTCAGACTTCAAGGTTAAAGGCAAGGTGCGCCAAATAAGAACCGCCGGACAGTTTGCCGACGGTGAACATTGGGCCGAAACCGACCTTGGTAAAATCAAGGAAAAAAAGTTGGAAGTCACTTTGACTCCCAACTCCGTCACGACTTTTGTGGTCGGCGTAAAATGATTTTTGGTGGATAGTGGATATCCTCATAATCTGCTACCAGATTTGAAAGACGAACAAGTTCTATGCTATTCTTATCGTTAGCAGGAGTATTATTGTCAACTACCTTAAGCAGTTCTTCAATGCGCTTCATTGCGCAATTGTACTGTATTTCATTTTCAATTGCTGTCATACTATTAGTTTTTAATTGTCCAAAGACGGCTTAGAGGCCTTTAGCTTTGGCTTCGTTCCAGAGGGAGTCCATTTCCTCTAGTGTCATGTCTTTGAGTTGGCGGCCCTGGTTGATTGCCGCTTCTTCGACGTAGTTGAAACGGCGTATGAATTTCTTGTTGGTACGCTCCAGAGCATCATCGGGATGGATTTTGTAAAGTCGTGCAACGTTGATTATTGAGAATAGCAAGTCTCCAAGTTCCTGCTCGGCTTTCTCTTTGTCAGCAGCAGCAATCTCATCCTTAAGTTCTGCATACTCCTCCTTAACCTTATCAAGAGCGCCTTCAGGAGTATCCCAGTCAAAGCCCACATGAGCCGCTTTCTCCTGAATACGGAAAGCTTTGATGATTGAGGGTAGGGCGTCGGGTACGCCGGCCAGCACACGCTTGTTGCCGCCTTTCTCCTTGAGTTTGAGTTGCTCCCAGTTCTGGAGTACCTGCTCCTCATCGTTTACATTGGTTGTGCCGTATATATGAGGATGGCGGTAGATGAGCTTGTCACAAAGTTTGTCACAAACATCCTTAATATCAAAGTCATTTGTCTCACTACCAATCTTTGCATAGAAGACTACGTGTAGCAGGACGTCACCAAGCTCCTTGCAGATATCGGCCTTGTTGTCCTTCATGATGGCATCACAAAGCTCATAAACCTCCTCGATGGTATTCTGGCGCAGTGAGTCATTGGTCTGTACACTGTCCCAAGGGCATTTCTCCCTCAGTTCATCCATTATGTCAAGCAAGCGGCCAAAGGCCTGCATCTTCTCCTCTTTTGTGTGCATATCGTGTAGTTTTGCTGCAAAGTTAATAGTTTTATACCTATTCTGTATTAATGAAATATGTTTATTGCGATAAACAAAATATAAGAAAATTTGTTTATTCCGATAAACAATTGTATAATTGCAGAAAAATAGGATTATGGAACTTTTATTTGAGCGACACGCAGAGTATCTAACAGATGTACCCACATCTTTTGAGCGGGAACTGATGCAAACCATAGACTGGGATTCAAGACTCATTCTGATACGTGGTCCCAAGGGCGTTGGAAAGTCAACTCTGATGCAGCAGTATATACTGAATCATTATGATGTTACAGACCGTCATGCGCTTTACTGCACGGCGGACTCATCGTATTTTGCCACGCATACGTTGGTAGATACTGCCGCTTCTTTCGTTAGACAGGGCGGTAGCCATCTGTTCATTGACGAGATACACAAGTATGATGGCTGGAGCAGCGAGATAAAGGAGATATATGACCTGTATAAAGGCTTGAGAGTGGTATTGAGCGGTTCATCACTTATTCAACTAAATGACGGACAGGCTGATTTGTCTCGGCGTGAGGACGTATATGATATGCCGGGACTTTCATTCAGGGAATACTTGTGGTTCAGGACCGAAAAAAAAGCGGCTCCGGTAAAACTAGACTATTTGCTCAGTAATGCCGGATCTTTCTGCACACATATTCGTTCTCTATATCGGCCATTGGAATATTTCAATGATTATCTACGTATGGGATACTATCCTTTCTCGTTCGAAAAGAAAAAAACATTCAGGATGCTTATAGAAAATGTGACGGGTTATATCATAGATTCAGAACTTACAAAATACCGTGGAGTAAGCCCGGAAAACACACGTAAGATAAAAGCTCTTCTTCAGGTAATAGCCGAAATGATTCCATATCAGGTTGACATCTCTAAACTGTCGTCGTGTGTGAGCATAGACCGTGTTACGCTTATCCGCTATTTAAGATATTTGAATGAGGCAAAACTCTTAAAGAATCTGTTTACGGAACTGGATAAGATAACTGACCTTCAGAAACCGGATAAGATTCTACTTGACAACCCCAATCTGATATATGCCTACAGCATAAAGGAACCGGAAATAGGAACGGTACGGGAAACCTTCTTTTGCAACCAGTTGACATCGGCCGGTCACAGAGTGGAATATGGTGGTATTAAGACGGGTGATTTTAGGATTGATAAGAATCTGGTAATTGAGGTGGGTGGCGCCGGAAAAGATTTCTCCCAGATAAATGATGAAGATATAAATAATGCAGCTCTTGCTTTAGACAACATTGATATAGCAAGTCCAAAGAAAATACCTCTTTGGGCATTTGGCTTCCTTTATTGATTTGGCACTTAACATTTATTGGTGGATTGGTTTCAAACTATGTTTGTCCCATTTTTGTCCCATCGGCTTTTTTGATTTTTAGTGGGTTAATGCATACTTTTGCCCTAACCATATCTGTGGCGATATATGAATAGGGTTAGGTTGGTATTCTATACTGTATTGATTGCGATAATCCCAATCAGTGTCGTTTCCTGTTTACATGATAATGGCCGATTGCGGGAGGCTGAGTTGCTGATGGAGACTGACCCCAAGGAGGCGGATTCAATTTTAGTTTCTATGACGGAGCCTACATCCCGTAGAGACCGCGCATGGTATGTTGTTCTCAAGTCCCTGGCTGATTGCAAGAATGACAGGATTATCACATCGGACAGTCTGATACGTACGGCAACAGACTATTATGGCTCTCTACATAAGAATTACCGTGCTGCGGTAGCATGGTACACCCATGGATGTGTGTATACACATTTGGGAAATGATCATTCGGCAATATATGCTTTCCTAAAGGCAAAGGATCTTTTTCCCGATACTCTGGTGCATTATTATGCACTTACGGAATATAAGTTGGGAACCCGGTATCAGAATATGAAGATGTACAATCAGGCAATGGTTCAGCTCATGAACAGCAGCATCAATGCCGATAGATTGCAGGATACAGTAACGTCATATAAGTCAAACCTAATGTTGTTTGAATGTGCATTGCGACTTGGAGAGGAAGATGCTTCAAATCAGTTTTTCAATACAATTTTGTCAAGGCAAGATTATATCCATGAAACATTTTCGGACGATACATTGTTTGACGGGACAAGACTAAGATATTACATAGTAGGAGATAAAGGCGATTATTCATTGCCTGAGGGAGCTGATTATCCTTTCAAGGCAAAGATGTATTTAATGAAAGGAATATATGATTCTGCCTACTTCTATTACCGGAAAGCCTTGGAAAACACAACGTATTTGTATGGAAAGCAGAATCTTGCCGATAATCTGACAAAGGTATCTGTATTGATGAACAATCAGGATGAAGCCATGTATTGGCACGATTATTATGGCCGGTTAAGCGATTCCATAAGGATTGCAGAGAAAACGGATACCAAGGATATCACTGACCTGCAAAATGTACATCTTCAGGAATTAACTGAAGAGAGAATGTGGAATAGGCACAAACGCTTTATGATATTAGGATTATCCTCATTGCTATTGTTTGTGGCATTGACGTTACTTGCTTATATGATGTTCAAGAATAGGGAAAAGAAAAGGATAATCCTCAGGCAAGAGGATTTACTAAATATGGAACAGGAGATACGCAAGGGGAGTATAGCTATCCTGGAATCGCAGGTAAGAGAGCAGTCGCAAACCAATCCGCAGGCGCGGACAGCATTGCTAAATCTATATGCCCATAGACTACAGATGGGCAGTGATTATTTCCGTAAGACTAATGAATATAAGAGTTTGCTATCGGCTGCATCCGGTAGCATTCTGAGCGCCGAAGAAAAGGCCATTGCTATGGCTGCATTGGAGCAGTCATTCAGCGATACCATTGTGGATATGCAGACGGAATACCCGGGTATGGATAAGGAGGAGTCATTGACTCTGATCCTGTCATCACTTGGTTTTAAGAACGAACTGATTGCAGAACTGTTCGGCAATGTTACAGCCGAAGCCATCCGGAAGAGAAAGTACAGGTTCGGTAAGGCTAATCCCGAATTCTTTGCCTTGTTCCGTTAATCATTTGTCCCTTTTTTGTCCCAGTCTTAATAATGGGGTTATTGGAATTAATGCCTATATTTGAAAGTGTAAAACTAATTATTATGAGAAGGGCTTGTCTGTTTGCTTTTGCTATTGTTTCGGCGCTTGGTCAGGTTGTGGCCGGAAATGATGCGCTGATACGGTTTGCGGGAAACATTCATCAGTTCAATGAGTTGTTTCCACAGGAGAAGGTATATCTGCAGTTTGACAATACCGCTTACTTTCAGGGCGATGATATCTGGTTCAAGGCGTTTGTGGTAAAGTCGGCCAATCTGGACCGGACGGAATCAGGGGTGCTGTATGTGGATTTGCTGTCTCCCAATGGGGTGTTGCTCCAACAACAGAAACTCAAGATTGTAGCCGGACAGGCCGATGGACGCATACAGTTGGTGGATTACGCTACGGAGCAGGCTCGTGAACTGCGGGGAGTTCGTCCATATCCCAGCGGGTATTATGAGATAAGGGCTTATACGCAGTATATGCTGAATTTTGATCCGGACATTATATTCTCACGTGTGCTGCCGGTGTATCAGACTCCCGATAAGGAGGGTGACTACAGTAATCCGGTCATAACATCGGACTCTACCATGTACAGCCAGAACCGCCCGCAGCAGGAGAGACTGCGTAAGGTAAATGTGGCGTTCTATCCTGAGGGCGGCAATATGGTGCGTGGCCTGCCTTGCCGCGTGGCGTTCAAGGTTACTGACGGTAACGGGGTGGGTATAAACGGTAAGCTGACAGTGGTGCTTGAGGACGGCAGTAAGGTTGTGGCCGAGAGCGGACATGAGGGTATGGGGTCGTTTGAATTCACGCCCGGCAAGAAGAGTGCGGATGCAACGTTTGAATATGGCGGAAAACGGTACTCTGTAACGTTACCATTGGCACAAAACAACGGCTATACAATGATGGCCGATATGACCGGCAGGAAGAACAGCCTGCATATTGATGTGAACCGTACAGCGTCTCGTTCAGAGGAGACTATAGGAATGACAGTTACCTGTCGTGGTGAGTTGGTGATGTTTGAGGAACTGCCCATGAAAGGTAATGGCGGAGATTTCTCTTTTGATACAAAGCAATGGCCGGCAGGAGTGTGCAGGATAGTGCTGTTCACTGACAAGGGCGAGGTGCTGGCGGCTCGAAGCGTATATAACGGCAATCTTAAGTATGTGCCGCCTACGATAGAGGTCAAGCCCGATAAGCGGCGTTATGATGCGTTCGGCAAGATGCACCTTTCATTGCAGCTTAAGGGTAGGGACGGCAAGCCTTTCCGTGACCGTTTCTGCATATCGGTGCGTGATGCAAGTGATTATGGTACACAGTATGCCGATAATCTGCTCACTGATTTCTTACTGTCATCTGACCTTAAGGGATTCATTCATAATCCGTCATACTATTTTGAGTCATCGGACAAACAGCATCTTAGGAATCTGGACCTGCTATGCATGGTACAGGGTTGGGAACGTTATGACTGGGAATACATGACTGACAACAAGGTGTTTAAGGAAACACGCCGTATGGAGACCAGCCTGAGCCTTAACGGAATGATAATGACCAACCGTATTACCAGAGACCGCGCTATGGATGATGTCAAGGTATATGTGGCAGTTTCTCCACGTGACGGCGAGTATGTGGAATACGGTCAGGCGGTTACTGACAAGAACGGATACTTTGGGTTTGACATGAGGGATTTTTATGGCAAGGTTGATGTGACTATGCGTCTTACCAAGGCCAGGAATACAACAGAGCCAAGTGCCAAGATACGTCTGGAACGTGCCCAACTCCCTGCGCTTAGGGCTTACAGCAAGCAGGAACTGTTGCCGGGTTGGTCTGTGAAGAAACCGTCTGCCAATACTACTGGTACTGCCGAATCTGCAGGGGGTGCAACACTCAAGGATTATCCTGCTATAATAAATGAGTCAGAAGGTCTTGTTTTGCCCACGGTAAGGATTGACGGTGACAGGAAGTATGTGGATTATTTCACATTCAAGTCTTTTGATGTGGAGAAGGATGTGGATGCTGTACTGGATCTGGGTAACCACTCCACTGATTTGACAGGGTATCTGATAGATAAGGGATACTCCGTCTATAACCCCATAGATGTAAGTGCTATCTGGCTGTATCTGAATAGTGATGAGTATATCTATAACCATTATATCAACTATCTGGATTACAATTATGACACTCATCTGGCGGGTGAGGATTTCTTGCCGCAACATGTAGACTATGATCGCTATATTTACCAGTATATGTATCCAGAGGTTTATGATATGCCGGAACTGGATATGCATTTCAGTGACAGACTGCCGGATAACAACTATTTCCAATTGAACGGGAATCCTGTTATCTGTTATGTGCATGATGACAGGGGTTTCTACACCAATGGTAAATACTCACAACCTTGGAGGATTGATACGCGGGATATAGAGAGTCTGCTCATCTTTGATGACCTTCACAGCATGTCTGAGATTGGTGATTACGCTCCCGATTATCTGAACTATCTTAAAAGCTACAGTGCTGTACCGACCATGATATCAAACAGGACAGGCAAATTCAGTGACCGCATGGTTCTGCTGGATATAAAGCTTAAGGATAATCACCGTATGACCGATAACCCGGACCGTTTCAACCTGGGCAAGAGAGTGACAACGATGCAGGGTTTCAGCCGTAGCCATGAGTTCTATGCTCCTGCATATCCCGACGGCGCCATTGTGGGTGATGTGGATTACCGTCGTACCCTCTACTGGAATCCCAATGTGATAGCCGATGAGAACGGTCACGCTGAGATAGAATTCTACAACAACTCATACAGCACAAAGTTCAACGTAAGCGGTGCAGGCATTACCGCCTCCGGTCAGCCATACGTTTTGGACAAGGAGTTTTGATTTTTAGGGAAATCCCCCTTTAATTTTAGGGAATTTCCCCATATCATGTTGGAAGTCAATAAGTAATTTTACATGTTGCTTATTATACTCTATGCTTATGAGACGGTTGGGATTATTGTTTGTATTTGCGGCGCTTCTTGTTTCCGGTGGGGTAAAGGCCGGTAATGATGAACTGATGCGTTTTGCCGGGAATATCCATCAGTTCAATTCCATTTTCCCGCAGGAGAAAGTGTACCTGCAGTTTGACAACACTTCTTATTACACGGGTGAGACCATCTGGTTCAAGGCGTTTGTTACCAGCGCATCGGACCTGATGCGGGCTCCGAGCAAGGTGTTGTATGTGGATTTGGTATCACCGGGCGGGCAGGTGCTAAAACAGCAGAAACTGATGATTGTGGCCGGTCAGGCCGATGGCTCATTGCCTCTGCTTGACGGTTCTACAGCCCAGGCTCGTGACAAAAGAGGGGTGCTGGAATACCCCAGCGGATTCTATGAGGTTCGTGCCTATACCAGCAATATGCTCAATTTTGACGAGCGTATTGTGTTTTCACGTGTATTTGCGGTATTTGAAAAGCCTAAGAAAGACGGCGATTATTATGGCTCCAGCCCCGTGGTAAAGATACGCAAGGGGGAGGATATGGATCCACGCCCCAAAATGGAGAAGACAAAAGAGATAAACGTGTCATTCTACCCTGAGGGCGGGCACCTGATAATGGGTAAGCCTTGCCGTGTGGCTTTCAAGGTGACCGATGAGACTGGATTCGGCATAGATGCACAGGGTTCTGTAGCGGACGGCGCGATATCATTCTCAACTGTTCATAACGGAATGGGGGAGTTCACATTCACGCCAGGACAGAAACGTAATCAGGCAGTTATTACGGTTGACGGCCAGTCACGCAAGTTTGACCTTCCGCAGGCAGAGACATCGGGATTGGTACTGAGGGCAGAGCCATCCGGCACAGATGATCTGACTGTTACGGTTGATGCAACAGATGATTTTACAGGTACCACTCTTGGTCTGACCATTACCTGCCGCGGAGAACTGATGGACTTTGTGACCATTGAGACGGGCTCCGGGCAGACAGAGAAGGAGCTGTCACTTGTAGGGGTGCCTGAGGGCGTGTGCAGGATTCATCTGTTTGACAGTAACGGTACGCTTTATGCAAGCCGGTCATTCTATCACCATAACCAGATCATGAAATCACCTGTACTGGATGTTACAGCCGATAAGAGCAGCTATGGTCCGTTTGACAAGGTGTCACTCTCATTCAAACTGGAGGACGGTAACGGGAATCCGTTCCGTGACCGTTTCTGCCTGTCGGTCCGTGATGTCCGCAGTCATGGAAACCCGTTTGCTGATGATTTGCGCACGTCAATGCTGCTGTCATCAGACCTTCGTGGTATGATTGAATCACCGTCCTGGTATTTTGATTCGGATGATGCTGAGCGTGACCATGCGCTTGATCTGCTCTGCATGATTCAGGGCTGGGAACGTTATGACTGGGCTACCATGACCGGCCAGAAGGAGTTTACTGAGAGACATCGTATTGAGGAGAGCCTGACCGTGAACGGATGGGTTATGAATTCATCGGGCAACAAGCCGCTCAAAAACGCCGAGGTCAATGCATCTCTTGTGCCCGAGGACAAGAAACTTACTGAGCTTTATTCTTACAAGACCGATTCTACGGGATATTGGGGCTTTGATCTGGGTGTCAACTTCTATGACAAGGCAAAATTCACCATTGGAGCTTCTACGGGCAAGAAACGTATTATCGGCCCTGATGCAAGGATTGTGTTTGAACGCTCTATCCAGCCTTCCATCCGCGCTTTTAATCCGGAGGAACTGGTTGTAAAAAGCAATCAGATAAAAAAGAAGAGAGTTGAAAGCAGTCAGGCTGCTCCTGATGAAGATGACGGTCTGCCGGCTGTGGTCAGTAAAGAGAAGGGCTTTGTGCTGCCCGAGGTAGATATTGAGGAGGACCGCATGTACATAGACTATTTCACTTTCAAGGCATATGATGTGATTTATGATACGGAACAGGAACTTGACAAGGGGGAATATTCCACAGACCTGTACGGGTATTTAAGGAATAAGGGTTATGAAATAGCGGATACCTGCTTTGGTGATTTCAATGCTGATTCTGTAATTATAAACGGGTTCAAGGCATTCTTCTACATCCATGATGCCAAGACCTACTATGACAAGGGGATATCAGACTATCCGTTCTCAATAGATGCTCAGGACATAAGGAGCATTATTGTTTATGACAGACCAATGCTTATGACTGAGATCATTCAGGTTTGCCCATTGTTCGATGATTTCCTGGGCAAAGGTATGTTGACTATGCTTGGATCTGAAAAAACAGACTATAGGGATATGTTGATGGATGACATGCCTAACGATTTTGTCGTTAGCGATGCCTTCCCTGGAAGAATCATTAACAATCCACGAAGAAATGCCCAACAACTTGAGCGAAGAAAGATACTGATTGACATTCAATTGAAAGAGAAGACGGAGATGAGTACGCACTCTGATCTGTTCAGGTTGGACCGTCGCGTGACTACTGTTGACGGTTTTTCCAGGCCGTACAGTTTCTACGCACCGGAATACCCCAATGGACCCATTCCCGGTGATGTGGATTACCGTCGCACTATCTACTGGAATCCCAATGTCATAGCCGATGAGAACGGCCATGTGGAAGTTGAATTCTACAACAACTCATACAGCACAAAGTTCAACGTAACAGGTGCCGGCATCACCGCCTCCGGTATGCCCTACGTTTTGGACAAAGACTTCTAGTTTTTCCCTAATAATGAGAAAAAAGAAGTACCTTTGCAGTCAATTTGGAAAAATAGGTATTTCTTTATGGAATTAGCAAGCAAATACAACCCCGCCGATGTTGAGGGAAAGTGGTACAAGTACTGGGAGGATGGTAAGTTTTTTCACTCAGAACCCGATGGCCGTGAACCTTATACAATAGTCATTCCGCCACCAAACGTGACCGGTGTGCTGCATATGGGTCACATGCTTAACAACACCATTCAGGATATTCTGGTGCGCCGTGCCCGTATGATGGGCAAGAACGCTCTGTGGGTACCCGGAACTGACCATGCTTCAATCGCTACCGAGGCTAAGGTTGTAGGTAAGCTTGCAGCCCAGGGAATCAAGAAAACTGACCTCACCCGTGAGGAGTTCCTAAAGCACGCATGGGCATGGAAAGAGGAGCACGGAGGCATAATCCTTAAGCAGTTGCGCCGTCTGGGCTGCAGCTGTGACTGGGACCGCACCGCATTCACAATGGATGACCTGCGCTCTGAGAGCGTAATCAAGGTGTTTGTTGACCTCTACAACAAGGGTCTGATTTACCGCGGCGTACGTATGGTAAACTGGGATCCCAAGGCTCAGACCGCTCTGAGTGACGAGGAGGTGGTTTACAAGGAGGAGCACAGCAAGCTGTACTACCTGAAATACTATGTTGCCGATGCTGCTGAGAACCCTGTTAAGACTACCGGTGCTGAGGGTGAGGTTGTACACAAGGACGCCAAGGGTTATTATGCAGTGGTTGCTACCACACGTCCCGAGACCATCATGGGTGATACCGCAATGTGCATCAACCCGGCCGATCCCAAAAACGGCTGGTTGAAGGGCCACAAGGTTATCGTTCCTCTGGTAAACCGCGTAATACCTGTAATTGAGGATGATTATGTTGACATTGAGTTCGGTACCGGATGTTTGAAGGTTACCCCCGCTCACGATGTCAATGACTATATGCTGGGTGAGAAGTACAACCTGGAGACCATCGACATATTCAACGACAACGGTACTCTTAGCGAGAAGGCCGGCCTTTACATCGGTATGGACCGCTTTGCCGTAAAGAAGCAGATTGCCATTGACCTGGATAACGCCGGTCTGCTGGAGAAGATGGAGGACTACACCAACAAGGTTGGCTACAGCGAGCGCAACCCGGACACCGTTATTGAGCCCAAGCTCTCAATGCAGTGGTTCCTCAAGATGAAGCACTTTGCCGATATGGCTCTGCCTCCTGTAATGAACGATGAGCTCAAGTTCTATCCGCCCAAGTACAAGAATACCTACCGCAACTGGCTGGAGAACATCAAGGACTGGTGCATAAGCCGCCAGCTCTGGTGGGGACACAGAATTCCGGCTTACTTCATGCCCAAGGGTGGATTCGTAGTTGCTGAGACAATAGATAAGGCAGTTGAGCTGGCCCGCGCCAAGAGCGGTGATAACAGCCTTACTGCTGCTGATTTGCGTCAGGATGAGGATGTGCTGGATACATGGTTCAGCTCATGGCTCTGGCCTATCAGCCTGTTTGACGGCATCAATAACCCCGATAACGAGGAGATCAAGTACTACTATCCTACAAATGACCTTGTGACCGGTCCGGATATCATATTCTTCTGGGTGGCACGTATGATCATGTCGGGTTACGAGTACAGACACGATATGCCTTTCCGCAACGTTTACTTTACCGGTATCGTCCGTGACAAGCTGGGCCGTAAGATGAGTAAGTCACTCGGTAACTCACCTGATCCCATAGGTTTGATTGAGCAGTACGGTGCCGATGGCGTACGTATGGGTCTTATGCTCTCTGCTCCCGCAGGTAACGATATCCCGTTTGATGAGGCTATATGCGAGCAGGGCCGTAACTTCAACAACAAGATATGGAATGCGTTCCGTCTTACACAGACCTGGACTGTGGCCGATATAGAGCAGCCCGAGAGTGCAAAGGTTGCAGTGGAATGGTTTCGCAGCAAGTTGAACAGCACAGCTGCCGAGATGGATGACCTGATGTCAAAGTACCGTATAAGCGAGGCCCTGATGGCTGTCTATAAGCTGTTCTGGGACGAGTTTGCAAGTTGGTATCTGGAGATAATCAAGCCCGTTTACGGTCAGCCCATCGACTCAAAGACTTATGATGCCACACTTGAGATGTTTGAGCAGCTGCTTATGCTGCTGCATCCGTTCATGCCGTTCATCACTGAGGAACTTTGGCATGCAGTACGCGAGCGCAAGGATGGTGAGAGCATCATGAACCAGAGCATCGTAAACCTTGTTAAGGGCAAGGCTGATTCCAAGCTGCTTGCTCAGTTTGAGGATGCCAAGCAGATTGTGACTGAGATACGCTCGGTGCGCAAGGCCAAGAACATCGGCCCGCGTGAGCCGCTTACAGTTGAGGCTGTGGGTAGCAACCCGCTTGCCTCTATGAACAGCGTGATTCTCAAGATGGCCGGACTGGATGAGATAGTTGTAGTGGCTGCCAAGAGCGAGGGCACTGCCGCATTCATGATAGGAACCCAGGAGTATGCAGTACGTCTGGGCGGACTGATTGACGTGGAGGCCGAGCTTAAGAAGATGCAGGCCGAGCTGGAGCACCTGGAGGGATTCCTCAAGGGTGTGAATGCCAAGCTGCAGAATGAGAACTTTGTGGCACACGCACCTGCCGCCGTGGTCGAGAACGAGCGCAAGAAGCAGGCCGATGCCACTCAGAAGATTGCAACCATAAAGGAGAGCATGGCCGCTCTCAGGAAATAAATGGAAGAAGAAAACAAGAAATCCGGTAAGACAGGGCTTATTATAGCCATAGTAGCCATCGTTTTGCTGGCCGGGGCTGTAGCATATCTGTTCAAGGACGGAAAGGACAAGGGTCGTGAGATTGAGGAGATGACCCAGCTCTTTGAGATTGAGAAGGAGGAAATGGAGAATGAGTATTCCGGATTTGCCGTCCAGTATGACGAGATGCAGAGACATATCTCAAACGATTCTTTGATACGTCAGCTTGACAGGGAGAAGCAACGTACCCAGCAGCTGCTTGAGGAATTGCGCCAGACCAAGGCTACCAATGCCGCCGAGATTACGCGACTCAAGAAGGAACTGGCCACCGTGCGCCAGGTGATGCGTACATACGTAATCCAGATAGACTCACTTGACCAGATAAACAAACAGTTGGCTAAAGAGAATACCCGCGTTCGCCAGCAGTATCAGGAGCAGACCAAGGTGGTTGAAAAGCTTACTGTAGAAAAGGAAAAGGCCGAAGAGAAGGTTGCTTTGGCATCACAGCTTGACGCTGCCGCAATCACGGTTACCCCACACAACAAGCGCGGCAAGGAGGAGCATAAGGTCAAGAACGTGACGCAGTTCATGGTGAACTTTACCATTGTCAAGAATATAACCGTCCAGACCGGCGAGAAGACCGTCTATCTGCGCATAACCAAGCCCGACGGCACTCCGTTGGTCAAGGATGCCAGCAACACATTCCAGTATGAGAATGTGGCTCTGGAATACTCTGCCAAGAAGTATATAGAATATACCGGCGAGCAGCAGGAGGTAACCATGTACTGGGACGTTGAGGAGTATCTCAGCGCCGGTACATACACCGCTTACCTGTTTGTGGACGGTGTGATGATAGGCGAGCAGAGCGTAACACTTAACTGATTTTCCCTTTTCATTTAATGAGCACTTTCCGCGAACTTGGGGTATCGGACCGGATACTCAAGGCAATTGAAGAGTTAGGATTCGAGAACCCCATGCCCGTGCAGGAGGCGGTAATACCGTATCTCTTGGAGGAGGGCAGCGGTGATGTGGTGGCATTGGCCCAGACCGGAACCGGCAAGACTGCAGCATACGGCATACCCGTAATCCAGCGTACCAATGTGGACAGCAAGGATGCACAGTTCCTGATACTGAGCCCCACGCGCGAACTTTGCGTGCAGATAGCCAGTGATTTGGCCGATTTCTCACATTATATTGAGGGCCTGCACGTTATCCCTATGTACGGAGGCTCATCGATAGAGAACCAGATACGCAACTTCAAGCGCGGCGCACATGTGATTGTGGCCACTCCGGGCCGTCTGATTGACCTTATGGAGCGTGGTGTGGTAAGTCTTGACACCATCCGCACCGTCATCCTTGATGAGGCCGATGAGATGCTCAATATGGGATTCAGTGAGGATTTGGAGAAGATCCTTTCATCGGTCCCCGTGGAGCGCAAGATGCTCATGTTCTCGGCCACCATGAGCAATGAGATCCAGGCCATTTCAAAGAAATATCTTCACGATGCCCGCGAGATTGTGATTGGCACACGTAATGAGGGCGCCGAGAACGTGAACCACGTCTATTACATGGTTCATGCCAAGGACAAGTACCTGGCCCTTAAGCGCATAGTTGACTACTATCCTTCCATTTACGCAATCATATTCTGCCGCACCCGTTTGGAGACGCAGGAGATTGCCGACAAACTGATGCAGGACGGCTATAACGCCGATTCACTGCACGGCGACCTTTCACAGGCGCAGCGTGACCTGACCATGAACAAGTTCCGCAAGCGCCAGCTTCAGCTTTTAGTGGCTACCGATGTGGCAGCACGCGGACTGGATGTGGACAATCTGACTCACGTAATCAACTTCGGGCTGCCCGATGATATTGAGAACTATACCCACCGCAGCGGACGTACGGGGCGTGCAGGCAAGACCGGCACATCGATATCGATTGTAAACCTGCGTGAGAAGGGTAAGATACGTTTCATTGAGAAGGCCATAGGCAAGCAGTTCGTGCAGGGCACCATGCCTACAGGGGCACAGATTTGCGAGAAGCAGCTTTATAAGGTGATAGATGACCTGGAGCGCATTCAGGTGGATGAGGAACGGATTGAGGGTTTCCTGCCCGAGATATTCCGCCGTCTGGACTGGATGGACAAAAACGATATCATAAAACGTATCGTTACCCGTGAGTTCGGACGTTTTGTCCGCTACTACCAGGATGCTCCGGAGCTGGAGGAGGTTACCCGCAGCGATGCCGATGCCGAGAAACGCAAGAAAAAGGACCGCCGCCGCGCGCAGAAGGGTTATACCCGTTTCTTTATCAATATAGGAAAGAAGGATCACGTTCAGCCTGTCCATATCATTGAGATGCTCAATCGCAATGTGGCCGGACGCGTGGATGTGGGCCGTATTGACCTTATGCAGAACTTCTCATTCTTTGAGTGCCCTGAGGAGTATACCGAGGAGATTGTCATCGGCATGGACGGCGTAAACTACAAGGGGCGTCAGGTACATGTCGAGGTGGCCGAGACACGATCGGAGGATGGTGAGGAGAAGCCTGTACGTGTTGAGAAAAAGGCTCGTCGTGAAGAAAAACCCCGTCGTAAAGAGAAACCTTCAAGGGAGCGTAAGCCGAGCAAGGAGGAGAAACCAGTCCGCAAGGAGAGTAAACCAACCCGTGAGGAGAGAGCCTATCGGGAGGAAAAGACTTCACGAACTCCCAAGCGTGCCCCGCAGGTTCAGATTGCCCAGGATGATGATTTCTGGAACAACTTCGAGAATGAGGATTGGCACCAGTTCTTCCGCAGCGAGGGTGTAGGCACGTCAAAGAAGAAGGCATCGGCCCGAAAGGTGAAACCCGCCCGTAAGGAGAAACCCGCCCGCAAAGAGAAGGTCAACGGCCGTAAAGCCGCCCGCACTCGCCGCTAACCCCCACTCATTCAGAAAAACCCTCGACCTGCGTATCCCCCCCTGACCTTAGGGAGTCAGAACGCACACAGGGCCATTTCTCTCCCTAAGGTGGGTAGGAAATACGCTCGCACCTTCGTTACCCCCTGACCTTAGGGAGTCAGAACGCACACAGGGCCATTTCTCTCCCTAAGGTGGGTAGGAAATACGCTCGCACCTTCGTTACCCCCTGACCTTAGGGAGTCAGAACGCACACAGGGC
>JAGCPB010000006.1 GCA_017642425.1 Bacteroidaceae bacterium
ATACTTTGGGTGTGGTAGCACAAAGATAATGAAAAATATCAAAACTACAATGGCTATTCCTTTGATATTCAAAAGAATGGCCATTATTATTCCATTTTTAACACAAGACAAAGATGGGCCTGTGTTAAAAACAAAAAAAAGAGGATGACTACTTTTTAGTCACCCTCTTTTATGCGACCGGAGGGAGCCCTGTTTGCGGAGCAAACTAAAAAAAGGTCCCTGACCTGTCAGGCTGACGAAGTCAGAATGGCAGGTCATCTTTTTCATTTGAGGGAGCGAAGGGATCCGGAGCGGCGGGAGCTGCTGCAGCGGGAGCGAAGGGCTGCTGGGGTGCGGGGGCGGCGCCGTTCACATCGTGGCTTACGCGCCATGCGCGGATGTCATTGTACCAGCGGCCGTTGAACTCACGTGCGTTGATATCGAAACTGACCACTACCTCATCACCTATGTTGATGGCGGCCTGCTGTATCTTGTCCTCACCAAAGATGCTGAACATCATCTTCTTGGGATACTGCTCACCAATGGTTTCCAATACGTACTCCTGTATTTTCCAAGGATTTCCTGATGCCTTGGCCACACCTGAACGGGGCTCAAGGACTGCGATAATTTTACCTGTGATATCCATTATTCTATTGTGTTTGAAAAAGTTTTCCGCGAATTTAAGTCATTTCCCTTTTCCGCCCCACATTTTTGCATTTAAATTTTCCACATTACCGTTACTTTTCATTATCTTTGTGAGACGCACAAACGGATAATTAACAAAACAGATTATATATGAATTTCACAGTATCAAGCTCGGCACTTTCAAGCCGTCTGCAGGCCATCAGCCGCGTTATCAACCCAAAGGCTATTTACCCTATTCTTGAGGATTTCCTGTTCCGCATCGAGGGCGGCAAACTGACCGTTACCGCTGCCGATAACGACACCACGTTGGAGACAATAATCGATCTGGTTGAGTCCAATGCCGACGGCCAGATCGCACTGCCCGCCAAGACTCTGCTGGACGCACTTAAGGAGATACCCGAGCAGCCGCTCACATTCAACGTAAACGACAGCAACTACGAGATTGTAGTGAACTATCAGAACGGTGAATACAAGATGGTAGGCCAGAATCCCGATGAGTACCCCACCCCCGCCGTTCTTAAGGAGGATGCCGTATCGCTCACCCTGTCCGCCCAGATAGTATCAGACGGCCTGGCACGTACCATATTTGCCACTGCCGATGATGAGCTCCGTCCCGTCATGAACGGTATATTCTTTGACATAAATGAAGAGGGCGCCACATTCGTCGCTTCCGATGGCCACAAGCTGGTCTGCAACCGCAACAGCAACGTAAAGGCAGACGGCAAGTCATCATTCATACTGCCCAAGAAGCCGGCATCACTCTTCCGCTCACTCATTGGCAAGGAGGCCGAAGAGATTACCATAGAGTTTGACAGCCGCATAGCACGTTTCTCATTGCCGGAATACCGTATGGTATGCCGCCTCATTGACGGACGTTATCCCAACTACGGGTCCGTTATCCCGCAGAACAACCCGCATCATCTTGTAATGGACCGTCAGACTCTGGTTACCGCACTGCGTCGCGTATCGGTGTTCTCACCTGCCAGCAGCGGTCTTATCAAACTGCGCATTGAGAAGGATAAGGTTGACATATCGGCTCAGGACATAGATTTCTCAACATCAGCCAAGGAGAGCCTTTCATGCCAGTATGAGGGCGTACCCATGAGCATCGGTTTCAAGGCTGCCTTCCTGATTGACATACTGAACAACATCCCCAGCCAGGAGATTACCATCCAGCTGGCCGATCCTTCACGCGCAGGCGTGATTGTTCCCACAGAGCAGGCCGAGGGTGAGAATCTGCTCATGCTCCTGATGCCAATGGTATTGAACGACTGATGAAGCTCAATCTTGACAAACCCATAGTGTTCTTCGACCTGGAGACCACAGGCACCAACACTGTACAGGACCGCATAGTTGAGATCTCTTACCTCAAGGTCTCACCTAACGGCAATGAGGATATGCACACGCGTCGTGTAAACCCGGAGATGCATATCCCGGAGCAGGCATCGGCCGTACACGGAATATATGACGATGACGTCAAGGACTGCCCCACGTTCAAGGAGATGGCTAAGGAGATTGCCCGTGACTTTGAGGGCAGTGACATAGCAGGTTTCAACTCAAACCGTTTTGACGTGCCCCTGCTGGCCGAGGAGTTCCTGCGTGCCGGTGTTGACATAGACCTGAGCCGCCACCGTTTCATTGATGTGCAGGTCATATTCCACAAGATGGAGCAGCGCACCCTCTCTGCCGCCTACAAGTTCTACTGCGGCAAGGAGTTGACCGATGCCCACAGCGCAGACGGTGACACCCGCGCCACTTATGAGGTACTGATGGCACAGCTGGACCGCTATCCCGATGACCTTAAGAACGATATGGGATGGCTGTCAGAATACTCATCATTTACACGCAACGTTGATTTTGCAGGCCGCATTGTCCTGAATGACAAGGGGCAGGAGGTCTTTAATTTTGGCAAATACAAGGATATGCCTGTCATTGAGGTGTTCCGCCGTGACCCGGGATATTATTCATGGATACTCCAGGGTGACTTTGCGCTCAACACCAAGCAGGTTCTGACAAGAATAAAATTACAGTCTCGCTGATGGAGATACTGAACGGAAAACATATTGTTCTGGGAGTAACCGGAAGCATAGCAGCCTACAAAGCCGCTTTTCTGGTGCGTCTGCTCATAAAGAAGGGAGCCGAGGTTCAGGTGGTCATGACGCCTGCCGCCAAGGAGTTCATCACTCCCCTAACCCTCTCCACACTTACCCGTAAGCCTGTGGTAAGCGAGTTCTTTGACCGCCGTGACGGCTCATGGAACAGCCACGTGGATCTGGGACAGTGGGCCGATGCAATGCTCATTGCACCCTGCACAGCCTCTACACTGGGCAAGATGGCCAGCGGTGTAGCTGACAACATGCTGGCTACCACCTACTTCTCAATGAAAGCTCCGGTATTCATAGCTCCGGCCATGGACCTGGATATGTACAGCCACCCCGTTACTCAGCGCAATATTGAGACATTGCGTGCCATAGGCAACATTTTCATTGAGCCGGCCAGCGGTGAGCTTGCCAGCCAGTTGGTAGGCAAAGGCCGCATGCAGGAACCCGAGGTTATTGTTTCCGCACTTGAGGAGTATTTCTCACAGCAGTCCCAGCTTTCAAAAAAAAAAGTACTGATAACGGCGGGCCCCACCTATGAGGCCATTGACCCCGTACGTTTTATAGGTAACTACTCCACCGGCAAGATGGGATTCGCGCTGGCCGAGGAATGTGCCAATCGCGGTGCTGACGTAACACTCATTGCCGGTCCCGTAAACCTCAAGACCGTCAATCCGGGAATAAAGAGAATAGATGTAAAAACGGCCCACCAAATGTATGAGGCCGCAATGGAGCATTTCCCGCAGTCAGATGCAGCAATACTGTGCGCAGCGGTGGCAGATTTCACTCCGGCAGAGACTGCCGACAGCAAGATAAAGCGCAAAGGTGAGATAACGCTGACACTTAAGCCAACTGAAGATATTGCAGCATCACTGGGTGCAATCAAGCGCCCTGACCAACGTATGGTAGGTTTTGCGCTTGAGACCAATGACGAATTCAGCAACGCACAGGACAAACTGCAGCGCAAGAATCTGGATTTCATTGTGCTGAACTCTTTGCGTGATGAGGGTGCCGGGTTCGGATATGACACCAACAAGGTCACGCTGATAGACCGTAAGGGAAGTCAGGAACTGCCTTTGCAGTCCAAGAAGGATGTGGCAAAGGCTATAATCAGCAAACTGGCCGGACTGCTGTTCTGCCTTGCTTTCATGTTAATGCCTTTCAAGGCTGTTGCACAGGAGCTTAACCCCACCTTAACGGTTAACACCTCCAAGATTCAGGGCACAGACAAGGATGTATTCAAATCATTGGAAAACGCCATAAAGGAATTCCTGACACATCAGGTCTGGACCGAATACCATTTTGCCGAGAACGAGCGCATACAGTGCAACTTCAACCTTACGGTAAACAAGTATGAGCAGGAGAACGGCAAAATGACATGTGAACTTACCGTTCAGAGCAGCCGCCCCGTCTATGGCTCAACATACAACACTACGGTATTCAATTTCCGTGATACTGAGGTGGAGTTCAACTATACCGAGCAGGACCGTATAGAGTATTCACCGGGCATTACCCCCGACAACAACCTTACGGCAATACTGGCCTACTACAGCCTGCTTATCATCGGACTTGATTTTGACACCATGTCGCCAAACGGCGGTACGGATATTCTGCGCCAGGTTGAAAACATCGCAGCCAGCGCCCAGTCACTGGGTAGCGGATGGCGTTCATTCGACACCAAGGCCAACCGTTATTCCATAATCAATGACTATATGAACGGCACCATGTCGGCTTTCCGTCAGCTCCAATACAAGTATCACCGTCAGGGGCTGGACGATATGACCGCCAATGCCGACCGCGGACGTGCCACAATAACAGAGAGTCTCAGCCTTTTGCAGCAGGCCAAACAGGCCAAGAGCACATCTTCACTGCCCACTCTGTTTACAGAAATCAAGAAAAACGAACTTATTAGCATATACAGTGAAGGGATTGACAAGGAGAAAAAGCAGGTCAAGGATCTGCTGAGTCAGGTAAATCCCTCGCTTACAAATGACTGGAATACCATAAAGACTGACTGATGCTAAAAGAAGTACACATTAGGAATTACGTTCTCATAGACCGTCTGGATATTGAATTCAGGGACGGTTTTTCTGTTATGACCGGTGAGACAGGTGCCGGAAAGTCCATTATCCTTGGTGCCATGAACCTGCTTCTGGGTGGCCGTGCCGATTCAAAGACCCTGCGTCAGGGTACTGACAAATGTACTATTGAAGGTATTTTCTCAATTGCGGGATACGGACTGGAGCAGTTCTTCCAGGACAACGAACTGGATTTTGACCCCGATGAAACCATAATGCGCCGTGAGCTCTCGGCATCAGGAAAGAGCCGCGCATTCATAAATGACACCCCCGTCACACTGACCCAGATGCGTGATTTGGGCTGCCGTCTCATAGATATCCATTCCCAGCATCAGAACCTGGCTCTTGGTACTCAGCCTTTCCAACTTGATGTTGTGGATACGATAGCCGCCAACAATGCTGTCAAAACCGCATACGAGCAGAGTTTTGAAAAATGGACAGAACTCAAGACGCGTCTGGCACATCTTATTGCAGAATTTGAATCCGACAATACTGACCGCAGTTATCTGCAATACCAGTTGGAAGCGTTGGATACAGCATGTCTCAAAGACGGTGAACAGGAGGAGCTTGAACAGGAATCAGATATTCTGGACCATGCCGAGGAGATAAAGCAGGAACTTTTCAGTGCATGTCAGACCCTTACGGCCGATGAAGACGGATGCCTGCAGAAACTGCGCAGTGCACTGCAGTCACTGCGTACAGCCAGCAAAAACTACCCGCAGGCTCAGGAGCTTGCCGAGCGTATGGACAGCTGCATCATTGAACTCAAGGATATTGCCGATACTCTTGACGATGCCCAGGAGGAGATAATATTTGATCCGTCACGCCTGGAGAAGGTCAATGAGCGACTGGACCTTATCTACTCACTGGAGAAGAAGCACAAGAAAGAGAATATAGCCCAGCTACTTGAACTTGCCAACAGCATCCGCGCCCGTTTGGACCGCTCTGATTCTTACGAGTATGACATAGAGCAGCTCACCAAGCAGACCGGGATTGCACACGTTGAAATGGAGAAGCAGGCTGCAGAGCTTTCCAAGACCAGAAAGAAAGCAGCAGATATCATAATAAAGGATATCAAGGAGCTGCTTGTACCGCTGGGAATTCCAAACGTACAGTTCGGCATAGATATCCAACCCTCTGCCGGTTTTGACCGTACCGGACATGATGACTTGAAGTTCATGTTCTCTGCCAACAAGTCCGTTCCCATGCAGGAACTGCAGGCAGTGGCATCGGGCGGTGAAATAGCACGTGTAATGCTCTGCATCAAGTCACTCATGGCTGGAGCACGTGCCCTGCCTACCATCATATTTGATGAGATTGATACAGGAGTATCGGGCGCAGTGGCAGAGAAGATGGCCCTTCTGATGAAACAGATGTGCGCAGGTAACCGTCAGGTTCTTGCCATAACCCACCTGCCTCAGATTGCGGCACTTGGCCAGACCCACTACAAAGTCTTCAAGACCGATGACAATGACGCCACCCATACACGCATTTCGGTGCTCAGTGGCGATGACCGCATACGCGAGATTGCAGGCATGATGAGCGGTGCTAAGCTCACACAGGCTGCTCTTGACAACGCAAAAGCACTGATAGACAACAATGGAAGATGAAATGATATTCGGCATTCGTGCCGTGATTGAGGCTGTTCAGGCCGGAAAGGAGGTTGACAGGCTGCTCATAAAGAAGGATATGCAGGGTGATCTGTCGCGTGAGCTGTTCGCGGCAATCAAGGGACTGGACATACCGGTTCAGCGCGTTCCCGTTGAGAAACTGAACCGCATAACCCGCAAGAACCATCAGGGCGTAATAGCTTTCACTACCCAGATTACATACCAGCACGTAGAGGACCTAGTACCGCTGCTATTTGAACAGGGCAAAGACCCCTTCTTTGTGCTTTTGGACGGTGTTACCGATGTCCGCAACTTCGGCGCCATAGCACGAACCGCCGAGTGTGCAGGCGTGGACGCAATCATCATCCCCTCCCGTAACAGCGTAAGTGTGAATGCCGATGCCATCAAAACATCGGCCGGTGCACTCCATACCCTGCCTGTTTGCCGCGAAAATAACATAAGCCAGACCATAAGGTTCCTAAAGAACAGCGGAATACGTATTGTGGGGGCAACCGAGAAGGGTGATAAGGACTACACCAAAGGTGATTACACAGGTCCTGTCTGCCTCATCATGGGAGCCGAGGACAAGGGTATCCCTCAGGAGCATCTGGCCCTTTGTGACGAATGGGCACGCATACCTATCCTAGGCAAGATAGAGTCCCTGAACGTCTCTGTTGCAGCGGGAGTCCTTATGTATGAGATAGTTAAGCAAAGACTCTCATAAACAATCCCATTTTTACGCTAAAGCGCTGATTGTCAATCTGTCAGCAGTGTATTCAAAAACTACGACATTTTGTCGCAGAACGGCTCGTGGCTTACTTGTTGCGTGTCATTCCATAGAAATTTAAAACATACAACTATGGAATACAACCAGAACAATCAGAACAAACCACAGAACCTTGAGCAGTTCGCCATTAACCTTAATGAGCGTGCGCGCAAGGGCAAGCTCGACCCGGTTATAGGCCGTGACGAGGAGATTAGGCGTGTTCTCCAGATTCTGAGCCGCCGAACCAAGAACAATCCTATACTTATAGGTGAGCCGGGTACCGGTAAGACCGCCATTATAGAGGGTCTTGCCCAGCGTATCGTACGCGGTGACGTACCCGAGAACCTTAAGTCCAAGACAGTATATTCACTTGATATGGGTGCACTGGTAGCAGGAGCCAAATATAAAGGTGAATTCGAGGAGCGTCTTAAAGGCGTAATCAATGAGGTAATACAATCCGATGGCAATTTCATACTGTTCATAGATGAGATTCACACCCTGGTGGGCGCAGGAGCCGGTGAGGGCGCCATGGATGCCGCCAATATACTAAAGCCTGCCCTGGCCCGTGGTGACCTGCGCGCCATAGGTGCCACAACCCTGAACGAGTATCAGAAATACTTTGAGAAGGACAAGGCCCTGGAGCGCCGTTTCCAGACAGTAATGGTTGATGAGCCCGATGTACAGAGTTCCATCTCCATTCTGCGTGGACTAAAGGAGCGCTATGAGAACCACCACAAGGTACGTATCATGGATGAGGCCGTGATAGCCGCTGTGGAGCTATCAAACCGTTACATAACCGAGCGTTTCCTGCCCGATAAGGCCATTGACCTTATGGATGAAGCCGCAGCCAAACTGCGTATGGAGCGCAACTCGGTACCCGAGGAACTGGATGAGATTACCCGACGCCTTAAGCAGCTTGAGATAGAGCGTGCCGCAATAAAGCGTGAGAACGACTCCGTAAAACTCAAGCAACTGAACGCCGAGATTGATGATCTGCAGAAGCAGGAGAAACAGATCCGTGAGAAATGGGAGTCAGAAAAGGCTCTGGTAGCCAAGATTCAACAGGATAAGCAGCATATAGAGCAGCTCAAGATAGAAGCAGACAATGCCGAGCGTGACGGCAACTACGGCCGTGTGGCCGAAATCCGTTACGGCAAGCTTAAGGATTTGGAAGCCGATATAGCCCGCATCCAGGAGGAACTTCACACCAAGCAGGGCGACAGCGCCCTTGTAAAAGAAGAGGTTACCGCCGATGACATAGCCGAGGTGGTATCGCGCTGGACCGGCATACCTGTAAACCGTATGCTGGAGAGCGAGCGTGAGAAACTTCTGCATCTGGAAGAGGAACTTCACAAGCGTGTAGTTGGCCAGGAGGAGGCCATAAGCGCCGTAGCAAACGCAGTACGCCGCAGCCGTGCCGGACTGCAGGATCCCAAGCGTCCTATAGGCAGTTTCATATTCCTGGGCACCACCGGTGTGGGTAAGACAGAGCTTGCCAAGGCCCTGGCCGAGTACCTGTTCAATGATGAAAAGCTCATGACACGTATCGATATGAGTGAGTATCAGGAGAAATTCTCAGTGACCCGTCTTATAGGAGCGCCTCCCGGATACGTGGGTTACGATGAGGGCGGCCAGCTTACCGAGGCCGTTCGCCGTAAGCCCTACTCCGTGGTGCTGTTTGATGAGATAGAGAAGGCCCACCCCGATGTGTTCAACATACTGCTGCAAGTATTGGACGACGGCCGACTGACCGATAACAAGGGCCGTACGGTAAACTTCAAGAACACCATAATCATCATGACTAGCAATCTGGGCAGTGATTACATACGTGAGCGCTCTGCACAGGTTGGTACAACCGACGAGAGCCGTCAGCAGTGGCTGGACGAGACCCGCAAGCACCTGCTTGAGATGCTCAAGCAGACCATACGTCCGGAGTTCCTGAACCGTATAGACGAGACTGTGGTATTCATGCCTCTGAGAGAATCTGAGATACGTCAGATCGTAAAGCTCCAGGCACAGGGAGTATGCCGTATGCTTGCCGAGAGCGGAATCAACCTCACTATCGATGATTCTGCAATTGACCTGATATCAGGTGCAGGTTACGATCCGGAGTTTGGAGCCCGTCCCGTAAAACGTGCATTGCAGACACTGCTGCTCAACAGGTTATCAACTATGATCCTGTCGGGAGAGGTGGACCGCAACAAACCGGTAAAAGCATCTGCCCGGAACGGACAACTTGTTTTCAGTTAAGCAGATTCATAGATAAAACAATCCCCGTGTGACAATCTGATCACACGGGGATCGTTTATTTTCAATTATTGGAAAATTTATGTGATATGTGTTTGATTTCTTCGGTGACAAAGTTAGTTACATATAGTTTCAAACCCCGCTGTTTTTGTTTTCAGAAAGATTAAGTATTGTTCCATCCCTATGGATGAAACGACAAATTCACAATTTTTATAGATTTCAGATCAGGTCAAATCAATTTTTTGGAAATAAAGCCACATCTAATTAAGATGATTCCAAAAAATCAATTACCTTTGCAACCGCAAAAGCAAATGGTACCTTGACCGAGTGGCTAGGTATCGGTCTGCAAAACCGAGTACGGCGGTTCGAGTCCGCCAGGTACCTCCAAAGCAAGAATCCGGCCATGAGCCGGATTTTTGTTTTGGAGGCACCTGGACAAATACCTTTAAAAAATGACTTCAAAAGCTGTTATACGTTCCATGAGGCTCAGGACTCTCCCACTCTCTACCGCGGGGATTGCTCTGGGCATTATGCTGGCTTGTGCCGAGCACCATGTTGCCTGGTACGTCATTCTTCTTACTATTCTTACTACAGTTTCGCTGCAGATTCTTTCCAATATGTCTAATGAATTGGGCGATTGGCTTAGCGGGGTGGATGGCAATGGGCGTGAAGGACCCAAGTATGGTATTGAGGGCGGTGGTCTGACTGAAGATGAGATGCGGTCATGCATCAGGATAATGATGCTGGTATGCTGTATCATGGGTCTGGGAATGATAAGAGCCTCATTCAAGACAATCCTCTGCATTGAATCAGAGTGCCTTGTCGTGTTGGGCGCTGCAGCAATCTGGGCAGCCATGCACTACACCCTGGGCAAGCATCCTTATGGTTATATCGGGCTGGGTGATATATTCGTGTTTATTTTCTTTGGTCTGGTGCCTGTGGCAGGAGGTTATTATGTATGCTCACACCAGTTGGATCTGAGCACGCTTATTCCCGGAACCGCCATCGGTCTTTTCAGCGTGGGGGTTCTTAACGTCAACAACATGCGTGACATGAAATCGGACGCCGGCACACGCATTACGGTTCCTCTCAAACTTGGAGAAAAAAGAGCCAAGATTTACCACACCATACTGATTTGTGGCGGCTGGTGCCTTATGCTTCTATATACCATACTGTTCACAAAAGGCTGGTTATCATATCTTTACATACTGACTCTACCGCTTTATATCAAGCATCTGGCTGGAGTCTGGAAACGTTCAGGCCGTGAGCTTGACCCCATGCTGCCCATGCTGGTAATATCAACTTTCATCTTTGCCCTGTTGGCAGGGACCGGATATATACTACAATAAAACATGCCTAAGAAAGAAGGAATACGCGAGCTGTTTGATGACATTGCGGTCAAGTATGACCGTTTCAACCACATCTCATCATTCGGAGCCGACCGCTCATGGCGACGTAAGGCCGTACGGGAGATAGCCGATGTCAAACAGCCCATTAAAGTGCTGGATGTTGCTACCGGCACTGCCGATTTTGCGATTGCCGTATCAAAGAAAGCTGCCGCAGGTTCACACATTATCGGAATTGACCTTTCTGAGGGGATGCTTGAGGTGGGAAGGGCAAAATGCCAAGGCCTGCCCATAGATCTGGAAACGGGTGATGCCGAGAACCTGCGTTTTGATGAGTGCTCTTTTGACCGGGTGTGTGTGGCATTCGGAGTACGCAATTTTGAGAACCTTATGCAGGGACTCAAAGAGATGCGCCGGGTTCTCAAACCTGGCGGCAAACTTGTAATCCTGGAACTCTCCTACCCCAAGAACAAACTGATATTCAGCCTATACAAATTCTACTCACTCAGGATACTGCCCAGGATAGGCGCCGGAATGACCGGAAACACCGGAGCATTCACCTATCTGCCGGATTCCATACTCAAGTTCCCTCTGCCCGAAAAGTTCATTCCAATGCTCAGGGAAGCCGGATATACAGCCGTTCACGCCCGCCAGTTCATGTTCGGTGTATGCAGGTTGTATTGCGCTGTCAGATAATATCCACACATTGTTATAAACACAGACTTTTTTAGTAAATTCGCAGTCTGAAACATATAATATTTTTAATGATGAAAAAGTATTTACTTACAGCATCAATTGCCGCATTGTCTACCCTGTTACTTGCCGGATGTGAAAAAGAGGATAAAGACGCCATTTCCATGAGCGATGTGAACAAAGGAATTCAAATCGTTGAAGGTAAAGGCGGCACTGAGTATGAAGTGGTTGATCTTGGACTGTTGTCAGGCAACCTCTGGGCCAAATGCAATATCGGCGCAACAAGTCCTGAAAAAACAGGTTCATACTTTGCCTGGGCCGAATCCTCTCCTAAAACCAATTTCAAATGGAATTTATATGAATGGTGTAATGAAGATAAGTATTCCCTCACCAAGTACTGCGCCAAAACAGACAAGGATGATTACGGTTATAACTTTTTCTACGATGACATAACCATCATCCAGGAGTCAGATGACGCAGCCACTGCCATAATGGGAGAGAGATGGCATGTACCCACTGTTGACGATTTCAGAGAGTTGCTTACCTCCAGGAACTGCGACATCAAATGGTGCAAGCTTAACGGAGTTGAAGGTTATCTTTTTACCAGTGTCAGGAAAGGCTATGAAGGCAACAGCATCTTCATTGCACTGTCTGGCATGAATGACAACGGAAACATCAGGTTTGGTAAACAGCGTGCTTATCTTTGGAGTAATGAGTTGTATTATGATGACATCAACCACCATTACGTCTCCACAACCGCATCGGTTCTGGAACTGGAACACACAGATGTGGACAATCATGTAATCGGGTCAAGAGAACGCTACCTGGGCCTTCCCATCCGTCCCGTATACTATCCGGAATGATTCAACGCAAAACGAAAGCATAATAATGGCAATCAATTTCAAGGAAATAGCAGGGGCGTTCGTAGTTTTGTTCGCCATATTGGATATAACAGGTTCCATCCCTATCATCATTGACCTGCAGCACAAGACCGGCAAGGTTCCGGCCATGAAAGTCACCATTATTTCATGGGTGATGCTTACCATAATCTATTTCCTTGGTGACGGAGTCCTCTCTTTGTTCGGTGTGGATATCGAGTCATTCGCCGTGGCCGGTTCAATAATAATCCTGGCCATCGGATTCGAGATGACTTTTGATATAACGATATTCAAGTATGATGCAGGTCCAAAGGAGGTTTCATCATTTGTACCCCTTGTATTCCCCCTTATTGTAGGTGCCGGTTCTTTTACCACCCTGCTCTCTCTAAAGGCTGAGTACGCCGCCATAAACATCATGATTGCACTGTTCTTGAATATGCTGTTCATATTCATTGTGCTTAAATCCATCGGCCGCATTGAAAAAATTCTGGGCCCCGGACTCATCTATGTGCTGCGTAAGTTCTTCGGCATCATTCTGCTGGCCATAGCAGTCAAACTCTTTACCAGCAACATAGGACATCTGATAGGATAAACAAAGCATGATAGAAAAGCACCTTGTCCTGAATGATGCAGACCCCGCTGTTTTTTACGGAGTCAACAACACCAATCTGCAGTTGCTCAAGGCACTGTTCCCCAAGCTGCGCATAGTGGCCCGCGGAAATGTGCTCCGTATAATGGGCGACGAGGATGAGACCGCCCGTTTTGAGCAGACCGTTCTCAAACTTGAGCAGTACTGTTCCAAATACAATTCACTTAAGGAAGAGGTGATTGTAGATATAGTTAACGGCGATGAGCCTAACGGTGAGAAAAGCTCTGATGTGATACTCTTTGGCGTTACAGGCCGCCCTATCCTGCCCCGCAGCGTGAACCAGAAGAAGCTGGTCACGGAATATGCCACACACGATATGCTGTTTGCAATAGGTCCCGCCGGATCAGGCAAAACATACACTGCCATTGCACTTGCCGTGCGCGCACTCAAAAACAAGGAGGTAAAGCGTATAGTACTGTGCCGCCCTGCAGTTGAGGCCGGCGAGAAACTGGGATTCCTGCCGGGCGATATGCGTGAAAAGATTGACCCGTTCCTGCAGCCCCTGTATGATGCACTCCAGGACATGATCCCCACGGCTAAGCTCAAGGAATACATGGACCTGAACATAATACAGATTGCACCGTTGGCATTCATGCGCGGCCGTACCCTGAATGATGCCGTAGTAATTCTTGATGAGGCCCAGAACACCACCCCGCAGCAGATCAAGATGTTCCTTACACGTATGGGCTGGAACACCAAGATGATAGTGACCGGTGACCTTACGCAGATTGACCTGCCGCCCACACAGATATCGGGTCTGGTACAGGCTCTGGACATCCTGGACGGTGTGGAGGGTTTGAGCATAATCCGCATGACCAAGAAGGACATAGTCCGCCACAAGCTGGTTACCCGCATAGTAGATGCGTATGACCGCTACGAGCAGACACATAAAGATGAAAAAAGGATTTTTAAAAAAGATAACAATGAACAAAGCGTTGACAAGAACTGACTTCCAGTTCAAAGGACAGAAGAGTGTATATCACGGCAAGGTTCGTGACGTGTATAACATTGATGATGACCTGATGGTGATGGTTGCCACAGACCGTATATCGGCCTTTGACGTTATCCTGCCCAAGGGTATTCCTTTTAAGGGACAGGTACTCAACCAGATAGCAGCAAAGTTCCTTGACGCTACTGCAGACATCTGCCCCAACTGGAAACTTGCCACTCCTGATCCTATGGTAACCGTAGGTCTCAAGTGTGAAGGATTCCGCGTGGAGATGATCATTCGCGGATACCTGACCGGTTCAGCATGGCGTGATTACAAAGCTGGCTGCCGCAACCTGTGCGGTAACATTCTGCCAGAGGGAATGAAAGAGAACCAGAAGTTTGCTGAGCCTCTTATCACCCCCACCACCAAGGCCGATGAGGGTCATGATGAGAATATCTCCAAGGAGGAGATCATTGCCCAGGGCCTGGTAAGCAAGGAGGATTATGAGGTTATGGAGAAATACACCCGTGCCCTCTTTAAGCGCGGTACTGAGATTGCAGCACAGAAAGGCCTTATACTGGTTGACACCAAGTATGAGTTCGGTAAGCGTGACGGCAAGGTATATCTGATTGATGAGATACATACCCCTGACAGTTCACGTTATTTCTACGCTGACGGCTATCAGGAGAAATTTGAAAAGGGTGAGCCCCAGAAACAACTCTCAAAGGAGTTTGTACGCCAATGGCTCATTGAGCATAATTTCATGAACCAGCCCGGTCAGGTTATGCCTGAGATTACCGATGCATACGCTGACAGCGTATCAGACCGCTACATTGAGCTCTACGAGCATATTGTAGGCGAGAAATTCGTCAAGGAGAGCGGCACAGACCTTGCTGCCCGCATTGAAAAGAACGTAACCGATTGGTTGGCAAAAAGATAAATAATTATGTTTGGCCCTTTTTTAATACTTGGTGTAATATTTCTGCTCCTTGTCAGACATGTGAACCAGAAGCTGGATTCTCCTCAGGATTTTCAGCAGGATACGAATGACGGTACCATACTCAATGAGCCTGAACCTAAGTTTAAACCGGAGACAGAACCGGAACCTGAAACAAAACCTGAAGAGCCTGTAGTCACACCCCGGCCTCAGCCGGAACCCACTCCATTCAGGGAAACCGTCCGGGTTGAGCCTGAAAGGAAAGAGCCGGCACGCTCATATGCATCATACGGCCATCTGTTCGGTCTGATAGGCAAGCCGTTGGCCCACTCCACATCCAAGGTTCGTTTCAACAGGATGTTCCGTGAGCAGCATATCGATGCCTATTATGAGAACTTTGAACTGGAGAGCATTGAGGATGTGACCAAATTGGTTGCAGGCAACCCCAATCTGTGCGGATTCAATGTAACCATTCCGTACAAGGAAGAGATCATCCCTTATCTTACCAGGCTTGATGAGACCGCCCAGGCCATAGGTGCGGTAAACACCGTCAAGGTTATTCATAAGGAGTCCGGTACTGAACTCATTGGATATAACACAGACTGGATTGGATTTACAGAATCATTCAAGGATCTGCTTGAAGGCCGTAAGAACGCCCTTATTCTGGGAACAGGCGGTGTATCTAAAGCTGTCAAGTATGCTTTGGACAAACTGGGAATTCAAAACAGGTTCGTATCCCGCAACTCCACTTTTGACATTATGGGATACTATGAACTCTCTCCGTCTGTAATGGATGACTTTGATATAATAGTAAACTGCACCCCGTTAGGTATGTGGCCCGATACAGACCAGTGTCCCGATATTCCATATACGTTCCTTTCAGGTCAGCATGTATTGCTTGACGTTGTGGCAAACCCGGACGAGACCCTCTTTATGAAGAAGGGCCGCGAGCATGGAGCCCTGGCCAAGGGTGGCAAGGATATGCTTGAACAGCAGGCTATCGCCTCCTGGGATATCTGGAACAGCATTGAAGTATGAAGAAAGCGTTAGTATCAGTTCTTTTTGTCCTGCTGTGCGGATTCATATCGGCCAAGGTTTACAAACCTTCCGATATCACGCCAGTCCATCTGCAGGACCGGAACCGATACACTTCTAACCCGGATGGAATACTGTCTGATCAGGCGGTTGCACGTATTGACGCCGCTTTCCGCACAGTCGAGGACAGCACCGGCATACAGACTTTGGTGGCAGTTGTCACGGATATTGACCCTGATGACTGCTTTGAGTTTGCACATCAGCTTGCCGAGAAGGTTGGCGTTGGCCGTTCCAGTTCAAACAACGGACTGGTAATACTGCTCTCCACCGGTGAGCGTTGCATCCAGTTTGCAACCGGCTACGGTGTTGAGGGAGTATTACCCGATGCCATCTGCAAACGTGTCCAGGAACGCTACATGAACGCTCATTTTGCCAATAACGAATGGGATGAAGGCATGGTTGCCGGCGCCGAGGCACTGAGAGACATACTGCTCAAGGGAGAATACGACGATGATGATGATGACGAAGATTTGTCAGCAATAGCGGTTTTATGTGTTTTCCTTGGCATGATGTTGCTAATCATCGGATTAGTGGTTGCTGTTGATAGAAAGAGCCGCAAATGTCCCAATTGCGGAAAGATTACATTGAAACAGGTGGGTATTTCAACAATATCCAAGCAGAACGGTGTAAAGAAGGAGCTTCTGACCTTTAAGTGCAGCCATTGTGGTTTTATCACCTCAAGGAACCGCACATCATACTATTCAACCGGCACAGGCAGTCGCGGAAGCGGGCCTCACATTGGTGGTGGTTTTGGCGGAGGCGGATTCAGCGGAGGCGGACATATTGGCGGAAGCTATGGCGGAGGCCACTTTGGCGGCGGAGGAGCCGGTTCTCGTTTTTAATTGAAAATAAATGTTTTAACCATAGAAAGATGAAAAAGAAAAGTACTTGGATTATCATTGCTGCGATAGCAGTCATTGTTATTTGGGGTATCAAGGTCAACAACAGCATGGTCACAATGGAAGAGACCGTAAGCAAGGCATGGGCCAATGTAGAGAACGTCTATCAGCGTCGCGCCGATCTTATCCCCAACCTGGTAAATACAGTCAAGGGCTATGCACAGCATGAGACATCCACATTTGAGGCAGTTGTAAACGCCCGCGCCAAGGCTACATCAATCACTGTTGATCCCGAGAATATGACCGCCGATCAGCTCAAGGAATTCCAGAAAGCTCAGAATGAGGTTGGCGGTGCTCTGGGCCGACTTATCGCCATCAGCGAGTCCTACCCCGAACTCAAGGCCAATGAGAACTTCAAGGAACTCCAGGCTCAGCTTGAGGGTACCGAGAACCGCATTGCCGTGGAGCGCAAGAACTTCAATGACGAGGCCTCAAAGTTCAACACCTATATCCGCAAATTCCCGCAGAGCATCATTGCCGGTATGCGCGGTTTTGAGAAGAAGCCCTATTTTGAGGCTGAAGAAGGTGCAAACAAGGCTCCCACAGTACAATTCTGATTATGAACGAACGTTATATGCTGCGTGGCGTATCGGCATCCAAGGAGGATGTACACAACGCCATCAAGAACATAGACAAAGGCCTCTATCCCAAGGCATTCTGCAAGATTATTCCCGATATCCTGGGAGGTGACCCCGAGTATTGCAACATAATGCATGCTGACGGTGCCGGCACCAAGTCATCACTGGCCTACGCCTACTGGAAAGAGACCGGTGACCTCTCTGTTTGGAAAGGCATTGCACAGGATGCTCTGATCATGAATATCGATGACCTTCTCTGCGTAGGTGCAGTCGATAACATCCTGGTTAGCTCAACCATAGGCCGTAACAAGAACCTTGTTCCCGGCAGCGTAATCAGCGCCATCATAAACGGCACCGATGAACTGCTGGCCGAACTCCGTGAGATGGGCGTAGGCGCATACGCTACCGGCGGTGAGACTGCCGATGTAGGTGACCTGGTACGCACCATCATCGTGGACAGCACCGTAACCTGCCGCATGAAACGCAGTGACGTGATCAACAACGCCAATATCCGTCCGGGTGACGTGATTGTGGGTCTTGCATCATTCGGCCAGGCCACATATGAGAAGGAGTACAACGGCGGCATGGGCAGCAACGGCCTCACCAGCGCCCGTCACGATGTGTTCGGCAAGGATATTGCCAAGAAGTATCCCGAAACATATGACCATGCAGTACCGGAGGATCTGGTTTATTCAGGTGGTCTCAACCTGACTGACAAAGTACAGGATTCACCTCTTGATGCCGGCAAGCTGGTACTCTCTCCCACCCGCACATATGCTCCGGTAGTAAAGAAACTGCTAGATGCACTGCGCCCGCAGATTCACGGTATGATTCACTGCTCCGGCGGTGCCCAGACCAAGATACTGCACTTTGTTAAGAACGTCCATGTAGTTAAGGAGAACATGTTCCCCATCCCGCCCCTGTTCCGCACAATCCAGGAGCAGAGCCACACGGACTGGAAAGAGATGTACAAGGTATTCAACTGCGGCCACCGCTTTGAGGTCTATCTGCCCAAGGAGTACGCCCAGCAGGTAATTGATATCAGCAAGTCATTCGGCATAGATGCCCGCATCATAGGAAGGATCGAGCAATCAGATCACACACACTTGACTATTCACAGCGAATACGGCACGTTTGAGTACTAAAAGAATAAAGGCTGGCGATTTGCCAGCCTTTATTCTTTTATCATGATAATCACCAATCGATATCACCGCTGCCAGCCCTGCTCTTGCTGATACGATCATAAGAGAGTCTGCCCGATATATCACCAGATCCGGCCACCTTTGCATTGACATTACGGGCATGACCATTCAGATCAATGTCACCGCTTCCAGCTATACTGGCAGTCAATAAATCATCAATATCAACATTCACTATCTCCACATCGCCAGATCCGGAAACGGCAATCGTCAGGTTATCCGCCTTGATGCGTGTTGCACCCCAGTCTCCGCTACCGGCTACGTTTACACTCACATCAACGGCTTCAATACGGGCAATCCTAAGATCACCTGATCCCACAACGGAACTCTGAAGATTAGCACATTTGATTCCTTCTGTAATGATATCGCCGCTTCCGGCCAAACGCACGCTAACATCACCATCAGTCACTATATCTGATTTACAAATAATGGCTCCGCTTCCGGACATTGCAATCTGAGTAATTTCAGGGCAACCCACCCTTACTCTCAAACGTACATTACGATAACGTGCAGGATCTATTTTGATTTCAAGAATTCCGCGACTGACCTCAGTATGTAGGCGTTCGAAATACTCTTCGTCACCCTCGACAATCACATACTGATCATCGGACTGCTCAAAAATCACATCAAACGGGCATGAATTTGTTACCGCATCAAACGGTTTGACATCACGTTCCTCACGGTCACAGTCCGTAAAATCAGGATTCTTTGTTGAAAGCCACACCACCTGGGCATCACACATAATACATGACTGCATCAACGCGCAAATAGCGTACACAAAGTAGGATCTTGTCTTCATTTCTATAGTGTTTTAATTTTGTTTCAAGCGATACACCATAAAGACGAAACAACCCGATTTTTGTTAATATCAGATTGAGAGGCCGAACGTTTTTTTGATGGGACTCATTACAAACATGGACTGGATGGAGCCTACGGTGTCGGTGGTGCCAAGCACATTCATGATAAACTCCTTGTAGGAGCGCATATCGGGGCAATATACCTTGAGCAGGTAGTCGAACTCACCGGAGATGTTGTAGCACTCTGCCACCTCTTTCATATTACGCGCGGCTTCTTCAAAAGTGTAGGCGGTCTCTCGTGTCATTTCACGTAGCTTTACGCAGCAGAATACCACAAAGCCCAGATTAAGTTTCTCGGGGTCAAGCACTGCTATATACTTCTTTATATAGCCTTCACGCTCCAGACGTTTCTGACGCTCGAATACGGGAGTGGTGGAAAGATGTACTTTTGCGGCAAGTTCTTTTGTTGTGAGGCGTGAATTATCCTGCAGGCAGGTCAGGATTTTGATGTCGGTGGCATCCAATTCTCCTGCTTTTGGTTCAATCAGAGTTGAAATATTCTCCTTTTCCATAGTTTGTATGGTTTTTAATGTTGGTTCTTTCTATGATTTTGCGCAAAGGTAGGAACTTTTTCTTTAATAATGGAATGTACTTGGTGGAATTTTCTATTGGCCGTAACTTTGCATCGTCAAAAGTAAACAAACAAATAAAAACATACAACTATGGCAAACAACAAATTTCATCTTGAGACTCTGGCACTTCATGTAGGCCAGGAGCAGCCCGATCCCGCGTCCGATGCACGCGCAGTACCTATCTATCAGACCACATCTTATGTGTTCCGTAACTCACAGCATGCTGCTGACCGTTTTGGTCTGCGTGATGCCGGTAACATCTATGGCCGTCTGACCAACTCCACACAGGATGTACTTGAGAAGCGCATTGCCGCTCTTGAGGGTGGTGTAGCCGGTCTGGCAGTTGCATCGGGTGCAGCCGCAGTAACATACGCCCTGCAGAATATTGCTCAGGCCGGTGACCACATCGTGGCAGCCGACAACCTGTACGGCGGTTCATTCAACCTGATAACACACACACTTTCAACCCAGGGCATCAGCAACACCATAGTTAAGGTGAATGACCTGGAGGCTCTTGAGGCAGCCATCCGCCCCAACACCAAGGCAATCTATGCCGAGACATTCGGTAACCCCAACAGCGATGTTACCAATCTGGAGGCTGTAGCAGCCATCGCTCACAAGCACGGCATCGTATTTATCGTGGATAACACATTCGCTCCCATACTTATCCGTCCGTTGGAGCACGGAGCAGACATCGTGGTTCATTCCGCAACCAAGTTCATAGGCGGTCACGGCTCATCACTGGGTGGCGTTATCGTTGACGGCGGTTCTTTCAACTGGAAGGCCAACCCCGACAAGTATCCCACACTCGCCAAGCCCGATCCCTCTTACCACGGCGCAGTATTTGCCGATGTAGCCGGTGCAGCCGCATTCGTAACCCGTATCCGCGCCGTCATCCTGCGTGATACCGGTGCTGCCATCAGCCCCTTCAACGCTTGGATACTGCTTCAGGGTGTCGAGTCACTGCCTCTGCGCATAGAGCGTCACGTGGAGAACGCACTCAAAGTTGTTCAGTACCTTGACAAGAATCCCAAGGTATCAAAGGTCAACCATCCGTCGCTGCCCGATCATCCGGACCATGCACTTTATCAGAAGTATTTCCCCAACGGTGGCGGTTCAATCTTCACTTTCGAGGTTAACGGAACCCAGGAGGATACCTGGAAGTTCATTGACTCACTGCAGATATTCTCACTGCTGGCCAACGTAGCCGATGTAAAGAGCCTTGTGATACATCCTTACACCACCACACACTCACAGATGACATCAAAGGAGCTTGCCGAGCAGCACATCACTCCCACAACAGTACGTCTGTCAATAGGTGTTGAGCACATAGACGATATCATTGCAGACCTTGACCAGGCTTTTGCCAAAATATGATATTTATACCAAGTTGTTTTAAGTTTTAGCTAATTTTGCTGTGTATTCACCATTCCTAAAAGGGGTGGTGAATATGCGGTTTTATAAAACATAGTACAATATGCCTCTTAAACTGCCCGATAAACTGCCTGCAATAGAGATTCTCAAAGGTGAGAATATCTTTGTTATGGACACCAGCCGTGCCACGAGTCAGGATATCCGTCCGTTGCGCATTGTGGTACTCAACCTGATGCCCATCAAGATTACCACTGAGACGGATCTTATCAGACTTATCTCCAATACACCATTGCAGATTGAACTCAAGCTGATGAAACTGCGCAGTCACACCTCAAAAAATACACCTGTAGAGCACATGAGGGTGTTCTATGAGACGTTTGAGAGCATGCGAGATGAGAAGTTTGACGGATTTATAGTGACAGGTGCGCCTTTGGAGCAGATGGAGTTTGAGGAGGTATCATATTGGGATGAACTTAAGGAGATTTTTGACTGGGCACGCACACACGTGACTTCCACATTGTATATATGCTGGGCCGCTCAGGCAGCCATGTATCATTTCTACGGAGTTCCCAAGTATCCGCTGCCAGAGAAGATGTTCGGCATATTCAAGCATAAGACCATTAATGAGCCGTTGCCCATATTCCGTGGCTTTGACGATGAGTTCTATGCTCCCCATAGCCGTCACTCGGAGGTACGCAGGGAGGATATCCTGAAACATCCCGAACTCAAGCTTCTGTCTGAGTCCGATGAGGCCGGCGTATTCATGGTATCGGCCCGTGGTGGTCGCGAGATATTCATTACCGGCCATATGGAGTACTCCCCGAACACTCTTGACAATGAGTATAAACGCGACCTGGCAAAGGGACTCACCATAGAAAAGCCCAAGCATTACTATCGTGACGATGATCCCGCCAAGAGACCGATAGATCGCTGGCGCGCCCACGCCAACCTGTTCTATTCAAACTGGCTCAACTACTACGTTTATCAGGAAACTCCATATAACCTGCAGGATATCGGGTGAGGTGACATTGGGGACGGTTCCGTTTGGCACCTTTTTATATCTAATTACAAAAAGAACAGCGACTTACAATTAAGCCGCTGTTTCTTATTTAGCAAAAAGGTGCCAAACGGAACCGTCCCCAATGTCACCTTTTCGGGATGGCAGCGAGAACTGCTTTCAGGTAATCCCAGACCTTCTGGACTGACGGGATGTAGCAGCGCTCATCGGGTGAATGGGGGCTCATGAGTGTGGGGCCGAACGATACCATATCCCAGTGGGGATAGGCTCCGCTCAGGATACCGCACTCCAGGCCGGCGTGGATAGCCATAACCTTGGGCTCGGTGCCGAACATCTTCTGGTACTCCTGCTTCATCACGTGTAATATAGGTGATGCGGCATTGGGAGCCCAGCCTGAGTAACCTCCTGTAAGCTCAATCTTGCAGCCGGCAAGTTCAGCTACGCTACGTACGCGCAGAGCCAGAAGTTCCTTGGCGCTGTCAACAGAGCTGCGCAGCAGGTTACCGATAAAGAACTCACCCTTAAAAATCTTAACCATAGCCATGTTGTTCGATGTCTCAACAAGGCCAGGCATCTGGTCACTCATGCGCTCCACACCATCGGGACATGCCAGGATAGCCTGGATATAACGCAGTGCAGCAGACTCCTCCACATACAGACACTCATCGGGATCACAGGTCTCACCCGGTGCGCACTGATAAGGCTCAAATACGTAGTTGCAGCCGGGATCAGTAGCGGCATACTCGGCCTTAACCTCGGCAAATACATCGGCCACTACCTTCTTGGCAACATCCAACTTGGCGGGATCAACGTAAACGGTGGCAAAGCACTCACGCGGGATTGCGTTACGCAGTGTGCCGCCCTCCATGTCGATAAGTTTGACATCGGCCTTAGTAAGCAGAGCGTACATTACGCGTGCGCCTACCTTGTTGGCATTGGCGCGGCACAGGATGATATCCATACCTGAGTGACCGCCCTGGAAGCCCTTAACGGCAAGGCTGTAGCAGAGCCAGCCCTTAGGCTCGGGCTTACGCTCATAGGTGCCCTTGATTGATGCATCCAGACCACCGGCACAGCCTACGTAGATCTCACCCTCGGTCTCAGAGTCAAGGTTGAGCAGGATCTCACCCTTAAGCACTCCCGGCTTGAGAGCCTGTGCACCGGTCATACCTGTCTCCTCATCATAGGTAACCAGCAGTTCCAGCGGGCCGTGCTTGATATCGTCCGATTCCAACACTGACAGAGCCAGAGCAACACCCAAACCGTTATCGGCACCAAGAGTTGTGCCCTTAGCCTTGAGCCACTCGCCATCAACCCAGGTCTCGATAGGATCCTTCTCAAAATCATGCTTGACATCGGCATTCTTCTGGGGAACCATATCCATATGGCCCTGCATGATAACGCCCTTCAGGTTCTCCATACCCGGAGTAGCTGGCTTGCGCATGATCACGTTACCGGTCTCATCGGCAAAAGCCTCAATGTTACGCTGTTTTGCCCAGTCCAGCAACCATGCACGGATCTTCTCCTCATGCTTTGAAGGACGCGGCTGGCGGGTAATCCCGTAAAAGTTATCCCATACAATTTTGGGTTGTAAATCTTTGATAGTCATATTCTCTTTACTTTAATTGGTTATTCAGTATTTTCTTGCCGTTTATTATGATGATGCCTTTATAGTCATCGCCTACAATTGAACCGCCCAGATTGTAGCGTGTACCATTGGCGCTCCTGTCATCGGGCAGTATATAGCTTACATCATCCGAAACAAGAGTCAGTTCAATCCTGTCAATGTTGCAGTATGCCCCGTCTATTGTCACGCGCAGTATCTGGAGTCCGGCATCAAGATAGCCCAGGTCACCTGTCACTGACTGATAGTTGCTCCAGCTGTTGTCACCTGTCTGCGGAATATTGACCTTGCAGATATTGTTTACGCCGTTGTCCACTACACCAATCCGGAATCCGCTGTTTGAAACGCCCGAACTTGCTACCACAGAATACCTGTAATTACCTGCGGTCAGTACATTTACGGTATATTCAAGCCACTCGCCATCGGCGGTATTGCCAATCACTATTCCGCCGTTGCGGGCCTTAAGGTCTACGCCACCATTGTCCGTACGATAGTTTGCATCGCCCTCATCATCAGAGTCGGAATCGTGGAAAGCCACTCCTTCACCACCCTTGTCAAAGTCCTCTATCTGGATTGTTCCGGGAATCTCTATCGGAGTGCCGCTGAACGGCTCACTCACCTTAAGGCTGTATGTAATTATGTCCGATTGTCCGCCGTCAACGTCTGTGGCTACGGCCTGGAAAGTATAATTTCCTATTTTGGTTGGCTTGAATACATACTCATAAGGCGCCTGAGTGAAAACCCGGAGCAGTGTGGTACCCTGATACAGCTTTACGTTGGCAATTGAAACCTCATCATCATTGACATCCACTTTTATTGTAGTGCTTCCGTTCACTACGACAGGCTCGGAACTTACGCTCAGCTTTATATTCTCATTGTAATCAATCCTATTCAGGACTATCCTGTCAATGTTGCAGCTGCTGCCGGTAATGTTCAGGCGTATTACCTGTGTGCCCTCATCAAGACTGGCTTTCAAACGTCCGGTAACGGTGGTGTAAGTACCCCAATCGTTGCTTCCGGTCTGGGGCACTGATATTGTCCCTGTCAGGTCCGTAAGGTTATCATTATCATTTAGTGAAAGGCTGAAAGATGAGCCTGTAGTGCCCGATGAAACGTATGCCGTGTATGTATATACTCCAGCCTCCTTTACATTCACCGTATATTCAAGCCATTCGCCGCTTGATGTATAGCCGATGGCATAACCGCCGTTACCGGTCACGATATCCACTCCGGTACCGTCAGAACGGTAACTGCTTCCGTCACCTTCGGCAGTGTTGTCAGAATCATAAAATGATATGCCGGGGGCGCCTTCATCAAAGTCTTCGGCCTGGATGGTACCCGGAAGATTGATAGTCTTGTGTGGCTTACGGGGGTTATAGGCTGTAAAACCTGACAGACGTTCGTACGTTTCACCGTCATCGGTATATACCACGGCCTTGAGGTTGTACTTACCGGTGGTTTCCGGTAAATACTCTGTCTCATATGGAGCATCGGTCATTGTGGCTATGAGCTCATCATTTACATACAACTCTATGTAGTCAATGGTCTTGGTCCTCATGCTTGCCCTAACAGCGATTGGAACCTGTTCACCCTTGTTTACGATTATGGAAGCAGGTTTTACATAGACCGATGCCTCCTTCTTCATTCCGGGGAACGGGCTCTTGGCATTCGTGGCGGCATCTGAAGCCATATACTCCTTCAGCCAAGTCATTGCAGGACGTTCAACCCCATCCTTGTACAAGCCGGAATGATCCACCCATGTGGCTCCATATACATAACCCCAGATAGTTACTCCAGCGCAATAGTCTGCCTCCCACATGAGAGGGAATATGCTTTCATATTGTGCTTTCTGCTGATCATCATCTTCAACGTTGACATCCAGCTCTGTGATGTACATAGGCATCTTCAAAGCATTCTGAATCTTGTTCATAGCCGACTGCAGGTTGCTTTTGCTTATGTTGTCCACATCATGTGACTGGCATCCGTATGCATCTATCGGTGCGCCTGCATCGCGCAATGTGCGTACCAGGTCTATGTAGGCATCGGTGTCATGTTGGAACGTATTGTAGTCATTGTATATGAGGATGGCGTTGGGCCAGCGCTCATGGGCCATCTCAAACGCCTTGATAAGCCAGTCATAACCTGTTTTGCCGCCACCGCCCAAAGATTCTTTCATAAGCGGATTACCCTGCTGGTGCATGCCTACGGCCTCGTTCACCACATCAATCATGGGCAGGTCAGGATAATGGGCCTTTACGGCATCAAACCATTTCACTATGGCGTTGTAACGGTCATTGACTGACATACTGCTGCTGAACCAGCTAGGATATTGTGCACCCCAAATCAGAGCATGGAACTTATAAGTAAAATTATGGTTTTTGGCATAGTTGAACGGAGTGTCACTGCCCCAGTTATATCTGCCCTGTGTTCCCTCTACCGAACCCCACTTGGACTCATTCTCAGGGGTAATCTGATTCCAGAGCGTGTAGTATGACGGCACCCCGCCTCCAGCATCAACAGAATACCTTGTCGTGATGTTGCCAAGAAACTTGTTTGGGTTCTTTGACAGCTGAGCCTCAGCATTAAAAGAGATGAGACACAGAATTCCCGAAAGGATAATGGAGTATAATTTCCTCATATTCAAAGAATAATTACTCATGAACATTACTGCAAAAATAGCAATAATCGGGAAAGTTTCAAAAAAAAGGGACACAGATAGAAGGTATTGTATTACCCCAGGAACTTACCCCTATTCTGAAGCCCCAGCAAGCCCGACATCAAGAAGACAATTGCGGCCACAATCATCATGATGCGGTTCTTTAGCAGGATTACGCTCCAGATGGCGGCGTTGATATTCTCGGGTTCCTCATAAGGATTTATCGTTACATCCCAGACCTTGTTCTCCACCAGCGGGAGATTACCCAATACCAGCGCAAGTATCACCGTGAGTACGGAGAGTACGGCTGCAGCGTTACCGTTGCGTATGAGCGTGGAGTACAGGAACGCCAGGTTTCCGAACAGTATTACCGGGAGCATAAGGTTCAGCGCCATTGAGAAAGGCTGTACCGGATAGAGCAGGATTCTGGCCAGGAAGGCATAAACCACAAGTATGAGATACACCTCCACATATATCATCACCAGACGGAACAGCCAAACCTTGTACATGTAGTTGGGAATGCCGAACAGCAGCTCCAGGATGCGGTGGTCGGCATCATTCTGGATTCCGAAACATGACGGGTAGAATACAAGCAGGATACCGGGTATGATAAGCTGGCCGTAAACCATCTCATGACTCAACTCCGTACCTCTGGATGCGGCGGCAAACATCAGGAAGAAGAACAGGGCCAGGCCCACCAGCAGGAACCATATGAACTTGCCGGAGAATATTATCCTCATATTGTAGCCGCACAACCGTGCGAATGATTTAAAAGTCTGTGTTACTGACATCGGGTCAACTTCATTTTAAAGGTTCTTTAATAGACACAGATATGCATCCTCAAGGTTGGGCTCAGCAAGCTCGGCATCGGGCCACGGGCATGTGGGCGATATATAACGCACCTTGATCTTGTCACCGTCCTGGATGTGGTTGGCAATGAGTTTCTCGTCAAGCTCACCCAGACGTGATGCCTCAATGTCAAACAGCCATACCTTGTCCTTGGCCAGCTTAACCATATCATTGGGCTCTCCAAAGTACTTGAGTGAACCTCTCTCTATCACCACAACCTGGTTGCACGAACTGGCTATATCCTCAATGATATGCGTTGAGAATATCACTATACGGTCACGGCTCAGTTCAACCAGTAGGTTACGGAAACGGATACGCTCACGGGGGTCAAGACCTGCGGTAGGCTCATCGACCACAAGTATGCGCGGCAGGTTAAGCAGTATAAGCGCAATACCTATACGCTGTTTCATACCGCCAGAGAACGATCCTATCTCAGCGTTGCGCTGCTCATACATGTGGACTGACTTGAGCACATAATCCAGTCTCTCATTGCGCACCTTCTCATCGGTAATACCCTTAAGGATAGCCTGATAATTAAGGAAATCCCATGCGCTCATGGACTCGTACATACCGAACTCCTGAGGCAGGAATCCGATAAGGCTCTGCAGCTCCTCCCTGTACTTGAGGGTATCCATACCGTTGATGAACACCGTTCCGTAGCTCTGGCGCAATATACCGGTCACTATACGCATGAACGTGGACTTACCCGCTCCGTTGGGGCCCAGGAGTCCGAACATACCGCTGTGTATCTCGAACGATACGCCGCGCAATGCCTTGAACGGTTTCTTACGCTTGCCGATGATAGGAATACTCTTTACAAAAACAAACCATGCATGGCGCAGTTTGGCTGTCTCACCCTCCAGACGCTCCACGTTTATGTTGTTTTCATACAGGTATAACGATGTCTTGTTGATGCAGAGTCCAAGCAGCCAGACAATGGCAATGAACACCATGAATCCCTTGCTCTCTATGCGGGTATTCAGGAACATCATTGCACATATCGGCAGAGCCCAGTAGAGTATCTTCCTTATGATTAAGACTGCTTTTGCCCCACTCTTGAACTTGTAAGCAATATACTCAAGTATTGCCTTCAGGATATTGTTTATGCCAGCCAGTGTAATGATTGTCATAAGCAAGATCCATCCCTGCTTCTCAAAATACCATCCGGCCAGATAGGCTGTATAGCCGAACACCACCACCTGCCATATCAGGCTCACAAAATCCTTTGCGTGATGGAAAGTGCGCGAAAGACCCAAACGGCGGCGAATATTCAGTCCGCTTCGCCACTGGCGCAGGAACAGGCTGTACCAGTCATACACCTTGACCAGGTTACGAACCTCAATCACAATAGGCTCGTCAGGGCTTACTATATCCTTGCGGGCAATCCTTACGGAGCTCTTTATGAAATAGGTCACTCCCGGAATCAAAACCGCCAGCACGATAATGTAAAGAAGCATCATGAATATTCCACGTACGCTTGACAGGATCACTGCCACACCAACAATAAACAATATCGCATGCAGGATATGGGTGTAACGGCCCAGTCCCTTGTACCATGCTCTCATATTCTCAAATGATATGTAGAGCGTAGGTATGAGCAGCAATGTAAGTATGGCCGAGAAGGTCAGACCGCCAATCACAGTCAGCGCGAACGGAGCACCTATGGCACCCGCATATTCATTGTCACCCATAGCCATGGGGATAAGCGTGACAATGGTAGTGATTGTGGTTATGCAGATAGGTCTCAGGCGGGAATATCCGCTGGTCATGATAGCCCTCATACGGCCGTATCCCCTGCGCCGCAGGGTCGATGAATAGTCAATAAGTATGATACCATTGTTGACCACTATACCAAGCAGTATCAGGAATCCCGTCAGTGTATTGGCATTCATCAGGTTATTGCCCGACAGCAGCAGTGCCAGCAATGAGCCTATGGCTGCCAGCGGTATTGAAAACAGCAGCACCACAGGTGTGGTGAGTGACTCGAATGCCGATGCCAGTATCATGAATATGAGTATGATCGATGCCAGTATCAGGAACTTGAACTCACTGGTGGAGTCATCACCGCGCTGCACCTCCAGTGCCAGTCCGGACGGAAGGTTGTAATTGGCAATGATATCATCAATCTGGTCATGATAATCATCCAGCACATCCTTGGGCAGGTCCTCGCTCTGTGATATGGCGTAGGTCACGTTCACGCGGCGGTCGCGGTTTACACGACGTACCTCGGACGGTCCACGGCTAAGGCGGATATTAGCCAGTTGCTGAAGCTCATGGACTCCGCCGTTGGCATCGGTCACGGTAAGGCGACGAAGGTCATCGAGTGTCTTTTCCCAAGCCCTCATCTCCTCCTCTTCCTCGGTAAGGTCATCCATTATGACAATGTCATATTCATCGGTACCCACCTTGAAGCTGGCTCCTGAATTTGTAGAGCGGTTCATTGAATTCAGGGCCGATGTTATGGCCTGGTTGGTGATATTGTACGATGCCATGGCCACAGGGTCAAAGGTGAGCTGCACCTCACGGCGGCCACCGGGATTGTCAACACGGACATCACGCACAAACTCCAACTGCTCCAGATAGTACCTTAGATTGTTGGATACTATGCGCATGGTCTCGGTATCAGAACCCTTGACAACAATCCTCTCAGTATTGTCACCCACGCCCAGCACACTCATGAACCGTGTAAGAGAACTCAGGCCCGATGCGTTCTGGTTTCCGCGGGCATAACCCGGAGTCACGCGGACGTCAATCTCATTCTCAAGGGCAAGCTCATCACTGAGTTGTTCCACAAGCTGGCTTATGGTTGGACCTCCCTTCTTGTTATATCCTTCCTGGAGTGTTACGGTAATTGACGCCTGCTCCTCCTGAATACGGCTTATCACATCCTTCTTGAATGCCAGACTGTCCAGGCGTCCCTCGAGCGTAGCCGTTGCCTCGTCAGTATCATCAAGCGTGCTGCCTGTAGGCATGGTGATGTTCACATTGATCCTGTCACTCTCAACCTGACGGTTCTGACCGGTGTTACGGGACAGGGCGAATATGAATGCTATCACCAGAACGGCCACCGCCGTACCAACAGTAGGTCCGGGCTTGCGCAGACAGGTCTTGAGCAGTGTTGAATACATCTGCAGCGGGCGGTCATGGATGGACATCTTCTTGAAAAAGACACTGTTGGCACCGCCTCCGCGCTCCATCATGGCAGCCGTTGCCATAGGGATGAACGTGACAGCTACCAGAAGTGAGAATACCAGCGTGGATATAATTGAAAATCCAATATTACGGCCCAGAAGCTTTATCATAGGCTCATCCGAGAACACGAACGGCAGGAACACCGTTATGGTGGTAAGCGTGGATGCTATAAGGGCCTTGCGCACCTCCTTTACGCCCTGCAGGGCCGCCAATCGCGGCGGCATGCCCATCGAAGCCAGACGGTAAATGTTTTCAAGCACCACTATACTGCTGTCCAGCAACATACCTATGGCCAACGCCATACCTATAAGGGTAAGGGTGTTGATGGATATATCGGCAGCGTAGAATATGTTGAACGCAGACAGGATGGATACGGGAATAGAGAGCGCGATAAAGAACACAAGACTTATGTTGCGCAGGAAGAACCACAGAACCAGTACAGCCAGAATACCGCCAATCAAGGCCAGTCTGACTATCTGTGATATGTTGTTGCTTATCTGGTCGGCCGAATTTGACTGCACTACAAGCTGAAGGTCCTGGGCGGCAACCTCACGGTTCACTTCATCAATACGCTTCAGGGTTCTCTTGGAGAGGTCAAGCAGGTTCTCACCGGCACCGTTTACCAATGAAACCGATATGGCATCCATTCCGTTCACACGGCTGATGGTGGTCTCCTCCTTGTAGTCAAAGAAAACTGTGGCAACGTTTTTAAGATAGACCGGTCCGTTGGCAACCACCAGATTCTCCACCTGCGACACGTCATCATAGTTTGCATCCAGCTGCACGTAGTACTTCTTGTCGGGCTCACTTATAAAGCCCAGGAATGTACGCTCCTGATTATACTGGCTCAATGCTTGGCTTATCTGTGAGTTGGATATGTGCAAAGCCTGCATGGCCTCCGGATTAGAGCGTATCTCGATTGACTTGACACGGCCTCCGTACACAGTGACTCCTGCTATGCCGTCTATGCTCTCCAGACGCGGCACCACATCCTTGTCCACGATGGCTCTCAAGCGGTCAACACCGCCCGATCCGCGCACCTGCAATGACATGAACTGGTTGCTTATGCCGTTTATGTTGGCCTGCTGGACATTGACAGAGACATCGGTCGGGAAATCACCCCGGATGGAACTGATCTTCTCCTGCAGCTTGACCGTGGTCATCTTAAGGTTGGTGCCTCTCTTGAAGTCAACCCTTATGGAGCCCTGTCTTCCGGACACAGTAGATTCCATGTTTTCCACGCCACCGACTGCGCTTATGGCTCCCTCAAGCGGTATAACCACCTGCTGCTCCATGTAAGCCGGAGTAAGGTCACTCCGTGACGACGCATTTATATACAGCTGGGGCAGTTCCGTATTGGGCAACAGCTCAACCGGCAACTGTTTATATGAGAAATAGCCCAGCAGCGTCAACGCCACCAGAAGCATGCTTATTGTTACCCTGCGGTCAATAAATGACTTGGATTTTACACTCATTTTCCGGTGATTCTTATTTTGGCGCTTTCAAACACATAATAAACACACGGTATCACCACAAGACTGAGCAGGGTTGAAGTGACCAGACCGCCTATCACGGCAATTGCCATGGGCGAACTCAGTGATGCCCCCTCTCCTATTCCCAATGCCATAGGCACAAGTGCCAGGATTGTGGTAAGACTGGTCATAAGAATGGGTCGGATACGCTGTTGGCCTGCCTCTGCAATTGCGTCGGTAAGGCTCAGGCCTGATTCCTTGAGCTGTCCTATGCGGTCCACCAGAATGATGGAGTTGTTGACCGCTATACCGGCCAGCATCACCATACCTATGATACCCATTATATTGACCGTAATGCCTGTTGCAAGGAACATCAGCACAGCTCCTACCAGAGCCAGAGGAATGGTCAGCAAGATGGTGAACGGATGCAGCAGTGATTCAAACTGCGATGCCATGACCATATAGACCAGCACGATTGACAGCAGCAGTGCCAGCAGCAGACTGTTCATGGATTCGGCACGGCGCTCCTCCTCGCCGGTTACGGTTATGGAGTAGTTCTGCGGCAGCTCAATGCCAGAGACTGCATCCCTAACCCTCTGCGCGGCCTTATCCAGCGATGTAGACTCGTCTATATCGGCAGTGACGCGGGTCACGCGGTTCTGATTGAGACGGTAAATCTCCTTGGGAGCGGTACTCTCGCTTATCTGAGCCAGTTCTATAAGGCGGAAATCCTTCTGGCCCGATGTTATTACCATAGTGTTCAGATCAGACAATGACACTCCCGGAACCTTGATGCTGATATCTCTCATATCGCCCTTATAGTCCATCTGTCCGGCTTCACGTCCGGCCAGGTGCTGCTGTATCTGGGTGATTATGGTGGATACGTTTATGTTGTTCATACCGGCCAGGGCGCGGTCAACGGTAATGATGATCTCCGGAGCACCGCCGGCCAGCGAACTCTCTACATTGTACAGGCAGTCAATGGAATCAACAGCGGCTTTAACCTGATCCGTAAGTGCGGCCAGAAGGTCCAGGTCCTCACCCTTTATCTCCACAACCAGCGGAGCATCCTCGGTTCCCATCATGGAGTTCAGGGAGTTTTCATCCTGGGTGAATGAGAGTTCCATACCCTCAACACCGTCAATATAAGCCGACAGGACCTCGGTAAGGTAATCAGGGGTAACTGCCGATGCCTTGGAGAGCTGGATCTTCAGGGTAGCCGTATTCTCTCCCTCAAAGTCCAGGTTCTGGGCTGATGCACCCGGGCCCACATGAGTGTAGATGACGCATTCGGGATCCTCGGCCAGGTCATACACCAGATTCTCAAGACTCTCAAGCGTGGATGAAGTACGCTCCAGACTGGTGCCTTCGGCCATACGGACCTTTACGTTGATAGTATTGGCATCGGTCTTAGGCATAAACTCCGTACCCACATACGGCAGCAGGAACACAGTACCGGCTACCAGGATAACGGACAACAGGATTACCAGCCAGCGCCAACCTACCAGTTTCTTAAGGAATGAGCTGTAGCCCTTAATATTAACTGAACTGAAGTTCTTGAGAGGTACTGCTTTCTTGCGTGAGAAAATGCGCTCATACAGTGTAGGTATGACCAGTATAGCCACAAAAAGTGATGACAACAGTGAGAACGTTACCGTCCATGCCTCATCCTTGAAAAGTTCGCCTGTAGCGCCGTGCAGATATACAATAGGCAGGAACACCACGATTGTGGTTAGAGTTGAAGCCGATACGGCACCGCCCACCTCGGACGTTCCGGTAATGGCGGCATCTCGCACGGAGAGGCCCCGCTCCTGATTCCTGAATATGCTCTCAATAACCACAATGGCATTATCCACCAGCATACCCGCACCCAACGCAAGTCCTCCAAGCGTAAGTATGTTAATTGTCAACCCGCTGAAGAACATAAGGTTGAAAGTGGCGATAATGGAAACCGGTATTGATACGGCCACGATAAGGGTGGTCCCCAACCTGCGCAGGAACACGAACAGTACTATCACAGCCAGCAATACGCCCAGCAGTGCACTGTTCTTGACCTCGCCTATGGAGTTGTTTATGAAAGTTGCCTGGTCACTTATAACGATAAACTCATATCCCGGCAATGATTTCCTGATTTTTTCCAGGCTTGTCTTTATTCCCTCAACCGCCTTGACGGTGTTGTAGTCCATCTCCTTGAATACCGATATACCTATGCTGCGGTTGCCGTTCACCCTTACTATGTTCTCAGGGTCACGGTTCTCAAAGTGGATGGTAGCCACGTCACGCAGGTATATCGGTGCCATGCTGGCCGATTCAAACTCGCCCAGACGCGTTCCCTGCTGCGTAGCTTCGGTGTTTTTGTATCCAACGATGATATTGCCGAATGCCATCTCATCAGTAAGCGTATTGGATCCGGTTACAAGATACTGGAAACCCTGTTCCGATATCCTTCCGCCCGATACCCTCTGGTTGCTCTCCTGAATACGTGATGAAATGTTGTCTACGGTTATCCCGAAAGCCTGCAGCTTATAGGGATCGGCTTCAATTACCAGATTGGTGAACTCATCTCCTGCAAGAGAGACATCGGCCACGCCCTCAACCCTCATAAGTTCATTGCACACGTATGAGTCTGCCACCTTGCGCAGCTCGGCCATGTCTGTGATATCAGGATTTGAGAAACCCACTATCATTATAGGGGCTGTGGTGGGGTCTTTCTGTGATATCCTAAGGTCCGTTACGCGGCTGTCCTGAGAGAAACTGCTCATAGCCTTCTCCAGGTCCAGGAACGCCTCGTCCATATTCTTGCGCCATGCATACTCAACGGTAATACGGGCTGTTCCCACCTTTACCACCGATGACACATTGCGCACGTCACTCTGACGGGCAATCTGAGACTCCATGCTGCGCACGAACTGTTTCTCAATCTCTTCTGGCGGACGCTCGCCAGCATCTATCTCGACAAACAGGCGGGGGCTGTTCATGCTTGGAAGCAACTCCACGCTCAGCCTGTCATATGATATTTTTCCTAGCAGCAGGATAGCCAGCACCGCCATCGTGACAGTGACCGGATTCCTGACCGCCCAACTTACAAGTTTCTTCATCTTTGCCTTATCTCTGGATCTTAACCTTTGAACCATCTCTCAAGGTCTCAAAACCACGTATTATCAGCTGATCGTCCTTATCCAGGCCGCCCAGCACCTCAACCTGGTTCTTCTCTTCAAGACCCAGCCTGATCTGCTTTGCCCTGGCAATACCCTGATCTACCACGAACACGATACGCCTGTTGCGCTCGTTACGTACAATATTCTTGGGTATCACAATCGTTGAACTGTGACTCTCGGTAACGATATCAGCCTTCACGAACATACCCGGCCTTATGAGCAGCTGCTTGTTGTCAATCACAAGCTTGCCCTTGAATGTACGTGTCTCGGCGCTGATGGCGGGAGAGAGTTCGGTAACCTCGCCTATGATCGTGTCACCGGGAAGGGTGTAATGGGTGATGTAAGCCTTCTGGCCCACCTTGACCTCATTAATGGCACTCTCGGGCAGGTTGATCTCAAGCAGCATGGAGCTGTAGTCCATGATGGTAACAACCGATGTACCGCTGTTTACCTTTGCCTCGGTCGAAAAATGCGGAAGATTCACTATAACGCCGTCAAACGGGGCACGGATGTTCATCTTCTCCAGATTCATCTGGGCATTCTCATAATCCAGACGGGAACTCATTATCTTGATATCCGAGTTCTTGACCTCCGTCAGAGTGGCACCTCCCTTTTCATAGAGTGATTTTGTCTTGGTCTGCTCCTGCTCGGCAAGTTCCAGGTTAAGACGCTTGGTCTCTATCGAGATGCCGTTCTCATAAGACTTGTCCTCGATGCGTACTATAAGTGCGCCTTTCTTTACCTTGTCACCAAGTTTGTAGGGTTTTCCCGTTGCGGGATTTTTCTGAAGATGATACTTGCCGGCCATTTCAGTTGACAACTCTGCCTCGGCATTAGATACAGCCGTGCTGTTTGTCGTGAAAATCCTGCTTACAGAACCATAAGTGATGTCAGTGACAGATACCGGAGTAGGAATCTCATTACGGTTCATAGTGTTCTCTTGCCTGCACCCTACTGCAAGGAGTGAAAGCACAGCCAGTGTAAGTGCGCTGAATCCTGATTTCATATACTGTTTCATTTTATTATTTCTTCTTTTTGTCGGTACTCTCTTCATATGTGATGGGAACCACAGGTTCGTCTTTCTCAAAGTCATACAGGGTCAGGATCTTGATGTTAAGAAGCTGGACCTTGTAGTTAATGATGGCCTGTGTGTATGACATCTTGCTGTTTGACAGCTGGTTCTGGAACTGATTCATCTGCAGACCGGTCAGCTCACCGTTGCGGTAACGCTCCTCGTTCAGGTCATAGGTAAGCTGGGCGTTTCGCTGGCTCTGCTCGGCAATCGATATCTGTCCCACCAGATTGTCCAGACTGCGGCAGGTGCTGCGCACGTTCATCTCTATGCTCTTAAGCTCCTCCTCAGCGCTCAGCTCAAACATCTTGCGCTCAATCTCGGCAGCCTTGATCCTGGCTTTCCTGGCACCCCAGTCAAAGATAGGCACGCTGAATGATATGGCCACACGCGGGTTGTTGGTGGGATTGTCATATATGTGCGGGAATTCCGGGTCATCGCCCATGACACCCAGCGAGAGTGAGATATTACCGCTAAAACTGTCATTGTCCTTGACCTGTATCATAGACATCTCCTGCTGCTCGCGTGAAATCTGGCGCTGGCGCAGTTCAAGCCTAGTGGTCATGGCGCTGTTAAGGGCCTTGTCATAATCCACATATACCGGTTCAGCCTCAATATCGCAAACCACCATAATATCCTCTTCAAGAGGTATGCCCAGAGCCTGCTTGAAATTGTCCTTGGCATTCTCAAGGCTTACTCTCTGGTTCTCCAGACTTGAACGAGACTGGGCCAGGTTGAGTTCTGCCTGATAGTATTCATCTTTTGTAGTAAGGTCTGCCTCTACCTTATCCTTTATTATATTGAAGTTACGCTCGGCATTCTCCAACTCAGACTCACTTATGGCAAGGTTCTGCTGTGACATGAACAGGCTGTAGAACTGGCTGGTAATGTTGCGCTCCACGTTGAGCAACTGGAGTGCATAGCTGATACGTGCATTCTCATAGTTCATCTCAATCTGGCGCATGTTCATCTTGGTCCTGTTATATGTAAACAGAGGCTGGTTCAGGCTCAGGTAGAGACTGTTGCTGAAAGCACGGTTGCTGTTGGTGGTACCTCCTATTGATGACTCATTGTTCTGCCATGACAGGCTGTTGTTGAGTGACAGCGTGGCATCGGTCCAGATGATAGGCTGTGATATGCTGAACGTACCCGATGATGACAGCGAACGGTTTGTGTACCAGTCAGAATAACGGCTGTCAAACTGACGGGACTGTGAGTATGAAATGGGCTGCAGGTTGAGTGAGAACCTTGATTTCAGCGATGCCCTCTGGGCTATCAGGTTCTGCTCATACCTCTCCATACTCATACGGGAGTTTATCAGATCGGGGTTATGCTCGGCACTGTATTCAAGAGCCTGCTCCATGGTCAGGACAATCTGCGCACTGGCTCCGGTCTCAAATACCGGTGCTGCTACAAGCGCCATGACCGCCGTAATAAATAGTTTCTGCTTTATCATAATTGTTCTGTTTTTATCTACCTCTCTCTTTTTACCAGTCTTACCGCATCGGCCACAATAATCCTAATGCCGGACCTGTTGTTAAGTGTGACCCTGACCGTATCGGCCTCAAAACGGAACGTTCCCAACAGGTTCCAGCCCTCCTCGGCACGCCACATGTTCATCGATACGTGGTCACTTGTGTTGAACTGCCCTATCTCAAAGTTGTAGTCATTGGTTACCCTGCGGCCGTTGTTGTTATTGTTGTTCCAGTTGTTGTTATTGTTGTTGTTCCACCTGCGGTTACGGTTGTTGTTTTCATACATGTTGGGGGCCGCGTAATAATAGACGTCATATACTCCCGCAACCTCCAACGGGATGCTCCAACGGGCATACTGGCCGCCGTCGCCCGGCGATATCAGATATGCCGACCGTATATAGTCACCGTACAGGTTCTGGTCAGTCACCAGAGTCCACTGACTGTATGTACGCCAATCGGAAAAACCCTCATACATGAACTCATTCTTCTTCTCTTTGGCCTTGTCTATCCATTTTGACAGATATCCTGTACGGAGTGGTCTGGAAAGAGAGAACAGATTGCTGTCCTCATTGTCCACTATTATCTCACCCGGAAGGGTGTTATCCACTCCGCCACGGACATTGTATACACCCTCGGCTGTAAGTTCAGTCCCTTCAAACGTACTCCAGTCCGTGTTGTTCAGGTTAATCTCATGAGGCAGGTTTGAAGAGAGCATAGTGTTCACCCTTATGTAACTGGGTATATTGAACCAGTGTGTCACAATCCTGCGTGTCTCATGCGGACCTACGCTTACCATCATGCTTGTGGGTTTATCCTCGTCACCGGCGTTCTCAGTCTCATAGAACACAAACTCCACATTCACGAATCCCGGATTGTCCGATATGTTCTCAAACGTGACCTCAGCCTGATAGATATCCGCAGTATCAGTGGTGACCGTAGTTATCTGGGGGGTACCTATCTTGTAGCAGGCCAGCTGAGCCGTCCCGTTCCAGGCTTCAATCTTATCCTCAAGGCTTATACCTGAATAACTCTGCACCCAATCCAGGATTGAATCAAATGATACATTGGCAAACGCCCTCTCCCTGGTCTTGGCCGAAAGTGAGTCAACCAGAGACTCATAACCCACAGCCACCGATACGGGAGCAAAGAAATCCTTTGTCTTGAGTTCCAGGGCATTATCGGCCAGATCCTCCCATTCAGGGTCTGACATGATACGGTCAAAATCGTATTTACCCATAAGTATCAGGGCTTTCTCATCCTCAGACAGACCGTTCATTCTACGCATCCAGTTATTATTGCGGGCGTTGTTTTCGGCTGTCATTGACTCCACCATCCTGTTTGCCATTGGCCAGTCTGACGAATAGACATTATACCTGAAGTTGTAGAACAGAGGACGATAAAAGTATGGGTTGTCCACCTGGGTCATTGTCCACTGACCGTTCCTGCTGCTGCCGCTCATATTGCCGGACTGCATCATGAAATTGATGGAATTGATCAGGATGTTGACAAGTATCTCCTTCTCCGACATGTTATTGTTGCGGCGGTTCCAGTTGTTACGGCCGGTCCATGAACGTTTCATATTGCGGAACTGGAATTCCCTCATGTCAAAGCCCCTCTCGTGAACCAGCGCCATCTCAGGCTGCAGCTGTTCATATGCCGATGTCCACACGCGCTTGTATGATGTGAACTGCACAGGCACCTCAACTATTTGGAAGCGTTTGAACGGATATGCCATATCAGCCTGATACTCCATATTCCTGCGCCTGTCACGGATTATATACGGGACAGTATCACGTATTGAATCAAACACCTCGAACTGGTCATCCCAATGGCCCAGTTCCCATACGGTGTATAATGTTGAGTCAACTGTTATTGACTTGGGATTGTAATCACCTATCAGAAGCGATATTGACGGAAGCGATGATTCCGGCTTGAACGAATAACTGGTGGAGTCCTCATTGGCCGTGCACAATCCCTGTGAAATGGGCTTGAGCCCCGGATTGGGTGTGACATTGACCGTAAAATCAGTAAAGTATGACATCTGCCACTCAGGGCTCTGGTCACTGTATGCCACACCAGGACGCGGATACCAGTAGCTCTCAGGGGTAAGCATCGTATATTCCCTGTCCTGGAAAAGGTATCGCTTTCCAACGTTGAGCCTGGAGAGTGCCTTTACGTTCTCAATCAGTTTTTCGGCCGATATATCAAGATAGCAGATGCGCTCATCGGCCATACCTCCGTACTCCATTATCAGGTTTAAGGGCTCGTCTTCAGGCAGTGTCGCGTCAAAAGTCAATATTATAAGGTGCATCAGCCTTTCATATTTCATGCTGTGGCCGGGTGCAGTGATGCTGTTGATCCTGAATCCGGGGTTCAGCGTGAACACCAGCTGGGATGCATCCTCTTTGGGACTTACCGTCATATCGGCTCTGACACTCAGCGAATCGCCGCTCTGGGTTACGGTAAGTTCACAGGACCGGGCAACCGCACCGCCTATATGGACATACTTGTTGTCAAGTTCAACCATGTCAGCCCTGTATTTCTCATCCACCTTATACATATGGACATGTCTGTAACCGGCGTACAGGCCTCCAGCCAGAAATACGGCTGCAGCTATTCGCCATGGCAGCAGGCTGTATCTGGAGTTGGCCAGACGATGGAACAGTGAAACGTCTGTGAGTATGAGACCTATGCCAAGCAGCAGATAGCACATCCTGTGGTTTATTAGCCTGGACAATCCGCTGAAACCTGTCACCACAGACTTGAGCATAGGCAGGTTGAATCCTATATAATCAAACAGGTAATAGTACAGGTTGTCTATGTAGAACAATGTTACGCCTATGTATGCAAGCAGGATCACCATCGTGATGGCCTGGTTGTTCAGAATCAGCATCAGCGTAGTTGACAGGCCCACTATGAATACCAGCGTAGGAACTGACAGCAGCAGGAAATACCACAGATAACTCAGATAGTCCAAGGCAAAGCCAAACTTGATAAGACTCATTATCAACGCTATCATCGCCACTGCAAAATCAAGTATAAAGAACACCTTAAGAGTGGCCCACATCTTACCTATAAGATACTCAGCATTACTCAGCGGACGGGTATAGAACACCTCGGATGTATCAAGTTGCTTGTCTCGCTTAAGATATTCCGATGCCAGGAAAACCGACACAACGGCCTGCCCCACATTCATTATCAGCAGGAACATATAGGGAATGACCGAGCGGTTCACCACCTCGGGTTGCGGAAACTGCGTAAGGATATATATCGCTCCCAGTATAATTGCAGTAAAAACAGCCAGGAAGGCAAAGACCTTGAAAAACCAGCCTCTGACAAGCAGCTTTGTCTCATACTTGGAGACAATCAGTATGTTAGTTATTCCAAGTCCCATCACTCCTTATCCCTAATCTCCGTAAAATAAACATATGCATGCTCCAGGTTTGGAGGATAACTCACTGCATCATAACCGGGAGATTCCTTTGAAACCACCTGCAGATCCCATCCAAGACCATGCGGTATGGTTGATATCACAGCGTACTTCTGGTTTATCTCGGCGTACTGCTCATTGGTAACCTTAAGGCGCCATACCTTGCCCTCTGTCTCCTTGAGCATCCCAGCCGGCGACCCACGGAACAGGACCTGCCCCTGATTGAGCATTGCCATTTCCGTACATGAACTTGATATGTCACCTACGATATGTGTTGACAGTATGATTGTGGTATCCTTTGAACTGGCCTCGCTCAACAGGTTACGGAACCTGATGCGCTCCTCGGGGTCAAGTCCGGTGGTAGGCTCATCCACCACAAGCACCTGAGGCTTGTGAATCAGTGCCTGGGCTATACCCAGACGCCTTTTCATACCGCCAGACAGATTCTGCGCATATCGGTCACGGGCCTCATAAAGACCCACCTGCTCAAGCATCTCGTCAACCGCCTTGCCGCGCTGGGACGAATTGGTCATACCCGAAAGCGCCGCCGCATATTCCAGAAACTCACGGACCTTATACTTGGCAAAGAAGCGGAAATCCTGTGGCAGATAGCCCAAAATGCGCCGAACCTCCTTGCGTTGCGTACGGATATCGTAACCGCACACGTCTATCTGGCCCTCGGTAGGTTCCATAAGGGTTACCAGGATGCGCATCAGGGTGGATTTTCCGGCACCGTTGGGCCCCAAAAGGCCGAACATACCTGAAGGAATCTCCAGATTGATATCGGTAAGTGCTCTCTTACCGTTAGGATAATAATGACTTAAGCCTTTTATACTTATTGACATGTATTCATCATTTGTTGATTGCAGCTGCAATCTCCTCGGCACCTATAGATAATGTAACGTATGACGGAACTGTACGTGTGCAGCACTCATTCTCACCCCACAGGAACGGATAGTCATCCTTGTGCTCCAGGAAATCAGGCTGCAAAAGCACCAGACCGGGAGCTATTCCGCCGGGAATAAAGGTATGGTCTGCACGGTTGTTGCCGTATGCCACCTTCTTGGTGTTGACACCCACCGCTGTCACGAACGAAACGTTTGAGTAGGGATGGTTACCGTATATGAAGTTAAGGCCGGACAATACCAGCTCGGGATCAATCAGGTCTGGATAATAGCGCCATACCATGTAATTGTTCTGGGCCCAGCTGATTACACGCTCGCTTCCACCCCATGAACCACCTGCTACGGGAACGCCGTAAGGAGTGGATTCGGCCGTGCGCTTGGCATCCTCAACGAATACGGGAATAACCTCACGCAGCTGTGCCTTGAAGTCATCATCCATGTACGGAAGCAGTGAAAGGGCTGTGGTGATGTTCACGCGCGGTGCACGCATTGCACTGCCGCCACCGGTACGGTTATCCTCAACTCCCTGAGGAGCTGTACGGGCCGCCTCAATCTGACGCATCACACCGGGCAGGAACATATCCTTGTATTTCTGCTCACCGGTAAGGAGCCACAGCTGTATGGCGGCACTTGAACGGTCACCGCCCATATTGCGGTTGTTTCTCATATTCGCATTGGCATTGGTGTTGGACTGCTGGTTACGTGCGGGCTGACGGGCCTGGAAGTCATCCATCTCCTTCCATAACTTAAGGGCATTCTTCTTGCAACGCTCGGCAGTTTCAGGAATATACGGGGCAAGTACGCGTGCTGCGTGTGCCAATGCGGCGCAAACATTCACGTTGCCCATTGGATTGCCGTTGTTGTTGGTGAAAGCAAAACGGTCATCAAGCGTTCCCGAACGGTTGCCGCGAACCTCGTAAGGTTTCAGGCTGGGATCATAGATATATCCGTCAGTGATTGTAACTGCATCACCCAGATGATGATACTGATGCATGTTTCCTTGAACAATACCACCGGCAATAAAGCCTATGTTCTCAATCTGTGCACACAGGTTCAGAGCACCGTGTTCCACCTGCTGAATCACATCAGGCAGACCGTCGGGACGGTGTATGTCAACAAACTGAGTCTTCTGGTCAATGAATGTCTCATCACGCTCGGGACGCAGCACATCCCACACCTCGGCCAGCTGGTTGGTAAGGCCGATAACCGTACCTGACTGGATGTCAAAGTCACCGGCATCATACCATGCGCCTACTGCCAGACCCGGAATATGCTCGTATGGCTTGTACTTGGTATTGGTGGTGTTGCCCATGCGGTAGCCGTCATGCTGCTGATAATTGAGGGGAGCCTGGATGGCATCGTCCATATGTGAGCGGCCGTGCCATACACGGTAAGCCTCATTCACAAGCATATGGTCCATCTGAACGGGCAGCCACACATCCATGGTGTTGTGCCACTTGCCCTCATATACATTCTTGTTGATGGGGAACGGATTGCTCTTTACACCTTTATACTCTATATAATATGTACCCGGCTCCTTAACGTCACTGAAATCGCACTGGGCATAGTTGTAACGGTTATAGAATACGCCCCACTCCTTTACGGCAGGTTCAAGTGCCAGAGTATGGCTTCCGTCGGCATTGATACGGAATATCTTAGCCTTCTGTGCCACCTTGTCATTACGGTCCAGTTCTATAACTGCCACCTTCTTCTGGGCGGGAGTGTAGCCAATCTGTGAAAAACCTATGTTGGGTTCACGTATCCATCCGGCCTCGGCAGTAGGCTCCACATACCACTCCAGCACCGTTCCGGTCTTTCCCTGCGGCAGGAATGAACGCACCACGAACGTACCGTTCTGTGACAGGTTACGGCCGTCATACAGGTTCAGTTCGGTATCTGACTTGAACAGTACACGAAGGTCATCATCCTCGGGGGCCACTACAAGGGTATGTCCCTTTGAGATGGGCTTTGCAACAATGAATTCGCCGCGTCCGCGGTCATCGAAAGTGGTCTGGCCCCAGAACTGGGTTATCTTCTCATCCACCGGACGCATCTCGGTGTCACTTGACGGATAACGGGGGAATATCTCAGACTGCCCGTCCATGAGATATGTCTTGCCAAAGTAGGTGGCCGGGAAGAACTCCATGTTGAGACCCGCCTTGCCTGCAAGGGCAGCCGGCAGAGGCTCATCCAGAATGACGGAAATCCGGACTCCCTGACCCTCCTGTTTTGCGGTAATTCCGTATCTGAAATTATAGTCAGGATAATTGAACCTACAACTTATCACTCCACCCAGGGTATCGATTGTACGCTCGGTAAGCGTGGCATAGATATCCCACTGCTCGGGCGTGTTCATAAGACGTACGGCTCCACCGGTTGCAATACGGACTCCGCGTTGCACGATTTCTATACCGGCAGTCTTCTCGTCACAGAAAACACCCTGATAATTGTTGGAGTAAACCAAAACGTTAACACCACGGGTCTCGAAATAGCCCCGTTCATTGATCTCTAACTTACCTGTTTCCAATGACTTGGAGCAGGAAACAAACATGCACAGCAATGTGGCAACAATTGGGAGTAATCGTTTCATAAGTATCCGGTTAGTTGACTAATATGCAAATGTAATGCAAACCAAGGGAATAAAAAAGCAGTTAACTTATTTTATAGTGAAAGGTTAATAAATAAGCCTACCCTGCACAAAAAATGAGTATCTTCGCGAATCAAAATGACAGCTATGAAGAAGCGTGTTCTGGTAACATACAACATGTTCCGCACCGGATATGCGGAACTTATTAAGAAATATGATGTAACCTTTCCACCCCAGGGGCGCGAGACCTTTACATATGATGAGGTCTATGATATGCTCCCTGAATATGACGTCCTGCAGTCCATGTTCAATTTCCCGGTAGACCGCAAGCTTATGGAACGCGGACTTCCACGTCTGGAACTGGTCAGCAACTACGCCGTAGGGTTTGACAATATCGATATTCCGGCCGCCACAGAACTGGGTATTGCCATAACCAACACCCCAGGCCCCGTAACAGAGCCCACAGCCGATCTGGCATTCGGGCTGATGCTGGCCGTGGCACGCCGCATTACCGATGTTGACCGCCGTCTGCGCATACCGGGCGCACTGGAATGGACTTTGCTGGCCAATCTGGGCTACTCACTGGGTGGCAAGACACTGGGAATCCTGGGTATGGGACGCATTGGCCAGGCTCTGGCACGCCGCGCCAAGGCCAGCTGCATGAAGGTCATCTATCACAACCGTCACCGCGTAAGCCCGGAGATTGAACAGCTGTATGACGCCACATATGTTGAGTTCGATGATTTGCTCAAGACATCTGATTTCATATCGGTAAACGTCCCCTACTCCAAGGAGACATGGCACCTTATAGGCAAGGAGCAGATTGAGCTGATGAAACCTACCGCAATCCTGGTAAATACAGCACGCGGACCTATTGTTGATGAGCTTGCTCTGGCCGACGCCCTTAAGAACAAACGTATCTGGGGCGCAGGACTGGATGTCTTTGAGTTCGGTGACAAGGTAAGCCCTGAGATACTGGCATGTGAGAATGCGGTCATCACCCCGCACGTGGGCACTCAGACCTATGATGTCCGTAACGAGATGGCCGAATACGTATCACGCAACATCATCAACTTCTACGAGGGTGGTCCTGTTGCGTATGTCAATAACGTACCAAAGAAAAGATAAGATATGGCATCAACGGATAGTCTGCTTGACAAACTTGACGGTCTGGAGGCCCGTTTCCAGGAGGTTAGTCTGCTCATCACGGACCCGTCTGTCATAGCCGATATGAAACGGTTCGTGAAACTGAACCGTGAGTACCGTGACCTGGAACCCGTTGTTGCCGCCCGCAAGGAGTACATACAGCTGAATAAAAGCATTGAAGAGGCACGCGGACTGCTCTCCGAGAGTGACCCCGAGATGCGCCAGATGGCACGTGAGGAACTTGACACTGCCATGGCACGACTGCCGCAGCTTGAAGAGGAGATAAAGCAGATGCTCATTCCTGCCGACCCGCAGGACGACAAGGATGTCATAATGGAGATCCGCGGCGGCACAGGAGGCGATGAAGCTGCGATATTTGCAGGTGACCTGTTCCGCATGTACTGCAAGTTCTGTGAAACCAAAGGCTGGAAATACGCCGTATCATCATGTTCCGAGGGCGCTTCGGGCGGATACAAGGAGATCATATTCACCGTAACCGGCGATAAAGTATATGGTACGCTCAAGTATGAGTCAGGCGTTCACCGCGTACAGCGAGTACCTGTAACAGAGACACAAGGCCGCATACACACATCGGCCGCTACCGTTGCAGTCCTGCCCGAGGCTGATGCATTTGAGGTTGAGATAAACGAGGGCGAGATAAAGTGGGATACTTTCCGCAGCGGAGGTGCCGGAGGCCAGAACGTGAACAAGGTAGAGTCCGGGGTAAGGCTTCGTTACAATTGGAAAAATCCCAACACCAGAATAGTCGAGGAGATACTCATTGAGTGCACCGAGACCCGTGACCAGCCCAAGAACAAGGAGCGTGCGCTATCACGCCTGCGCACCATGATATATGACCGCGAGCATCAGAAATATATGGATGATATAGCAGCCCGCCGCAAGACCATGGTATCAACCGGTGACCGGTCGGCCAAGATCCGCACATACAATTATCCGCAGGGCCGCATAACTGACCATCGTATCAACTGGACATCATACAATCTCCCGGCATTCATGGACGGTGACATCCAGGAATGTATTGACCAACTCACCATTGCCGAGAACGCGGAACGTATGAAAGAAGCTGAGATGTAAAGATTTTTCAAACAAGTAAAAAATATGACAAGAGACGAACTCTACGCCAACATCAAGCGCAAGAAATCATTCCTGTGCGTGGGTCTTGACACAGATCTCAAGAAGATCCCCGAACATCTGCTTAAGGAAGAGGATCCCATATTCGCATTCAACAAGGCAATCATAGACGCCACTGCAGACTATTGCATCGCATACAAGCCCAATCTGGCTTTCTACGAAAGTGCAGGTCTTAAAGGCATGCAGGCTCTGTACAAGACAATTGAATACATCCGCACCAATTACCCTGACCAGTTCATCATAGCAGACGCCAAGCGCGGAGACATAGGCAATACATCGATGATGTATGCCGACAGCTTCTTCACGGAGATGAACGTTGATGCCGTAACCGTTGCCCCGTATATGGGTGCGGACAGCGTGACACCGTTCCTGGGGCATGAAGGCCGCTGGGTGATTCTGCTGGCTCTTACCAGCAACAAGGGTGCCGCCGATTTCCAGTACACGGAGGACGCACAGGGAACACCCCTGTATCAAAAGGTACTGGCCAAGTCACTTGAGTGGGGCGGCAATGCCGACAACATGATGTATGTGGTAGGTGCCACGCGCGCCGATATGCTGACTGACATCCGCAAGACCGTGCCAGACAGTTTCCTGCTGGTTCCCGGCATAGGCGCACAGGGCGGATCATTGGCCGATGTATGCAAGTACGGCCTTAACGGCAAGTGCGGACTGATAGTAAACAGCAGCCGCGCAATCATTTATGCCGATAAGACTGCAGACTTTGCCCAGGTGGCCCGCAGCAAGGCTCTTGAAGTTCAGCAGGAAATGGCCGCTTATATTAAATAATATATTATCTTTGCAAGTCTATAATAGGATTTACAAAAGCATGGAATTTACAGCCAAACAGATAGCGGAGTTTTTGGGCGGTACCGTTGACGGCAATGAAAACGCCGCCGTCCATACTTTCGCCAAGATTGAAGAGGGTGTACCGGGTGCACTCTCTTTCCTTTCAAACGTAAAATACACCCAGTACCTCTATTCAACCCAGGCAAGCGTAGTTCTTGTCAACAAGGATTTCAAACCGGAACAGCCCGTCAGCGCCACTTTGGTCAGGGTTGACAACGCCTATGAGAGTCTGGCCAAGCTGATGTCGCTCTACGCGTCAATGAGACCTGCCAAGACTGGCGTCAGCTCCCTTGCATCAGTATCGGAAAAAGCAAAAATAGGGAACAACGTATACATAGGACCTTTCGCCGTCATTGAAGACGGAGCCGTAATAGGTGACAATACACAGATTTATCCGCTGGTAACTATAGGTGAAGGTGCGTCTGTAGGCTCAGACTGCATTCTGTACCCTCATGTTACAATCTACTACGGATGCAAGGTAGGCAACCGCTGCATACTTCACGCAGGCAGTGTGGTGGGTGCCGACGGATTCGGGTTCGCACCCACGCCAAACGGCTACAACAAGATCCCGCAGATAGGCATTGCAGAACTTGAGGATGATGTTGAGATAGGAGCCAACACCTGCATTGACCGTTCCACAATGGGACGCACCATAGTACACAAAGGCGTGAAACTGGACAACATGGTACAGATAGCGCATAATGTCGAGGTTGGTGAGAATACAGTAATATCGGCACAGTCAGGCATAGCAGGCTCGGCCAAGCTGGGGGCATGGTGCATGATGGGAGGCCAAAGCGGAATCACAGGACATATTACCGTCGGCAACAAGGTTAACATTGCCGCCAAGACCGGTGCCATAAGCGCAGTCGGAGACGGAGAGTCCATAATGGGCTATCCGGCTATCGGATTCCGGAACTACCTGCGCTCGTACGTCAAATTCAGGGATCTTCCGGAAATATCCAAGACAATAAACAGACTTGAGAAAGAGATTGAAGAACTGAAAGCCAAACTCGCAGACAAGTGAGACAGCTTTAAGACAAGTAGCATAACATGTACAAACAGAAGACTTTAAAGAGTAGCTTCTCGCTGAGCGGAAAGGGTCTGCACACAGGTCTTGAACTGACCGTGACATTCAATCCCGCTCCGGCAGACTACGGATACAAGATACAGAGAACAGACCTGGACAGCCAACCCGTAATAGAGGCTTACGCCGAGAATGTGCGCGAGACACAGCGCGGCACGGTACTGTTCAAGGGCAATGTTAAGGTAAGCACTGTAGAACACGCCCTGGCCGCCCTCTACGCAGCCGGCATAGACAACTGCCACATGGAGGTGAACGGCCCTGAATTCCCTATTCTGGACGGCAGTGCCATAGAATATGTAGATAACATTCAGCGTGTGGGAATAAAAGAGCTTGATGCCCTGAAAGATTTCTATGTGGTCAAGAACAAGATAGAGGTAAAGGATGAGACAACAGGTTCTTCCATCATTCTGCTTCCTGACAACGAATTCAGCGTAAACGTGCTCATATCGTATGACTCCAAGATACTCTACAACCAGTACGCGTCTCTGGATGACATGCGTGAATTCCCGACCGAGATAGCCAAGAGCCGCACTTTTGTTTTTGTACGTGAAATTGAGCCGCTGCTTGGATTGGGTCTGATTAAGGGAGGTGACCTGGACAACGCCATAGTGATATATGAGCGCGAGATGCCTCAGGAGCGTTATGACAAGATATGTGAGGTTATGGGTGTTCCTACAATGGATGCCACCAAGCTGGGTTACATCATGCACAAACCCCTGCAGTGGGACAACGAGCCTGCCCGCCACAAGCTGCTTGACATCATAGGTGACCTGGCATTGGTAGGCAAACCCATCAAGGGCCGCATCATAGCCACACGCCCAGGTCACACCATCAACAACAAGTTTGCCCGCATTCTGCGCAAGAACATCATACTGAATGATGTACAGGCTCCCGCATATGATCCGTCAGTACCGCCGGTAATGAACCTGCAGCAGATACAGGCCGTAATGCCTCACCGCTTCCCGATGCAGCTGCTGGACAAGGTGATTGCCTTGACTGATCTCTATGCCGAAGGAGTAAAGAACGTGACCAACAACGAGTTCTACTTTACAGGCCACTTCCCCGAGCATCCCATTATGCCCGGTGTCCTCATCATAGAGGCAATGGCACAGTTGGGAGGTACTCTGGCACTTCAATACACGGATGAGCCCAAGAATTATGAGGCTATGTTCGTAAAGATAGACAACACCCGTTTCCGTCAGGCCGTAGTGCCGGGCGACACCCTTCTGATGCGTGTTGTAAGGACCGCGCCCATGCGTCATAACATACTATCAATCAAGGGATACGCCTTTGTTGCCGACAAACTGGTTGCAGAGTCTGAATTCATGGTACAAATCGTTAAAAGAGATAACTGATGATAAGTCCGTTAGCATACGTTGACCCCTCAGCCCAGATAGGTGATAACGTTGAGATAGGCCCGTTCTGTTTCATAGACAAGAACGTGGTGATAGGTGACAACAACATCATTATGCCGCACGTGAACATCATGTACGGTTCACGCATCGGCAACGGCAACCAGATCCATCCCGGAGCCGTGATAGGCGGCATCCCCCAGGACCTCAAGTTCAAGGGCGAGGATACCACCGCCGAGATTGGTGACAACAACCGCATCCGTGAGAATGTTACCATAAACCGCGGTACCGCATCAAAGGGCAAGACGATAGTAGGCAACAACAACCTGCTTATGGAGAACATGCACGTGGCCCACGACTGCGTTATAGGCAGCAACTGCATATTGGGCAACAGCACCAAAATAGCCGGCGAGGTAGTCATTGATGACTTTGCCATCCTGAGCGCCTGCGTGCTTGTGCACCAGTTCTGCCATATAGGTGGATATGTGATGGTACAGGGCGGTTCAGGGTGCAGCAAGGACATCCCGCCATACGTTATCGGCGGCCGTCACCCGGTAATATATGCCGGTCTGAACATTGTAGGCCTGCGCCGCAGAGGTTTCAGCAATGAAACGATAGAGGCCATACACAATGCCTACCGCATTATCTATCAGAACGGCCTTAATGTAAGCCAGGCCATGGCTGCCATCAAGGAGGACCAGATTTTCAATCTGCCCGAAGTACAGTATATAGTACGTTTCATTGAGAGTTCCGAGAGAGGCATAATAAGAGATTAAAAAGCATAACGATATGATATACAGATTCATTTTCATTTCCGATGAGGTCGATGACTTCTATCGTGAGATCCAGATCAGTTCATCAGCGTCATTCCTGGATTTCAGCAATGCAATCCTGAAATCTGTGGGATATCCCGATGACCAGATCACATCGTTCTTTATCTGCGAGGACAACTGGGAGAAACGTGAGGAGATTACCCGTGAGGAGATGAACACCAGCTCCGAGGTGGATAACTTTGTAATGGCCGACACCCCTCTTGACGAACTGATTGAGGATGAAAGACAGCGTCTGATATACGTATTCGATCCTCTGACGGAACGTTGCTTTTTCATAGAACTGAAAGAGATCATTACAGGCAAGACTCTTGCAGAACCGGTATGCACCGCCAGCCAGGGCAACCCGCCCAAGCAGACCATTGACTTTGACGAGATGGCCAAAGCCAACCCCGTTCTTGACGTGGATGAAAACTTCTACGGCGACGAGAGTTTTGAATCCGATGAACTTGATGAGGAAGGATTCGGTATGGAAGGCGCCGAAGGAGGAGGCACGGTCAGCCTGGATTCCATTGACGACCTTTATTAAGTGAAGAGTTTAGTCATCATATTAGGACCTACCGGCGTGGGGAAGACAGAACTGTGCCTGACCCTCGCCGATTTGTTTCATACCCCAATCATTTCGGCCGATTCCAGGCAGATGTATGCAGACATTCCCATATGTACCGCAGCCCCTACTCCGGCCGAAAGAGCACGTGCGGAACACTATCTGGTTGGTAACCTTGGACTTGATGACTATTACAGTGCGGCAAGATACGAAGAGGATGTTCTTAAACTTTCAGAAAGACTATTCGCAGAGCATGACACATTGCTTGTCACAGGAGGTTCAATGATGTACATAGATGCCCTGTGCTATGGTATAGACCAGATTCCCACCATTCCGGATGACATCCGCAAGCCTCTTTTGGAGCGCTATCACAAGGAGGGACTGGACAATCTGGTACAGGAACTCAAGATACTGGATCCGGCCTACTTCAAGGAGGTTGACCGCCGCAATCCCAAGCGTGTTCTGCATGCTCTTGAGGTCTGCTACCTGACCGGACATCCCTACTCTGACCTGCGCAAGGGAGAGAAAGCGGAGCGTCCTTTCAACATCGTGCGCATCGGACTTACCAGACCTCGTGAGGAACTGTACGAGCGTATAAACCGCCGCGTTGACATGATGATTGAGAACGGCCTCATTGACGAGGCGCGCCTCATGTATCCGCGCAAAGGGCTCAACTCACTCAACACCGTGGGCATGAAGGAACTCTTCAATTGGATGGACGGAGCTCTTACCCCGGACGGCAAACCCTGGACACTTGAATTTGCCATAGAGAAGATAAAGCAGAACACACGCATCTACTCACGCAAGCAGATGACATGGTTCAAACGCGATGCAGACACCCGCTGGTTTAACCCTGACGATATTCAGTCTATAATAGATTATATAAAGGAGAGGACATGCTGATAAGACTGTATGAGAAGAATCCCAGCCAGCGCGACATTGACCGCATACTGGACATCCTGAACGGAGGAGGCGTGATAGTCTATCCCACCGATACCGCCTATGCCTTGGGCTGCCACGCCCTAAAGGAGCGTCCCATAGAGCGTATCTGCAAGATCAAGGGCATGAATCCGCAGAAACACCGCTTCTCTATAGTCTGCTATGACCTGAGCGACATCAGCCAGTACGTGCAGATAGACAATGCCACATTCAAGACAATGAAACGCAACCTGCCCGGTCCCTTCACGTTCGTGCTGCGTGCCGGAAACCGGCTGCCCAAGATATTCAGCAACCGCAAGGAGGTGGGAATCCGTGTTCCAGACAACGACATAACACGTGAGATCTGCCGTCAGCTGGGCGCTCCCCTGCTCTCCACCACCGTTCCTTATGATGAATCCGATGACATAGGCTACCTGACAGATCCGGAGCTTATCGATGAGCGTCTGGGCGATGATGTGGATGTTGTGATTAACGGCGGCGCAGGAGGATTCGAGTACTCCACCGTGGTCTATTGCGTGAATGGAGACCAGGAGATAATACGTCAGGGAAAAGGCGTTCTTGACGAGTGACACAGACTTTAATAACAATAGCATAACACATTCATTATGAAAAAGATATTTCTTATAATGTTAACCGCGTTCTTAGGTGTTTCCGTATCTGCGCAGAACAAGCAGCTTACTCTCTCAACAGTAATGGACGGCACCTTCTATGCCACTGGAGCATCATCGGTCACCCCCATGGCCGACGGTGAGCATTACCTTACAAGCCAGGACGGCCGGCTCATTCTCCAACACTCTTTCAAGACCGGTCAGGTAACTGATACCATTCTCAACCTGAACAATGTCCGTGGCGAACGCCTACCTGCTTTTGACGGCTATATCCTATCACCTACCGAGGATATTATCCTTCTGCAGACCAACACCAGCAAGATTTTCCGCCGTTCATTCACAGCAGACTATTATATTTTCACCATACGCAACAACAAGATTGACCCGCTCACTGCAGGCGGTCCGGTACAGGTTCCTTCATTCTCGCCCGACGGTCATAACATAGCATTCGTGCGCGACAATAACATATTTATAATCAAATTATTATTCAACAATGCTGAAGTGCAGGTCACCAAGGATGGAGTGCCTAACAAGGTTAGAAACGGCATCCCAGACTGGGCATACGAGGAGGAGTTCGGACTGGTGCGCGCCTACGAGTTCAGCGCCGACAGCCGCATGCTGGCCTGGATTCGCTTTGACGAACAGCAGGTAGAAAGTTACAATCTGCCTTTCTTCCTTACACACCCCGACCGCAGCGCCTACTCACAGGAACTGGTCTCATACAGGCCGCAGCAGTATCCCACCGCCGGTGCCGCAAACTCCAAGGTATCGGTCCACTCATTTGACATAAAGAGTTCCGTGATACGTGACATGGACCTCAAGTTGGACAGCACAAGCTACATACCGCGCATCAAGTTCGTTGAGAATGAAGACAACAGCCTGTTCATTTTCACCCTGAACCGTCTCCAGAACAAGCTGGAGGTATTCTCGGCCAATCCCCGCTCTACCCTCTGCACCCTTATCCTGCGTGAGCAGGACGATCGTTACATAGACGAGTTCGGCTATATGCAGACCCAGTTCTACGGCAATCAGTTCATAATGCAGAGCGAGCGTGACGGACACCGCCACCTCTATCTCTATGACCTTAAGGGACAGCTCAAACGCCAGATTACCAAGGGTGATTTTGATGTGCTGACACTCCATGGATTCGATCCCAAGAGCGGCACCGTGTTCTATGAGAGCAATGAATCCGGCATGTATGACTGCGCCGTATGGAAGATTGACGGCAAGGGCAAGAAAACCATACTCACCCCTGAGCGCGGTACCAGCCACGCCCGTTTCAGCACCGGCTGCAAGTATTTCATCAACTCCTGGTCCGATATGAGCACCCCCACCCGCGTCAGTGTCATCACAGATGCCGGCAAGACCCTGCGCATAGTCGAGGACAATCAGGAGGTTGCCACTGCCGCACTTGAATACGGTCTGCCCAAGAAGGAGCTGTTCTCATTCCAGACTGTCGACGGCACCACTCTCTACGGCTGGATGGTAAAGCCCTCCAACGCCAATGAATCCCATCCCTGCCCCGTCATCCTGTACCAGTACAGCGGTCCCGGTTCAAACGAGGTGATTAACGAATGGGGCGCAGGTTTCTATCCCGGCGCTGCATTTGAGGCATTGCTTACACAGAAAGGATATGCTGTTGCTGTGGTCGACGGACGCGGCACCGGGCGTCGCGGAGCCGATTTCAAGAAGCAGACATATAAGCGCCTGGGCGTAATGGAAGCAGAGGACCAGGTTGCTGCCGCCAAATATCTGGGGTCCCGGCCCTACATTGATGCTGAGCGCATCGCTATCTGGGGCTGGAGCTATGGCGGTTACAACACACTGATGTCTATGAGTGAGGGTACACCGGTATTCAAATGCGGCGTTGCGGTTGCTCCCGTAACTGATTGGCGTTACTACGATGCTCCCTATACCGAGCGCTTTATGCAGCAGCCCAAGGAGAATGCCGACGGCTACCACGATGCATCGGCAATTGACCGCATCAACCGCCTGCACGGCCGTCTGCTCATAGTTCACGGCCTTGACGATGATAACGTATTCTTCAGCAACACCGCCTCCTACATCGAGGCGCTGATAAACGCAGGAGTTGATTTTGATATGCAGGTCTATCCCGGCAAGGAACACAGCATCACCGGTTACTCCCACCGCAAGCACCTCTTCACCCGCATCCTACGCTTCTTTGACGAGAATCTCAAGTAGGCACCGCCGTACTATTCCCTTTGGGGACGCAACGCTCCGAGGCTACTCCGCAACCCCTACGGACCCTAAACGCCGAACTCGTCCTCATCGTCCCCTACGGGGCCGAACGTTCCTCGAACAAACGGCGTTCTTAACGGGATCCTTCGGGGCGCTCCGCTTACGCCTCTCCACGATGGTCCCCAAAGGGAATAGTACGGCTACTGCAAATGGGAACATTTGCTTTGATACTCGCACTAGAAAATTAAATGATAATTACTTATAAATTAGGAAGATACAGGGTATCTTTTCAAGTTGGGGAAGATGGCCGATCCACTCCTTTACCGTGCGGGTTTTGATGTATTCGTCCTTGGTCGTGAGACCGGCGGCGATGCACAGATGGGTTTGGGGACGGCAGGCTTTTAGGATGTCGGACATCATTTTGGCGTTGCGGTATGGGGTTTCTATGAAGAGCTGGGTCTGATTCTCGGTGTAGGCTCGCTGTTCAAGGCGTTTTAGGGTTTTGATTCGCTCATCGGGTTCTATGGGCAGGTAGCCGTTGAAGGCAAAGCTTTGGCCATTGAATCCGGAGCCCATTACTGCAAGGATTATGCTTGAGGGGCCTACCAGGGGGACTACCTTCAGGCCTTTGCGCTGGGCTATGGCTACTACATCGGCCCCGGGATCGGCTACGGCGGGACATCCGGCCTCGGATATCACTCCCATGGGATTGCCCTCCTCCAGGGGTATCAGCATGCTTGCCACCTCTTCGGGGTTGGTATGTTTGTTTAGGGTGTAGAAGGTGAGCTGGTCTATGTCGATGCTGCGGTCCACCAGCTTCAGGAAACGGCGGGCGGTACGGACATCCTCCACAATGAAATGGCGTATGCCCATGATTATTTCGTGGTTGTATGCAGGCAGGACCTGCTCAACAGGAGTTTCACCCAAAAGATTGGGAATTAGGTATAAAGCGGGAATCATGATGCTAAGGTAGCGCATTTTGCATTAACTTCGCGCTGACATTAGGCAAAAATGGAACAGAACTGCGGATTCGTGCTCAGAATATCGGATGGCGTGGCTTGCAACCCCAAGTACCGCCTGGCCTCCCCTATCAACGTTTGCCTGGCTCCCGGCCAGCAGACAGCCATTGTGGGCCCTAATGGTGCGGGCAAGACTCTGCTCGTTAATACCATGTTGCGCCAATATCCGCTTCTGGACAACCGTGAGGTGGAATACGGTTGTGGCATGAGCGGGGCAGATATCCGCAACATAACTTTCCGTGACAGCTACGGCAGTGCCGATGCCACCTACTTCTACCAGCAGCGCTGGAATATGACCGAGATGGGCGAATCGGCCATTGTGCGTGACGCATTCCCCGACATCAAGGATACTGTTTGGAAAGAACGCATTCACACTCTGTTTGGTCTACCATCCATATGGGATAAGCAGCTTGTAACCCTATCCAGCGGCGAGATGCGCAAGTACCAGCTGGCCCGTGCTCTTGCCGTACGCCCAAAGATGGTAATAATAGACAGCCCGTTCATAGGCCTGGATATTCAGACACGCGATATGCTGTGCCGTCTGCTTGAAAACCTTATCAGTGAATGGAAGATACAGATAGTGCTGGTGGTTTCACGCCGTGAGGATATCCCGCAGTTCATTACTCATATAATTGAGGTAAAAGACCGCTGCTGCAGCGGTGTTTTGCCTATTGAGGAGTATCTGGCACAACCGCTTGATCCACTCCCCCAGCCTCTTCTGTCACAAGAGACAGTAGAACTGATGCACAATCTCCCCGAGAACGGAATGCAGTCCGATGAGATTGTACATTGCAACCAGGTAAGCCTGCAATATGAGAATCGCCGCATATTGGGGCCTTTGGACTGGACCATACGTAAAGGTGAGCATTGGGCCCTTCTGGGACCCAACGGAAGCGGCAAATCTGCCCTTCTAAGTATGGTGTATGCTGATAATCCCCAATCATACGCCTGTGATATTGCTCTCTTTGGCCGTCCTCGCGGTACAGGCGAGAGCATATGGGAGATAAAAAAGCACATTGGATACGTATCCCCAGAAATGCACCGCTCCTATTGCCGCCGATATCCCGCCATCGATATAGTGGCATCAGGCCTTCATGACACCATCGGTTTGTATAAAAAAATTACTATAGAAGAAAGGGAGTCATGCCGCATATGGATGAAGATATTCGGAATAATGGATCTTGAGGAGCGTGATTTTCTGGAACTCTCAAGCGGAGAGCAGCGAATGATACTGCTGGCCCGCGCATTTGTAAAGAATCCCTCCCTACTCATCCTGGACGAACCGCTTCACGGACTGGACAGCCGCAACCGCTCACTGGTTATGGAAATAATAAAGGCCTTCTGCGCCAACCCGCAAAAGACCCTCATAATCGTAACCCATTACCCCGAGGAACTCCCCTCCACCATCGACCACACCCTCACCCTAACCCGTCATTATTGAGGTAAAAAAATCCTGACATTATTGTACTGGACGTACGGACAATCCCCAATTGTCTGATGAAGAAATGCAATTGGCCTGAAAGGTCATATCGACACAATCCTTATCAGGAGTACCTGTCTTGTATCGGGCCATCTGTCCCGGTAAGGCAATCTGTGAGCCAATGGTCTCCAAACCTGTATACGGCAGGAAAATGGAATTTTGGTTAACCATACTGATAATCTTGAAGCCTTTGACTCCATCCTGCGCAGACACTGTCCACATACAATTATCCATCAACTCATACCACTCGTCAACAGTGGGCAAACGCCAACTGCCGCCCCACTCGTTATGAGCTGCGTCTCCCTGATAATTCTTATGATAGAAGTCGCCTGACTGGCCTGGATTCTTGGCCCCCACATTACACGTAGCCCATTTTACGCTAAGTCCCAGGTCAACCCATTCGTGCCCGTCACTAACACCGTGTTTCTCTTCATCCTGAAATATTGAAAGGTACTCCAACAGTTTCTCTTTCATCGGACCTGCAGGCATATTGACGTTCTTGAGGTTTATGCAATTAAAAAATGCATCTTCGCCTATTTCCGTCACACTGGCCGGTATGACTATCGATTCCAGACTGCTGCAACCGTTAAAGCACCAACCACCTATTGACGTAACACCTTCAGGGATAATAACAGATTTAAGGTTGACGCACTGTTCAAACGACCTCCAGCCTATTTTCTTGACACTCTTGGGGATAATAATCTGCGTCAGACCGGCATTATTGCTGAAAGCGGCGTTCTCAATTGAAGTTACACCATTAGGTATAACTAAAAGATTCCTGATTTTCCCGCAATCCTCGAAAGCGCTTTCCCCGATAAATGAAATCCCCGACGGGATATTGATCGATTCCAGTTCCATACACAGGCGGAATGCATAGGTATCAATGTTCTTAAGGCTCTCCGGCAGTACAACCCGTTTCAGGTTATGGCATGCATTGAACGCCCAGTCACCTATTGTAACCACACCCTCGGGTATAGTGACCGATTTTAATACAGTGTTGGTAACAAAAGCATGACCTGCAATAATCCTGGTGCCCTCCCTGACAGAGTAATCGGACTTGTTGAAAGATTCAGGGTTATTCGGATCAAACCCAATCAGAATATCATTCATGTAGATGACACCGTCTATTGTGTCCGTTAAACATCCGCACCCGGAGAATGCGCCATTTCCCACAAAAACGACACTGTCAGACAAAGAAACCCGTCTTAGATTACTGCAACCCGAAAATGCCTCATTGGGAATCCGGGTTATTCCATCGGGAATAACTACCGATGTCAGAGTGGTACAGTTACTGAAAGCAGCAAAAAAGATGGAGTTTACCTTATATGTCGTACCGTCTACGGTTATGTTTCCCGGAATCACCAAATCACCCTTGACCACGGCTGTATCACATCTTAATACCGTGGCGGTGTTGTCCTGATTCAACCGGTACTTAAGGCCGTCCAGATATGTTTCTTTAGCAGGAGTGTACCGGCTTGACGGTCTGCTCACCTCTGTTTCGTCTGTTATTTTTCCAGGACTTTTCCAGGTCTTGTAACGCGATTCCTGAGCAGAAACAGCGGTAACGACTGCCAGCATCAACAAAACCAAGCAAATCACTTTTGAAACTTTCATATTAATCTGTTTTTGCGACAAAAGTATATGCCAAATACGCATTGTGCAAGGATTCCGCGTTGCAAAACCGTTGCAAGTACAATTAGGGGCACAAAGGGGACGGTTCTTTTTGTGCCCCTATTCTGACATCAACTGATTGTAGGTTTTCTGGCGTTTAGCGTAGTAGCGCCAGAGGAGGCTGAACTTTACGCGCTCGGGGATGTCTGTGATTGAGGCCTCCTGAAGGTTCTCTTCACGGCTGTCACGGAACTCCGGCTTGAGGCGGCGGAACTCACGGCGCGCGCGGAACACTGCCTTGAAATCTCCCCAATGAAATTTGACAAGGAACATGAGTGCAGCCAGGCCGTCCAGCCAGAAACGCATTCTCATTACCTTTCCAAGCTCATCCTCAGGAAGATTCTTGTAGAGCATGAGCAGGTTGTTACGGAAATTAAGGAATGTCTTGTATGGATTTGATTTATTCAGCGTTGCGCCACCCACATGATAAACAACGCTCTCAGGAATGCACACGATACCGCGGTTACGGCTGCGCATACGCCAGCACAGGTCTATCTCCTCCTGATGTGCAAAGAACCGGTCATCAAGTCCGCCAGCTGCCCAGAAATCTGCACTGCGAACCATCAGACAGGCACCTGTTGCCCAGAACACAGGCTCAATGGTGTCATACTGCCCCAAATCCTTCTCGATTGAGTCAAACACACGGCCACGGCAGAACATATAGCCCCACTTGTCCATATATCCGCCGGCACCGCCCGCATATTCAAACAGTTCAGGATTCTTAAAATCCAGAAGCTTAGGCTGACAAGCCGCAATCTCCGGATGCACATCCATATAACTCACAAGAGGCAGAAGCCAGTCCTCGGATACCTCCACATCAGAATTGAGCAGGATATAATACTCAGCCTCAACCTCACGAAGTGCCATATTGTACCCCTTGGCAAATCCCCAATTCTTCTCCATGCGGATAAGCGGAACCTGCGGGAACTCACGCTGCATCATCTCCATGGAGTCATCATTGGAGTCATTATCGGCCACAATCACCTGCACGCCCTCCATGCGCGAATATTTGAGCAATGTAGGCATATAGTGCCTGAGCATTGCGCTGCCGTTCCAGTTCAGTATGACTATTGCAATCTTCATATCACTTTATTATTGAGGCGTTTAATGCATCACCGGCAGTATTCAGTCCACCCAGCAACACCTTTACCAGACTGTTCTCCTGAACCTGGGCCGAATCCAACTCCACCCTGATGTAATTATCCGTAAAACCGTGAGCAGGCATACCGCGCTTGGGCCGTTCAACAAGCACAGTTGCTTCACGGCCGATATGCGACTCATAAAACGCCCTTGTCTTACTGTCCGACAACTCCAGCAGACGCTGGCTGCGCTCATGCTTGCACTGAGGCGAGACTTTATAAGGTATTCGCAAAGCCGCCGTTCCCGGACGCTCAGAATAGCTGAACACATGCAGCTGAGTCACATCCAGACTCTCAATGAAACGGTATGCATCCTCAAACAGCTCATCAGTCTCACCGCGCATACCCACAATTACATCTACGCCAATGAACGCATCGGGCATCACGCTCTTGATCCGTGCCACCTTCTGTGCAAACACCTCACGTTCATAACGGCGGTGCATCAGTTTTAGAACCTCATTGGACCCGCTCTGCAACGGAATATGGAAATGCGGCATGAACGCCCTGGAACCTGCCACAAAGTCAATCACCTCATCGGTAAGCAGGTTGGGCTCGATAGACGAAATCCTATAACGCGCTATCTCCTCCACCTTGTCAAGCTCCTTGATCAGACCGATGAAACTCTCACCTGTAGTCTTGCCAAAATCGCCTATGTTCACACCGGTAATCACAATCTCACGACCACCCTCCTGTCCGGCCTGACGAGCCTGTTCCACCAGACTCTCTATCGATGCATTACGGCTATGTCCGCGTGCATACGGTACAGTGCAGTATGTGCAGTAGTAGTCACAGCCGTCCTGAACCTTAAGGAAAAACCGTGTGCGGTCACCGCGTGAACATGATGGCACAAAGTTCTTTATGTCATTGGTCCCTACGGTCTTGGATATACCGTGGTCACGCTTCCGGAGTCCGTTCAGGTTCTCAAGCACGCTACCCTTATGGTCCTGACCAAGTACGATATCAACACCGGGAATATCGGCCACCGTTCCGGGCTGAAGCTGACCGTAGCAACCTGTCACCACGATATATGCACCGGGATTCTCACGAACAATCTTATGTATAGCCTGACGGCACTTCTTATCGGCCACCTCGGTAACCGAGCAGGTATTGATAACGCAGATATCGGCCTTCTCGCCACGCGCAGCCTTATGCGCTCCGGCCTCAATAAGCTGACGCATAATGGTCGATGTCTCCGAGAAGTTCAACTTACAACCCAGAGTATAGAACGACGCACTTTTACCGATAAGCGAGAATTGATTACCCATCAAGACAATACTATTACACCGCGAATTTAGCAAATAATCCGATACCCTTATAACAATGAAGGATGACCTATGGGCCATCCTTCACTATATTTAAGTATCTGCTGTATTATTCAGCAGCCTCAGCTACAACCTCGAAAGCAACCTCTGCCTTAACCTCCTTGTGGAGATTGATGGTAGCGGTGTACTCACCGGCCTGCTTAACGGTCTCGGCAACGATTGCCTTG
>JAGCPB010000049.1 GCA_017642425.1 Bacteroidaceae bacterium
TTCTGGAATCTGGCCCACTCTGATGCGTTCAACAGTTCAAGCTTACGGCTGATGTTGCTTACGCCTAAATCATACGTGTAACTGATATTGGCCTTGCCGGCACCAGCCTTACCCTGCTTGGTGGTTATCAGGATAACACCGTTGGCTCCACGTGAACCATAAATGGCAGTGGCCGATACATCCTTGAGCACCTCTATTGATTCTATGTCATTGGGATTTATGGTAGAAAGCGGGTTAAGTGAACTCTCTATGGCTCCCAGACCTGTACCGCTGTTGGCGGCATCCTTGTAGTATATGAATCCGTCTATCACATAAAGCGGCTCGTTGCTGGCATTTACGGAGTTACCGCCACGAATTCGGATTTGGCTGTCGGCACCGGGCTGACCGCTTGATGCTGTCACATTCAGACCTGCCACCTGTCCGCTCAAGGCTCCGTCCAGCGTAGGGGTCTTGGCCTGGCTTATGATATCAGACTTGATAGATGTCACGCTACCTGTAAGCTGAGTCTGCTTTTGTGTGCCGTAACCCACAATTACCACCTCGCTCAAGGTGTTTACGTTCTCGGAAAGTTCAATGATTATAGGTTCGGAGTCATCATAAACGTCTATCTCCTGTGTGCGATAACCTATATAATCAACAACAAGCGTCTGTGGAAGACTCTCCTTTATGACAAGACGGAAATTACCGTCCAGGTCGGTTGTGACACCGGTTCCTTTGCCCGACTTGATAAAAACCTGGGCGCTAATAAGTGGCTCGGACGTAACGGCATCGGTAACGTTACCGGTAAGAACCGTTTGAGCATAGGTGGATATAGATGCAACCAGCAGTATAATATGTGTCAGAATAAACTTTTTCATAAGTATAGTATCCTCCTAAGGAGCGGAGTTTTTGGCCCCCGCCCCGTTTTGAAAATCAAACCTGTATATGAGTTAAAGTATTAGTTTTGAGCTAGTTCCCTACTAACTATACGCTGAATCTGAGCGGACAACTCATTCTGGGGTAAAGAGAGAAGTCCATAGTGGTGAAGCTCACTTGTACCGTTTGTAAGCACCCAGCTTACAAAATCATTTACCGTGCGGTTGGTGTGGTCATAAGAGAATCCCACGGTACCTACCGGAATCTCGGCGTACTCCTGCTCTTCAAGAAGACTAATTATATTGTCCAGATTGGCGGCATCCAGAACCTGACGGCCGTGTTTGTCAAGGTCAAGCGGGAGTATTGTAAGATCGGAACCAGGCTGACGGCTTTCAATGTCAAATATATTGGAAAGGTAGTTTACTGTTACACCCAGAGGATCACGGCTTATGGCAGCGATCAGGTATGAGTCATCGCCCGAAATCTTCTTGCCTTTGTATGCATTCACCTCTTCTTTAAGATATGTGGCATATACGCGTGATGCCGACTGCTGACTGTTACCGGTATAGATGTGTATCTTTTGTTCAGCCTTGGACTGTTCCTCAAAATCCTCATCCTCGGCCACAAAGAACAGAGAGCGAAGCTTTCTGGCATTGAGGCGGTGTGATGCGGTCAGCTTTTCGGCCTCAGAACCTTTCACTGCCACCGGAAGCACTGCATAACGGGCAAAATTCACAGCCTGCTCATCGACGGTAAGTATAAGTATGTTCCCGGCATCCTGGCTCTTGGCCGATACAAAACGGAATTCTACTCCGGTGTGACTTTTGCTGTATTCGTTTGCCAGGTTCTCAACAAGAGGTTTGGCAAAACCGGGTACACGCAGTGAAATGGTCTCCACATCCTGAGCATTGGCTGAAAGCGTGAATTGCAGGCCAAGAATCAATGCAATCAGATAAGCTGTCTTTTTCATATTGTTTTCTGTTTGACGATGCAAAGGTCGGTCTAATAGTTATTCATTCCAACAAAACTTGAATAATTAGAAGAGAATATATATCATCTGATTTTTCCATAGAATAGAATCAACTAAAATACCCCATATATCCCATTTTTGTAGAATAATCTTCTTTTGGCATAAAAAAGCCCCGGCACATTGCGGTGTCGGGGCATTCCAAAAACGGTTCACAAACCACTCACTGCCAATAAAAGCCGGTCAAGGGCCTGTTTGACCAATGCCCGCGGAGCACCTACGTTGAGTCGCATATACCCCTGTCCGCCCTGACCGAACATCTCGCCGTCGTTAAGAGCCAGACGCGCCCTGTTTACGAACAGGTCAATCAGTCCCTTGTGGTCAAGTCCCAGTTCCCTGCAGTCAAGCCATACCAGAAATGATGCCTGCGGACGCACCGCCTTTATATAAGGTATATTCTCCTTAAGGTAATCCTCAACAAAACGGATGTTGTCCTCTATATAAGACAAGAGCTGACGGCGCCACTCCTCACCTTTACTGAACGCGGCGATAATGGCAATTATTGAGAATATGTTAGGTTCACTCAGTTCATTTGCATCAAGCCACTTATAAAACCTGCGGCGCAGTGTGTCATCGGGCACAATGGCATAAGAGTTCACAATACCAGCCGTGTTGAATGTCTTGGACGGGGCTCCGAACGTGATGCTTATCCCGGCTGCCTTGTCGCTGACTGTGGCAAACGGTATGTGACGGTTGCCGAACAGGGCCAGGTCTGAGTGTATCTCATCGCTTATTACAATGATGCCGCGGTCATAGCAGAAATCGGCCAGACGCTCCAAAGTCTCCCTGCTCCAGCAGATGCCGGCGGGGTTGTGGGGGTTGCTCAGTATAAGCAGGCGGCACTTGTCATCGGCCACCTTGGCAAGATTGTCAAAATCCATCTCGTAGCTGCCGCCTTCAACCCTTTTGAGCGGATTGTACACCACCTCACGCCCGTTACCCTGAGGTACCAGACGGAATGGATAATATACAGGTGGCTGGATAATGATTTTCTCATCGGGCCTTACAAACACATTGATTGCAGACCCTACGCCTTTCATCACTCCCGGAATGTATGTAATCCACTCCTTCTTTACTTTCCATGCGTGGTGATCCTCCACCCACTTGGCAATGGTATCCCATAATTCTGCCGGGACCGATGTGTAGCCGAACAGTGAATGGTCCAGACGCTTCCTTAAGGCATCGGTTATGAAATCCGGTGTCTCAAAATCCATGTCGGCCACCCAGAGAGGCAACAGGTCATCACGGCCATAGCGCTCCTTAAGAACGCTGTACTTGAGGGCGTTGGTGCCTGAGCGGTCTATTATCCTGTCAAAATCGTATTTCATTTCAGTTTTTGATGCAAAATTACAGATGGATTTCCTTATCTGCAACCTGACCGTTCAGAATCCTGAAAGAGTTCAGTTTGGGTACACCGTCCAGCAGTGAGAGTATGGCGTAACGGATCGTGGGGTCATTGGCCAGCCTGAGGTCCTCCTGTGACGGGCGTGACGGTGATGCGGGATGGCTGTGCCAGTTGGCCAGTATCCTGAGCCCCTTGCTGCGGGCGTAGCGCAGTGCCGCGAACTGGTCCTTGGGTGCAAACGTGAAA
>JAGCPB010000050.1 GCA_017642425.1 Bacteroidaceae bacterium
GCGCCTTATATACGGTGACCTTGTAAACGCCCTCACCGCCGGCGTCATAATCGCAGACGGTACATTTTCCATAACTGTAGCTATGCGCTTCAGGAACGGTCTTATAGCTACAGTAGGCACAGTTGCCCTTGTGCTTTGTATAGAAGTCGGTCTGCAGATAAGTCAGACTATGCTCGCAAGGCATGATTTCTACCGTACCGAATGAATGGCAGGTGCTCACGCGGAACGTTGTACCGGCTATCTTGCCGTCTTTTTTCACCATCAGATAATGGTATTTATCACTGATAGTGAGTGACCCGCTACGCTGCTTGGCCCCCCTACCTATGGCATCTGCAATGTAAGTCTGATACCAGGGATATTCTCCGGCCACGGCCTTGATATGTCCGCCATAGATAAAGACAGTGCCGCCGTCGCCTTCCTCACCGCCACCTATTCCGGCTGCATACCGGCCTCCCTTAGCAGTGACAGTACCGCCATATATGCTGGTTATATGGTTGCCGCGGTTCAACGCTCCACCTATACCTGCTCCCGATGCACCTCCCTGGGCTGTCACATTGCCGCCATAGATGGTGATGGTGCAGCGGGTGTTGTTGTTCTTGCCGGCGCCAATGCCCGCAGCATTCTTCTTTCCTTGGGCATCTATCCTACCGGCATAGATGGTGATGCTCTTCATGCCGCTGCCGTCGCCGTAGCCGCCACCAATGCCCGCAGCATTGTCCTTGGTGGCTTTTGCGGTAATATTGCCGCCATGAATATTGAGATAACCTGCCGCTGCGTCGCGGTTGCCGCCTATGGCAGCCCAGTTGCCTCCGTCGCCGCCCGCAATGAGCGTACCCATGTGGCTTCCCATGGACTGTGCATAGATATTGAGCGTGCTGTTGGGATTGATTCGGATGCCTCGTGGAACTTTTATGGTTGCGTCATCGCTCAGAATGAGGTTCACGGTGCCATTGATGACAAGGCGGTCATTGTAGTTCACATTATTATATACAATGAAGGTTCCCTCACTCAGGTTGTACTTGCTGCTGGTCAGTTGTTCGGCTTGGGTGGTCCTTACGGTCTGCACCACCTCATGGGTTGTCTCGTCCCAAGAGCACTCTAAGTAGTCGTACCTTGCCGTGCCGGTAGTGGTAAAGTAGCCATTGACGGGGCTGGCCATAGCACCATTGACCTTGGAGTGATTGTAGCTGACACCCCCCACAAGACTGGTACATCCGTTGAACATATCGGTGGTGGTGGGAATGCTCCAGGAATGGTCATTGTAGATGGTTTTCAGGAGGGTGCAGCTCTCAAACATAGAGGAAGCGTCGGTCACCTTACGCACATCAAAGCCAACCAAATCAAGTTCTGTCAATGCCGAACATTCCTCGAACATAGACTTCATATTTGTCACCTTCGATGTGTTCAGGTTCTCTATGCCCTGTATCTCTTTGAGACTTGTCAGCAGATGAAACCAGTAGGCACACGTTGTAGGGCGTACACGTGAGAAACTTTCGTCAAAGACGACTGTTGTCAGTTTGTTGCGGAGATTGGAGTTACCTAAAAAAGTGCTGAACCATCCGGGCATGTCTGTCCCTTCGTTCAGTGTCCACACCATGTCAACGCGCATTCCCTTCCAGGTGTCGCCCTGCTGCAACGGAGTTGAGAAGATGAAATAGAGCGTGCTGCTGTTGTCGTCGCTAAAAAGGACGTATGGAAAAAGCGTGCGTGTAAAGTAGCCCTTGTCGGGGTCGGCCATAGCGGCATCGGTCTTAGCTTCATCGTAACTGACCGCACCATGCAGTTTGTAGCAATGATAGAACATTCCCTCTGAGGTATCAATATCCCAACTGTCACTGCAACTGATGGTCTCAAGATTCTCACAATGCCCGAACATAGTCGATGTATTTACCACCTTATCAACGTTGAAATGGCTCACGTTGACAGCCGTAAGTGCAGAGCAGCCCAGAAACATGGAGTTCATGATGGTAACCTCCGATGTGTTGAGGTGTTCTATGCCCTCTATCGATGCAAGTTGATTGAATTCTGTAAACCATGCATAGCAGCTCTTGGGGCGTACTACAGAGAAACTCTCATCAAAGACCACGCGTGTAGCCTTGGATGCGGCGCTGAGATACCATCCCGGGTGCGACCATCCTATGTCGGTCAGCTGGGTTCCGTGCCAGAAACTGCTTATGCTGTTGCCGTCCCACAGACCGCCCACCTGTATGAACTGGTCGGTATAGGTAAAGTAGAATGTCTTGTTGCTCTGACAGTATATGGCATAGGCTTCCGGTTGGCCTGCCACAGGTTGCAGCGAGGTCTCTGACTGTCCGCTCTCTGTTTCGGGGGTATAGCCGGTAAGGTCACCAACAAAGGTGCCATGAACGGATTGGAAACGTTGCTGCCAGGCCTGGAGAACACCCTCGCGCACATGAATTTTTGCCTTGTCACTATATGAAGGTGTGCCCAGTCCGTCGGTATCTTGGGCAAAGTCAAATTTCTGGTACCAGGTGAGCTGGTCGCACTCATTACTGTAAATATACACATCCGATACGCTCTTACAATAAGCGAATGCACCCGCACCTTCTGCTTCGTTGCCGCTGGCTGTTCCCAGACGGCGTATGCCACGCCCTATATGTATAGTGGTCAGCGCCTCGTCATACATAAATGCCGCCGATTCCACAACTTCCACATTATCGGGAATGACAATGCCGGTGAGAGCCGTCTCGGCAAAGGCTTCGGTCCCTATAGTTACAAGCGTTTGCGGCAGTTCCGCACGCGAGAGTTCAGGCAGTCCCATAAAGGCATATTTACCTATGGATGTGACACCCTCGTTTATTATGACGGTCTCTATCTCGCGCCAATACTCCCGCCAGGGGGCATTTGTGTTCAGTTCGTCGCCATTCCAGCTGACCGTGAAATGGGGCATGTCACCATAGCCGGAGATTGTGAGAGTCTTATTGTCCTGACTGTATTTCCAGATAAAAGCGTTGCCGCCAAAATAACCCTCGGTGGCACTCTGCGCTGACATGTCTGCCAAGCCTATTGTCAGCATGGCCAGCAGAACCAGACTTTTGTTTATGAACGTTTTCATGCTAAAATCAGTAGTATTTACCTGTTATTGTTGATGTGCCGCTGCTCCATTTGTAGTTTCCTAGAATGTCAAAAACATAGTCATCACTATAGTTCAAATAGAAAGAGCGGCCTGTTCCTACATGGGTTTTTGTACCTGTTTCATATTTGTATGCCTTCAGGTTGGAGTCTCCCCAGGCATTGAGCAAAGCCTGAAGATTGGAGAAAGGCACCACCTCGTCATCTACTGAATGGAAGAAGGTGAACTTGGCACCGTCAGGTATGGTAAAGTTGTAAAGCAGGCTGTTCTTCATGAGACAGTTCCTCAGAGTCCTGAGTTTTTCTTCGGGGGCATGGCGTATTAGCTGACCCGTATTCAGGTAGGTAATGGTAGCCTGATTGAATGCCTGATTGGTGGGGAGCACCTTCCTGCCGTTCTCGGTGATGTATTGCAGTGAGTCAGGATGGTTGTCGGCATAGGCAAAAATTGCATTGTCGCACATATCAGTGGTACTGCGCTTGGTGGCCAGACGGTCAAAAATCCCTGTGTTCATGAATCCCTCGGTACAGAAATCCTTATATTGGCATCCGGCCCTGATCATATCGGGGTCTGTATCGCACAATGCCTTAAGTACCAATGCCGGGGCCACTGGCATATAGAGTTTGTTGGTGTTGATATAGGTCATAACTGTGGCCAACGGGTCATAAGGGCCGTCACCGCAAACAGCGCCGGCATAAAAAGGCATGTCCTTGAGCCAGGGCTCCGACTTGTGCTCCAGGTAGAAGCGATAGGTTGCTGCCGAAACGGCTCCACCCTGGGAATAACCTATAGAAACCATCTTGCAGTTATCCTTGAGTCTCATTCCGTGATCATCGGTAAACCATTTGATGGCGGCCACCACCGACTCCATGCACTGCCGGGCCTGTACTTCGCGGCTCAGATAGGGGTGCGACCTGTCGCTCGTTGCACCATATCCCTCATAGTCCGGCATTATAAGAAGTGCTGCCGACGCCTGCGGAATTACCCATTCGCCCGTTAGGACATGTGCATCCGATGCGTAATCCAGGTCCTTGTATTTGGATGGCACCTCATGGTCGCCGGTCACGGTGAAATGGCAACCCAGAATCACTTTTTTTGCATTGGCATTGATCCAGAAGGTCTTTGGAAAGACTATGAGAGTAGATAACATCCCCACTGAACCGTCGGCCAAAGTGCCGGGATGACGCAGGATGTGAAAGCCGCTGCTAATGTCCTCATACATCTGAGAGGCGATTGCATCGACTGAATTTCCCGGATTTGCAGCCTGGAGGGAGTCAAACAGTCTCGTTTCAAAATCCTCCTGTTCCCTAAGAGCTTCCCGGTAGAACTCCAACAGTTCCTCGTGGTCCTGACCGTCATTGTCGGACGATGCCTGTTGTATGGCCTCCTGAAGGAATACCCTGTTCTTGAATTCGCCTGAATCCACGAGCTGAATATCTGACAGGTCAATGGTAAACTCTTTGATTTCTACAGACGGCTTGTCATCATCGCTGCAAGATGTTAATCCCGTCACAATGACACTGCCCAGTAGTAGCGCAGCCACAAACCACGGTTTATTATTACTCATAATTGTATTCTATTGTTGTTGATATTTTATGAATTCTTCGGGTGTCAGCCGGAACAGATTGCCAAAATTATCGGCATTGACAAGCTGTACATGCGAACCTATGGTGTTCTGCATACAGTAAAAATAGAGGTCACGATAGGTAGGAACGGGTTGTTGCAGCAGACTCTGCAAGACATTCAGCGTGAAGCGGTCACACATCCATGTTCCGTATCGGCCTAAGTGGGGATTCCAGTTCTCGGCCCACGATTTCTCGTCGCCTCTGGCACCTGTCATGGCGAGCACACCCGTCTGCCCCTTGGCGGCACGGGCTACGCCCTCGCTGTAGCAGGGTTCCAGAATGATAAACATCTTGCGTGGTGACATCTCCTCCAAGGTCTGTTGAAGCAGTTGGACAGTCATGCCCTGGCCGGCTTCATTGTCAAGCCACTGCAGTTCGTTCACTCCGCCATGCGACTCGTTACGGCCGTGTCCGCTCCAGTACAACAGGATGTTGGAGCCCGCGGGGATGCTCTTCAGTATATCGCAGATATCGGCCGGCGAGAGTTGGTCGTTTCCGTAGTCAACCGTTGCGGCAGGGTAGCCGCGGTCGGCATCGGTACCACCCAGCAGGTCGGCCATGTCCGTACCGCCACGGATAATTCCCGGTTCGTTGTTATCCGGATCGTTGGCCAGCGAGGTATCAAGTACGAGCGTTATGTGATCATCATCATAACCGCCACGGCGCAACAACTGGTACATGGCGAGCACATCGCTCTGATGGCGGTAATTGGCCATGCCCCGACTGCCCTGCACAAGCACGGCATACTGATCGGTAAGCGGCGGATACTGGATGCCGTAGTCGCTGTCGCCGGACATATCGGCAAAATCCTTGGTGGCCGTTTCCTCATCGTAGAAGAGATTCACTCCCACAGAAGAACCTGCCACCTGCTTACCGTTGGGACCATAATATGTGAGGTGTCGGATCTGATTATCCACTATCTGCCAGTGGACATAATAGTTAGGGGTTAACTGGATACAGGATGTAGTATCAAAGGCTATTGGGCCCGATACACCACTAACAGAGGCACCGTTGGCGGCAGCAACCTGATAGATGCCCGCATTGAGATTGGAAGACCGGCGGGCGGCAAGCGATACCAGCAGCAGGGCATCATAGAGCTTGCATTCGGCAAAGGTGGGAATCACGCCGAAACGCTCCTGGTAAGCACGTTCAAAACCAGTGGAAGGGTCAGCGTAGGGCGAAAAGCCCTGATAGCCGTAGAGTTTTCTGGCATCGGCTCCAAGAGATGTCAATGCCTCTTCACTGAGACCTGAGTAAACAAACCATGTACGGAAGGCATATTCAAAGCTTTGCCACCTGTCATCCCACACCGGATCACTGGCATCGCCGCCATCCAACGCTATCAGCCACCTGCGGCGTTCCTGTGCCACGTAGAGCAACTGCTGCAGGTTCTCCACTACACAATAGTTGTTGGAGAGGAGCGCATTTACTATGGTTCCGGCCGATGAAGAGTCAATACTGTTTTCCAAATCATCAAAATAGCCGGACAGGCACTCATTCAAACCGGCGGTGGAGCTATAGCGTTCGTTATGTGACAGGAGCACATTCATCCTGTCGGCAAAGAACGGCACCCACTCGCTGAATGTCTTTCCATAGTCATCCGAAGGTGAGAATACGGCACAGTTCAGTGCCCCCAGTCCGGCGTGTTTACCTGCCATTGTCACATAGTGGCCAAGCATGGTTTCGGTAAGGTTGATATCGGATTGGCAGAGCGGCCAGAAGAACTGTTTCCTGTTTACCATACCCGATTCACCGGCCGATGCCACAGCATAGCGCCGCAGCAAGGTCTCGCTGGTGATTGTGGGGGCTATGAGCGGCTTGAGCGTCTCCTTGCAGTAGGGTGCAAACCGCGCCATAGGCCCTTCCGAGAATGGTCCTATTACAGCCGATACGTCGCTGCGGACTGAGAGTTCACGACCCAATGAATCAATGTTCTCCGTCTGTTCGTCATGCCACTCAATATTCAGACTAATTGATGCCGTTTCACCCCGATGCGCCTCTTGCAGATTGTCGAGCAACCACTGTGCCGTGCGCTCCAGCCGGGCTTTGGTGGCATCATCACTCAACGGTGCCACCACCGCAACGGTTACCTGAGCATCATCCAATGACGGACTGACGCACTCATCATGGCTTTCAGAGCATGAAAGCAAGATAACGGAAAGCAGTAAAAAAGGCGTTAGTCTCTTCATTTTCAGTCAGTACCATCTATTGCTCCTTTTTCATGGACAAATATAGCGCAAGCCGAGAGGAGAACAAAATAAACTTGTTTATTTTTTATCCCGAGGCGCAGCCTATATTCAAAGCGATAGCTTTAAATTAGCGCAAGCCTATATTCAAAGCGATAGCTTAAAGTACCTACTTAATAAAAGCAGCTGTGAAATAGCAAGATTTTATGTAAGTTTGCAAGCTATATGAAACACATACAATACAAGACCAAAGGAA
>JAGCPB010000051.1 GCA_017642425.1 Bacteroidaceae bacterium
CCTTACAAGACTCCCGCCCATATCATGGGTCGTGCTACTCTTGAGCAAGGACCTACAGGTAAGGCACTTGACCTGCACAAGCAGGAGCAGTGGGTTCAGGTCTATAGGGCCGATAATGTGGAGATAAGCGGCAATAAGCTTACCCTCACCTTAGATATCTATCCGCGCCTGTTCAACCGCAGCGGCGGTTACCTGATCTGCAAGGGCAGCAACCAGTACGGCCTCAAGCAGCAGGGATCCGAAAGACTTGACTTCTATATCGACAACGGCCGCAAGCAGACCCTGTCGGCACCTCTGCCCGAGGATTGGGAGAACAAATGGCACAACGTGACAGCTGTCTATGACGGCAGCGAGATGAAGATATTCATTGACGGTACACAGGTTGCATCACAGGCAACATCGGGCCTTATCCGCAATCTACCTCTGTCACTCTGCATAGGTCGTGACGAGCAGTCATGCGGTCAGGATGCCAACCCCTACATCTGCGACGCCATGATTGACAACGTAGGTGTGTTTGCCGATGCCGTTCTTCCCGGCAGCTTTGATCCCGCCAAGGCAGCCTTGTGGCTTGACTTTGAGGAGGAGCAGAACCAGGGCACGTTCTACACATACGGACAGGGAGCCCGCACCTACGGCTCCATCTGGCCTAATCGCATACCCCAGCCTGAGATGTGGCAGATGAAGAAAACCGTCCAGCCGCTCTCATTCACTTTGGTTGACCTTGTGTTCGGTAACGTTGAGGTATGGAACCGCAACCACTTTACCAACGCCTCAATCTACAACACCAAATGGTCACTTATGGCCGATGACAAGGTTATAGAATCCGGCACACTGAATCTGGACGTGGAGCCGCTGACCAGAAAGATGGTTAGAATACCGTTCCATAAGCCCGCCCGTATTGAGCCCGGCAAGGAGTACCGTCTGGAGATAAGCTCATCACTCAAGAAGGATGAGGTTTGGGCCAAGGCAGGTCATGAGGTTGCATGGGATCAGTTTGAACTCAAGTCATGGAACAAACCTGCCCCAGCCGCTCCCGCAGCAAAGGGTAATGTAACACTTACCCAGGGCAATAACGGCATAGTTGTAAGCGGACAGGGATTCACCTACCGCTTTAACGCCGTGAGCGGCGCTCTTGAATCAATGAACGTTGACGGCAAGGAGATGCTCAAGGCTCCCGTTACACTGAACGTATGGCGTGCTCCCGTAGCCAATGAGATTGACGGATGGAACGGCAGCAGTGCCGGACAGCCCTCTATCCAGGGTTACGGAAACATCGGCGCCAATACCGTTCTGGCCAGCCATTACTATGCAGCCTCATTAGACAAGAGAAACCTTGTTCCCGTATCGGTCAAGGCCTTCAAGGGTGCTGATGTCGTAGTGATTGACGTGAAAGAGAACTCACTCTCCACCAACGCCACCGACAACCGCTTTGAGAATGACTGGCACTGGGTTGTATATTCTGACGGAACCGTCACCGTACATCATAAGGTAAGCCCCATGGGCAAGATGCCGCAGTGGCTGCCCCGTATCGGTGTGACCATGAGTTTAGACAAGTCACTGAGCAAGGTTGAATGGTACGGGCGCGGACCTCAGGCATCATATCCCGACCGCAAGACCGGATACCGCGTGGGCATATACAACACCACCGTAAATGATATGTATGAGCCCTACCTCATCCCTCAGGATTACGGCTTGAGGACCGATAACCGCTGGGTTCGCCTGACCGACAACACCGGCAAGGGTCTGGAGTTCTCAATGGATCAGTACTTCAACTTCAACGCATACGACTGCACTACCGATAACCTGACCAAGGCCATCTATCAGTACCAGCTGCAGCGTGGAGGTGATATCACCCTGAACCTTGACTATGCAACATCAGGTGTAGGCTGCACAGCCCGCGGCATCTTCAACCAGTACCGCGTACTGCCCCAGCCCTACCAGCGCACTATAACGATTAAACCGCTGCGCGGTTTAATCGTTAATTGAAAATTGACAATTGAAATTTGACAATGAAAAAACGCCGCATTAGGGTCGTTTCCTAATGCGGCGTTTTTATTGATATTCGTCCGAATTAATGTATATTTGCATCAATTATTCGTCCTGATTTTTGATAAATATCGTCATTCATTCGTCGGAATATTTGTAAGAAAACTCTATCATTTATGAACAAGAAAACATTGTCTGCATTTATAATATGTATGATTTTTGGATTGGGTATTAACGCCCAAGAGGCTCCTGTAATAAAGGAATTCTCCCTTCCTGATCCAATTTATTGGATAAAGCTGTCATCCGATGGGAAGTACCTTATTGCCTGCACTGACCTCGATGAAAAATATGATAAAGGCGTTGTGTATCGTGTATCAGACGGACTGAAGAGTCATGAATTGAAGTTTGACCGAAGAGGAAAAGTTTCTTTCGCGGATGATAGAGTTATTGATATAGGACAGGGATACATCAATGTCTATGATATAACAACAGGAAACCGGATTCTGTCATTAGGTAAAGAACCGCATCTGTCCTCTACAAGCAGAGGTTACAGTATGTCTTTAGTTGAATCTGACGGTTATGTCCGGATTCTGGCACATAATGATAAGAACCTTATTGTTACAGGAGAAGGCTATTATCAAGGAATATCGTTAAAGGATGGTTCTACATTATGGAATAATGCTATTAAGCCGAACAGCCGAATCGGGATAATAGAGAATATTGATGATGACAATCATGTTATACTGCAAATAGACAAGACTCTTTATCTGTTGGATACGACTACCGGTAATACACGTTTGCTCCCGAATGTTTCCGGTCTCAGTTCTCAAGTATTGCTCTATAACGGGCATTACTATATTGCCGATTACAGAAACCTTTTATGTTTTGACAAGGAGTTGAATCCAGTCTGGTCAACGCCGTTAAAAAAGAGCGAGATGGCCAGATCGCATTTGTATATGCTTGGGGACACACTTGTACTGATTAACACAGGCAATCTCAATGATACTCAGTTAAAGGCTAAGGGGTTACCGTTTGTGGCAACTTATAATGCTGCCAACGGTACACAGCAGCATAAGACACAATTGTCCAAAAAGAAGGAATCCTTCTATCAATTGTGGGCAACCGACGGAATGGCGATAGCCCGCTCCAACAAACATCTGGCAAAAGTGGATCTGGCAAATGGAGAGTTATCATTCATGCAGTATAAGCCATTGGATATAAATCAGATAGCCAATCTGTCATGGGGCGAATACTATATCTTTGGAACAGAGGGATTTGAACAGATAGGAATGGGATACGAGGGCGTTATTACCAGACAGTTCACAGCATACAGATTATCCGAAACAGCAGAACCTCAACCTGTATCCGATAAAAGCAGACCTCTGTACGTAAGACATGACGTTCTTGAAAACGGATTACTCTGTCTTAC
>JAGCPB010000052.1 GCA_017642425.1 Bacteroidaceae bacterium
ATTACCATAGCTAACGGCCTGAGTGTTGTCATCTCCCTGACCGCCACCAAATACGCTACCATGCAGGTTAGTTCCGCTAATGGTAACAGTTGTTGTGTCGGTAGTAGAAGCGTTGACTTTACCCAAAGCAGAACCACCGTAAATATCACCGTAAACGGTTGCATTGCCAAGTGTAACACCTATGTTGCCCAATGTGGTGGTAGCTACACCAAATCCGCCGCCATAGACATTGGCACTATCGCCAACTGCATCGGCGCCAACTCGACCGCCGTTAAGAGCAATGGTAACAGTACCTACACTACCTATTGAGTCGCATCCGCCATAGATACCGTCTGTGACCTTACCATTGGTAAGTGTAACAATTGTTGAATCGCCTACGTTTGCAGCGTTACCGCCACCGAACAGCCCGGCAACATAACTGCTGTTATTGCTGTCATCATAGGTTACTTTTGTTTTGCCGGTTACTTTAGCTGCGTTTCCACCACCATATACGTTGCCAATTACAACAGCGTAACCGCTGGCATTAGTGTTGTCTCCTATGTTTACAATAGTACCGGCAACCTGACCAGGAACTTGTGTCTGATCATCCGGGTCACCATTTCCTCCACCGTATACGTTACCGCTAACAATTCCGTTCTTTATGTTTACGGTTGGGGTACCATCAAAAACAGCAAGATTTCCACCACCAAATACGTTTCCTACATACCAACCGCACGCCTCAGTTTCAGATGATAATTGATTGATGTTTACTTGGATAGAGCCGTAAATAGTACCACTTGTGTTGTTTCCGCCATAGACGTTGGCAACCATACCGTTGTTGATATTAAGAGTGATGTTGGACGGTGAACCAACCTCACCTATGTTGGCCTTGTTGGCACCGCCATAGACAGTGCCTATGCCCTCCAGCGTTATACCAATACTATCCTGGAATGCGGGATCGCTATGCTTGCTTTTTTTAGTACCTGTACAACCAATTGTAATGTTTGTGGCATTGCCATCGGCCATATTACCTCCACCATAGACCTCACCAATCATCATCGGACTATTTGTGGTGTCACTCTTAGCTATGGATAGAGTACACGCAGTTCCGCTAATAGTACCGTTTATATTGCTGCCTGCAAAGACTTTGCCAATAACACCACCTCTTATTTGAACAGAAGTGTTGCCTATTACATTAGCAGCCTTGTTACTATGACCTGATTCACCTTCTTCCTCATTGAGACTTATTTTGTCACCATGACCGCCGCCATATACGCTGCCGCTTATAGTTCCTGCTTCAATTATAACGTCAGTAGCAGGTACATCGGCAGCATTACCGCCACCGTATACATTACCAATCTCTGTGTTGGCTTTATTGAGTACACGCACTTGGGGAGCTGCATCGCCGGTTATCTTAGCGGCATTACCACCGCCATACACATCGCCAAGAACAATAGCCTGATATGCGTTGTGATTCTGATCACCGATAGTAACGGTTGGGGCTGCAGTTGAGCCTTTTAATTGAGAGACATCTGTAGAGTCACCGTTACCACCTCCGTAGACATTACCGCTTACAGTACCGTTCTTGATATTGACTGTAGGATTGCCGGAATAATCTGCCAGGTTACCTCCGCCAAATACGTTGCCTACAAACCAGCCACATTCATCACTCTCGCTGGTTTTTTCAATATTTACAGTAATAGTTCCATTAATCGTTCCCTCCTGGTTGTTTCCTCCAAATACGTTGGCCACTATACCACTGTTAATATTGAGCTCAATATTGTTGCTGACTTCTGCTTTATTGGCACCACCATAGACGGAGCCTATACCCTCAAGTGTTACGCCGATACTATCCAGGAACGCGGGATCGCTATGCTTGCTTGTTTTAGCACCTGTGCAACCAATGGTAATGGCTCCTGCAGCACCTGCTGCCTTATTACCACCGCCGTAGATCTCCTTGACAATCAAATCGCAATCATTGCCGCCTGTAGCCTTGCTCTTGTCAACTTCTATTGTGCCCCCAGCACGTATTACGCCACGAGCGTTAGATCCGCCGAACACCTGATGGATGGTGCCACCATATATCTTTGCTGAGGCAGTACCGGCGCCATAGCTGTTTGCTGTAGTAGGTTCTAGTTTGTTTTGATAACCTACATTGGCAGGAGTACCACTCTTACCATTACCACCGGCAAACACGCTACCTATATCACCTCCGTTAATGGTTACATCTGTTTGAGGTACAGCAGCAGCATTGCCACCACCATAAACCTCATTGATACTTGTAGTGCAGCCATTGACAATAACCTTGGGGTAACCGTTGGCGGCATTTGTGGGATCATAGTGAGCCTTGTTTCCACCACCATAAACACCCTGCAGGGCATAGGTCTTTACATTATTATTGATAACAGTAGCATCGGTACCATTGATAGTCACGGTTACTGTGCCCTTTGGAGTGCCGTTTTCATCGTTACAGCCAAACACGGCTCCTGTCACTTTACCTCCGTTAACCGTTACGACTACGTTTCCATTTACGAGAGCGGCATAAGTGTTGTTACCAAGGGCACCACCAAACAGGTTCCCATTGATTTCTCCCTTGTTCATGGTAATGGTTGCGTTGCCGCTGACTGTACCTAATGCAGAACCGCCATAGACATTGCCATATATCTTAGCCCAATCGGTAGCTGACGTGCTGGCACCGATGGTCATATTTACATTTCCACTTATCGTTGTTGAGTTACCATAACCACCTCCATGAATGTTAGCTGTCGTGGATGTTGTACCAACCTGACCTCCGTTAACATTCATGGTAACACTTGTAACTGTACCGGATGAATTAGATCCGCCATAAAGACCTCCCTCTATTGTTCCACCGGTCATTTTGATGTTAATACCAGGACCGTTGTTCTGGTTAGATCCGCCATATACTCCTCCGTGAACAGTACCACCAGTGATATATATGTTAGAGTGATCAGCTGCATAGCCATAATTACCACCACCATAAACATGGTGCTCTATATCACATTCGTCAGCAACAACTATGTTGGTGCCATTTGCCATCTGACCTATACTTGTACTGGAACTAATACCTTTACCAGCACCGAATACTATTCCTCCGGTAGATCCATTGATATCTACATTACTTCCGGTGCCACCGCTTTTGGCCTTACCACCAAAATATATAAACGATTCTCCATTGGTAGTTCCAACGTATGTTGTTCCTGAACCGGATTCACCATTACATCCTCCTCCTATCCATCCTACGACATTGCCTCCAGTGAAAACAAATATTCTGTCTCCGTAAGCGGCAGAACGAGCTCCACCACCATAAACGGCACCTCTCACTTTGCCACCACTCATTCTTACAGAGAACGATTTAGATCCGGATTGGTCTCCACCATCGATTCCACCAGCTATACTTGCAAGAGTTCCTCCTTCAACAAAAAGCTGTCGATGCCCAGTAGTCCAGTTAGTATTGCCGGCGATTCCCATATACAAACAAGCCTCAGCAGGTGCTTTGTAAGATGAATTATTGTCGATTGTCCAATATGATCCAACCTGGCCGCTTTTTACGTAGGCAATCATGCTATTGCTACTGTTATTGCTACGAGCATTTCCAGATCCACAAATAAAGTTGTAATAAATCTCGGGTCCATTAGAATCATCGTCGGCACGATCAAAATCACTTCCAATTGTTATTTTAGTATTAAGCGAACCAGTAATTTGATTTCCATTTGTATTATTGTCATCGTAAGTATAGTAACCGTTTAACAAAGATACATAGTTAAAACGAGCACTTTCTATACGTATATGATAATTTGGATTTGTTGTGCTACCATTAATGCCTGTTAACAAATTAACTGTTCCAGAACAATCTCGACCAACAATAAGGTCGTGACCATTTGCGGTCCAAGTCGAACTAGAGGCATCAGTTATAGTGATGTCCTCAAACTTGGTGTCTGCTGCAGCCGTGAAACTTCCTTTGATTGTGGTGGTGGAGGCTGTTGTGCTTCCTGGCAGGCGGCCAATGACGGTGTGGGGGTAGCTCTGCTGATACGAACTTGCGTCATCACCAGAATTGGCCACATGGAAGTTGCGTTCACGGGCACTAGTTACAGAACTGGAATAATAAGAAGACAGGGTGCCACTACCTGTTGTTACATTTGCTTGTGCCCATAGTGCTTCAAACTCCACGGCGTTTCCGTACTCTTTGGATGTTTGGAATTGTATTGGCGACTCTGCATGTATTGTATCTCCTTCTTCGTGACCTACAATAGTGAGTCCTTCACTGAGACTCTTTATGCGCCAGGCATAGAAGCCGCGAAATATGTCAGAGCTCACGGTTCCAACAGTTCTTGTTGCACTTGTTCCAGCATTATAATTGACATTAGTGCAGGTTGCTGTGGCAATCGTAGCTCCATTGTTGTTGTTTAATTTAGCCGTAACGGTGCTGTAGCTATAGCTATAGCCGCTCCAATTACGACCTTGTGCAAAGACGGTAAGCGTAGTTCCATCCATTACTGTGATGGTTTCAGTTTGATTGGTGCTTGTCTTGCTCCAAGTCTGAGGTTCACCATTGGCATCGGTATAGGAAACACTTATTGTTCCACCATATGCACTTCCGGTAATATACACATTACTGGTGGAAACCACAAGCGTACCATTTGTGGGTCTAACCTGGAAGGGGTTGGGGATAGTGGTGTACTTTAGGTTCCCATTGGCTTGACTCGCTGTATTTGCAGTAGAGCCATCGGTGCGTTCCAGGGTTTTATAATAGACAAATGTGTTTGCAGCATCGTTGGGTCCTACCTGAACACCTGTGGCTTTCAGAGTGAAAGAGTTGGGCTCTGCGCCGTTTTCGCTGTCATTGGTCATGTTTCCTTTTACATCGCTTTGACCATTTCCATAATAGGTAATTTGAATGTCTGCGGGGTTGAGGCTACGCAATTCTTTTGGTAGTGTCTCATCGCTGTAGTAACTCCAGTTGTGATCCTCGCAATCAAATAATGTTACAACATTTGTAGTAGTGTTTATTCCCGATGGTATGGTCACTGTGCCCGATGCTACTGGAGAATTATTCCAGCCAGACTTTATGGCAATGGCCTTGACGGTCTGCATCATGGTTAGACCGGAAATACCTCCAGAGGGATATGCTGTGCCATTGGTGGAAGACGGAGTAGAACCGTTGGTTGTGTAGTATATTGTGGCACCTGAGGTGGCGCTGATGGTTGCTGTACCTGCAGAGCCGTTGATGTCGATGGTGGGTGCGGGAAGGGTTAGAGTAACTGTTTGTTCTGACACTGCCGAGGCATTGCCATTACGAACAGTGACAGCCTTGATAGTAACAGGGGACGTAGTGCTACTTGAAAGGTCAATAGCTCTACTATATTCAGTACCCGTCGTTGCCGTAGGTTCTGTGCCATCAAGGGTATAACGAATGCTGGTAGTTCCTGTAGCATCAGTGCTCATCGTAACAGAAGTACCGCTAACGCTAATGGTAGGAGCTGAAGGCTTAGTACCTTGAATGGTGATTTGTTTAGAATCTGTAAATGTTGTATTGGCAGGTGCTGCCGGAGTACCGCCGTCAGCTGTTGCTGTTACGGTAAGTGTCAGGGTGATATCAGTTTCAGGAAGACTGGACACATTGACGGTTCCCGTTGTAGTTGTTCCGCTGACCGATGCATAATCATTGGGAGTCAAACTCCATAAATATGAAATATTGGCTGCTGCAGGGGTTCCGGTAAAACTATTCCCATTGGCATCAAAATAATGATTTGTGTTGTTGTTATATTTATAGTTTGTGTAACCGATCCTGTATGCGGCACTTTGTGTCGTATAATTTGAATTGCCTGTTGCCGTGAGTAAGTCGGCTCCACTATTAATAGCGACCCCTGTGGAGGTGCTACTAACGGTGGTTTCGGTTACAGCATAAGGGACGAAAGCGTTTGAGCTACTAGTGCTGATAGTGACACTCGATCCAGAATTATGTAAATAGCCATTACCCCGATTATAAGTGTTGTCAGTATGGTATAAAGAAGTGCCTTCGGCACCATACCAATACTGCGAGCCGGTAGTGCTGGCAGTTATATTCCAAGTGTATGTATTTCCACTTCTTGATACAGAAGCATTCAAAAAATAACTTGTGTTATTTTTGTTTCTCAATCTCCGTCTATAGTTATTTCCACTGGTTGTGCTTAGGCTATTTTCTGTGTTGTCATTCCTGTTTATGGCCGTCCAAACACAAGTGGCATCTGGGACTGTTTTGGCTACAAGTTGGTTGCTGCCATTCATTCCTATGTAATAAGTCGTGCCGCCAGAGGTGTAGGTTATTACATAATTAGTGGCCTTCACATTCTGCGCTCCCACAATCATCACGAGCAGAACAGCAGCGAGGCGAAGGGCATATTTCATCCCCCAAGCATATTTTAGGCATACTCTAGCCATACTCCATCCATACTCAAACAGTATGCTTAGAGTATGCCTACAGCCTTGCATCTTCGAGCCATCTCCGAGCCATCTCCGAGTCATCTCCGAGCCATCAATATAGTTTGTTTCTTGTTTCTTAGAACTGTTAATCTGCAATGTCTTATTTTGGGATGTATGCATAATATTGGCGTTAGTCGGATTAAGAATAGTCTTTATCATAAATATCTAGTTTGTCGAGATTATACATGTTAAAGTGCAAAGATAGATATTTATATCTATATAGGCAAGAAAATGCGTAAAAACTGACCCGGAAGCGTAAATTGGACGCTTACGGGTTAGTGCAATTGGAGACTGTCCCCAATAGCAACTGCTGTTAAAAAGCACACAAAGGGTCTGACTCTACTGTGTGTCAGTGCTTACTGGGTGGCGCGGCTGGAGTTGACGGTGCGGGTGCGCTGCGACTCTGTGGCGGCGTTGGACTGGCCGCTGGTGTTGCTGGCCGGCTGCTGGGCGTTGCTCTGGGGCTGGGGCTGGCGTTGCGGGGCGGGCTGTGAGCTGTTTTGGGCCGGGGTGGGCTGGGGCAGGGCTACGCCGCCTATCTCTACGTAGGTGTCGCGCTTGACGGAGCCGTTCTCGCCTCCTCCAAAGACGTTGCCCAGAATGTGGGCGGTGCCGTTGATCTTGACCTGGGTCCAGACGGTCGATGCGTAGCGTGACGGGTCATTAAGATGCAGCGATCCGTCATAGTCTCCGCGACTGGCGCCATAGACGTTGCCTCCGTAGCCGGCGGCGTAGTTGGTGCTTTGGCCTACCTGTCCTCCGCTTACGGTCACTATTGATGCAGTGTAAGACTTTTTCCCATTGGTGCTGACCGGTTCAAACTCCACCTGGCCAGTGGTCTGGTTGACCACTTCCTGAGCTTTGTTCTCGGCATACATGCGATCTGGCGGTACTGGGGGAGGACCGATGCTGGCCAACGATCCGCCGCCATAGACGTTCTGATAAATGGTGCCGTTGTTTATCTGAACTTTGGCCACGCCGGTCACTGAGCCCGATGAATAGTTGTAGCCCGTCTCGGTCACTGTATCGTTTTGGGCGTTGATCCAGATGTGTTCAAATTCGCCGGTTCCGGATCCGGCTGCATATACGTTTCCGCGGCCGCGCCACTGCATATTGTTGAGGTCGCTTGAACCTAAATATTCCTCGTTTTCATCGGTGTATTCGGTGCCAATTGTGCCGTTGTTTATGGTCACAATAGCATCGCGGCGCACATGTCCGTCCTGACCTCCGCCATAGACCGAACCCAGGATTGTGGGGCCGCCAGAAGCAGTACCAATTATTACGCGGGCATCATTCACATAACCAAAGAAGAACTCCGGGAAGTACTCATATCTGGGCGATATGTCATTGTAGTTGGGGGCCGACATACCGCGGCATCCGCCAAATACATTTCCGGTGGGAAGGCCGCTCTTCTTGTTCAGGCTTGACATTCCGCTTTCCTTACAAATGTAACCTATTGTACCCTTCTCTATTATGACGGTCGCAATGCCGCTATTAAGGTAGTCTGTGTTGGTCCAGAGTGACAGGTTGGATGCTGGAGGAAGTTCTCCGTAACCGTCGGGCGAATAGTCATCAGAGCCTCCTGCGTAGTTGCCAATACCTACTGATCCCAGGTTGCCACCGCCATATATGCTGCGCATTACATAACCGTCCTCCATGGTCACATTGGTGTTGCCATATACACGGCCGGCTACAAGACTGTAAACCTTTGTCTGATAGGGCACTCCAACACCGTTTACTCTGTTGTGATAGTCCTTGAGCTCTCCGTCATACTGGCCTTTACCCTTGCCGCCTCCGTAGATGGAGTGGCCTACAAGACCAGCCTTAAGCGTTACGTTGGTGTTGCCATAAACGTGTCCGTCCTCACCACCGCCATAGACTGAACCGGCTACTGCAGGAACATCGTCATCTATGTACAGCTTCTTTTCAGTCTTTTGGGTCTCGCTGTCTTCAACATCCTGTATCGAAATAATATCATATATATCCTGATTGGCTGTAAAGCTCGGCAGGTTGATCTCAACATCAGAAATATTTACATTATACAGTAGAGCCTCGGCGTATCTGTCGGCAGCGCGACCCTTGCTGGCGCCAAACACATCGCCGTCATCATCGCCGTCCATACCTATGCGGGTCTGACCCGAAATGCGTATCTTGGCAACGCCTGTTCCGGCCTTGTACTTGAGCTCATAAGGCCAACTCAGACCAAAGTCATGCACCGCTCCCTTGGCATCTGCAGCGTTCACTGAGTCGTGTTTGGCTATTACATCCCAAGTACCTACAGAGCCCTCATTACCGCCGCCATAGACGTTGTGCTTAATTAGTCCGCCTGTCACGTTTACATTGGTGTTACCCTTTACATCGGCATGCTCGCCGCCTCCAAACAGGTCATGCCCTATGGTCAGGGAGCTTATGTCCGCTCCGGTTACCTGCACATCGGTGTTGTTGCTTACAGAACCCATCTGGCCGCCGCCAAATACGTTGTTGGCTATAGTGCCTCCAATTATGTTCACGGTGGCATAGGGATCGGTGGCAAACATGGAACTCTGGGCTGCGCTGTACAGAACTTCGCTGCCTCGGCTGGCTCCATATACGTTGCCTCCGTAGCTGCTCTGACCCACTACGCCTATAAGTGCACCGCTTGATATATTGACCTCTGTGCCATATAGAGGATTGCCGGATCCATCGGTGAAAACGGTATAATCTGCTTTGCCTTCTCCCAGTGGGGGAGGTCCTACGCTGGCAATTGCACCGCCGCCATAGACGTTCTCATAGATATGGGCGCCGCTCTTAATGTCAACAGTGGTCTTGCGGGTTACGGAGCCCGATGAGTAGTTGTATCCCTTGTCTTTCTTATAGCCATTGTTGCCGTCCTTTACCCACATTGAGTATTCGCCGATACCCGAACCTGCGCCATACACTGTGCCGCGACGGCGCCAGTGGATATTATCTATATCATGGCCATTCTTATCCTGTACTATAAGGTCGCCCAGCAGATCTATGTTGTCCTGGTTGTATGGAATACCTATCGTTGCGTTGTTGATGGTAACCTTGGCGTCGCGGCGCACGTGACCGTCCTGACCGCCGCCAAATACCGAGCCCAGGATAACGGGAGTAGAGGAGGCGGTTCCTATCTTGACCTCAGTCTCGTTTACATAACCCAGGAAGAACTCCGGTATGTACTGGTATCGGGGCGATACCTGACCGTTGGGAGCTGCCTTACCGCGGCAGCCTCCAAACACGTTACCGGTAGGCATATCATCCTTCTGAGCGATACCTCTTAATGTAAGGATAAATTCATCATCGTCCAGGCTTGTACTGTTGGTCAGATTGCTTGGTACAAAGCCCACTGTACCTGCGTTGATTTCAACGTATGTATTGCCGCTGTTCTTGAAATAGTATGCAAATGTGCCCGGAGTATCTGCCCCTGTCCAGAGATTCAGATTCACGTCATTACCATTAGTCTCCTTAGCGGGCATTTCGCCATATCCTACCAGTGCGTAGTCATCGGTACCGCCTGAGTAGTTGCCCTTACCTACGGAGCCTAAATTACCGCCTCCGTAGATGTTACGCATCACGTGACCGCCGTTTATGATGATGCTGGTGTTGCCGTACACCTTTCCGGCCGTGAGGCTGTAAATCTTCTCGCTCAGCACGCCCATTCCTTCATAAGGCTCCTTGTATTTGTCGGCGTCTTCTGTGATGTAGTTATTCAGGGTGGCGTAATTCTTGGGCGTATGGTCGTCGGGGTCGTCGCTTTCAAACTCATTTATATCATACAGTACGCCCTGGTACTTGCCCTTACCCTTGCCGCCTCCGTATATGGAGTGGCCTATCAGGCCGTTGGTCAGGGTTACGCTGGTGTTGCCAATCACATGACCGTCCTCGGCACCGCCATATACAGAGCCGGTAATGCACGGGATCACGGTATCGGAATCTACGGTAAAGTAGCCGTGATTCTCAGTGTTATCCTGGGTATAAGTGAATCCCTTTACAACATACTTGTACTTGTATTTGTTGTCATCATCATCCCATACTTGCTGCACCGTAATCAGGTCATCAATATTATCCTGCAACGGCAGGTTGATGCTTACGTTGGTGCTGTTCACATTGGTCTGATATGCCTCCTCGTAGCGGTACTTGTTCTGGTAATAGAGCATTCTTTCGGCTTCGCTGCTGCCGGCTGCATTCCATTCGGTGGTGTTCTGCTTCAGCTTCTCCCAGTCAATCTTAATCTTACCCTTGCCGGCACCAAATACATCACCGTTGTCATCGCCCGATGTTCCTATACGCGCGGTACCTGTGATGGTGATGTTGGTATTGCCGGTGTTAGGTTCATATTCCAGCTTGACAGGCCAGCTAAGACCAAACTCATAGAATGAGTATTTCAGGTCACTGTTTCCAGTGCCGTCCTCTTGGTCCTTGTGCTCAACTGCATTATCCACCAATGTTCCCACAGAACCCTCCTTACCGCCGCCATAGACGTTATGCATTATTATGCCGCCTTCAATGTTTATGTTGGTGTTCTTGGTTACATCGGCCTTGTTGCCGCCTCCAAATACATCGCCGGTAATGACGGCAGCCTTGCGGTTACCCGGTGTGGTGGTATATACAGGCTGGCCGTCAGTCTCATTCCATGAGGTCAGCCACTGGCCGGTACCTATATCTATGTGTGTGTCGCCCTCCACGTCGGCCTCATATCCGCCACCAAATATGTTTCCGATAGTGCCAAGAGGCAGTGATGTGTAGTACTTTGTCTCACCATCAACATCCTCTGAATCCAATGTGGTCGGATCATACTCGTTAAGTTTCACATCCAGGTATTGGGTCTGGTTGCCTGTAGTAACCTCATATACAAGCATACGGCCATCCTCCATATTCACGTTGATGTATGGCGAACCTATCATCTTGGCCTTGTAACCACCGCCGTAGATGTTGTCTATGCGGGTGGCTGAGATGATGTTTATGCGCGGATCCTTGTACGGTGTAGCCTGAGCCCCTTCATCACCTTGTTGCAGAGGGATAATACTGTCGTTGGCATCCTTCTTATAACCGTAGATGGAGTAGGGGGCCAGATAGCCGCCGCCATAGAGCTCCTCTATCTCAATAGGCTGGCAACCCTCTTCCTTGATATTGACCGTGATGGAACCATACAGGGCACCGCTGGTGTTGTTACCGCCAAACACCTTGTTGTATTTACCGTTGGTTATGTTGAGCGTGACATCAGAATATATGTCGGCATTCCTGGCGCCTCCGAATATCATGTCCATGTCTTTGACGCAGTCAAGCGTAAGCTCTATGGTACCGTCCATAGGAGCGTTCTTACCGCCGCCGTAGGTCTCATCCACATCAATGGGACAGTCTTCGATGGCATTCTCATACACAGACAGTGCCGTGGTGCTTATATTACCCTTTTCGTTACTGCCGCCATAAACATAGTGTATCTTACCGCCTCGTATCTCGGTAGTGGCAATTCCGGTGCCTTTATCATACTTGAATGCAGCCCTGCCTTCTTTAGAGGTGGCCTCAGGTAGATCTACGGGATTATATGTACTGGAGCTGCCCTCCTGAACAAACTGAGTGTAGTTGTAGTAGCCCACGTTGGCACCGGGGTTAAGGTATGTGTTGCCCTCCAGAGAATAAGGATCTTTTCCGTTACCACCTCCAAACAGCTCCTCAATCTCATATGTACCTAATACCTTGACATGTGTGGCTGGTACGGATGCCGCGTTACCACCTCCATAGACCTGCTTTATGCTAACTTTCTCACAACCATCAATGGTTACCAGAGTCGCATCAGTGTTAGCGGGTATGTACGGAGCCAGGTTACCACCTCCATATACGGCAAATACATCGTATGTGCTGGCAGCACCTGCCTCTTCATATCCTGTATGGTAATGATTTATATCCTTGTCTTGTGTGATGCTGTCTTTATCGGCGTTTTGGGTGGCATAGACGTTAATCTTGATTGAGCCCAGAGGCGTACCGTTCAGGTTATTGGCGCCATAGAGGTGTCTTAATATAGCACCCTTGGCGTTGTTGGCTACATTCTTGTTCAGGTTAACTATTACATTGCCAGACAACGGTTCCTTATCGGATGTTATATTGGCTCCATCAACGGTCAGGCTTCCCAGACCGCCGCCATATACATCATTCATGATACCGCCGGTAAGATTGACCGTAGTAGTGGGGAATGACTGATGGCCGGTTTCACTGTCTGTAATTGAAAATGTATTGGTGCTGGCCAGAGCGCCGCCGCCGTAAACATCCTGGTCTATGGTTCCACCGCTGATGTTTACATCCACGCCCATGCTTACCTGACCAATCTCTCCGCCTCCAAATACGTTGCCTAAGATATGGCCGCCGCTTACATTCACCTCGGCCCAGATATCGGTGGCATAAGTGTCTATGGAAACGCCGTTATAGTTGAGATGGTCATTACCGCGGCTGGCGCCATATACGTTGCCTCCGTAGTCGTTGCCGAAGCTTGTGGGATCGCCAATGACTGCACCGTCAAATATGTTGACCTGGGTGTAGGATACAGACTTCTTGCTGTCCTGGACAGTCTTGTCTTCAGGTTTGGGCTGGATGGTCTTGGGCGGTCCTACGCTGGCCAGGGCACCGCCTCCATAAATGTTCTGGTGTATGGTGCCGCCGTATATGTTGACAACGGTTGCGCATGTCACGGAACCCGATGAGAAGTTGTATTTCTCCTTGTTGTTATCAAGCAAGTCATAATACTTGCCCATACCGGCACCTGCGCCATATACGTTGCCTCGGCCCATCCATTGGGCATCCTCCAGGTTTCCGCCTCCGTTATAGACCTGTCCTATCTGGCCCTTATATACGTTGATTTGTGTGCTGCGGCGTACGTGACCGTCCTGGCCGCCTCCGTAGACGGAACCATACAGGGTGGGGCCGGTGTCTGAACTTGGGCTGGTACTGGAGCCTATGGTTACGTTTGCCTGGTTCACATAGCCCAGGTAGAATTCCGGAACATATCTGTAACGTGGTGACAGACGGCCCACGTTGATGGCCGAGAGACCGCGTCCGCTACCAAACACATTACCTGTGGGGAATGTGGTGTTAAACACGGGATCGGTGTCAAGCGCATCCTGGATACCTATTTTACCGCCGTTTATTACTACGTTGGTTATACCGCTGGTGATGAAGTAATACGGATATGTTCCGGGAGTGTCACTGCCGGTCCAAAGAGCCTGATTGCCTCTTGGAGGCAATTCGCCGTATCCGTCTTTAGAATAATCATCCTGTCCGCCGGCGTAGTTACCCTTACCTACAGAACCCAGGTCACCGCCACCATATACATTCCTGATAACCCAGCCGTCATTCATGGTAACGTAGGTGTTGCCATATACCTTACCTGCGGTCCAGCTGTATACATTCTCTTTTTCAGACTTGAAATCACCCTGACCTGCAACGGGATCCAGCAGATATGCCTGGAACCGTCCGTCACCCTTACCGCCGCCAAATACGTGACCGCCTATAAGACCTTTGTTGATAGTAACAGAAGCATCGTCGTAGACATGGCCGTTCTCAGCACCGCCATAGACTGAACCTACGATACGTTCTCCGCTTCCAGAGGCCGATGCAAGCGTGGTGCTCAGATTTATGGTTACACTGGTCTGCCTTACATTGGCAAATTTCTCCTGATAATAACGGTAATCATTCTGGACCTTGATTATCTTGTCCTTTTTTGTGGAGCCGGTAACCGTACTCAGGTCTATGTTATCCCAATCCAACAGCAGCTTACCCTGACTGCCGCCATAGACATCGCCCTTGATTACGGCAGTGCCTTGAATGGTAACCTGAGCCAGACCGGTGGTGTTATCATAGTTGAACTGATAAGGCCAGCTTAAACCGAATCCGTATTGCGCACCGTTACTGGTAGGATTGCTGTTCTCCTCATCATCATGGCGGTATATGTAACTGCCGCCGCTCTTGCTGTCCAGATTCTTGAAGTTGGTAATCTTACCTACCGATCCAATCTCGCCGCCACCATAGACGTTGTGGTTTACGGTGCCGCCGGATATGGTCAGAGTGGTGTTCTTGACCAAACCAAGTTCAGGATTCTCTATAGAACCCTTACCGCCCGCAAATACATCGCCTATGGTGAATTCCGATACCAACAGGTTGTCGCTGTTATCGGTTGCGCCTATGGTGCCGTCGTTTATGTTAATGGTAACGTTACCGTAAGTATTTGTGTTGTCATCATCCAGCAGAGTTCCGTATGCGGCATTGGGGGTGATGTCAGTTATGGCTGTCACATTGCCGTTGGCATCTACAGTCACTCCGGTCTCAGGATGTACCAGCCCGGTACCTACCGATGCCAGACGGCCACCGCCAAATACAGAACCCAGAATGGTACCGCCGTTTATGGTAAGATCCACGTTACCGCACACCACACCGGCAGTAAGAGCCTGGCCTGAGAATCCGCGGCCTCCGCCAAACACGTTACCATCTACACTTGATGTACCGGTGGTACCGATCCTTATC
>JAGCPB010000053.1 GCA_017642425.1 Bacteroidaceae bacterium
GAAGTTAAGCCCGTTCACGCCGATGGTACTGCGCAAGTGGGAGAGTAGGTCGCCGCCGTTTTTCAGGAGAGCTTCAGGCTTAGAGTCTGAGGCTCTTTTTTTATGTGTTGCGCAGTACCATTTACCTTGTTTTAGTTCCGCATACGCGGAACGGGGCAAGTGGGAGAGTAGGTCGCCGCCGTTTTTGAAAGCGCTTCAGATTTCAAGTCTGAGGCGCTTTTTTATTTGTTTCTTTGTTTGTTGGTATCATTTAATATATGTACGTTTGTGATACATGGACATTAAAGGGCCATACATAGTGAAGGCTGAGTATGCTGGTGATCTCCGTCTGAATGTTTTTTTCAGTGATGGAGCTAATCGGTGTGTTGATTTTGGTCCATTCTTATTATCACATCCTCATCCTCAGTATAACCGATATGTTGATCCAAAGAACTTTAAGAAGTTCAAACTTGAGCATGGAAATGTGGTTTGGGGTAAGAACTGGGATTTAATTTTTCCTTTAGATCAATTGTATCAGGGTGTTTTGTTGTGAGGACAAAGCACCCGTAAAAAATTGGGGACGGTTCCCGGCGTGAGGGGTTTTTCACGCGGAGAACCGTCCCCAGTGTGTTAGGGAGGGCCTGGTCGGTTACTGGGGCCTGAGGGTGGCGTTGGTGTTGCGGAGAGACTCCGTAGCGCCGTTAGTGCCACCGTTCTGGGTATTGGGCTGCTCTGTGCTCTGCTGTGTTTGCTGAGTGTTGCTGCGGCCCTGTACAGGGTTACCAGACTGTTGCTGTTGCGGCTGCTGACCCTGTAATACTCCACCTATTATCACCATGGTGTTACGCTTTACAGCACCGGACTCACCGCCACCGAATACGTTACCCAATATGTGACCGTTGCTGGCCTCAACCTTGGTCCAGATTGTGGTAGCGAACTTGCCCAGATCGGCTGCCGGTATGGCCAAGTTGGAGATGTTACCACGGCTTGCACCGAATACATTTCCACCGTAGCCTGCTGCATAGCCCTTAGCCTCGCCAATTGTACCACCGTTGATAATCACGTGGGTGGTAGTCATTGACTTGTGCTTACTATACTGTGTGAAGCCAGTCGGACGAGTGTACTGGTTAGTGGTATCGTTGAATTCGTCAAAGTCCACACCAGTCTGAGCTCCGGTCATAGGCGGACCTACGCTGGCAAGTGAACCACCGCCATATACGTTCTGGTAGATTGTGGTACCGCTGTTGATCTGGATCTTTGTAACGCCTGTTACAGAACCTGATGAGTAGTTGTAACCAACTTCTACGCTGTCCTTATTAGCTGCAGTCTTAAGGCTTGTCTTGAACTCGTACTGTCCGATACCCGAACCTGCGCCATATACATTACCACGGTCCTTGAACTGGGTGCTTGAAATAGGCGTGTTCTCAGGAATCTTACTGGAGAATTCATCGTAAGTCAAACCTATGGTACCCTTGTTGACGGTAACGCTAGCATCGCGGCGTACGTGACCGTCCTGACCGCCGCCATAGACTGAACCGTAGATGCGCGGACCATTGGCAACAGTGTCATTACCGATGGTGACTCTGGTCTCATTGACATAACCAAAGAAGTACTCCGGGAAGTATTCATATCTGGGCGATATGAAGTAGTTAGGAGCGGCCTGGCCTCGGCAACTACCAAATACGTTACCGGTAGGCAGGTCATCCTTGGTGAATGCCTTGATGTTTGTTGAGCTTGCGTCAAAGTAACCAACCGTACCGCTGTTGACTGCCACTGTGGTAATACCGCTGTTGATGAAGTCGGTGTTATCCCAAAGTGAAGCTTCCTGACCGTTAATCTTAGAAGGCAGCTCACCGTAACCAACAACCATGTAGTCATCAGTACCGCCTGAGTAGTTACCCTTACCAACCGATGCCAGGTTACCGCCACCGTAAATGTTACGGAGCACATAACCACCGTTCATGGTGATACGTGTGTTGCCGTAAACCTTTCCGGCAGTGATGCTGGATACCTCGGTGTCATACTCGGAATGTGAGGAATCGAAGTAATCCTTAAGCCTTCCTTGGTAGGTGTCCTTACCCTTACCGCCACCATAGACTGAGTGTCCAATCAGACCGGCGTTAATGATTACGTGAGTGCTGTCAATTACATGACCGTTCTCACCACCGCCATAAACTGATCCGTGGATAGCGGCAAGACCATCATTTATAACAACCTTGTCGTCATTTATGGTTACATAGCTGCTAATATCAGAGGTGGTTACATCTGTGCCGTAGCTGATCTCAACCAGCGTATGGTTCACGTTGGCAATCGTTGCCTCGATGTAACGATCGGCTGTGATACCCTTACCACCACCGTAGATGTCACCATTGTCCTCACGTGCATCCTTGAACTGTTTAGAGGTAATCTTGTCGCCGTTGACATCCAGAGTGTCGCCTGTTACGGGATCAAGACTCCATTCTTGCATGTAGTCCTTACCGGTTATACCAATGCGGCCACCTGTGACGCTTACATGGGTGTTACCGGTACCTTCACGATACTGGACATCAACAGGCCAGCTCAGTGCAAAGTTATAGAGGGCACCGTCAGGCTTCTGATCTGCATCATGCTTGACAGTCCTTAAGGTGTCACCTATGGAGCCCATGTTACCGCCGCCATAGACGCTCTTCTTTATCCAACCGCCGCTGATGCTTACGCTGGTGTTACCCTTAACGTCGGCCTGGTCGCCGCCGCCAAACAGGTCACGTCCTATCACGGTTGTAGCAAGAGTGCCCGATACGCTAACGGTAGCATCGTTCTTGACCATACCTGCTTCACCGCCGCCAAATACGTTGCCGTTCACTGTACCGCCTGTTATATTGACGGTGGACCAGCCATCGGTTGAGAACAAGACGGGATTCAGGTCCCACGAGGCGTTACCACGGCTGGCTCCGAATACATCACCGCCATAGTTGGGAGTATTGGCGTTACCAATCGTTCCGCCTGTTATGGTAACCAGAGTACCGGTGTATGATGCCTTGCCATTGCTTGAACCTGCGCCATTGTTACTGAATGAATAATGGATAAGTCCATCAGTACCAGTAGTAGATGTCTCCACAGCCTTGTACTCAATGTACTCCTGGTTGGTTGGAGGAGGACCTACGCTGGCTATGGCACCGCCGCCATATATGTTACCGTAGATAACGGTACCGTCGCTGTTGGCGTTACTTGCGTCATTGATATGGACAGATGTTGCAGCAGTCACAGAACCTGATGAGTAGTTGTAAGGAGCCTCATTTTCTTTAGGATTCTTGAACTTGCCGATACCGGAACCTGCACCAAACACGTTACCACGGCGTACCCAGTGAGGATTCTCGGATTTATTGTTGTTTTCAGTAACAGTCAAGGAATCGAGCAATGCTATGTTACCGGCATCATAAGGAATACCAACTTGAGCGTTGTCAATTATTACGACTGCATTACGACGTACGTGACCATCCTGACCACCGCCATAAACAGAACCCATAATTACGGGATGTGTAGTAGCGGTACCGATCCTTACCTCAGTCTCGTTCACATAACCCAGGAAGTAATCCGGCAGATATTTGTATCTGGGCCTAGCCTGTTGGTCAATGTTGGCCGATGCCTGACCGCGGCAGCCACCGAATACGTTACCTGTGGGCAGGCTATCCTTGAGAGCCAGAGTGCGGATAACCTCATTGATGCTTGCCAAGGTATAGCTACCGTAATTTTCTGAGTTAGGTGTCAAAGTGTTGTTAAGTCTTGTAGTATAAGCTTCATCCTCTTCATTAGCTTCTCTTGCTATGGGTTTGAGGATAAATCCTACAATACCGTCTTCAATGGTTACATGGGTGTTACCTGTACCGGTAAAGAGTGTGTTGCTCCAAAGTTCACCATTATTCTCAGGCGGCAACTCACCGTAACCAATCTCAGAGTAGTCATCCTTACCACCTGCATAGTTACCTATACCTACAGAACCCAGGTTACCGCCGCCGAATACGTTACGCATTACGTGACCGTTCTTCATGGTGACGTATGTGTTACCGTAAACCTTACCGGCTGTCAGGCTGTAGAGATCTTTCTGGTTGGCTTCATTCTGAGGCTGGAAGTTTGCTTGCGTGTGGTTATTTTTCCAATGTTCATAGTCATAAAGATAACCCTGATACTTGCCTTTACCCTTTCCGCCGCCGTAGAGTACATGTCCTACAACGCCGTTGATCAGATCCAGGTGAGTATCGCCAATTACGTGACCGTTCTCAGAACCGCCATAGACAGAACCTGTGATAGCGGGCAGGCTGCGCTCTATTACCAGCTTGTCCTCATATCCATTACCCTCAGGCAGATACTCTATGGTAACGTTACCCGGAACATCCAGGTCGGGAGTAATAGTGTCATAATCAATCTTGACGTAGGTGTTGTTGACGTTGGCTATACGGGCTTCAGTAAAGCGTTCTGCGGCCTGTCCCTTACCTCCACCAAATACATCACCGTCATCGGCTCCGGTGGTACCAATACGACCGTCGTAGATGTTGATGTAGGTGTTACCGGTACCTTCACGATACTGGACTTCTACAGGCCAGCTCAGTGCAAAGTCATAGAGGGCACCGTCAGACTTGGGCTCAGAATCATGCTTGACAGTCCTTATAGTGTCACCTATGGAGCCCATCTTGCCACCGCCATAAATGTTGTGCTCTATGGTCAGGTTCTGGTTGCCTCGGTGGTTCTTGTCACCTATCGTGATGTGGGTGTTCTGGGTTACGTCGGCATTGTCACCTCCACCAAATACATCGCCCTTAATTATGGCAGCGCGGCGGTCAATGCTATCCTCAACCTCTACATTGTTGTTGTCAAGGGTTATCCAACTGCCGGTACCTATGTTGATGTAGGTGCTTCCATCCACATCGGCCTCAAAGCCGCCGCCGTAGATGTTGCGCAGATATCCAAGGTCAAGGTGCTTGTAATACCTATGCTTGGTTTCATTGCCTTCGGTATATTCTACATCGTCCAAATCCTGGTAATTGTATGTCTGCTTGTCAACATCATAGTAAGTGTCAACGCCTCCTTCTGTCTTCTTATAGACACTCATTCGGCCTTCTTCCATATTTACATTGATGTAAGGAGAACCCACCATCTTGGCCTTGTATCCGCCTCCGTAGATATTGTCAACACGTGTGGCTGAGATGATGTTGATGTGCGGATGTCTGGACGGTGTCCCGTTAGGATTAGCCCCATAGAATGTAGCTGAATCTAACGGCATGATCTTACCGTTGTCGGCATTACCCACTACATAATGACCGCTGTTATCCTTGATGAACTTGTTATTTTCATCAACCTGATAGTAAATGTAGCGGCCATTGTTATCGGTCTCATATCCATAGATGGAGTAGGGGGCCAGATAACCGCCGCCGTAGAGAGCATCTATCTCAATGGGCTGACAGCCTTCCTCCTTGATGTTGACCGTGATGGCTCCGTTCAGGGCACCGCCGGTGTTGTTACCGCCAAATACCTGACGGTATGTACCATTGGTTATGTTAAGCACTATGTCAGAGTTGATGTCGGCGTTCTTGGCACCGCCAAATATCATCTCCATATTCTTAACACAGTCAAGGGTCAACTCAATTTTACCGTCCATAGGAGCGTTCTTACCACCGCCGTAGGTCTCATCAACCTGTACGGGGCAGTCATCGATGGCATCCTCAAATACAGACAGGGCTGTGGTGCGGATGTTACCCTTTTCATTACTGCCACCAAATACGGCATGAACCTTACCTCCTCTAATCTGAGTGGTTGCAACACCGGAGCCTTTCTCGTAGCTCCAATTGGCCGCACGATCCTCTTTAGTTCTTGCATTGGATTTCTCTACAGGCTCATAAATGTTGGTGCTGCCTTCCTTGAGTACAAAGTCAGTATAGTTGTAGTAACCGACGTTAGCACCCGGGTTCAGATAGGTGTTTCCAAACAGAGTATATGGATCCCTACCGTTACCACCTCCAAACAATTCCTCAATCTCATAAGAACCGTACACCACAACGTATGTTGCCGGTACAGATGCTGCGTTACTACCGCCATAAACCTGTCTGATGCTGGTAACTTGGCAACCGTCTATAATTACCTCGATAGAATCAGAGTTTGCAGGAATATATGGAGCCAGATTACCTCCACCAAATACAACCGATACGTCATACAGATCCATGAACTGATTCTGCATCTCAGTGATGGACTTGTTCACTGCTGCCAGTGCGTTATCCTTCTGCTCTTGGGTTGAACTGGTGTTAGCCAAGACTGTTTCATAAGCGCTGATTGCTGTCAGTGCAGCATCTACAGTATCTGTATTAACCTGTGATATATAGGTCTTAGGAGTTACGGCCAGATCAACTGTCACAGAGTCAATAAGACGCTGCAGATAAGCCTGAGGAGTCTCATCCTCATCATTTTCGCCCTGTACGGGACGACGATGGAACTTCTGTCCTATAGTTGACTTGTCAGGATTCTGCGTAGCATATACATGAACAAGGATGTGACCCAGAGGCGTTCCGTTCAGGTTGTTTGCGCCGAATATACTGTCAACTACGGCACCGAGTGCGCTATCATCGTTGGCGTGTGACTGATTCAGGAACACAGACACATTACCGGATGTGGCCTCTACATCAGACTCTATTGTTCCGTCATTCTTGACCTTGAGGCTTCCCAGACCACCGCCATAGACGTTATGCATTGTGCCGCCGTCCAGGTAAACGGTGGTGGATGGGTAGGTATCCTTGCCATCAACCACCTTCATTGTGGTGTTGGTTTTGGCCAGAGAGCCACCGCCATAGACATCGTGCATGGTTCCGCCGTTGATATTAACATTGACGCCCTGCTTAACGGCACCCATCTCACCGCCGCCGAATACGTTACCGGCAATCTGTCCACCATTAATATCTACATCTGTCCAGATAGAGTTGGCTATCTTGAGCAGTTCGTCAGCAGAAAGTTCGAATGACATTATGTTACCGCGGCTTGCACCATATACGTTACCGCCGTATTCTGCTGCAATACCGGTTGCATTACCAATGTTTCCTCCATTGATTATGACTCTGGTAGATGTCCTTGACTTATGCTCATTAAATGCTGTAAATCCTTCCGGACGGGTATATGAAGTCAACGAATCATTCAGCTCATCAAAGCCCTGACCTAAGTATGAATAGGTATCGGGCGGGCCTACGCTGGCCAATGAACCACCGCCATAGACGTTCTGATAAACAGTGGTGTTTCCGTTGATTGTAACAGAGGTGTTACATGTTACAGAACCTGATGAGTAGTTCAAACCAGTCTCTTCCTCATTGTTGTTCTTGGTTATCTTGTACTGACCTGTACCTGAACCTGCGCCATATACATTACCGCGGTCTCTGAACTGTGTAGCTGATATCTTGCTGTTGCCAATCAGGTTATCAAAGTCATCGTAATCCAGACCTATCTCGGCATTGTAGATGATCACATTCGCATCACGACGTACGTGACCGTCCTGACCGCCACCATATACTGAACCGTAAATGCGCGGTCTTGCAGTGGCATCGTCCTTCTTTCCGATGATAACCTGGGTCTCATTCACATATCCAAAGAAGTATTCCGGGAAGTACTTGTAACGCGGTGAAATGTAGTAGTTAGGAGCAGCCTGACCTCGGCAACCGCCAAATACGTTACCGGTGGGCAGATCGTCCTTTGTGGTAAGGTCAGTCATATTTGCGGTTGTGATACTACTTGTAAAGTAACCAACCGTACCGTTCTCAATCCTTATAATAGCCTTACCGCTGTTACGGAATAGAGGATCATCCCATAAAGTACCTTCGGTAGCCCCAGAGACGGTGTAGTTTCCGTTTCCATCCGATTCCCTTGTGGGAGTGCCGCTGTATGCAGGTAACTCACCATATCCTACAAGAGAGTAGTCATCAGTTCCACCGGCATAGTTACCTATACCCATTGAACCCAGGTTACCGCCACCGAATATGTTGCGGACTACATGTCCGTCAAGCATGGTAACGTATGCGTTTCCATATACCTTACCGGCTGTAAGACTGCCCACAGGACCTTCAGGCTTATCACCGGTATGGTTCGTTGAGAAGTAGTCTTTGAGCACTCCAGTATAAGTACCCTTACCCTTGCCGCCTCCGTACAGGCAGTGGCCTACAAGTCCGCTTGTGAGAGTAACATATGTATCACCAATTATGTGACCATCCTCAGAACCTCCATATACCGAACCTGTAACGCACTCCTTGCCGTCTGTAATACGCAACTTGGATTTGCCGCCCTCAGTGGTAATATTGATATCTGTGCTGGTAGCAGCATTGGGGTTACCAGAGTAATCAACGTTGATATGGGTCTCATAAACATTGGCCCAGTATGCCTCTTCATAAAGACTTGCAGCTTTACCCTTACTACCGCCAAATACATCACCGCAATCAGATCCTGTAGTACCTATACGACCACCAGTGATAGTGATTGTGGCAATACCGTTAACCTCATCACTCTGGGGCTTATACTGTATGTCAACAGGCCAGCTGAGACCGTAGTTGTAATGAGCACCCTCAGCACCGTTCTCAATCTTATAATCACGGTGTTCGGTGCTACCTGTTATCATACCTAATGAGCCTAACTCACCACCGCCATAAACAGAGTGCATTATAGTACCGCCGCTTATGTACAGGTTGGTATTCTTGGCCAGCCCCAGTTTGTAGCTGTTGGTAGAGCCCTTACCGCCAGCAAATACATCACCAATAGTGAATTCCGATGCCACCAGGTTGCCGCTGATATCGGTAGCGCCTATGGTACCGCCGCTTATGTTTATGGTGATGTTGCCGTAAGTATTTGTATTGTCATCATCCAGCAGAGTTCCGTATGCGGCATTGGGGTTGGAGTCTGTTATGGATGTCACATTACCATCGGCATCTACAGTCACTCCGGTCTCAGGATGTACCAGCCCGGTACCTACCGATGCCAGACGGCCTCCGCCAAATACAGAGCCCAGAATGGTACCGCCGTTTATGGTAAGATCCACGTTACCGCACACCACACCGGCAGTAAGAGCCTGGCCTGAGAATCCGCGGCCTCCGCCAAACACGTTACCATCTACACTTGATGTACCGGTGGTACCGATCCTTATC
>JAGCPB010000054.1 GCA_017642425.1 Bacteroidaceae bacterium
GTATTCGAAAGAATATTCCCAACCGGGCGTAAGCAGGTCCTCCACCTTGTCCAACCTGAGGCGTTTGTAGAGATAGGCTTCATTAGGATAATCAGGCTGACCATTAAAGTAGCCATAGTTCAACTGGTAACTGTGAACCAGACTGTCGGAGGCATCGTACACCTGTATGCCGTCAAGTTTCTTCGGTGCCTGCCATAAGTTTGAGGTATTGTACATGTCTTCGCGGCCGGAGGTAATGAAACTGATTCTGGCCGCACCGCTGTCCCAGGTTATCTCTCTGAGCCTTGCCGTTTTTATCTCAGTCTTGAATGATGAATAAATGGCATTCTTGGCGTAGAACGGTACATCATAACATAATTCCGGCAGTAACAGTTCCGGATTCTGGTAACCCGGGGCAGGACCGTACAACGCCCTGAATCTCATGCAGGTCTCGGTACTGGGAGCTTCATAGACCTCATCGTCATACCCGAAGGATATGCTCCTGCCTGACGGCATGGTGATCTTGGTAAGTAGCCATGCGGAGGCGTTCAGGTCGGCATCGTCTTCATAGAAGATATTTGACGGATGATAATCCGAGTAACACCGTTGACCCTGATAGCTGAGTGTGCATGTGAGTTCACGTTTGCCGAATTCATACACGGTACCGTCGTTTGCCACAAGTTCAAAGTAATGGACGGTCCTGTTGTCTTCATGACGAGTCTTAATACGCAGCATGTTGCCTGAGGGACGCTCCATGAATACGGCCTTGACCGACGAGGTGGAATCATCGTTGAGCACGAACTTGTCGGTGCAGTTCCACAGGCTGACGCTGAAGATGTCAGGCTCGGAGTCCACCACAAGGTCACTGGCATAGATGTCATCGCCGCATGGCAAACGATGGACAGGGCATTTATACACAAGATTGAATGCAGTCATCTCAGAAGTGCTTGTACCTGCCGAGCCGTAGTACCCCTTGCTGATTCCGAAGAATCCCTTACGAACCCTGTTGTATTCAAGGAAGTCATCAACGCACTTTATGTACCTTGATATGCAGGCGTTCAGGCTCAGGCTCCACCCTAAGCCCACCCAGGTGGCATCCTGCGACGGACGGAAGCCGCCGGTGCTGTAGGTGAGGGTTATGGGCAACGTATATCCGTCGGCCGTCACCTCGCAGAGAGGGATGGTCACAGGAACGGTACCGTTGAAATATGTAACCGGACGGTCAACATAAGCCGTCATCGCGGCCACCTCGGGTGACCGTACGGTGACGGAGGTCTCTACGAGGCCACCGCAAAGGGTCTGGGCTTCAGTCTCATGCCACGTGACGGCAAGAAACGACATGACTACGACAGTTATGACGTCATTCTTTCTCATATCACTTTACATTAAAGACTTCACTGTTTATAGTCCCGTTGACGTTGATGTAGAGTATATAGTCATTGGGAGCAAAGCCGTTGAGGTCGAATTCAGCTGTATGTCCAGATCCTGCCTTAACGTCTTCCCTGCGGTTCACGAACAGCATTCCCATCTTGTTGCAGATGATGAAGGTGAGTGTGGCATCCTTGTCAAGGTCATAATCAAGAGTAAGATTATAGCCGTCGGTTGACAACGCGTACCTCAGGATGTCCGCATTTCCCCGGTCCGGACCGTCAGTTGGAGAGGGCCTATACCCTTCAGGCGGGAACATGATGCTTCGCGCATAGGCATCATGTGCAAGAATGCTGTCGTTGCAGGCATCGTCAGGAAGATGCATGAAGTCCGGTGATATGCGGCTGGCAGAATGTGACTTATGAATCATGGCCATATCGTCGTAGTAAGCGACTGTGGCTGTCTCATAGAGAGGATAGCGATAACCGCGGGCATACCATTCATAACGTTCCTCTATCTCCTGCTTGACGCGTGAGGTATCGGTGAACTCCGCCCCCGTAACGTGATTCATGCTTATTGAGCCGGTGCGCAGCGTATGTACACGCAGGACGTTATACAGGGTATCAAGCTCCTCGGTTATGATGATGCCTTCAGCGTCAGACTCCACAAGCAGCGTGCCTGCAACGCTGACATTAAGACGAGAGCAATAGGTTCCGTGCCCGCTGTATGGACCCGAAATGACACTTCCGTATCTGAACGGGTATGTCATGACGGCCTGAGGGGCATCGTAACAGATCCTTTCAAGAGCCGTCTCCCTACCGGTAATCCGAAGGGTATCCGCCAGGTCGGAGTAACGGAGTATGACATCTCCGTCAGCCACAGACAGACGGGATGAATCCGGATCGATGAAGTATTCCACATAGATGTCTTCAACGCTGTCAGACTCTTGAGTCAGGCCGGAGAAATCCCAGATGACACCTTGTCCGTTTTCGCCAGGAGGGAAATACTCAAGGACCTGGCGGGTCATCATATCTCCGCTGCGCGGGATATTGCTGCCGTAATCAACGGTCTGCGATGATATACCGAGACACAGGAATACTAATGAAGATAGAATAGTCCTTTTTACCATTGTAGAAAGATAAGCAACTAAAGGGTCAGGGTGTAGTCTCCGTAATATGAACTGCCGTCTGAGAGCGTGAACGTGAGATGGTATGAACCGGCATCAGTTGAAACGGCTATCTGCAGCGTATTGCTTGTGCTGCTGTCGCTCCACTGCATGTTGTCACCAATGCGGGTTACTGTTCCGCTGATGGAGGTTACGCTGGCATCACCTATTATATATACGTAACCGTTTAGATAATAACACTCCAAATCCTCAATTGATCGGGGAGGTCTTGTTGATGTGCCTTTTAATACTATAGGCTGCAAATCATCATCACCTCTGTTAGGGCTTTTAGCATTTTGCTGTGAAAAACTAGGCAATATAGCCATTAACAACATGATTAGTTTGATAGTCTTTGTCCTCATATAAATATGTTTTTGAATTTAGGACAAAGTTATCTTGGTAATCAATTCCAGCAATGAAAAATAGCTTTGAATGGTTTGACAATGCCGCCAGTAATCAATTGTTATTCAATAATATAAAAAGCGGGCATCAATAAAAGTTTGACAAGGCTAAAAAAACATGGAAAAAAGACTCGAACGCAACAAATAATAACTGATAATAAATGACAACCGCCAACTATGGCAAAACGTCGAACAAGCGCTACCAATCAATTATTACCCCACCCATTCGCAGCCATACCATTCATACCCACAGCTATCCTTAATTCAGATGCCAAGGGTTCAGATACATTATTGATTCTTTTGATTAATCTATGTCTTCTTTGATATACGTTATTTATTGATTCATTAATTAGACCGCTGATAGTCTTGATTGAATAACCAATAATCAATAGACGAATAATCTAAGTATATGACAAAAATTTGAAAACATCGATTCGGTATCGGTCTGTGTGATTGACAAGGCACTGGTAGATGTAGTCCAGTCCATACTTGAACAGGCTCACAGCCCTTCTCCCATGCTTCAAGACCTTTATCGGTTTGA
>JAGCPB010000055.1 GCA_017642425.1 Bacteroidaceae bacterium
TGACAGCTATGTCACACGACTTCAGATGGCCACGCGCATAGTGACCGAGGATTTCGTCTATCCGCACGACCGTCACGGCCAAGAATACGGCTGGGGCTGGTCCCTACTCACCACCCCCGAGCAACTGTATGGTCGCGATGAGTTCCGATGCACCCGCACTCCCCAAGAATCACTGGAGCGCATCACCAAGCATCTGCACAAAAACTGCCCCGCCGCCCAGACAAACCAGATACAGAAGCTCATCAAGTAAAACGTGCAATTGGGGCCTGACCCCTTTTGCACATTTTGCCAAGAATTGCGTATATTCGCAGAAACATCCAATAAGTTTTGAAATGACTAAGCGGGAAGAACTATTGCAGAATGCTGCGCTAAAGGAAGAACTCCGGAAGATGCAGGCCGGAGAGCCCTATAATGCCCACACACCTGAGATGTATGCCTGGCGCGACGAGACTAAGAAACTGCTCCGACGTCTTAACATCACGGAGTATCATGAGCCCACAATGGCATCCATCACACGTGAACTGCTGCCCAACTCGGCTGACAACGTATATGCGGAGCCTCCTTTCTACTGCGACTACGGCAACCTTATCTTTGCAGAAGAAGGTGTTTTCATCAATTTTGGCTGTATCATACTTGACGGCGGTGGCGTGTACATAGGGCGCAAGACTCTGATAGCCCCAGGTGTCCACATCTTCACCGCAGAACATCCTGTCAATGCCGATCACCGCGACAAGTGGGAGATGTGCCGTCCCGTAAGAATAGGCGAACGCTGCTGGATAGGCGGCGATGTCACTATCTGCCCGGGCGTGACCATCGGCGACCGCAGCGTCATTGGTGCAGGCAGCGTTGTAGTCCGCGACATCCCCGCTGACTGTGTTGCCGTGGGCAATCCCGCCAAGGTTATTAAGCGGGTAAACTTAGAAGGTGAAGGTCTCGGGATCAGAGGTGAAGGATGAGATAGTAGCGGTGGCGTTGCGCGCGTAGAAGACAATGGTGTTGTCATCGGCCTCATTGTACATGGAGCGCAGGGACGCGTTTTTGTCCAGCATATCTTTCTTGGCCTCTATGCGTTCATCGGGTATGAGTTCGCAGCATATGCGTATCCATCGGCCGTCCTTGTAGGCGCAGATTTCAGCCTTGGGGTTGTCTATAAGCTGCTTGTATACGTTCTTTACTTTGCCGGTCTGGATGTAGAGGCGGCCTTCAAATATCTCGGCGGTGCCGAATGGGCGCACGTGCGGCTGGTCCCCGTCAACAGTGGCCAGATAGTAGGTCTGGGCGTCTTTGAGGAACTGCTGCGCTTTGAGCGCGTTCTCTGGATTGGGTGTTATCATTGTTTTGTCGTTTGAATTGTTCTGCGTGGAGTTGCCGCATGCTGCAAGTACTATCGCAGCTGCCGCAGTGAGTAAAAGTTTTCTGAACATCTTTCTTTATTTTTTGTTGTGCGTAAAGATAGTAAAAAATGTGATTATCGGCCTTAATTCGTATATTCGTAACCGTAATCGGAATTGATAAATGAGACGCATCGTTTTTGTATCGGCCATCATAATGCTGATGTTGGGCGGATGCCGTAAGAGTAAGACCGATGGAATATCGGCCAAGATGGCGCTTGAGGGGGTGAGCAATTATTGCCATAGCGAGTTTGACTGGAGCGCGGCCCAGGAGAATCCATCTATCATGTATGTGGCTATGGGAGACAGCACGGAGACGGAGTACAAGGTCGTTTTCCGCAGCTATACGGGCGCGTTTACCTATTTCTACGTTGACAAGGCCAGCGGCTCAACAAGAATGGTGGAGTTTGTGCCGGCGCTGAATATTGAGAGTGAAGCCGGTTCAATTAACTTGCGGGATTATTTGAAATGACTGACAGCATTTATGTATATCTTTGCCTAAAACCAGTTAATTATTGCCTTATGAGAAAAGTCACAATACTTGCAGTTATGGCGGCATTGGCCGTATGTGTTGAGTCATCGGCACAAGAGAGTTACAGGGTTCGTGTTGATCAGCCTGCACACGGAAGTGTAACAGTAACGCCTGCTGTACCGGCCGATAGTCGCGTGAGTGCCGGTACTGTACTGAACGTAAAGGTTCAGGTGACCGATTCAGGATGGGCATTTGACAGCGGCTACTGGCTGTCAACAGACAGGGATATGTTCTACCCCACATACAAGGAGTCCATGAAACAGGAGTTCCAGGTTACGGTAGACAACGACATGAGCATAGGCGCATCAATCATAGAATCATCGCGTTTTGATGGCTACAGGACCATTGAGGATGTGGTATACGCCAAACCAGGCGTCAAACCGCTCAAGTATGACGTGTTTATTCCCAATGGAGCCAAGAACCTGCCCTGCATCGTGATCATACATGGTGGCGGCTGGTCATCGAACGATGAGAATATAATGCGTGGCCTGGCCCGTGAACTGATAAAAGACGGCAAATTCGTGGTAGTAAGCATAGACTACCGATGGATTGGGACACGTGACGGCGATGCCACCGCCAACACCATGAACCAGCTTATTGAGGACTGCTACGGAGCTATTCTGCATATTCGCGAGCATGCAAAGGAATACGGAATCAACCCCAAAAGGATAGGCGTATCCGGCGACAGCGCCGGCGGTCATTTGTCGGCCTGCATGATTGATCTGGTTGACCTGATTGGCGACGGCGGATTCGGCGTCAAGGATGGCGTATTTGAGTTCAAGCCCACCTATATGCCCAAGGGGATGAGCGTTAAGAAAGCCCGCAAGCAGCTTACCAAGTCCATCAAGGCCGCTGCTCCCAGCTACGGCGTGTTTGACCTGCAAAGCCTGCAGAGATTCGTGGCCGATCTGGACCCCGCCGGTCAGAACGCCATAACTCCCGATGCCAACGTACCTCAGGCCAGCAAGCGCAAGGCACCACAGTTCTTTGTGCTGGGCACTCAGGACCGCACCGTACAGCGCGCCCCCATGGAGAAATACGTAGAGAGTCTAAAAGCTGCCGGCCAGAGAGCCGAGCTCCATATAGTGGACGGAGCCAGCCACGCCTTCTTTGACTGGAAACCCGACCAGGGCACCAAGAACACCTTTGCCCGCTTTGGAGTTCCCTACGCCGAGAAGATGAAGCAGTTCTTTGATGAGACGCTCTGACTCAAAAACGGTACAATTGGTACAATTGGAGTCAGACCCCTTTTGTATCATTATATCTTCCTACGTGGCGGTTAATTTTTGTCTTCACGTACCGGACCAGCCCTTTGCCCAGGTCATTTTGATGTGAGGAATACCATCGAGCATGAATGTATCAGATGACTGTCTGAATCCTACACTTTCATAGAAACCTTTGGCATATTCCTGGGCCTCTATATCTATGAGCTTGGCTCCAAAATATTCTATTGCGGCATTGATAGCATGTAGCATAATCTGTTTGCCGTAGCCTTTGCCTCTTACAGTAGTGATGACCCTGCCAATTGATATTTCCTCCATGTGAGTTCCGGCGGGACATACGCGAGCCATGGCGACAACCTTATCTGCATCTGTAAGCCACAGATGAATTGACTTCTGGTCATCGCCGTCTAAGTCCTGATAGACACAGTTCTGTTCAACCACAAAAACTTCACTACGTACTCTCAAGAGTTCGTAAAGTTCGGCAGTGGTTAACTCCTGAAACGTTTTCTTATATAATTGTGGCCCCCCGGCTTCCTGTAGTGTCATTGTATCACCTTATTTACGGGTGCTAAGGTAGCAAAAAAGTGCAATTGGGGTCTGTCCCCTTTTGTATCATTTTGCGATTACCGGCCCAAATGAGTAATTTCGCAGAACACAAGACATGAGGGTACCAATGCATTTAGATAATATGGAAGAATTCAAGGACAAAGTGGCTGTCGTGACAGGCGGCGCACAGGGTATAGGAAAGTGTATTGCCGATGAGTTCAGCAAGGCGGGTGCACGGGTATGTGTAATCGATATCCAGCCAGGCAATCACTACGTGGGTGATCTGGCCGATAAGTCCGTGCTGGAGGATTTTGCCCGTAAGGTGATTCAGGAACATGACAAGGTTGACTTTCTAATAAACAATGCACTGCCTGTGATGCGTGGTATTGACAGCTGCAGTTATGAGGAGTTCCAGTATGCGTTGAGCGTGGGCGTTACGGCACCATTCTATCTGAGCAAGCTGTTTGCGCCATATTTTGCAAAGGGTGCCGCAATAGTGAACATTTCATCGTCGCGCGACCGCATGAGCCAGCCACAGACAGAGAGCTACACGGCTGCCAAGGGCGGCATTGCGGCACTTACGCACGCATTGGCCGTAAGTCTGGCTGGAAAGGTTCGCGTCAATTCCATATCGCCGGGATGGATTGACACCAGTTACACCGTCTATACGGGGCCTGATGCAATCCAGCAGCCCGCCGGCCGCGTAGGAAACCCAATGGACATAGCAAGCATGGTCTTGTATTTATGTTCCGATAAAGCCGGATTCATAACCGGCGAGAACATCTGCATAGATGGTGGCATGACCCACCAGATGATCTACCACGGCGACAACGGCTGGTCACTCCAAGATTAGCCGCCACCTAGGGACAGACTTGTTTCAGTGTTTACCGAAGGGATTGAGGGATTGGAACTCTCCGGTGGTGCCGTCATATTGGCGGAAGGTGGGCGGATTAGTGGAGAGGTCGTAGTAGTCCAGGAAGTCTATCTGCAACCGTCAAGAAAGGTGTAGATGACACGTTTTTTATCAATTGCGGTCATATAGAGCAGCCTATCCTGTAGTTCTTTACGGCATTGAGCCTTATTATTACCCTTATTGAAATCTGATAGGACACTTGATACCGGGCGGTATAGCGGAGCTGTAACAGGTTTATCATAATCACCACTTGCATAATTGCACACTTTACGGATTTGTTCTGCTGTAGTCATAGTGTTTATTGTTTTGTTTGATTGCAAATAAAACAAGGAAGTATGCCAAAGTGTGGCAGTGGCTTATTATTTAATATCACGTATATACCTATGGAATAAATCACTATCTTTGTGGTATCTGATACCAAGGGGTATTCCACTAAGCATACAGGTGTCAGGTTGGGATGCCCCTTGTTGTTTGATCAAATCCTTTTATACAACCAATAAAATGTTTGCGCTATGGCAAAGAAAACCACTGAGAAAAAAGATGAACCGGTCACAATTTGTGACCAGTTGGAAATCACAGTTTGTGATATCCAAAACATAAGAATTGAAAATCTTATACGCATCATTCGAGGGCAACAAGTAATACTTGATTCAGATTTGGCAATGCTCTACGGAGTAAAGAATAAACGTTTAAACGAGCAGGTTAAACGTAATATGGATCGTTTCCCGGATGATTTCATGTTTCAACTCACCAAACAGGAATGGAATACTTTGAGGTCGCAAATTGCGACCACAAAAAATACTGAAAATAAGTCCATTACCAACTTGAAGTCGCAAATTGCGACTTCAAGTTGGGGTGGCTCACGTAAAAATCCTTATGCTTTCACACGCAATGGCGTTGGAATGTTGAGTAGTGTTTTAAAGTCTAAAACTGCAATTGAGGTAAATAAGCGCATCATGCGCGCATTTACTGCAATACCAGATCTTGTTAATAACAACACACTGATGATGCAGCGCATCCTAAACATAGAACAGCATCAGACAGAGACTGATGAAAAAGTAAACCAGATCCTGATTACCATTGAGGAACGCACACCAAAGCAACTCCCCGAACAAGTGTTCAACTCTGGTTGCGTATGGGATGCATGGGCATATGTATCGGACCTGATAAGAAGTGCCAATCAAAGGATAGTTCTGATTGACAACTATATCGATGACCGAGTTTTGTCTCTCTTGGATAAGAGAACCGATGGCGTTGAAGCCACAATCCACACCCGCTATAACGAAACTCTCTTAACCGACCTTAAAAAACATAACGACCAGTATAGAGAAATCAACCTCATTCAACTACACCACCGCAATCACGACCGCTTCTTGATAATCGATACCGATGTATATCTACTAGGTACCAGCGTAAAGGATATGGGCATAGGCCTATGCGCAATCACAAAGATGCAAACCCCTCCCGATACCATACTACAGATGCTAAAATGATACAATGTACAATTGGGGCCTGACCCCTTTTGTATCATTTTTAGTACATTTGCAGAAAACAGCGTAACTATGGTAAAGCATATTATTCTCTGGACTTTGAATCCGGAGTTATCGGATGTGGAGAAAAAGGCCGTTAAGGCGGGTATTAAAGAGGGTCTTGAGGGACTGGTTGGAAAGGTTCCGGGGCTGATTGATGTCAAGGTTCAGATTGACGGACGGCTGGATTCGTCAAATGCCGATGTGATGCTGGACAGCACGCTGGAGAGCTATGAGGCGCTTAAGGCGTACGCCAAGCATCCGGCTCATGTGGCTGTGGCAGACACAAAAGTGCGCCCCTACACCGTTCAGCGCAGTTGTCTTGATTTTGAAATTTAATAATGAGCATATGAACAGATTGGGCATTGCATTAGTTGGAGTTACATTGGGTCTGACGGCGCAGGCATCGGCTCAGGATGTGAAGGAGGATTTCAAGAGTATGTCTACCAACCAGTATGGGCAGGAGTACCCTATGGTGAACTCACAGGGAATTGTGCGGGGGCGGATTCTGGCTCCGGGCGCACATGAGGTGTTCCTGCAGATTAACGGGATTAACTACCCCATGACCAAGGATGAGCAGGGGTACTGGATGGGACAGAGTGCCCCGCTGGATGAGGGCAACCACTATTACGGTCTTGTGATAGACGGCGCCAATGTGCCTGACCCTGCCAGCCGATTCCTTTACGGATCCGGTGCGGAGTGCACTCAGATTGAGATTCCGGCGCACGATGATTACAAATATGCGCTGCGTGACGTGCCTCATGGCCAGATTCGTGAGCTCTATTTCCATAGTGATGTTACCGGCGGCCTGCGCCACGTGTTTGTCTATACCCCGCCCCAGTATGATGCCAATTATACCACCCGATATCCGGTTCTGTATCTGCAACACGGATACACCGAGAACGAGACGGGTTGGAGCCGACAGGGACGCTGCGGTTTCATTATGGATAATCTGATAGCCGATGGCAAGAGTCTGCCGTTTATCATCGTCATGGAGAACGGCGAGATTTCACACAGGGCCGATAATGCTGGTTTTGGCACGCTCATGAACAATGCCAACACCCTGTTCCCCAAGATTCTGATTGAGGATGTTATCCCTTATATAGATTCACATTTCCGTACTGTTCCAGATGCCGCTCATCGGGCCCTGGCAGGCCTCTCTATGGGTGGCATGCAGACACGCAGCATCAGCCTGAACTTTCCGGGCGTTTTCTCGCAGATAGGCATTTTCAGCGGCGGAGTGATATCGGCCCAGGATATTGAGCAGCATCCCGAGTTCAAGAAAGATAACAAGCTTGTGTTTATAAGCTACGGCAGCCGTGAAGTGGAGAATCCGCGCGGCCAGGCTCCCAATGAGACAGTCAGTGACCTGAAAGCGCAGGGGCTCAACGCAGTCTATTACGAATCACCGCTGACCGCGCACGAGTGGCAGACCTGGCGCCGCAGCCTCTATGAGTTTGCTCCCCTGCTCTTTAGAAAATAAAAAATGAGTATATTCGCAAAAACAACCTTTTCCTATGGAAGATTTAGAGTATCAAAGAGATGAGAAGCCAGAAAGAAGAGTGGATAAGGCTCAGGTAGTTGCCAAGATTCTGGTGGTTGTAGGCATTATATTTTTCTTATTCGTTCTGGGATTCATAATTTGGGTGGGATGTCACGTATTCTCAGGCTTTAATCAGTTCTGATTATAATCACGGACGGCATGGAAACATTTCTGAATCTGGTGGCAAAAGACCTGTACGGCAAGTGCGGGCATGGCAATGCGGGACTGGCCGATGTTACGGTGGTGTTCCCCAACCGTCGTGCTCGGCTGTTCTTTGATGACTGCATTACAGCTTGCAGTGACCAACCGGTATGGTCGCCGCAGTATACCACCATTGAGGAACTGTTCCATTCACAGTCTGACCTCAAGCCGGCTGACCGCATTGAGATGGTCACCCTACTCCACGCCATCTATGCCGATGAACTCCATTCCGATGAGTCACTTGACAGTTTCTGGTCATGGGGAGAGCTGATGCTGGCTGATTTTGACGACATAGACCGAAACCTTGCACCTGCTGACCAGCTGTTCAGCCTGTTGCATGAGCAACGTGAACTTTCAGACACATCATTCCTTACAGATAAGCAGAAGGAGGCGCTGGAGCAGTTCTTTGGCGAGATGAAGAACAGCAAGCCTACCCGTCTGCATGACCGGCACGTAGCCATCTGGAGCGTGCTGGGCAACATTTACAACAGGTTCACCAAACTGTTTGCAGATAAAGGCATTGGCTACAACGGCATGATTCAGCGCCGCGTGATTGAGAGCCTTGACACCGAACGCCTGACCGCCCGCAAGTATGTGTTTGTGGGATTCAACAGCCTGGACAAGGCTGAGAAGGAGTTGTTCCGGGCAATACAGCGCACCGGGAAGGCAATGTTCTACTGGGACTACAACCCCGCATACATAGAAGGCCTTCAACATGAGGCCGGACGGTTCTTAAAGGACAATCTGCGCGAATTCCCCAACGAGTTGCCACACCAAGCTTTTGAAAACCTGCCTAAAACCAAGCTGAGCATAGTTGAGACATCGACCGATAACGCCCAGGCCCGTTTCATACCGCAATGGCTGGATTCGCTGCAGCTTGACGGCAAGGCCGGTCGTGAGACCGCTATAGTACTGGCCGATGAATCCCTGCTGCAGCCCGTCCTGCACAGCATTCCGCAGGAAAAGATTGCAAACGTGAACATCACCATGGGTTACAGCCTGACCGAGACATCGCTTTACAGTCTGGTATCGGCCCTGATTGATATGCAGCGTCTTGCAGCCCGCAACAAGGGCCGTTACAGCATACAGACACTGAGCCGCGTGCTGGGCAACCCCATGACCGCAGCTCTGTGCACTGACGCACCGGCCCTGCTTGAGCAGTTGCGCCGTTCGCGCCGCATGTTCCCTGACACTCAGGCGCTCAAGGATAACCCACAGCTATCGGTGCTGTTCACTCCCGCAACAGATAACCTGCAGTTGCTGCAATACCTGCTCACAGTACTCAAGGCTCTGGTTCCGGTAATCCGTGAGCGCGATGACGACACTCTGTTCCAACCGCTCAACCAGGAGTCGCTCTACCGCATCTATACGCAGATTAACCGCCTGCACTCCCTAATGGAGCAAGGAGGCCTGCAACTGCAGACCGAGACGCTGTGCCGTCTGATACGCTCCATACTGTCATCCACAACCGTGCCTTTCCATGGCGAGCCTGCTGTAGGAATGCAGGTTATGGGACTTATAGAGACGCGTAACCTGGACTTTAAGAACGTCTTGCTGCTGTCGGCCCAAGAGGGAACTCTGCCGCGTGGCGGGCAGAACGCATCATTCATACCGTACAACATACGCCTGGCGTTCAGCCTCACCACCATGCATGACAAAAGCGCCGTTTCATCTTACAACTTCCACCACCTGATACAGCGGGCGGAGAATGTCACGATGGTCTACAACGGCAACGCCGAGGCCAAAGGCATAGGCAAAGGCCAGATGTCACGCTACCTGCTGCAACTCATAGTAAGCGGCCGCGATGTGCAACGCATCGTACTCAAGACCGATAAGACCGACACCCGTTCCCTTGAACCGCTCACAATCCAGAAGACCCCTGATGTGATGGAGCGTCTGCGCCAGAGAGGTCTGCGAGGCCTGGCACCATCGGCCCTGAACGAGTTCATAAACTGCAAACTCAGGTACTATTATGACCAGATTGCAGAACTGCGCAAGCCCGATGAGACCGATACCGACATAGACAACGCCCTGTTCGGAACCCTGTTCCACAAGAGTGCCGAGATTGCCTACAACGAGCTTGCCGGAAAGGATAACGGTAACATTACCAAGAAGATGCTCACTCAGTTGATATCAGACGACAAGCATCTGGAAGAGATCATAAAGCAGGCTTTTGACAAGGAGTATTTCAAGAAGGGTTCTACCGACACCAAGGACTACAGCGGCATACAGTCCATCAACTATGATGTGATCAAGATGTATCTGATACAGATCCTGCAAATGGACGCCGACCTCTATGCCCCGTTCACCTACATAGGCAGCGAGAAGAAGGATTTCAGATACCCAATGACTGTCAGCACCCCTGACGGACAGGAGTTTGAGGTAATCCTTAAGGGTGCAATAGACCGAATGGACCAAAAGGACGGCATTACACGCATTGTCGATTACAAGACCGGCTCAAAGCATGATTATCCGGCATCAGTGGACATAATGTTTCCCATCCCCGGAAAAACCCGCAACGAGCAGGCCTTCCAGATTATGTTCTACGCCTATGTGGTAAGCAAATGCCTGGAGCGTGACGGCCACAGTATCAAGCTGGCGCCGGTGCTGATTTATTCACGTGCATCATCCAAACCCACTAAGGAGGATCTATATTATAAAGTCGGTAAGGATTTCATTTATGACTTTGCGGGGCAAATCAGCCAGAATTATGAAAGCAGACTTAAGGATCTCATAAGCCTGCTCTATAACCCTGAGGATCCGTTCAGCCCCACCGATGACATAGAAAAAACCTGCCGCAACTGTGACTTCAATCAACTGTGCGGCAGGAATAAATAAAATCAGGTATCGCCTGTTATCTGGCCAGGGGATTGCCCAGCTCTGATGCCTCTACATCATTCTCATCCAGCTTGAAAATCATGAACTGCTGGTTTTCCTGAGTGAACGGTTTCCATTCACCGCCGTCGGGACCGTTGGGGTCACCGTACTTGGCAAAGTTGGACCATGCGGTGAGCATCTTCTCGGAGAGATCCCAGTCACCCTGGGTCCAGGGACGCCAGCAATGCTTAAGTGACTTGAATACAAACCATAGGTCCGATGAGTGGAAAGCACCTCTAAGGCGCTGTGTCACCTCGGGATGGTTGCCGTCATCGGGCAGCGGACGGGCAAACTGGTATGCGTATGCCTTGCCGCCCATCTCCTCACGGTTAAGGCAGAAATCCACAATCTGTGTACCCATATTGCCTGCATCGTTCAGTGTGTAGCCAATCAGGTAAGGAACCTGTGCCAATGAGCCGTCTAAGCAGGCGTCATCAAATGACTCGGTCAGCACATATCCGTCTATATAAGGTGATATGGGTGATGCGGTAAGTATGCTGCGCTTTCCGGTTACGCTGGTGTAGAGTGTACCAAGAGCGTAGATGGTCTCGGTACCGGCAGCACGCAACTGACGCAGAGTGGTCATGTTGGCCCAGTCGCAAACCTCCTTGGTCGATGCCTCGGCCTCGGCCAGTGTGGTCATACCCTGCTGGGGCATTCCCATGCCCATACCCATTCCGCGACCTACCGGTGCAGTAGTAGTCTGGGGACGCGGCTTAACCAATCCGCTTCCGCTCATTATCACAGCCTTGTTGAACAGGCCCTTGGTAAGTGGTGATGCGCTCAGGAACTTGACGCTGCGTGATCCGGCGCTCTGTCCGAATATCATCACGTTATCGGGGTCACCGCCAAACTGGGCGATATTCTTCTTAACCCACTTCATAGCCTCAATCTGGTCCAGAGTACCCCAGTTACCTGTTGCATGCTCGGGATCCTCGGCCGAGATCTCAGGATGTGCAAAGAATCCGAACGGACCTACACGGTAGTTGAATGATACCAGCACAACATCCTTGTTGGCCCACTCCTGCCCGTCAAACTCAGGCTCTGATCCCCAGCCCTCACGCATGCCGCCGCCGAATATCCAGATGGCAACGGGCAGCTTGGCATCGGTCTGACCCGGTTTCTTGGTCCATACATTCAGATAGAGGCAATCCTCGCTGTAGGGAGCCTCATCGCCATAACCCCACTCAGTTGTGTAACCACCGGGGTAATGGGCTGCCTGGAATGGCGGATGACCAAACTTGTCACAGAGTTTTACACCTTCCCATGGAATAACAGGCTGCGGAGCCTTCCAGCGGTTCTGACCTGTAGGAGGTGCTGCAAACGGGATTCCGCGGTAAACGGTAACTCCTTTGATATCGGTAGGAACGCCCTGTATCTGTCCACCCTCAATGGTGAGCACGGGGCCGCCGTCCTGAGAGCCGCATGCCACAAGAGCCAGCATGCCGGCCAAAGCAAAAAACAGTTTCTTCATAAAGCATTTGGTTTGATGCCGTGAAAGTAATAAAAACTTTCTAATTTTGAAGTTATTATGGCAAACAACCTCACTGAGCAGTTTATACGTGAGCATCTTACGGCCGATGTCCGCACCTTAGCATTGGGCAGTCATCCTCACGGAGTGGACATGCAGTATGCCCTGACGCAGATTTCCGGCTGGCAAGCTGCACGCCTGAAAGTGCCGCTTTGGGCTGCCACAGAGGATATTGTCTATCCTAAGCATCTGTCTCTGGAGCAGTGCACATCACAATACATCGCTCAGTATAAGGCATCTTTCATCGAGGGCCTGCTTGGCTCCGGATTCAAAATGGCCGATATCACCGGTGGATTCGGTGTGGATTGTTTCTTCATCTCCCGTTCAGCCTCACAGGTTCAATACAATGAGATGTCGGCCGAACTCTGCGACTGCGCCCGTGCAAACTTCAAGGCTCTGGGACGGCAGGAAATTGAGATTAATTGTGGTACTGCCGAGGATTATATTGCAGGTCTGACTCCTGATAGTTTGGACCTTATCTATCTGGATCCCGCCCGCCGCGGTGATGCCGGCCGCAAACTGGTATCCATCAGCGACTGCCAACCTGATACCGTAGCCCTGCAGGATGACCTGCTGCGTATAGCCCCTAACGTGATGGTGAAGCTTTCTCCCATGCTTGATGTCAGTAAGGCTTTGACAGAACTACACAACGTAAGTAACGTATTCATAATTGGACTGGATGGGGAATGCAAGGAGATCACCCTGCTCATGCAGCGCGGATTTACAGGAGAACCTGAGATAGTAGCCATAGACATCAGTTCTGACGGAACGCCTCAAACGCCCGTTTCATCGGCCAAAAGCGCCGATAACGCTCTGCCTCTGCCAATTGCAGACCCACAGCAGTTGCAGCCCGGCACATTCATCAGCGAGCCATCGGCCCCCTACATGAAAAGCGCCCTGTTCCGCACCATCGCCGCTCAGACCGGCACCGCCCTGCTCCACCCGGACACCCACCTCTTTTGGAGCAAAGAAAAGCCTGAGAACTTCCCCGGCCGCACATTCCAACTGGAAGTAATAATCCCGTTTGATAAACGCTCGCTGTCCGCGTTAACCAAAACCCAAGCCAACCTATCAGTAAGGAACTTCCCCGAGCCGGCCCCCCAGCTGCAACGACGTCTCAAACTTCGCGACGGAGGCTCCCGCTACCTCATAGCCACCACCCTCTCAGACGGCAAGCGGGTCCTGTTGGACCTTAAAAAGTGCTCTTGAACCGGTACTCCAACAGTACAGGATTCTCATCATTCTGAACAGCCAGGGAATCCAATATCTCACGTGCCAATCCGGACATCGGCACAGACTCATCAACCATATCCTCCCTATTGGGTATTTGCCAGGCGTACATGGTTTGGTCTATCGCGCTGACAGATGCGGTTAAGTTGAGTCCGGGTATTTTCAGTTCGCTGTAGCTCACTGACTTATGTCCGTCATTCACATAATAGTACGGTTTAAAGTAAAAGCTTCCTGAGTCAAAGACCAGATACACGAAACTAATCAGGTCACCGTTTTGTGCAGCATGGTAAATAAACGGAACATGGCAGTCATTATCAAGCACATAATTCATTAAACCTCCATGTATTGATTCAACCACTTCATCATTGTCCTGTTCCTTATCAGAATCATCAAATAACTTTTGAGGCACTCCATTATTACCGAATGTGAACCTAAGCGCAGGTGTAAGTCTCTTATCCTCAATACGATATATAGTATTCACATATCCCGTTGTCCTGTATAACGGATTGTGCCGGTTGATACCGGTTGCAAAAGACTCAAACATTCTGTTATGACGGTTCCATGTATCTGTGTACAGGCCCACTGTGTCACTGAGGTTGTTCACATCAAAAAGCACGGTCCTTGCAACACCCGAATAATGACCTTGTCCGTTACCGCCTTTATTCAGCAGAGCCAGGAAATGTCCGCCTTCCAAAGGGCATATCTCCCTGTACTCATTATTTAAGAAGTCCAACTCAACCCTACCCAGATACTCAAAATCAGGAATGGAGTATTTGAGGAGGGCACCGGATACATCCATATTGGCAACAAGATAGAGAATTCCATTCTCCTCATCGAGCGATACGATTTTGGCTATTCCCAGATATTCGCCAGGGCCGCGACCCACACGGTTCAAGACCGATACCATATTACCCTCCTTATCAAACAAGTATGCGCGCTGATGACCTGGTCCCTCGTTCGGAGCAAGACCCAGAAACCAATTGTCAAAGAAGATATAATCCATATCGGTCTCAATTGGCGCATCAGACTTAAGACGTATTATGCGGAAATCAGTTGCCACATCGGTAAGATCGGCCTCAACGGCCTGGGATGCATCGACCAGAAATACAGATTCGTCAACAGCGTCCTTGCATCCAATCAACAGAGCGGAAACAATCACTCCGCCCACCAAACAAAGTTTTCTCATAAGCAAAGGTTCTATCTGATTACAAAATTACCTTTTTCACCCAAAGAGGAATATCGTCAGTATATTTTTTTGCAATCTTGCCGTCAGAGGTCCTCAGGATCAGGCGTGGTTCAGCTTTCTCCACTGAGTTGTCGTACAGATAAACCCTATCAGCTATTGATATTGCTTTAGATATGTTTCTTAGTGAACCATAATAACGGGATATAGTTTTGGAGATAGGAACCTCGTGCCCGCCGTTCATATATCGCAACGCAATGCGGCTCACGTTAATTAATGGAGATTCAGTACATACGTAGAAGATTCTTATAAAAAAGCCGGCATCTTTTGCTTTACGGATGAATTCCAACTTCTCATCTGATGAAAAAACCGTTTCAAATACAAGATCTGTTCCTGTTTCCAGACACTCATATCGCTGTTTTGTTGCCATCTGAGCAGCTTTTAGGACAGACTCCCGGGAATTCCAGTCTCCGAAAGTGTCTTTAGCAATATTGTCAGGGTTTATGTATAGGCTATCGGCTCCCCATTCATTTATGAGCAGTTTTTCGGTTGTTGTGGTCTTTCCTGAACCATTTGGTCCAGCCACTATGCACATCACAGGTTTCTTTTTCATGGTTTATTGTCTTGAGTTCCTTATTTCTTCCAGTCTTCTAAGATGTACATCTGCAGCATGGTCATATGATTCAATTGCAGATTCACGCACCTGACGCATTATCTCCTCAAGCATATATTCCTTGGGCTCTTCCAATGACGAAAGCCTGTATGTCTTGATATCAGGTCGGGCCGATGCCTCCACATCCACGCCGCACGTGGTTCCAAAATATGACAAGACCTGATTCACCTTGTCCATCCTGAGACTCTGCTTTCCTTGCTCCAGCTCACGCAGGAACCTCAATCCCACTCCGACACGAGCCGCCAGTTCCGGCTGAGTAAGATGCAGCTCCTTACGGCTCTTCTTTACAAACTCACTTATTTGCACCATAATTTATACCCTTTTGGCGCAAAGATAATCAAAACACCGGACATATCCACCCCTAAAGGGTATAAATTGAGTTCCGCCAAAGTGTCCCACGCTCATCGGCCCTGTGAGCCTTGTGGCGCCCCTCACTGTGGGACACACCCCCTAAAATGAGGGTATGTCCCACATCGATGCGCCCCACAAGCGTTGTGAGCGGGGTCGTTGTGGGACACTTTGGCAAAAACCGTTGTATCTTTGCACCCGCAATGAAAAAACAGAGCAACATCGCAATCGGAATGGTGGCCGGAATAGCCGCCGGAGTGTCATACGGAATGAACCCGCTGTTTGCCAAGCCGCTGCTGGCCGATGGTGTCTCCATACCCACAATGCTTTTTTTCCGATACGCGATATCGGTCGTTATAATGGCGGTGTGGATGAAACTTAAAGGCGAATCCTTCCGCGTCAAGGCCAATGAGTTCAGGCTGCTGGTGGTGCTGGGCCTGCTGTTCTCCCTGAGCAGCCTGTTCCTGTTTGAATCCTACAGGTTCATCCCGTCCGGGCTGGCCACCACCCTGGTCTATCTCTACCCCATCTTTGTGGCGCTCATAATGGTAGTGCTCAAGTCTTACCCCAATTGGCAAACTTGGATAGCAATTGCCGTGACGTTTGTAGGTGTGATTCTTTTGAGCCTGCCGTCCGGCAAGCTGTCACTCCATGCTGGGGGAATGATTCTGGCAGCCCTGTCGGCCCTAAGTTACGCTTTCTATCTGGTAATCGTAAACCGATCCACACGCATCCGCCACATATCCAATCACACGCTAACATTCTATGCATTAGCCGTTGGGACCGTATTGTTCCTGTGCTATCAGTACACCAGCCATGTACCATTCATGAATGGAGTAAGCACCTGGAAATCAGCACTCAACCTGACCGGTCTGGCCATATTCCCAACCATGATCTCCCTACTCACCCTGGCCATAGCCACCCGCCACATCGGACCCACCCGTACTGCCATCCTGGGAGTGTTTGAGCCCATCACCGCCATACTCATCGGCACACTGCTCTTCCTGGAGCCCATCACCCCGCGCATGGTCATCGGCATAACCCTCTGCCTTGCCGCCGTCCTCTTTATGTCCATCCACCGCCCAGCAAAATGATACAAAAGGGGTCAGGCCTAGGGTGTTAAGTTAACTTTAATCTTTTTTCTCGGTTTTTGCCGACAATTCCATCTAATTATTCTTACAAAAATGATAAAATTATCGGCTTAAATATTTGTTTATATCACTGATTATTAGTAACTTTATATGGTTATTAAACATCTGATAATATGGCAAATATTGACAAGACGGACGAGAATAAGGAGCTAAAACGCCAGTTAAGGCAGGCACAGTCAAAAATCAACAAACTTCTATCCGAGAACAAGACTCTGAAAGCGGAGAACAAGATACTCTCCGCTGAAAGCAAA
>JAGCPB010000056.1 GCA_017642425.1 Bacteroidaceae bacterium
GGAACCTGAAAGGCACATCCTTCTCTACACACTGGCGGCGCAAATCCAGCACCCAGTCATAATTGCACGGACGAGCATCAACCCCCGACTCCCCTCCTACAGATACCTCCTCAATACTGTCATCCAGATACTCAGAGATATCTACAGCCGATATCAATGGTGATACAATGATAGACTTGTGCTTTATAGGCAGCGACTTGAATATCGGAAGCCTGTAATCAGCCATCTGCTGATTCTCAACCGTACAGCCCACCAGCACGTTGTCATAACCATCGGCCCAGTCATCAGGGATGCACTCCATAAAACGGTCTATGCGCTTGGTAAAGAAGTAGAACCACAGGTCGCTGCGTACACGCATCATACGCCAGCAATCCGCCCGCCACTCATCGGCATCCTTGAGCAGAAAATCCGATGTAAAGCATGTGAACACCATCTTGCCCGGCTCAATTTTCCAACTGCGGTCACGCTTACGCTTAACGGGCAGATTGAATGCGGCAGTCTTGCGGGCCAGATTGCTCCCTATCTCGCTGCCGTACATGGCATCCTGCCTGTAGACATAGCAATACTTGCAGCCCGGGCTGATCTTTGTACAGCCGTGCCAGGGGTTCCAATCCGCAGATATGCTCCAATGCTCCGCCATATCCGCAAATTTAAAAATAAATATTGTATTTTTGGAGTTTGTAAACATGCCGAATCAACACCTATTAAGATGAGACATTATTGCTTTTTATCATTTCTGCTGTCAACGGCTATCATTTCTGTTACAGCACAAACTGTCAATACCGCTACCCGCATTAGCAAAGGTATGTTCAGTGCCATCCCAAAAGAGATTACATCCGATGGAATCGGATATTTGATGCTGCTGGAAAACGAGACCGATAATCCAGCAATAAAAATCTACAGCAATCCTGATGAAAACGGATTAGCTAAAACCATCTCTTTACCGTTACAGGAATCAGGTGATGATTACTATGAAATTGCAGACGGTGTCAAGGAAAAGGTTGTCATTACCGGTAAATTCTATGACCGTTTCACTGATTATGGAATAATGGATTCCGTTGCAAAAATGGATAGTACCATTATGGTTATATGGGGATATAAGGATTTTCATCTTATCCCATTCACTGATGCAGACAGTATGCCGGCATACTACGGCAGCAATCTGACAAGCAATAAATTCTATGAATTCGAGAAATACGGAACAAAGTATCCTTTAGAGTATTTTGCATTGGACAGTCTGGGGTATCTGTGTCTTTATCACTTCTTTGGTTACGCAGTTGAAACAGATATGTCTGGTGTGTCATGGACAAAAGACCTGGAGTATTCAAAGGATCAGGGTTATCAGGAAAAAGAGTGTTATCTGGCATCATTCAGGTATCAGGATATAGACAAATCATTCTATCCCACAAATGAGCTTATTGCCAGCCAGAATATATTTGATGACGACACTGATTGGGAGTATGTGGTATTTGATATGGGATTCCTGAAAAAGACCGGTCCGGCATACAAGTATTCCGATGAAAAATACAGAAGAGAAATAATTGTCAGGCCTTACTATAAAGGCATGAAAATAATGAATGACAAAGGCAAGGAACTTGCCTACATCGGGATTCCGGACAAGGAAGATGAACATACAATGTATATAAACATCCTTTTCATTTCACTCATTAACGGAACGCTGTATATCCAGACCGAGGAAGATGTCATGAAAGGATCATTTGAAGACAACAATTACGACTGGATAATATATAGCGGTCTCTATGCAATAGACCCCATAACTACTCAAGTCATGGCCATAAAAAGGACACCTTCACGTATGGAAGTCAATCCAACTGTGATGGAACAGGGTGAAAGGCTTAATATTCTGGTGTCTGAACCAGGAAACAGTGAGTTAATAACAATCTCAACAATGTCCGGCCAGGCAATCAAAACTGCAAGTGTTCAAGACGGCAATGCATCGGTAGAGACCGGTTCTATCCCCAAGGGCATATACAATGTAACTCTTCACGGCATAGACAGTCCTGCAGAAAACCGGAGGATAATAATCAAATGACAGATAAAGAACAGAAATATAAGCAGTTGCTCAAGGAGGCAGCTGCTCTGCTTGACGGAGAGAATGACCTGATTGCAAATATGGCAAACCTGGCGGCTCTTATTCATGAGGCTATGGGATTTTGGTGGACAGGATTCTATATTGTTCGTACCGGTAAGGATGGCACTGAGCAGTTGGTTTTAGGACCATTCCAAGGCCCCATTGCCTGCACTAGGATTGCACTGGGACGCGGAGTGTGCGGAGCGTCCTGGCAACGCCGCGAGACTGTTGTAGTACCCGATGTGGAGAAGTTCCCGGGACACATTGCCTGCAGCAGCGAGTCCCGCAGCGAAATAGTGGTACCCGTATTCAAGGCCGATAAGGTATCGGCCGTACTTGACATAGACAGCAGGTATCTGGACACTTTCGATGAGACCGACGCCAGCTATCTGGAGCAGATTGTCAAACTGTTGAACTGAAACACGTTATGGATA
>JAGCPB010000057.1 GCA_017642425.1 Bacteroidaceae bacterium
CCAAACCGGAATATGGTGACAGCTTCCTCCTGCTTGGGCGGAGCATAACCTTTAGGCATCCTGACTGTAACCTGACACTCTGCCTTGAAGTCTCCGCATACAGCCTTGATTGTACACTCTCCGTCTGATACGGCTGTGACTTTTCCGTGGGCGTCAATCTTGGCTACAGCCGAATTGCCACTATACCAGAATATCCTTTTCCGGGTGGCATCTGAAGGGATGAATGAAGCATTCAGCTTGTACTCCCTGCCTATTTCCAATTCAATCCTGTTCCTGTTCAGGCCAATGCCTTGAATAGGAATATAAGGCTGTTCTGTAACCGGTCTTATAGAATGGCTTACCAGGAGGCTTAAGAGAACCGAATCCAGCCTCTTTCCTGCGTGGGGGCCGGAAAGAACTGACAAAGCCCATGCCCTTGGTTCTTCCGATGATTCCAAATCACGCGAGCCCCATAAATAAACGCCGGAACCGTAATTAAGGTAATCATGATCACCACTTTTGAAACCTCCGGCCGGCAGGAATATTGAGTTACCGTTCCTGCCAGTCACAATAAACCCTTGATTGTTATTATCGAATTCCCAACTGCAACTGTCCATAAGTTCCTGGAATTCTTCTTTTGTAGGCATTCGCCAGTCTTTACCCCAGAGAGCAGTGGCGGTGTCTCCCTGGTACTCCATACTCAATTCATATAGGGTTCCACGAAAAAACGGATAATTTGAGCCTAAATTGCAGGTAGCCCAGTTTACACTGAGGCCCAAGTCAATAAAATCATGCTCAGGATAAGCATCGGACTCAATATCTGTATTATCGGTTTCAGCCTTATCATAAACGGTATTGGAAATCAGAATTAAAGCAACAACCATCACCAAAGGAATGTAGATGAGTTTAAGGAGATTGCCCTTACTGGAAATATTGCGGTTCATCATACGAATTCTGGTGCGCAGATAGCTTTCACCCAGTCCGTTCACAAGCGGGATGGAGAGTCCACCGGTCGCTATGCTTAGCAGACTTTTTTCATACTCCAGTTTGTCTAAACCGGATTCAAGCACGGATGCATCGGCCTGGAACTCCTGAACGCAGCAAAGGTCGTGTCTAAGGAGCCAGACTGCCGGATTGAACCACTGGAATGCAGAAAGAATGTCTATGACCAAAAGCTCTATGGAGTGATGGTGTGATACGTGGGAATGTTCGTGACGCACTACTGCCGAATTCCATAAGGACTCAGACTGCGCCATATCTTCCGGAAGAACTATGCTGTTCATCCAACTGAAGGGACGGATGTTATCACTCGATATCACTATGCTGCAACCATCCTTTTTCACTATCGTACGACCGCGACGGATTATCTCCATAACCTTAAGAGCAGACAATAGTCTTAGAATTATGAGACATACCACCCCTAATGCGTAGATGATTATTGATACCAATATCCAATCTATAGGCTTACGGTCTGGAATAGGTAAAGACCTATTTGAATCAGGTAAGACTGTCGCTTGCTGCATTTCCTGTTGCGGTCGGGCCTGTATCCGGACTTGTTCCTCTATCTGATTCTGTTCCTGACGGATCTGCCTCTGCTCCTGTTGTATTTCCAGTTGAACAGTATGGCGGCTGGGGGCTGCGGGAGCAGTCATAGGAGTCTGTATTGCAGAAACTTCAGGCTCCTCTACCACTGGCACCGGCTTATGTATTGTAATTACGCAGAACGGCAGTATATAAGAGATTATCAGTGACGATACAAGGACTATGCGAGCGGTACGGTGGAACGTGTCACGCCGTAACAGCAGGTGGTACAGCAGCACGAATACCGCCGTAAGCAACGACACCTTTAATATGTAAACAAGGAATGGATTCATGACTATTTCTGTTTTTTGATTTCCTTAATTATCCGCTCCAGTTCCTCAACCGACAGTTTCTCATCCTTTACGAATGACATTACCACGCTTGAGTATGAGCTGCTGAAAAATTCATCAACTATACCGCTTATACCAGACTTGCTGTACTGCTCCCTGTCAACTGTAGCGTAATACTGATAGTTGGTACCGTAGGCGTTGTGGCTGATAAAGCCGTCGGCCTGCAGCGTACGCACCTGGTTGGACAGCGTACCGAATGAAGGTTTAGGATCAGGATAGCGTTCCTGAAGCTCTCGGATAAACATGGGACCATAGGTCCAATAGTAGTCCATAATTACTCTCTCCTTCTTGGTAAGACGTCTCATAAGCAATACGTTTTCTGTGATAACGAAATATTTTCGCTACAAAGAAAACACAAATATTTAATTCAGCAAAAATTTTTCGCTGAAAAAATAAAACAATTAAAATCACAAAATTTGGGTATTACGCACGTGAAAGCAGTCCTATACCTTTGCACTCGCTATGAATGTTATAATAAGATAACATCACTGACCGATATAGAGTTCATGGTAGGCGATGAATGGGGCATGAACATTGAGCAGATAGTGCCCGATGAGATCCCTGATGACGGCACCCCTGAGATGGAAGAGATACGCCGCATGTTCCCGTAGCATCGTTTTTTGAACTGCCTTTAGAACCTGATAATCCCTGGTCAGTAGTTCCAACCGGACTGCCCATGCCTGTCCAGGCAAGTATAGGCACCACCCCAGCCCCCAAACTTGAAAACATGGAGTACGGTGCAAGGTTTTCAACCTTCCTGAACGGAATTGATTTCTCGCTCTGCGCTCTGCAGACCTGGAACAAGATGCCTGTGTTTACCAGTGAGGTTCAAGCCGGAACAATACTCATGACAGGCCAGTACCGCCGCATGACGATGGTAGGAGCCGATGTATCACTGCCTGTAGGACAATTTGTATTACGTGGAGAGGGTGCACAATACTTTGATGAGGCTCAGTCTCCTGCCGCAGGAACCGATATTCCGCGTTCAGGCACAGCCAATGCACTGCTTGGAATAGACTGGTATGCCGGCAACGACTGGAACCTCTCTGCCCAGTACAGTTATAAGTACATTGAGGATTTCGACGCCACAATGAGTGGCAAGCAGCACACCCACATGGGTACTTTCCGCATATCAAAGAGCATGCTCAACAACACGCTCTCATTGCAGTCATTTGCATATATGGATCTGACTGACGGCGGTATTTACAACCGCTTCAGCGCCGATTACGCCTTGAATGACCAGATGCACCTGATGCTGGGCTATGACCTGTTCCATGCCGACAAAGGCATGTTCCAAATGTACGCCCACAACTCGGAATACTGGCTCAAACTCAAGTACAACTTCTAATAATTTATTATCTTAGCGGCAAAATACAATGTATATGAGAAAGTTAATCGCAACCATCATGCTGTTTGCAGCCGTAACGGCTGTATCGGCACAGGACAACATCTATTCTTTCAAAGTTAAGAACGATAAAGGTGAAGAGGTAAGTTTGGAGCAGTACAAAGGCAAACTGCTGCTTGTTGTAAACACCGCCACCCGTTGCGGATTCACACCGCAGTACAAGGACCTGGAGGAGATATATGAGAAGTATAAGGAGCAGGGATTCGAGATTCTGGATTTCCCCTGCAACCAGTTTGGAGGGCAGGCACCCGGCACCATTGCTGAGATCAAGGAGTTCTGCACTACCAACTATCACGTCACATTCACTCAGTTTGACAAGATTGAGGTAAACGGCGATAACGAGATTCCGCTCTACACCTGGCTCAAGGCCAACGCCGAGAACAAGAACAACATCCGCTGGAACTTTACAAAGTTCCTGATTTCAACCGACGGCAAGGTTCTGAAGCGCTTTGAATCCGGCGACAAGATGACCGATGTCGAGGCCGCAGTTGCACAGGCTCTCCCTACTGCGAAATAGGCAAAAGGTAATAAACGCAGTCCGTATCCCGGTAGAACTCACGGGCGCCCCAGCGCTGCCAGTACCCGTGGGTTTTAAGGCGGTGCAGGACGGGAATGAAAATGAAGTCATAGCTGGCCCTTAGCTCCGGCATGATATCCATCATCATGTCATAGTTTAGGCGTGTGCCGCGATAGTCTTCACGTACTATGAATGAGAACACCGCCGTATAACGCTGACTGTTCAATTTGGCCAGAAGGTCCGGATTATCCTTTTGTATTTGAGCGGTTTCCTCTTCAATGCGGTAGTCGCTCATATTTAGCAGCCCAATAACATCACCATTTTCATCTACAGCCTTGACACTGAGCAGCCAGTTGAAATGAAGGTCCCTGACCCAGCCTTCAACTTCATTACGGTCAAAGCCGTACTGCCGCGTAATCCAATCCACGGTTAACGGGGCATCAGACGGCTTCATTCTTTGCAACGTATAAGACGGATTCAAGGTTACTACATTATATGTAAGAAGTATCTCAGGATGATATGAGAGTTTTGCCTTACGCAGACCCTCAAGCCCCATATCCTCCTCGCGGTTAACATAGATGAACCGCTCCGGCAGATGTGCACAGAACTGCTGGTTGATGACACTGAAAGCTCCTTCGACATTGCGGTCAGCTTTCTCTACGCAAACATCAAACGTGTCATTGGTTACGGCCGATCCATACGTGAATGCCACCATCCGGCCATACACATAGATGCTGCCGCCCAGCATACCCAGCTCATCCCAATGAGCAAAAATAGTCTCCATCACATCATGCTCAGCCTGTATGGTATCACCCCAAGACGGGTTCTCATGCTCCTTCTCATCCTGCCACAAAGCAACCACCCTGCGACATTCATCAAACATATCAGGTGTCAACGGCCGATACTCAAAACCCGGATACAGGACGTTAAAACGGTTCACATGATTACGCTTTGATTTTAGTTTTCCTCCTTGTAACAACGCCAGATTAGTACGCTTATAAATGTAATCATATTGGTCACGTTCGGATTTCACATTGATTCTTATTCCTTCATGGCAGGAATTCTGCTGCAACTGAAGGGCGGCATCATCCTCAAGCCCCAAGAGTATAAACTTATGATTACAGTCCTCACATAATGCCTGGAGCAGCTCACAAGACGGGACACCCTGCATGCAGAGCATGTATGCACGTTCTCCATCCATATCAAAACGCAGCACAACAGCATCCTTCATCACACAAACCTCTGTGCCAAACCACTTTTGCCAACCCAAAAGATTGGCGAAGGTAAAGTTGCAGTTACGGCGTCCTGACTGCAGGCTGACTGCCTGCACTGCTTCACGGTCAGCTATGGTAAGTTTATGGAAATCAAGCCTCATGCCGGTTTGTCTAATTATCAAGTTTAGCAATGATGTCATCCAGCATACCGAACAATGCAGGAACAGTATCGGAGGTTACGCTTTTGCATATAACCGCACTGCCCACTTTCATAGGGACATCGGCCAGCAGATTCTGCAGATTCTGTCCTTTCTCTGTAAGGGTGATAATCACCTGACGTGCATCGGCAGAGCCTTTGCTACGGGTAAGAATACCTTGCAACTCCATTCTTTTAAGGAGCGGAGTTACGGTGTTGGTTTCCAGCATCAGACGTTTGGCAATATCATTCACCGGCTGCGCATCCTTCTCCCACAGAACCATAAGAACCAAATACTGCGGATAGGTTAATCCATGCTCCGAAAGTAGCGGATGATAGGCCTGGGTAAGAAGGCGCGATGCGGTGTACAGCCTGAAACAAAGCTGATTGTCCAGTTTGAACTGCTCTTTCATTTAAGGAATTCAATTATGTCCTTTTCAATATCATTGGGAGTCATGACGGGCGCATAACGCTTTATCTGTGAACCATCACGGTTAATCAGGAATTTGGTAAAGTTCCATAGTATGTCACTCTCCTTCTCAACGCTCTTGCTAAGAGTCTTGAGCATCTTTTGTGTTGCCTTGGCCTTGAGGCCTTTATACTCCTCTTTAGGAGCAACCTCTTTAAGGTAAGTAAATACAGGGTGTTCCGCGGGACCGTTTACATCAATCTTTTTCATGAGCGGGAATGTCACTCCGTGATTGATGCGGCAGAACTCCTCAATCTCGGCATCACTTCCAGGCTCCTGATGTGCAAACTGGTCGCATGGGAAACCTATTATTACCAAACCCTGATCCTTATATTTCTGATACAGAGCCTCAAGCCCATCATATTGAGGAGTGAAACCGCATTTTGAAGCAGTGTTCACAATCATAATAACCTTGCCCTCATATTGAGCCAAATCTGTCTCTACACCCTTGTTGCTGAGTGCCTTGAAATCATAAATCCTTTTCATTTTCTATTCTATTTATATCGTTTGCGATACAAAATTACGGCAAATAATTCATATCGCAAACGATATTTTGAAATATTAACAAACCATTTGACTAACTTAGCGGCAAAATCAACAATAATGTCCAACAAACCTCATTGGAAACCTGACTTAGACTATACATCCCGCCGATTCTATATCCGGAGGATGAATACTGCCAATACATCCAAGACCAATGAGATTCCGGTGGCAAAACTTCCGCTTATAGGATTTATTTATGTAACCAAAGGTGAAGTCCTGGTTGAAGCAGACAGCAGCTCATATCTCTGTCAGCCCGGCCACATACTCATAATACCCGCCCGGTGCCCTTTTGCTATCCGATATTATAACGACGCGGCAGGATATACCGGTGCTTTTGACTCATCTGCACTTTCTGATTCCAAACCGCTAAGATTTATGACCGAGCCCATACATCAGGCCTTCTGGTTTGATGAGGCCGTCTTTATGGCCGAACTGTTCAAGATGATTCTCGCCTCGTTTGAAAAAGACGATGATATATTTATACAAAAGGCCATTGAACTGTTCCTATCACGTATCAAGTCCGGACAGCCGCCAGTTATACCAAAGGCGGTAAACCTGTTCCTTGAGTCTCTGTTTGATCCCCAACGCGCCATAGGGAATATAACCGGATATGCTCAAGCCGCCGGAATAAGTGAAAACTACCTGAGCCGCCAGGTTAAGCAATCAACGGGTCGCAGTGTTGGAGCATGGATAGACATAGCCAGAGTTGTCAGAGCAAAAAGGTTGCTTGCAGAAACATCTATGCCAATCATTGACATAGCATCAACTGTAGGACTGGATGACCAATCCTACTTTGCACGTTTCTTTAAACGAGAGACAGGCCAGACACCAACCGGGTTTCGCAAGGTCATGCAAGGATAATCCTAATATCCATCACTATCGTTCTAAAAGATACTGCTGTTTTTACGGACCTTTGCATCCGCAATGACAACACTGGTCCTTATATCCGTTTTGGCAACCGTATCGCCATTATGCGATACTCTCAGCCAATATCTTCCTGATATCACAGTGACGGCCCTAAAAGAGTCAGTTGCCTTGGAAAGTATTGCGTCGGCCGTATCGGACATCTCATACCCCACATTAAAAAGCAACGGCATATATCGTCCTAACTCTCTGTCATCAATTGTTCCCGGCTTGCATATTCCTGACTACGGAGCATCAATGACATCAACCATTTATCTGCGTGGCATGGGTTCCAGAATGGAGAACCCCGTAATGGGACTTTACATAGACGGCATTCCCATATTGGACAAGAACGTATATGATTTTGACTGGGAAGGTATAAACCGTGCCACCATGCTCCGCGGCCCTCAAGGAACGCTTTACGGGCGCAACAGCATGGGTGGAATTTTGTCACTGTCTACCCTCTCTCCCACTGATGGCGCAAGACCTGTTATCAGCCTGGAATACGGAAACGCAAACACTGTCAGAGCCGGAGCATCTTTCATAATAGGCAACAATGCACTGACTACCACATACAGGCATACAGACGGCTTTTTCATCAACACATACAAGAATGCGCAGTGTGACCCGTACGACGGCCTTGCCCTGCGTTGGAAATGGCAGAACCACTCCCATGAAAATACGTGTATATCCAATATCCTTTCCGTCAATGTATCTGAAGAAGGCGGATTTGCATACGGGCTATGGCAGAACGACACTCTGTATCCGGTATCTTATAATGATGAGGGAAGCTACCGCAGGCTATCGGTTATAGAAGGGTTCAAGCTTCATTATTGCGGTCAGACAATAAAAACCGATATTGTTACCTCTCTGCAACTGCTATCCGATGATATGCGCATGGATCAGGATTACACTGACCGCTCTGTTTTCACCCTGCAGCAGAAACAGTTGAGCGGAGCCGGAACGCTGGAGCTCACATTCCGCCGTGCTGATGACAATGTCATCTGGAAGCCACAGACAGGATTATTTTCCTTTTACAAAAGGAACAGCCTTTACGCCCCTGTAGTGTTCAAACGCGATGGCATAGAGACTTTGATACTGAATAACGCCAACAGCCATATCCCCGCTGAAATAGGCCAACTAACCATTTCTGATGTCACAATGCCCGTAAACTCAGACTTTTTGATAGACACATGGAACACTGCTCTTTTCCACGAATCTGTCTTTGACCTGGGCCGCTGGATCATTACAGCCGGCCTACGTCTGGACTATGAAGGCGGCAATATGGATTATGACTGCATGGCACGTCTTCACTACCGTTTTGAGCCCGTCATGACTCAAGACAAAGAACTGGACGTTCCATACTTAGGAGCTGTAAGCCACCATCATTTAGAACTTATTCCCAAACTGTCGGCACTGTTTAAGGCAACCGATGCCGTTACACTCTACACTACCGTCTCAAAAGGATACCGCTCAGGAGGCTTTAACACGCAGATATTCTCTGACATACTCCAGAACCTTACCATGAACGCCGTGATGCAGGATATTGGAGTATATCTTGACAAACAGTTCGTATCGGTTTCTGCCGATAACACGGAATATGATCCAGAATACGCGTGGAATCTGGAACTTGGAACCCGTCTGCGCAAAGGCACGTTCAGTGCCGGTGCATCGGCATATTATATGGATGTACGTAATCAGCAGCTGACTGTATTCCCGCCCGGAATGTCAACCGGCCGCATGATGACAAATGCCGGCCGTAGCCGCAGTATAGGTCTGGAAACAGAACTGTGCTGGAATCCGGAGCAGTTCCGCTCACATATTTCATGGTCGTGGTGTGATGCCCGCTTTGTAAGCTACTACGACGGCAACTTAGACTATTCGGGCAATCTCCTGCCCTATGTTCCCAAACATACTTTAAATTTAGGCGCAGGATACAGCCTCAGGATCAACAACAACACGCTTGACATAGATGCCAGCCTTAACGGTGCCGGTCCGTTTAATTGGGATGAAACCGGTTCAAGACAGGAACCTTTCCGGCTCAAGGCCGGTTGCCGTATAGCATTTGTCTTTGGGGACTGGGAGATCTACGTTCGCGGTGATAATCTGACCGGCACACAGGGCCGCACTTTCTATTTCAAATCTGTGGGCAATGAGTTCTTTGCCTCCTGTAAGCCAAGAATGATAATGATAGGAACAAACATTAATTTATAAATACAATGAAGAAATCAATTTACATTATGCTTGCCATTGCGGCAGTCCTTGCCGGTTGTGACAAATTGGAAAAAGAGAATGAGGAGCCTGTTTCGGTCCTTAAAAGTACCGATTACTCAGGAACCCTTACCGTAAATGCCTCCAGCGGAGCATTTGACACCGATAGCATAAAAGTCAGCTTTAATGCAACAGAGAGAGCGGATTCTGCATCCATTATTCTATATAAGGTAAAATTCTCGCCAAGAATGCCTGTGTCACTGGATGTAACCATACCTGGAATAGTCGTTAAGAAGACAGAAAAAGGAGCCATCCTTTCCTGTGACAGTATCGTGCCGCTTGCCATGGGCGGTGAATACCCAAACTACACGGTGAAAGGATTTCAGGGTGAGATTATGGATGACCTGTTAACCTTCTCACTCAACTTTGGCTCAACCCCCACATCATACCAAGGCAAAGCACAATAAAGGAATCACCTTTAAAAGTGAACCCCAAAAGATTTTTGAATATCTTTTGGGGTTCATCTTATTGTTAAACTATCAGATTCAGTTCTTGATGACTCCGAATAGGATTCCTGCAACCAGCAGCGTAAACAGAATATTGAATCCCTGGGCGGTAAGGAACGCCTTAAGTGACTGGTTGTTCTCCTTAGCGAATATCTGCTTGAAGTTAGTCTCAAGACCTATGCAGACAAAAGCGATTGAGAAGAATATGTTCTGGAAGTTCTTGGCCAGGCTCTTGTAGGCAATGCCGTCGGCACTCTTGCCTGCAAAGAATATGCTGAACACTATTGAAGCAATCACCATGCCAACCACAAACTTGGGGAAGCGCTCCCATATAACCTTGCCCGATGTCTTCTCAACGCCCTGTGTACCGCGGAAAGACCAATACAGCGAGATAAAGAATGCAGCCACACCAATCAGAACATTCTGTGAAGCCTTTACGATAACAGCAGTCTGCCCTGCCTCATCGCCCAGGATTCCACCCGATGCAGCTACGGCTGCGGTTGTATCGATGGTACCGCCAATCCAAGCACCAGCAACCTGTGCCTGAGCCAGTTCATTGCCAAGGAAGAACAGCGGCAGCAGCCAGTTGCAAAGCAACGGCATAAGGTAAAGCATAGGAATAGCAACCACCATCACAAGTGAAATCACGTATGAAAGTTTCTTCTGGTCACCCTTGATTGTACCGCAGGTGGCAATGGCGGCCGATACACCGCAGATACTTACAGAACTGGCCAGCATGGTTGCCATCTCGTCATCAACCTTGAACACCTTACGTGATATCCAGAAACCGAAATACCATACGCACAGAACCACTATCAGAGCCTGTGCAAGACCGTATGCACCACTTTTGAGAACCTCCTGATAAAGCACGGTGGCACCCAGGCATACAATACCGATCTTGATATAGAACTCACTCTGAATGGCAGGCTTAAGCCAATCGGGAATCTTGAAGAAATTACTTATGATTAAACCCAGTATGACAGCAAACAGCACAGCCTCAAGACCATACTTCTTGCAGAAAGGTATTGTTGCCAATGCCAGCGAAACAACAGTCATCAGACATATCACAAGGAATGACAGGAATATACCCTTGAATGGTTTTCCTGTAAGTGCCGATGACAGATAAAGCAAAGCCAGTACAAACACAAAGATATATACTGCGCCCAACCATCCCTGCAGACTACCCAGCGCACTTGCAGACTGACTGGCCAGAATACCAGGAATCTTGAAACTGTTCATCACATTAGGAAACAGCACGCAGAGTGCCAGCACAATGAAACCCAGAACGACTACAATCCACTCATCGTTCACCAAAGCTTTTCTAACATTACCCATAACAGATTTTTTAATATCAACCGCGAATTTAATAAGAATCACATTATATTTGCTAAAAAACTAGCCGAACACAATGGCAACCAATAATTTTATTATTCTGCTAATCATATTGGTCATTCTGCTGGCAAGCGCACTCACCGTATTTGTAGTGCTGTTTATAAGGCGTGACAAAGCACTACGCAAATACTTGTTTCCGGATCATTATACCCAAGTCAACGATAATCCCGATACAAAATTACTTCAAGCTCTTAAGTCCAAAATGGAGGATGAACATGTCTTCACAGACAGCTCGCTCACTCTCCACAAACTGGCCAAGCAGCTAGGGACAAACAGAAGCACCTTGTCAAAAGCAATCAACACAAATATGGGAGTCAACTTCTCGACCTATCTTAACAGCTACAGGATTAAAGAAGCCATCCGTATTTTCAATAGCGATACCGTACATAAATCATACAAAATAGAATCAATCGGACAAATGTGCGGTTTCAATACAAGGCAGGCTTTCCACCGGGCATTCAAGCAGGAGACAGGAATGAACACACGCCAGTACCTGAAGAAGCAGAAAAAGGGATGACAGAATTTGTTTACAAGGAATCTTTCCGATATCTTCGCGGCCTGATTGGTTGACCGCAAAAACATATGACGAATATATGCCGTAAATTGATCGCTGCCGTGTTGCTGTTGCAAACTGCCGGCAGCGTTTCATTATATGCCGAAAGCACTGACTCTCTGTTTTACAGAATGGACGAGATTGAGGTAACTGCATCAAGAATAAAGACCGCCCTACCCGATGCAGTCCGTATTACCAATGTCATGACAGTCGATGAGATAGCCTCATACCCCGTACAATCTGTCAATGATATACTCAAATATGCCGCAGGTGTTGACGTACGTCAACGTGGTCCGATGGGTGCACAGACCGATGTAGGCGTACGCGGAGGCAATTTTGAGCAGGTAGCGATACTGCTTGACGGAATAAATATCTGTGATCCGCAGACCGGCCACAACTCTTTTGATTTCCCTGTAGATATGAGCGATATTGACCATATCGAAGTCCTTGAGGGACCTGCAGGACGCGCTTACGGATCATCTTCGCTTATGGGCGCAATCAATATCGTGACCAAGACCGCAGCAAGGAGTTCTGCATCGGCACATGCTGAGGGAGGCAGCTACGGATATGCTGCAGGCGGAGCAAACGCTACTGCAGTTTCCGGAAAATGGAACAATATGCTCTCTGTTGGTTACGGACGCTCCGACGGGTACAGCCGCAACAAGCAAGGCGGTCTTAATGCAGACTTTGAATATAAGAAATCTTTTTACAAAGGCAGCTACACGGATGATAATCTGCGTATTAACTGGCATGCAGGAGTGAGCGTCAAGGATTGGGGCAGCAACACCTTCTACTCTGCCAAATATGATGACCAGTTTGAGCATACCTTAAAGACATATACCGCAATTCAGGCAGAGAGCAAGATAGGTGGTTTGCACATCCACCCCAGCATCTGGTGGAACCACAACCAGGACCGCTTTGAATTGATTCGCGGCAGCGAAACATTGGTTCCTTTCAACTATCATAGATCTGACGTGACCGGAGCCGCTCTTAACAGCTGGTTTGACTGGAAACTGGGACGTACCGCAACAGGCCTTGAACTTAAGAATGAGAATCTGGTGAGCGGCAATCTGGGTGAGCCGTTAGACAATCCCATACACATTAAAGGAACCGAACGCGACTACATATACGGCCTAAACCGTACAAACTTGAGCGTTATTCTGGAGCACAATGTAACCATCGGAAAGTTTGCCATGAGTGCGGGAGCAGTAGGCGTTCGCAACACCTGGAACGGACGTGATTTCAGCATTTATCCCGGCGTTGATATGAGTTACAGGCTCACAAACCGGCTGAAAGCATTTGCCACATACAACACATCACTGCGTCTGCCGTCAATCACTGAACTCTATTACAGTGTTGGCGGTTACAAGGCAGACAAGCATCTCAAGCCCGAAAAACTCACATCTTATGACATCGGACTCCGATATACAGACTATGACGGTATCCAGGCATCGGCATCACTGTTCTACAATCATGGAGCCGATATGATTGACTGGATAATGGATATAACCCTACCTCAGGAGGAGCGCCATTGGGAGTCAGTCAATTTCACACAGGTCAACTCTTGGGGAACTGAGCTCAAGGCATCATTTGACTTTGAGACACTCATCCCGTCCCAGCATCTGCTGCGTTCAGCAGACATCGCATACAGTTACATCAGCCAGGATAAAGTTGACGTAGAGGGTATCCAGAGCCGTTCAACCCTGGAGTATCTCAAGCACAAGACTGTGGCTGGAGTGCGTTTTGGAATATGCTCGAATTTGACATTGGGCATAAACTGCCGATATCAGGACCGCGCCGGTTCATATACCGGCACTGACGGACTAGTCTATGATTACGAGCCCTATTTCCTGACCGATGCGCGTCTGCAATGGGAAAAGCACAACCTGACAGTATTCATTGAAGGCAATAACCTCACAAACAAAAGCTACATAGATTACGGCTGTGTCCCCCAGCCCGGCATTTGGGCCATTGCCGGCTTCTCCGTATCTTTGTAGGCTATGAAGATTGAACTTGCCGGAACCTGGGGATACCGGAGGATGATACGCTCATCACTCCCGTCAATACTTATGATGCTGACCATATCGGCTTACAGCATTGCCGACGGACTGTTCGTGTCAAACTTTACCGGAACCACTCCTTTTGCCGCTCTCAATCTTATCTGGCCGGCCATAATGATGACCGGAGCAATTGGCCTCATGTTCGGAACGGGCGGCAGCGCCCTGGTGGCCATGATCCTGGGCCAGGGAGACAATGAACGCGCCTGCCGTACATTCTCCATGATTATAAAGACACTGTTCATCATAGGAATCATACTGACCATCCTTTTCATTATATTCATCAGGCCTGTTAGTTTGTTACTTGGGGCCGATGAACAGATGATTGACTACTGCGTCACATACGGCCGTATTGTACTGATTGCCATGCCGCTATATATGATACAGATGGCCTTCCAGTCGCTGTTTATGACAGCCGAGATCCCGCAGTTGGGCACCAAACTCTCCATAATAAGCGGTCTTACAAACATTGCGCTCGATGCGCTTTTCATAGTGGTGTTCGGCTGGGGGCTTGTAGGAGCAGCCATCGCAACCGCCGCCGGAATGGCCATAGGAGGACTCTATCCGCTTTACTATTTCAGCTCAAAGAAACGCAACAAGACACATCTACGGTTTGTACGCACTAAAACCATAGGGAATGTCATCGGCCGTGTATGTACAAACGGTCTGTCTGAATATGTTGGCAGTATTGCGTTAAGTATTGTCAGCATGTGTTATAACCTGCAGCTCATGCGCCTTATAGGTCAGGACGGCGTAGCTGTGTACGCCATACTCATGTATATAGGTTTTATCTATGCATCGGCGTTCATAGGGTTCAACCTCGCCGTTTCGCCCGTAATCAGTTACAACTATGGCGCACAAAACCACGCAGAACTTAAGAATCTTCTGCACAAGAGTCTGATACTGCTCTTTATAATAGGAACGCTGCTCACTATTGTGTCCGAGGTCTTAAGCAACCCCATGGCAGGCTTATTCGTCAGCTATGATCCGCAACTAAGGTCACTCACCGCGCACGCCATACGACTTTACATGCTCAGCTTCATGATATGCGGTCTGAACATGTTTGTATCGGCATTCTTCACTGCATTGAACAACGGCTTGGTATCAGCTGCGGCGGCATTCACCCGCACTCTCGTTTTTGAGCTGGGCGCCATATTCGTACTGCCTGTATTCCTGGGCCTGGACGGAGTCTGGCTGGCCGTTGACCTAGCCGATGTCCTGGCCCTCATAATGTCTGCCATCCTTCTGGTAGCACTGCGCCACCGCTACAACTACTAAAATAGTACCACCCGTGCCATTTTTCCGCCAGAGGCTAATACCAACGTTTTAAATGGAATGATATTCTATGCGGTTGCGCATATATAGTAATATTTCCTCTAAATATAAATCCGATTGGAATCAGAATACTTTGTTTCTACCTTAGCATCGGCATAAACTTTCATAGATGAAACTTGATATTAAGCAGATGCTTGAGAAACGCTCCCGTAGCGGAAAGGTACCTAAGTTGTTGCTGTGGTATCTGAGACGTCTGTTCCATGAGGATTTCCTGAACCGTTTCTTTGAAAAGGACTACTACGGACTGGAGTTCTGCGACAAGGCATTGGAATATCTGAATATCACGCTACATGTAA
>JAGCPB010000058.1 GCA_017642425.1 Bacteroidaceae bacterium
ACGATTTAAAGATTACCTTTGCCATAGTTTTGATGCTTTTGATGCTTTGAGTGTGGTAGCACAAAGATAATGAAAAATATCAAAACTACAATGGCTATTCCTTTGATATTCAAAAGAATAGCCATTATTTTTTATATTCAGGCCACAAAACTAAGATTTCTTTGGTCAAAAAAAAGAGGATGACTACTTTTTAGTCACCCTCTTTTATTTTGATTACCTGTATTGTCATTTCAGGTTTCCCAATGCCTCCTTTACGCGACGGAAGGCCTCAATGATTTTCTCCTCACTGGTGGCGTAACTGAAACGAATACATTCAGGCGAGCCGAAAGCGGTACCGCCAACGGTAGCCACATGGCCCACTTCTAGCAGATACATGGCCAGATCCTCGGCACTGTTTATAACCTTGTCGCCATAGCGCTTGCTAAAGTATGAGTCACACTTGGGGAACAGGTAGAAAGCACCCTGGGGGTTGTTGACCTCAAATCCCGGGACATCTTTGGCCAATGATACAATAAGGTCACGACGTTTCTGGAACACCTTACGCATCTTCTCCACGTCATCCTGGGGGCCGTCAAAAGCAACCTGGGCAGCCTTCTGTGCAACTGAGCAGGTGCCGCTCGTATACTGGCCCTGAAGCTTGTTACATGCCTTAACCAACCATTCGGGACCGGCCATGAAGCCGATACGCCAACCTGTCATTGCATATGCCTTGGATACACCGTTTATTACCGCAATACGGTCCTTGTCAACAAACTGAGCCAGACTGTTGTGACCGCCTATAAAATTGATATGCTCATAAATCTCATCGGATACAATGAATACATCGGGGTACTTGTTGAGAACCTTGGCGATTGACTCAAGCTCCTGTCTGGTATATACTGAACCTGTGGGGTTTGAAGGTGAGCAGATCATTATAGCCTTGGTCTTGGGGGTGATGGCAGCCTCAACCTGAGCAGCTGTAACCTTGAAATCCTGGTCAATGCCGGCCTTGATGACAACGGGAACACCGCCTGCCAGCTTTACCATTTCAGGATAGCTCACCCAGCAGGGTGATGGCAGGAGTACCTCATCACCCGGGTTGATGATGGCCATGATGACATTGCAGAGTGACTGCTTTGCTCCGGTTGATACTAGAATCTCTGTGGGAGCATACTCAAGATTGTTCTCGCGTTTGAGTTTGTCACTGCAAGCCTTACGCAGCCACATGTAACCCGGAACGGGAGAATACTTGGAGTAGTTCTGCTCCACAGCCTCAACAGCAGCCTTCTTTACATAATCAGGCGTGTTGAAATCGGGCTCGCCCACACTCATGTTGACCACATCGACACCCTGTGCCGAAAGTTCATTGCTCTTTTGCAGCATTGCAAAAGTTGCCGATGCTGCAAGTCTGTTGACTCGATCTGAAATTTGTGCCATTATTCAGTTTGTTTATTGTTGTTTACATATTCAATAAGTTTCCCGGCCACCTGCGAAGTCTTAAGCATCTGGCGCTTAAGCTTACGGGTAAACAACCAGGCTCTAAGTTCAAAAAGCAAGCCTATGGGGAAAACTATTCCCACAAGCCTGTCCGCCCATGCACGTGCAAAAGGAGGCTGTACGCCATGTATCTGAAGCAGAGGGAATCCGTTAAGCATATCCAGTTCTATGCGGTCACGACTGTTACCCAACTCCGTTACAAGATCCTCAAGTTCAACATTCAGTTCCGTCAGTTCATCTGAGTCAACACTGCCAAAAAACAGCCTGCGGTAATCGGGTAAAGAGTTTAGCAATGTAGACTGTTCCAGACGTTCGCTGCGGCTCCTGATATTCTCAAGGGCATTAAGACACTTTTCCCTGTCAGGATCATCTATTACCACATCCTTGCGTACTATATGTCGATTTACCTTGGTTCCGAACCAGTATCTGAAGAACTCGGTTATGACATCAAACTGGAACAAAGTGGAATCACCGTTTGCCTTAACCGTAAAGAAGACGCTCAAAGGAGTGAGCACCATAACGCTGAACCAACACCCCACAATACTCCATTCGCCTTCACGGAACATCTTTTCGCCCGATACGGACGTTATATAGAACAATATGAAAGTGAACACCGAGATAATAACCGGAACACCCAGGCCTCCCTTTCTTATGATTGCACCCAGCGGAGCACCTATAAAGAAGAATATAAGTATGGATAATGAGTTGGTAATCTTTTTCATCCACTCAATCCAATGCCTGCGTATGGCCTTGTCGGTATAGAACATGTTAGAGCTCTTGATGGCCAGGTCACTTGCCTGAGTCTGTATCTTGGAGCGCATGGCGTTTTTAATGTCAACCTGTCTGTTGCGGCTGGAAACCGCATAGACACTGTCGGCGCTTATTATCCTGGATTTGAGGTTCTCGTATGCCACCGAATCAGAATGCTGCATCCTGTATGTTGACAGGGCGGTCACCCTGAACTCACTCATGTTGCCACGGCCCACACTGTCCTGGTTGCCGGACAAAGAGTCTATGGTATGCTTGATTTCATTCATGTTCTTGCTCATAGCCTGAGAGCTGACAAGCCCTTCGGGCGCCTGTTTCATATCGGAGTTGAACTCAAGCAGGATATGTTTCTCACGGAATCCCTCACGACGGTAAGGCTTGCCCTGGCTTTCCATATCCTTCTCCTGGCTGAACTGTTCACCGCTGAATAGGTGCAGATAGAGATGCTGCTTATCGGCCGTAGTCTCCATGAAAGCGGAATCCGATACAATCACGCTAAGATTCTCATAACCGTCACGATGGTCATAGATGGTGACATCATAGAGCATGCCGGTATCAAAATCCTTGTGTTTGACGTACATGTTGAAACCGTTGATCTGGCTGTAGAACACCCCTTCAGGTATTTCAAGTTCAGGGTTCTTTTCATTGATGGAATAGATCAACGCGTACAGGTTCTTGGCTGCATGCGGGACTGTCACGTTCTGGAAATAGAATGACACTCCCGCCAGCATCATGGAAAACACCATTACCGGGCGCATAATCCTTAGAAGCGGTATCCCGGCTGTTTTCATGGCAAGCAGTTCCAGACGCTCACCAAAGTTTCCGAAAGTGATAAGCGATGCCATAAGGACTGCCAAAGGCAGCGCCTGAGGCACCAGTGTCAGTGCGAATTCCCAGAAAAACCGGGCAAGAAAGGCAAAATCAAGACCCTTGCCCACAATGTCTTCGGCATAACGCCAAAGCACATTCATAAGGAGTACGAAAAGACAGATGGCAAACGCCGCCACAAACAGCAGCAGAAAGCTTCTCAGAACAAAAATATCAAGTCTTTTCGGCCTCATTCAGGATGCAGATTTTTCCAAACTGCGAAGGTACTACAATCAGGAAAAACCTGCAATTATAAAGATAGGTATTTGATACTGATTAAGAATTATTGTCTATACAGGGATAATCACAGACCGCAGCGGCGCAATGCATCCATGGATGTATCCCAGAGACTGCGGACATCATCCTCATCATCAGAATCAGCAAAATCAGTTATTTCAAGGGTATAGTTCAACGTAAGGTCATTCTTAAGGATACGCATCTCAAAATAGGTGCCGGGAGCCTCATCAAGCCAGTGAAAACGCACGTAAGTATTCTGGCGGCAATTAATAAGTTCGGCTTCACGGGATTCATGTTTGCCCCAGACGAAACTGAAATTCCTTCCATCGGCACGAACATCATCGGCAAACCATGAAGTAAGCCCCGGAGCGGTAGCTATCGCATCCCAAATCATAGGTACTGACTGCGAACTCAACACGTATTCCAAAACTACCTTAGTCTTATTAGGTATATTCTTCTCTGTAGCCATAACAAATCTGTCTTAAGGCGAAGCAAGTATCTCATGTCCGCTCCGCGCAGGTTCTATATGCAAAGAAATATTAAAATCGTTTAATTTCCAAAAGAATATACAACATTTTTACAACAAAAATAAGATGCACAAAAGTTGCAGATATAAAAAAACGGCATTACCTTTGCACCCGCTTAAGAGCGATGGCGGGATAGCTCAGCTGGTTAGAGCGCATGATTCATAATCATGAGGTCCCCGGTTCAATCCCGGGTCCCGCTACAAGTAAAGGAGGTCGATTGGCCTCCTTTACTTGTAGCGGGACCCGGGTTGAACCGGGGCCGGAAATACCTTCTTTTATTATTATTTAAGGTGAGGGTTACGGGAAAAAGTGTAATTTTGCGATGCTTTTGCTAAGTGGAGATTACAATTCAAAGATACAGATATGGAATTAATGGAGCAGATTATTGCGCGGGCTAAGGATAACAGGCAGCGCATTGTGTTGCCCGAGGGTACCGAGGAACGTACTCTTAAGGCAGCTGACAGGGTATTGGCCGACGGAGTGGCAGACCTTATAATAATAGGCAATAAGGCCGAGATTGAGGAACTTGCCGCACAGTGGGGACTCAACAACATCTCAAAGGCCACGATCATTGACCCGGAGAACAACCCCAAGAAGGACTACTACGCAAACCTGCTGTTTGAACTGCGCAAGAACAAGGGCATGACGATAGAGGAGGCACAGAAAAAGGTACTTGACCCGCTTTATCTGGGATGTCTCATCATCAAGAACGGCGATGCAGACGGCCAGCTGGCCGGCGCCCGCAACACCACAGGCAACGTGCTCCGTCCCGCACTCCAGATAATCAAGACAGCCCCCGGCATATCGGTTGTATCGGGCGCGTTCATCATGATTACCCAGACCCCGCAGTACGGCGAGAACGGCATCATGGTATTTGCCGACTGCGCAGTAACTCCCGTTCCGGATGCAGACCAGCTGGCTCAGATAGCAGTGGCATCGGCCGGCACCGCCACCGCTGTAGCAGGATTTGCCGAGCCAAGAGTTGCCATGCTGAGTTTCTCAACCAAGGGTTCAGCCAAGCATGAGGTTGTGGACAAGGTGACAACCGCACTCCAGAAAGCAAAGGAACTTGCTCCGGATCTGAAGATTGACGGTGAACTCCAGGCCGATGCCGCCATAGTTCCGTCAGTTGGCGCAAGCAAGGCACCCGGTTCTGAGATTGCAGGTAAAGCCAACGTTCTGGTATTCCCCAACCTGGAGGTGGGCAACATCGCCTACAAACTGGTTCAGCGCATAGGCAATGCCCAGGCCATAGGCCCCATCCTTCAGGGTATTGCACGCCCCGTGAACGACCTGTCACGCGGATGCTCGGTAGATGATGTTTACAAAATGATAGCTGTCACCTCAAATCAGGCGATGGCAGCAAAAAAAGCATAACACAAGATGAAGATTCTGGTATTGAACTGCGGCAGCTCGTCAATCAAGTACAAGCTGTTTGACATGGACAGCAATGATGTGATTGCACAGGGTGGAATAGAGAAGATCGGTATGGCCGGCTCTTTCCTTAAACTGACCGACAAGGACGGCAACAAGGTTGTTATTGAGAAGGAAATCCCCGAGCATACAGTAGGCGTAAAGTTCATATTTGAGCAGCTCACCGGCAGCCAATACGGCGTAATCAAGTCCCTCAAGGAGATTGACGCCGTGGGCCACCGCATGGTGCACGGAGGCGAGAAGTTCAACAAGAGCGTGATACTTACTCCCGATGTATTGGAGGCGTTCGCCGCCTGCAATGACCTGGCCCCTCTGCACAACCCCGCCAACCTTAAGGGTGTGAACGCAGTAAGCGAACTGCTGCCCGGCGTTCCTCAGGTAGGTGTGTTTGATACAGCTTTCCACCAGACAATGCCGGACTACGCTTATCTGTACGCTATACCCTACGAGCTTTATCAGAAGTACGGAGTTCGCCGTTACGGATTCCACGGAACATCACACCGCTTTGTATCGGGCGAGATTTTCAAGTATCTGAACATTCCTGTAGAGGGCTCAAAGATTATAACCTGCCACATTGGCAACGGTGGTTCCATAACCGCAGTCAAGGACGGCAAAAGCGTAGATACGACAATGGGACTCACCCCGCTTGAGGGCATCATGATGGGTACCCGCAGCGGTGACATTGACGCAGGTGCCGTTACATTCCTTATGGAGAAGGAGCATCTGGACAGCACAGGCATGTCAAACCTTCTGAACAAGAAATCAGGTCTGCTTGGCATTTCGGGCGCATCGAGCGATATGCGTGAGGTTACCGCATCAATGGAGGCCGGCAACGAGCGCGCTGCCCTGGCCAAGAAGATGTACGCCTACCGCATCAAGAAATATATAGGCGCATTCGCCGCAGCAATGGGCGGAGTGGATGTGGTAATCTTTACCGGCGGCGTAGGCGAGAACCGTCATGAGGTACGTGAAGCAGTTTGCGAGAACATGGAGTTCCTGGGCATCAAGCTTGACAAGGAGCAGAACGCCAAGGTCATGTTCGGCAAGGACGGCATTATCAGCACTCCCGATTCAAAAGTGAAAGTGGTGGTACTGCCTACCGATGAGGAGCTTATGATAGCGCAAGACACGATGGGACTTGTCAAATAAAAAAAGCTGCCTGCGGGCAGCTTTTTTTATGGTTTGGAATCACCTTCCAGGTAGTTGTGCATAGTGAGAGTTTTGCCGTCATACACAGCGAATGTGTATTGGCTTATCCAATCACCTATGATCAGCAGGCGGCATGAGTGAGTCAGCATCAGGTCAAGTTCAATATGGCGGTGTCCGAATATGAAATAGTTTATGTCCGGATGAGTCTTGAGATACTCTTTTGCATATATGACCTGAAACTCATTATCCTCGCCCTTATATTTGTCACCTCCGTTCAGACGATGGTCCTGCATGCTCTTTCTGGCCCACGACAGGCCCATACACATGCTCCAGCGCGTGGGGAGGAGCGAATACAGGAACTGGCAGACCTTATTATGGAAAACACCGCGCAGGAACCTGAACATACGGCTTGGATCACCCAACCCGTCACCGTGAGCAAGGAAGAACTCCTTACCCATAATCTCCACGGTAAGAGGCTCCTTATGCAGTATGACACCGCATTCGCGCTCCAGATAGCCGAACATCCAGATATCGTGATTGCCTATAAAATAGTGTACCTCAACTCCACGGTCTGTCAGCTCTGACAACTTGCCCAGAAAACGGGTATAACCTTTGGGGACAACATATTTGTATTCATACCAGAAGTCAAACATGTCACCCAGCATATAGATGGCCTGTGCCTTGTCCTTGATGTCATCAAGAAAACGCACCAGGCGGCGTTCCTGCATACGGCGGTGGTCAATGGCCCACGACCCCAGGTGCGCATCAGAGATGAAATATACACTTTTCATATCGCGGTGAATTATATTAGTCCCAGTTCAAGCTTGGCCTCCTCACTCATCATATCCTTGTTCCACTCAGGCTCAAAGACAAGATTTACGGTGGCGGATTTGACACATTCCAGAGCCTCTACCCTAAGGCGGACATCCTCAACAATGAAATCCGCCAGAGAGCAGCCGGGAGCGGTCAGTGTCATGTCAATGACTACGTTGGCATCATCATCCACATCCACCTTATATATAAGGCCAAGGTTGTAGATATCAACAGGTATCTCAGGATCATAAACCGTCTTGAGCACCTCAACCACTTTCTCCTCTATATCAAACTTCTCACTCATACCTACTCATATCCTACCATGGTCGGCGTAACTGTAATACCCGCTGTCAGTGAATATCACATGGTCCAGCAAAGATATGTCCATCGTGTAGCACGCCTGCCTTACTGCAGTTGTAAGCCCGTCATCCTGACGGCTGGGAATAAGATTACCCGACGGATGGTTGTGACACATGGCAATCGCGGTAGCCCTGTGCACAATAGCCTCACGTACTATCAGACGTACATCGACCGATGCACTGGTCATCCCTCCCTGACTTACCAGCATACTGTCTATCACTCTACTGGCCTGATTGAGCATCAGCACATGGCACTCCTCAACCTGCTTGTCGGCCATAACGGGATAGAACCAGTCATAGATGTCACGTGACGTCTTAATTACCGGCCTGCGCACAGGTTCCTCCTCCTTGCGGCGCCTGCCCAGTTCACACGCGGCCAGGATAGTTATTGCCTTGGCCTCGCCTATTCCCTTAAAAGAGCATAGCTCCCCGACGCTAAGTTTTCCAAGTTCGGAAAGACTGTTGCGGCAGGAAGCCATCACCTTCTGTGTCAAAGCCACCACCGAATCCTCAGTGTTTCCAGTGTGTATCAGAATCGCCAATAACTCAGCGTTTGTAAGCGCGCCTGCGCCTTTTTGCTTCATCTTTTCACGGGGGCGATCCTCTTTGGCCCACTGCTTAAGATTCAGCTTGTCTGGCTTATCCATTCATCTGCTATGCCTTTACGCGGCCCTGGTATGACCCGTCGCGGGTATCGACCTCAATAAGCTCACCTTCATTGATGAACAGAGGTACGCGAACCTCGCAGCCGGTCTCAACCTTGGCGGGCTTGGTGGCATTGGTAGCCGTATCGCCCTTAAGGCCGGGTTCTGTATAAACAACTTTCAGTACAACCTTTACAGGCAGGTCTGCAAACAGTATCTCACCTGTGTTGGCATTGGTGACAACATCCACAACCTCACCCTCCTTGAGGTAATCAACACCGTTGATGAGGTCCTTGATGATAGTAACCTGCTCAAAATCCTCCTGGTTCATGAAAATGTAACCCATCTCGTCCTGGTACAGGTACTGGTACGGACGACGCTCCACACGGACATCCTCCAGTTTGAAACCGATCTGGAATGTGCGCTCCAATACGCGGCCGTTTACCACGTTCTTAAGCTTGGTACGTACAAACGTATTGCCCTTACCGGGTTTTACATGCAGGAAATCAATGCAGAAATAGAGCTGGCCCTCCAGATTGATGCAGGTGCCGATCTTGATGTCTTGACAAAGAATCATAAAAAAACAGTTCTATTTATTAGTAAATCATTCTATTGTTCTGCAAAAGTAGTGTAATGAGGCAAACAGACAAAACTTTAGACAAAAAAAGAGATGCAATTTGCATATTAAGAAAAAAGAGAGTACCTTTGCCCTCCGATTCCCGGAACAGGACAGAAAACAATAAAAATACATAACGATGAAAAGAACATTTCAGCCTTCCAACAGGAAGAGAAAGAACAAGCACGGTTTCCGTGAGAGAATGGCCACAGCAAATGGCCGCAGGGTACTTGCTTCACGCAGAGCCAAGGGCCGCAAGAAACTGACAGTATCTGACGAGTACTGCGGAAACAAGAAGTAATACTTTATATAATATAAGGTATAGGTAAAGGCCGGACATCAGAATCCGGCCTTTACTGTATCCTGTAGGTTGAGTATAACACCGCTATAAATCACAACCAGAATCATGGAATGATACTTTTATTTGCATTTTTTCAGCAAAAAATGATTAACATATTAGCATTTTGTGTAATTTTGCTCCATTAAAGAGGAAAATTGTAATAAATATGCAAAAAAAATAAGCGCAAAGCCATCCCAAGGCTTTGACTGTATGATGCATTGAAAACTATTGTCAAACTAAATAATTTGTCTATGAGAAAAATTCTCTTAATGATGACTGCTGTTCTGTGCGCAGGGCTTGCTTATGCCCAGGACATTACTGTCGCAGGTACCGTTACCGATGCTGAGAACGGTGAACCTATGCCGCAAGTTGCAGTTGCTGTTCTGGGTACTGCAAACGGTACCACAACAAACGATGACGGTTATTACAGCATCAGGGTAGCAAGTGATGCTGAGCTTTCATTCTCATTCATGGGATATGAGACCTCTACAGTACCCGTCAACGGTCAGAGAACAATCAACATTTCCTTGGAACCCGAGTCCAAGATGGTGGATGAAATCGTGGTACAGGCTTACGGTACCACTACCCGCGCCCAGTTTGTGGGTTCATCATCCGCAGTAACAGGTGACAAGATCGTTGCCAAGTCCGTATCAAATGTCACAAACGCACTTGCCGGTGTAACATCGGGTCTGCAGGTTGTGAACGGCAGTGGTCAGCCCGGTACCGGCGCTACCCTCCGTATCCGTGGTGTGGGATCCATCAACGGTGGTACCACTCCTCTTTACATTATTGACGGAACTCCCGCAGAGTCAGGAACCATCAACCTGCTCAACTCACATGACATTGAGTCCATGACAGTGCTCAAGGATGCTGCTGCAACAGCCATCTACGGTGCCCGTGGCGCTAACGGTGTCATCATGATCACAACCAAGAGCGGAACAAAGTCAAACAAAGGCGTTATCAACTTTGAGGCCAAATACGGTCGTTCATCAAGAGGTGTGCCAAACTATGATGTAATGACAGACCCCAAGATGTATTATGAGACAGCTTATCAGGCTCTTTACAATTCACAGATTTTTGCCGGCCAGTCTTCGGCTGCCGCATATGCATACGCAGACGCCCAGCTGTTCACCCAGTCAGGTGTAGGCTATCAGGTTTACACTGTACCTGAAGGTGAGTTGTTCATAGGCCGTAACTTCAAGATGAACCCCCACGCAACAGAGGGTTACAGTGACGGCAAATATTTCTACAAGGCCGACAACTGGGAGAAAGAGACTCTCAAGAGCGACAACATGCGTAAGGAGTACAACCTCTCCATGAGCGGTGGTGATGACAAGGTACAGTACTTTATCTCAGGCGGTTATCTGGATGATCCCGGTATCATCAACGGTTCAGGATTTGAGCGTTTCACTCTCCGTTCCAAGGTTGATGCCCAAGTCAAGAAATGGCTTAAGGCCGGTGTTTCAGTAGGTTATTCAAACGCAAACTACCAGAATCCGGGATATCAGACAAACTGGGGTTCAACAGGCAACGTATTCTATACCGCCAACATGATGGCTCCTGTCTATCCCTTCTATGTACGTGAAGCCGACGGTTCAATCAAGATAGATGAACACGGATACAAGGTTTATGATACCGGTACAGCAACCTCTTCCGTACGTCCGGGTTCAGCACCCAGAGGCAACCAGTCAATCAACCTTCTGATTGACAGCAATAACAGCTACAGGGATGACATCAATGCAAACGCATACCTGACTTTCAATCCTTTCCGTGGCTTCTATTTCACAGCCCGCATAGCTCCCGAGGTATACAACAGCCGTTCAGATGCTTTGAGCAACCCGTTCTACGGCAGCGTTACCACACAGGGTGCCGTATCAATAAGTCATGAGAGATTCATTGCTGTCAACCAGCAGTACCTGGCCAACTACAAGCTCAACATCAATGAGGACAACAAGCTGGAACTCCTGGCCGGATTTGAGTCATATTCACTTAAGGATCAGGAACTGGAGGGTAGCAATGACCACCTGTTCAGCCCGTATATAAGTGAGCTTAACAACGCTTACGGTACTCAGCCTACCAGCAACAATCTGGGTTCAAACACAGACTCCTATGCTACAGAAGGTTTCATGGGCAGAGTACAGTATGACCTGTTCAACCGTTACTTCCTCAATGCCACAGTACGTCACGAGGCATCTTCAAGATTCTCTCCCGACAAGCGTTGGGGTACATTCGGCAGCGTAGGTGCAGCCTGGATGCTTACTGAGGAGGAGTTCCTTAAAGGTCTGGATTTCATCAATGACCTTAAACTCAAGGCCAGCTACGGAACACAGGGTAATGACCAGATCGGTACCTATTACGCTTACATGGACCGTTACAGCATCACCTATAACAGCGAGACCGGTGAATATTCAAAGACTCTGGCATCAAAGGGTAATCCTGACCTGACATGGGAGGCCCAGAAGCTGTTCAACGTAGGTCTGGAGTTCACACTGTTCAAGAACAAGCTGGACGGTAGCATTGAGTTCTTTAACCGTACCAACTCTGACATGCTGTTCAACGTACCTATGCCTCCTTCGGCAGGTTACTCATCACAGCGCCAGAACGTAGGTTCGGTTGCCAACCGCGGTTTTGAGGTTGAACTGGGTTACAACATCATCAATAACAAGAACGTAAAGTGGGATGTAAGCGCCAATATCACCCATATCAAGAGTGAGATTCTTGAACTGCCTGATTACACTGATGCAACAGGCGGCATAAAGAGTTCTTCATATATACTCAAGGAGGGCGGTTCACTGAACCAGGCCTATATGGTAAAGTGGGCAGGTGTTGATCCTGAGACAGGTAAGGGTCTCTACTATGTTGATCCCGACAACGGAGACTACTCAACAACCGATGACTACACTGCAGCAGCACAGGCTGACCTGGGTGACGTAAGTGTAAAGTACTACGGTGGTTTCAGCACCACAGTCGAGGCCTACGGATTTGACTTTACAGCACAGTTCTCATATCAGTTAGGCGGTAAGTCATACGACGGCGGTTATGAGGAGCTGATGCATGCCGGTAAGCAGATGGGTCGTAACTGGCATAAGGATATCCTGAATGCATGGACTCCCGAGAACAGGAACACAGACGTTCCCAGACTCTGCTCCACCGATGACTTTGACCAGGATGTCAACGACCGTTGGCTTGTAAGTTCAAACTACCTGAGCTTGAACAACATCACTCTTGGTTATACACTTCCTGTCAAACTGACCCGCAAGGCTCAGATAAGCAAGGCAAGGGTTTATGTTTCGGGTGACAACCTGGCTCTTCTCACTGCCAGAAAGGGATTTGATCCCCGTCAGTCACAGAATGCAACCGGTACAGGTCTGGCTATCTCAACCACATCAGGTAACTATGTTTACAGCCAGCTGAAGGTTGTGTCTGCCGGTCTGTCATTAACATTCTAACAACTTTTAAAATACTGACAATATGAAAATCAAGAATATAATCGTTTTAGGTGCGCTTACAGCGTTTCTGTTCTCCGGTTGCCAGGACCTGGACCTTCATTACCAGGGCGGCACTCTTGATGAGGAACAGGTGACAGCAGCCGTTGAAGCAATCCCCGACAGGGTGAATTCTTCAATATCAGGTATGTATGCAGTTCTTAAACAACCTGATGGCTTTTTCGGTTCAGGCCGTGCTGATGACTTTGGTTATCCTGCCGTATCTATGGGTCAGGATCTCAACTCCGGCGATATGGTTAATATCGTTTCAGGTTATGACTGGTTCTCTGTAGCTCTTGAGTGGTCAGACCGTAACCCCAGATATGCTAATCCCCAGCTCAGACTTGGTCTGTTCTATAGGGTAATCTACGCAGCCAATGATGCATTGAGCGCAATTCCCGAGGGTGAGATACAGAATGCAGAACTTAGGGCCAAGAGAGGTCAGGCCAGAGCCGTCCGCGCATGGGCTTACCTTTCACTTGCTCCCTACTTCCAGTTCAAGTATGTTGGCAATGAGGACAAACCTTGTGTTCCTATCGTTACCGGCGCTGCCGGTGAGGACACCCGTAACAATCCCCGTGCTTCTGTAAAGGCCGTTTATGAACTGATCATGAACGATATCAACGGTGCCATCGAGGATCTTGAAGGATACACCAGAGACAACAAGGGTGTCATTGACCGCAACGTGGCCTTTGGTATCCGTGCCCGCGTTAACCTGAACATGGAACAGTGGGCCGATGCCGCTGCCGATGCTGACAGTGCAATGGTTGGATATGAGCCCTATACTATGACTGAGATCCAGACCGGAACTCCCGGTTTCTACAATGCATCAGACCACAACTGGATATGGGCTCTTCTGTTGCCGCAGGAGCTGATTGGTGATGACCTTGCCAGCTGGCCTTCACAGTTGGGATCATTCTCAGGTAGTGCCTATGTTCCTTATGCAGGTATATATCGTAGCATTAACAAGATTCTTTATGACCTTATCCCCACTACAGACGTACGTAAGGGATGGTGGTTGGATGAGAACCTCAGTTCTCCTTATCTGGAGGGACTTACATGGTATGATGATGCAAAAAAGATCACCTATACAGGTCAGGAAATCCCCGCTGCAGAAATTGCAGATGTAAAACAGCCTTTCAACGCATACACCAATGTCAAATTCGGACAGCGTGCCGGAGTTGGATCTGCCTATAATGACGGTGACTGGTGCATGATGAGAGCTGAGGAGATGATTTTCATCAAGGCTGAAGGACTTGCCAAGTCAGGTAAGCTGGCTGAAGCAAAGACCGTTCTTGAAAACTTTGTCAAGACAAACCGCGACCCGAGTTACACCTGCACCGCCTCTGACACAGAAAGCTTTACAAATGCTGTTTGGCTGCAGCGCAGAATAGAGCTTTGGGGTGAAGGTTTTGCCATGTTTGATGTCATGAGACTTGGCAAGAACGTAGTAAGAGTAGTAAAAGGCAAAGAGACAAACTATCCCGAAGATTATCAGTTCAACATTGCAGCTGATGACCCCTGGATGCTTCTGCGCTTTGTCCAGAGAGAGACCACCAATAACGCCGGTCTGGTTAACAATGAAGGCGGCGAGGAACCCAAGCAGGGCAACGGAGCTGACTTAAGAGATGGTGTAACCGATTAATTAGAGAATAGTTATGAAAAAGATATTTAAATTTTCAGTTCTGCCTATTTTGGCATTAGCCGTAGTAGCTTGCGGTGACGACGAGATTAAGCGTTCTGAATCCCCTGCATTCAATGAAGATGCAGATCAGGTCTTCTTCTATGCAGAGAACCCCTCAACTGTAGAACTTTTGCCTTCAGACTCTGTGTTTGAGCTATATGTAGGTAGAGAGGTACATGCTTATGCAAATGATGTCAAACTGAAGATTGTGGACAACACAGGTGCATTCTCAATCCCGTCATCTGTATCATTTGCTGCAGGTGATTCAATTGACACAATCCAGGTTTGGGTTGATACCAAGAAACTTGAATTCTTTAAAGAATACAGAATTGAGGTTAGTATTGCTGACAGCAAGTCTGTAAATCCTTATGTTGCAGCCGAAGAAGGAGTTTTAAGCTGGGCCATAAACGTAATCGTATCTGACTTCAAGAAGTTTGACGATGTAATGGTAACATCAGGCTGGTATGAGGAGTCTTGGGAAGATGAAATCCTTTATTCCGAGATTCTGGATCAGTTCAAGTATGTCTTTGAACCCGGATGTGCAATTACATTCTCAGTTGACACAGTAGGCAATATTACCTTCATTGCACCAAAAACCAATTATGGTTACCCGTTTGATATAGCAGCGGATTATTATGGTTATGTAGTGTCACTGTATTTCCTCCCCAGCAGCAGTGGCTACGATCCTAAGACCAAGACCATTAATCTTTTTGCTTATATTTATGGATTGGATGGTGAACCTTGGAATTATGAAAATGCCTATGAGTCATTTGAGCTCCTGGGTGACGGTATTCCATGGGTAAAGGCGGAAGAGGAAGAAGAGGAATCCGGTGGAGAAGAATAACAACTCCGCATGGGTCTTCTGATCCGAATAACTGATAGAAAGTGCCTGGCTCGATGCCCGGCACTTTCTGTTTGAAGATAGGCGGCGCATGGGGAGAAAAAATAAACAAGTTTCTTTTTTCTTCTCACGGCTTGCAGTATCTTTGAATTCCAAATAAGGTATTATAAGAAATGAGTAAGGGCAATAATAAGAAAAAGAAACATTCTTTAGGCTGGATACTGCTCAACCTGCTTATAATGGCGGTGTTGGTTGTAGCCCTGATATTCTTTACATTCCGATGGATGCAGTCTTATACCCGCCATGGACAGTATATTGCCGTACCTGATGTGGCTGGCATGTATGAGGAGGAGGCCGGACAGGCACTTGCCGCCGCGGGGCTCAGATATGAGGTGCTGGACTATAAATATGACAAGACGGTAGTTGAGGGCGGAGTAATAGAGCAGAATCCCAAAGCGGGAGCATACGTAAAAGAGGAACGCAAGGTTTATCTTACGCTTAACTCCGGAAAAGAGCCCACCAGAGCCGTACCCGATGTGGCCGACAACAGTTCATTACGTGCCGCGGAGTCACAGTTGCGGGCGGCAGGTTTCAAGTTGGGCAAGACAGAATATGTGGATGGTGACCAGGACTGGGTATATGAAATAAGGTATCAGGGCAAGGAGATTAAGGCCGGAACAGAGATACCTGAAGGTTCAACCCTTACCATCGTAGCCGGAAACGGAAATCCGGTTGAAGTAATTGAGGAGGTGGATTCTACCACTATCATAGACTCCGACTTTTTTTGATGACGGATTCCAAGCATGGTTGAACTGGACGACGAGATTGAGGAGTCACTTGATGACCTGGAACCCACCCCGGACACAGCGGAACTCTTTGAGCATTTCCGCGTAGTAGCCGACAAGGGCCAGAGCCTGCTCCGCGTAGACAAGTTCCTGTTTGACCATCTGGAGCACTCTTCACGCAACCGCATACAGAAGGCTGCCGATGCCGGAATGGTGATGGCAAACGGCCGTCCCGTTAAGAGCAACTATAAAGTAAAGCCGCTGGACGTGATTACGGTCATGATGGACCGCCCGCGTTACAGCAGTGACATAGAGCCCGAGGATATTCCTCTGGATATTGTATATGAGGATGACTGCCTAATGGTAGTGAACAAGCCCGCGGGTCTGGTGGTACACCCCGGATGCGGAAACTTTCACGGCACACTGGTAAACGCCGTAGCCTGGCATCTTAGGGATAATCCGGACTATGACCCAAACAGCCCTCAGGTAGGATTGGTGCACCGCATAGACAAAGATACAAGCGGTCTGCTTGTAGTGGCCAAGACCCCCGATGCCAAGACCAGTCTGGGCAAACAGTTCTTTGACAAGACCACAAAACGCGCCTATCAGGCGTTGGTATGGGGAGTTCCCGATCCGGCAGAGGGCACAGTTGAGAGCCAGATAACCCGCAATCCCAAGGACCGTCTGCAGATGGCTGTCTCATTTGACCCTGAAGTAGGCAAGCACGCGGTTACGCACTACACGGTACTGGAGAGGTTCGGATACACATCGCTTGTGGAGTGCCGTCTGGAGACAGGGCGCACACACCAGATAAGAGTACACATGAAACATATAGGGCACCCTCTGTTCAGCGATGAACGCTACGGAGGTGACCAGATACTGAAAGGTACAACCTATAGCCGTTACCGCCAGTTCGTGCAGAACTGCTTTGAGGTATGTCCACGCCAGGCGTTGCACGCCAAGACACTGGGTTTTGTACACCCCGCCACAGGACAGGAGATGTTTTTCAACTCTGAACTGCCGCACGATATGCAGACCCTGATTGAGCGTTGGCGCGATTATGTCAGTTCAAGGGACTTTGAGAAATAGACAAACATTGATATAGAATGAAACGAATTATTGCAATAGTTGCAGGAGGTGACTCAAGTGAGAATCCGGTATCGCTCCGTAGTGCAGCGACCATACTTGAGTATATGGACAAGGACAGGTACGAACCCTACATACTGGAAGTTGAGGGCAAGAACTGGCAGGTTCATGTAAAGGAGGGTGTCACCGCTCCCGTTGACAGGAACGACTTCAGTTTCACATACAACGGCTGCAAAACCATATTTGACTACGCTTACATAATAATCCACGGAACCCCCGGTGAAAACGGCGTTTTTGAGGGTTATCTGCGACTGATGCGCATACCTTTCTCCACATGCGATGTTCTGCCGTCGGCCCTTACTTTCAACAAGTTCGTGCTCAACAAGACCATGAAGAGCTGCAAGGTCAACGTAGCCAATTCAAGGCGGCTGCGCAAGGGAGACCCTGTGGATCCTGATAAGATTATACGCAAGGTTGGACTGCCCTGCTTCATAAAGCCTACTGACGGCGGTTCCAGCTTTGGCACCACCAAGGTAAAGACCCGTGAGCAGATAATCCCGGCAGTTGAAGAGGCGTTCAAGGAGAACAATGAGATTATGATAGAGTCTTTCATGCAAGGCATTGAGGTTACCAACGGATACTATAAGACAAAGAAGCGTGAGGTCCGACTGCCGGTGACCGAGGTGGTACCCAAGACTGATTTCTTTGACTATGATGCCAAGTACAACGGTAAGGTTGAGGAGATAACCCCCGCCCGTATTCCCGATGAACTGCGCGACCGCATACAGGACCTTACTGCCAGGATATATGACCTCATAGGATGTCACGGAATAATCCGCAACGACTATATCATAACTGACGGTGACAAGATTAACCTGCTTGAGGTAAACACCACCCCGGGCATGACCGCAACCAGTTTCATACCGCAGCAGATAAGGGCTGCCGGCATGAACCTGACGGATGTACTCACTGAGATAATTGAAGACAGTTTCTGATAGCAATGGAGATTCCTGCCGAATTTGAAAAAATGCGGTCCCTTGAGGACAATGAGGTACGCGGTGCCGTGCTGACGCTTCTGGATGACCCCGCCTTCAGAAAGGTAGTCAAGGGTATTGTAAAAGGAGTGCCTATATGGGTGCACAAGCTCTACACCAAGCGTTTCAAGACGGTCAACAGTTTCCAGTTGGGAATGATCTGTCCGTTCCTTGTAAGGATACTCAAGAATGCCACTACAGGCCTTACTAAGGATTTCTCGGCACTCCCACAGGAACGACAGGATTTCATATTCCTGTCCAATCACCGTGACATTGTACTGGATTCGGCATTTCTGGATTACATACTGCTTTTATCAGGCAAGAAATCAGTTGAGATAGGTATAGGCAATAACCTGCTCATACACCCGTGGATTGAGACTCTGGTGCGACTTAACCGCAGTTTCATAGTGAACCGCTCCGCTACCGCCGCCGAGTTGCTGGAATCATCCAGACAGCTTTCACGGTACATCAGGTTCGTAATAGAGGAGAAAGAGTCTCCCGTTTGGCTTGCCCAGCGCGAGGGCCGTGCCAAGGACTCCGATGACCGCACACAGAAAAGCGTGCTCAAGATGCTGGCCATGTCCGGACCCGATGACATGACACTCTCAGAGCGCCTGCAGTCACTGCATATCTGCCCGCTTACCATAAGTTACGAGTATGACCCGTGCGACTGGCTCAAGGCTGCCGAATTCCAGCTTAAACGTGACAATCCTGACTACGTAAAGAGCGAGCAGGCTGACCTGGACAATATGAAAACCGGCATATTCGGACTGAAGGGACATATACACTATCAGGTATCCGCACCTATAGATTCCGAGATTGCAGCCCTTGACAGTTCAGTGCCGCGTAACCAGTTCCTGGACCAGGTGGCACACATCATTGACATGCATATTTTCAAGGGTTACCGCATTTATCCCTGCAACCGGATTGCGCTGGATATGCTGCACGGTGACAACACACAGGAGAGTTACTACACTCCGGCAGAAAAAGAGGCTTTCCAAACCTATCTTGAAGGACAGCTGGCTAAAATAGATATTCCCAATCCTGATTGGGATTTCCTTAAGGAACGCATACTCACCATGTATGCAAACCCGCTTATTAACCACCTTAACGCTACAAACCAAAAATGAGAAGAACAGGTATCGTATTGGTGCTGGCTTGTACAATAGCATTGCTTGCAGCCTGTAAAGATGACAGAGAGGAGATAGAAACCATGTTCAGCGGGTTCATGACCGGACAGACCAATGCCCAGGGATACTTATCAGTACTGAAAGATGACTTTGGCAAACTATATACGGTTAACGGTAAATCTGACAAACTGAGGCCGGACACCATTTACAGGCTGGTTGCATCAATAACTCTCGATGAGGATAATAAGGCCAGTGTCATACAAGCTGTGCCCACCATTTCATACATCGCGCCCCCTGATTCCATAATCCCTGACTCAATGCGTGTAAAGGACCCCATCATGATAGAGAGCATCTACATAGGAGGCGGCTACATGAACGTCAGTATAGGCATAAAAGTAAAGAAAGAGAACACACAGCACTCTCTGTTCTATACCTGCCTGGACAACACAGACAAGCTTAAGTTCACCTTCTACCACAACGCGTACGGTGACGGAGATGTCTATACCAAGCACGCATACGTGTCAATTCCGCTTTACGGGTATGGGCTGGCCAAGAATGACACAGTCTTCCTGAGCTGCAAAGGCTATCAGGAAGACTATGACTATAAACTGATTTACAAGTAACCGGGAGTTACCTGTCCAATCCTTCAAGTATTTTCTTAAGAACCACCGTGGCCGATATCTCACGGTTGGCAGCCTCAGGGATAACCAATGAGCGCGGGCCCTCAATCACGTCATCGGTAACAATCATGTTTCGGCGCACAGGCAGACAGTGCATAAAGAATGCATTGTCTGTAACGGCCATCTGACGGTCACTGATGGTCCAGTTGCGGTCCTTGCTCAGAACCTCTCCGTAGTGCTCGGGACTGGCGCAGGACCAGTTCTTTCCGTATATGAAGTGTGCGCCCTCAAAGGCTTTCATCTGGTCATACTCTATAGTAGCACCCGCGGTAAACTTGGGATCAAGTTCATAACCGTGGGGATGGGTAATTACAACCTCATAACCTGCAGCCACCATCCACTGAGCGAATGAGTTTGGCACGGCCTGCGGCAGGGCCTTGGGGTGCGGAGCCCAACTCATGACAACCTTGGGACGCTCCACGGTCTTGTGCTCCTCGATCGTAATCCAATCGGCAAAACTCTGGAGAGGATGCCCTGTTGCAGCCTCCATCGAGAATACGGGACGACCAGAGTACTGTATAAACTGGTTGAGTATCTTTTCCTGATAGTCATCCTCACGGCTCTCAAAACGGGCAAACGAACGGACACCAATGACATCACAGTAGCAACCCATTACCGGAATTGCCTCAAGCAGATGCTCAGACTTGTCACCGTCCATGATCACGCCACGCTCTGTCTCAAGTTTCCATGCGCCCTGGTTTACATCCAGCACTATCACGTTCATTCCTAGGTTCAGACCGGCTTTCTGAGTACTGAGACGGGTTCTGAGGCTGGAATTGAAGAACACCATTAGCAGGGTTTTGTTACGGCCCAGCTCCACATATTTATAACGGTCTCTCTTTATCTCAAGGGCCTCCTGCAATGCCTGATGCAGATCACCCAGATCAAATACGCTTGTAAAATGTCTCATATCGTAAAAGGTTTATTGTCTTGTCTGGCCATCACCGTTTATCAGCCACTTGTATGTTGTCATCTCCTCAAGAGCCATAGGACCACGGGCGTGCATCTTCTGTGTGCTGATGCCTATCTCCGCTCCCAGCCCGAACTGTGCACCGTCAGTGAAAGCTGTTGATACGTTTACATAGACGCAGGCCGCATCTGTGTACTGCTGGAACAGACGGCCGTGCTCAGCGTTCTCCGTAACTATACACTCGCTGTGATGTGATGTATAACGGCGAATATGCATAAGGGCATCATCAAAAGAATCCACTGTCTTTATTGACATGCGGTATGCCAGGAATTCCTTACCGAAACTATCATCTGTGGCATGTTCAAGCAACTCTGCGGGGTAACGGCCTTCAAGTGCGGCGTATGCTCTGTCATCGGCCTCTATCACCACGTTCTTTGCGTCCATGCGGATGCAGAGTTCCGGCAGGTCACCCAGGCGGTCCTTATGTATTACAAGTGAGTCAAGAGCGTTGCATACGCTCACGCGGCGGGTCTTGGAGTTGAACACTATATCGGCACCTTTCTTAAGGTCACCCTCTTTGTCAAAATAGGTATGGCATACTCCTGCTCCGGTCTCAATGCAGGGAACCTGAGCCTGCTCACGGACCGACTTGATAAGACGTGCACTGCCACGTGGTATAAGCAGGTCCACCAGGCCCACAGCTTTCATAAGTTCTGTGGCTGCCTCATGTCCGGCAGGAAGCAGTTCCACCACATGGGGGTCTATACCCTTCTCTAAAAGCACATTGTGTATCAGCTCCACAATGGCACAGTTGGAATCATAAGCATCACTGCCGCCTTTGAGCGCGCAGGCATTGCGTGACTTGAAACAGAGTGAGAAAACGTCAAAACTCACATTGGGGCGTGCCTCATAGATTACACCTATCACACCGAACGGCACACGTACACGTGTCAGTTTCATGCCATTGGGACGAACACGCTCATCAATTGTCTTGCCTACAGGATTCTGTAGTTCCGCCACATGGCGCATATCGGATGCAATGCCCTTAAGACGCTCTTCCGTAAGCATCAGGCGGTCATAGACAGGGTTGGACGGGTCCATACGGGACAGGTCACGGGCATTGGCCTCAAGCAGACCGGCGGTGTTGCTCTCAATGGCATCAGCCAGTGTAAGCAACACATCATTTATCTTTTCCTCCTCCAGCATAGGAAGGGAGTACGATGCATTCTTAAGTTGTTCTAAGGTATTCTCTATCATGGTTTATTTGTTTGATGCATGGAAACGGGTGCATCGGGCCTTTTCAGGATCAGTCAGGACATCAATGAGCACATCCTGACGCCGGCCGTTTGCTATGCGGACCTCAATGCCGTCGGCAGCCACACTTAGAGCGGTCTTCATCTTGGTCATCATGCCACCACGTCCGTATTTGGATTTTGTGCCGCTTATGCAACCGGTGTAGTCATCATCAGGATAAACGTCATGAATCAGTTCAGAGCCGGGTTCATCGGGGTTACCTGTAAACACACCGTCCACATTACTAAGTATGACAAGTATCTCCGCCTTCATCATGCGTGCCACAAGACCTGACAGTTCATCATTATCAGTGAACATAAGTTCCTGCACAGATACGGTGTCATTCTCATTGATGACCGGAACCACGCCGTTGTCAAGCATAGCGGTCATACAACGCATCTGGTTGGCATGGAGAGTCTCATTGGTGAAATTCTCCCTTGTGGTAAGTATCTGGCCTACGGTAATTCCGTACTCCTGGAAAAGGTCATAATAGTGCTCAATAAGCTTGGCCTGGCCCACGGCGGCAAACAGCTGGCGGCCGGTTACACTCTCATCCTTGAGGTTGGGCAGAGCTCCCCTGCCCGATGCCACGGCACCCGATGAAATGAGCAGTACTTCCATACCTCTGTGGCGCAATTCTGCAATCTGGTCAACCAGTGCCGCCATGCGCGATATGTCCAGACGGCCGTCGGGACGTGTGAGCACATTGCTGCCTACCTTGACAGCTATACGTTTGGGCTGATTCATTGTTCCTGTAAGAGTTGTTCGGCACGGTCCTTATCCTGCGGATTTACAAGAACACCATAAGAACCGGCCATTGCAGTGTATGTTGAAAAAATGGCACTCATAGTATTGTTCATCACCATAGCGGGTATGCCATCTGATTCCAAACGGGCACGTACCACCTCGGCTTCAAAAGCCTGACCTTTGAAAACGCATACCAAATCCTGTTTTTCATTCATGACTAAGAGTGTTTTACTATTGCGAATGGGCAAAGTTAGCAATTTTTCAATACCTTTACGCCGATATGACACTCAAACGCGCAGTTATACTCTCAATATTGTCCGTAAGCGCCATTGCATCACACGCTTCAGCAATAGACGACACCATTGCCGCTACTGATACCATATGGTTCGATGACGGCGGCTGGTACGCAGGCGGGATTGCCGATTCCATGTTCAACGGATACGGCAAGATGGTCTATGCAGACAGCACCGTTTATGAAGGTGAATGGAAAGACGGCCTGTGGGATGGCAAGGGGAATTTATACTTCCCCGACGGTGACTCCTACAGCGGAGAGTTCAAGGAGCATGAATTCAGCGGATACGGCACATACCTTTATGCTGACGGAGCCCATTATGAGGGTTACTGGGAACTGGGCATGTTCAACGGCTCCGGCACCATGACATATAACGACGGCAGCATCTATGCCGGAGAATGGAGAGATGACATGAAAAACGGCATCGGGGTATACTATGAGTCGCAGACAGGTGCGCTGTTTAAAGGAGATTTCAGCAACGATTTATTCATAGGGTCTTTTGATGACAGGGACAGCTATTATGCCGGGCAGGATGAAATGCCCAACCCCTACTACCCATCCAGACCTTCCAGAAGCCGCCCTGACTCCTGCTGGCACTGGAAAGGCGATACATACATTTATGTGACATACGGGACCGGACAGATTTTATCGCTGCATGCTGATTTCTACACCTCCAAACGTTTCTTTGCAGGTTTCTCTCTAGGTTTCAACACTGTAACCCAGGGAATAGGTAAGGAATCAGTGACATATGACGATGATACCGGCGACAAGATAACCCTGGTAGGATGGGACCGTTATATGGACGAGGTAATGACCGAGAACACCTACACCATGTTCAAGCTGGATGTCCAGGGAGGAGTAAGCTGGGGATGGTTTACACTGGGTTCAGCCATAGGGCTGGGACTAAAGAATACAGTACGCAACTGCCGCAGCCTACCCCAAAACGATAGCTATTTTGAATCAGGCACCCTCTATTACCGCAACAAGATAACGGGTGTCAAGTTTACCTACAACGTATTTACGGACATCATCGTGAACCGTTCCATTCCCTATTTCAACTCACTGTCACTGCGCACCGGATACGGCAATACTGAAGGCATCTACATAGGTGTAGGTATCAGTTTCTGATTTGGATTTTTATCCATAATACACTATTTTTGCCTTAATGAGATACAGCATTGTCATAATAATCATGTTCCTGATACCGGTATGCCGGGCTCATGCCGCCCATATCGGGAATGACAGCATCCCTGTAGATACCGTACTGCTGGATGACGGATCGTTATATATGGGACAGATCCGTGACTCGCTGTTCAACGGTCAAGGCACCTGCATCTATCCTGACGGTACCGTATATGACGGAGAGTGGAAAGATGGACTGTGGGACGGTAACGGCACACTTGTCTATCCCGACGGAGACATATACAAGGGTGCATTCCATGAACACCGTAAAGAGGGATTGGGGACATATATCTACAGCAGCGGGGCAAGATATGACGGAGAGTGGAAAGATGACCGTTTCAACGGTAAAGGCAAACTGCTGTATGAGGACGGAGGATTATATGACGGCAGTTGGAAGGATGAGATGAAACACGGATACGGAAAACTCATAACATCTGCCGGAAGGACCATCACTGGATATTTCTATAATGACGAGTATCTGGGTATGCCGTATGATACAACCATTGACCGCGACAGTACGCTTACCGATGAACTCAAGGAGTGGGGGTTCGAGAGCGAACCGGATTCCCTGCCGGCAGACCTTTCAGTCGGCCTTTCAATATCCATGAAAAAGATTGCAGCTCTATCCTTGTGGTTTGAATTATCGGAGCATTTCTTTTTGGGCTTTTCGGCCGGATTGAATATAGATCCGCCCACCCATGGAAAATACGGGGGTATGTATTGGAACGATATCGCCCATGACGTCCATATGGAGGGAGAATACGTTTCTACCATATTAACGATTGAATCGGGTACAAAATGGAAAGAGTTGACATTAGGAGCAGGAATAGGCATAGGATTCAACAAGTCATATCAGAACTGCAGAGCCAACGATCCCACGATAAATTATGGTTCGACCATAAAGTACGAAGATTCATACTACACTGATATTGCAACAGGCGGAGTATTTGTGTACCGGGTATACGCAAGGCGTTCCATATATATAAAAAACCAACCCAAGGTATTGTCTTACCTCGGGTACGGTAATATAGAAGGACTGATTCTGGGGTTCGGTCTGCTCTTTTGAGCCAATCAGACAAGGTGTCTTACCAGATCCTCTCTGTCTCCATACAGATAATCTATGACCGGAATCTCAATCATAGTGTAGCAACCAGGCTTCTGGAGCATTGAGGCACGTGCCGCACATACCAGAATCTGACCGGTAAGAGCCGGATTGTTTATCTTCATGTCAAATTCAAAGAGCTGGTTCTGAGTCTTGCCCGATACGCCCTTGCGCGTAAGGTTAACTCCGTGTCCCATATCCTTGAGGGCATCCACGCTCTCCACCTGCATCACATGGGTCTCATCATTTACAAAGTAAGGATCAGTCTTGATTGCAGCGGCCACATCCTCAAAGCGGTAACCGTCAAGAATCTCAACATATACCATACGGCGGTGAATGCCTGTGCCTACCGGAATGGTCATGGAAAGAGCGGCCTTGACACCGGGAACAGCCTTGACTGCGACAGAGTGTCCCATAGACATTCCGGGACCGAAATTGGTATAGCTTACGCCCTTGGGAGCCATAGCCTGCATCAGTGCACGAACAATAGAATCTGTCCCCGGATCCCATCCTGCAGATATGATGGCAACCTTTCCTGACTCCTGAGCAATCTGCATAAGACGCTTGCGGGTCTCCGGTATGAGGGTATGTATATCAAAACTGTCAACCGTATTTATGCCCAACGGCAAGATATCCCTGGCATACTCCTCTGTCTTGCGTGAAGGCACGCACAGGATAGCCACATCGGGCTTGGGCAATTCTGTAATTTTTCTTACAATATTATAACCCTGCAACTCCTTGGGGCAGTCTGCGTCACCATTACGGCGTACTATTCCGGCCACCTCAAAATCAGGGGCTGTCTCAAGTGCCTCAAGTACATACTTGCCAATGTTTCCATAGCCTACAATAGCTGCTTTTATCTTTTCCATAGCTCAATGTTGTTTGGTTTTCAGGCTGCGAAGTTATGAAAAAAGGGCTTTATATATATGCGCACGCGCAATAATAACGCATGTGTTACGTTATTTTTTAGCATATACACATAACTAAAGCATATTAGTCATGATTGAATTCATCCAGGGAAAGATAGAGGAGCTAACTCCCACACAGGCTGTCCTGCTTACACAGGGGGGCGTAGCTTATGACCTGAACATTTCTGTTTACACATATTCTGCCGTACAAGGCAAGGAAGAGACCCGTCTCTATGTCTATGAAGCCATACGTGAGGATGCCTACATCCTGTACGGATTCAGCGGGAAACAGGAACGTGAACTGTTCCTCATGCTTATCTCTGTTCCCGGCATAGGCGGTGCATCGGCCAGGATGATACTGTCATCATTCTCACCGTCAGAACTGACAGGTATTATAAGTTCCGGCAATGACGCCCTGCTTAAGAAAGTCAAGGGCATAGGTGCCAAGACCGCCCAGCGCATAATTGTAGACCTGCATGACAAGATTGCCAAGACCCAATCAGATGATATGCCGCTGGAGCTCCAGACAGGCATTCAGACCGGGCAGGTGGCAACCGAGGCCGTAACCGCCATGGTGACATTAGGATTCCCGCAGGCCGCATCGCAGAAAGTGGTACAGGCCATACTCAAGGAGCATGACGACCTGACAGTGGAGGCTGTAATACGTGAAGCATTGAAACGCATCTGAGCAATACGCTCCATTAAACCGGATGACAAAGGGAAGATATCTTGCCGCAGCATTGCTGCTCATAGGCTCCTGCTTAAGCGGGAGCCTGAGCTGCCTTTATGCGCAAGGCACCCAAAGAACGCTTCCCTACCCCGAGAACATAACCCGGGAGATTACATACGATGAGGATGACGATACCTACAGCGTAGGATACAAGCTGGGTGACTACTATCTTGAGGTGCCTGATGTCATGACCCCCGATGAGTACAACCGCATGCTCATGCACCAATCCATGCAGTCTTTTTACAGAGAGAAGTACGCACAGGAGGTTCAGGAGCAGGGCGATAACCGGTTTGACTTTACCAACATGAAGTTTGACCTGGGCCCCGCCGAGAAGATATTCGGTCCGGGCGGAGTGCAGGTAAGGACAAGCGGTTCGGCCGCAATCAAGTTCGGTTACAACCGTAACAAGGTGGATAATCCGTCGCTGTCCGTACAGAACCGCACTACCGGAGGATTTGATTTTGACGAGCAGATAAACCTGAACATCAACGCCAAGGTGGGTGACAAGATCAACATGAACCTGAACTACAATACTGAGGCCACGTTTGACATTGACGCCAAGATGATAAAGCTCCGCTATGAAGGTAAGGAGGATGAGATAATCCGCCTGCTTGAGGCCGGTAACATAAGTTTCCCCACCAACTCGTCACTTATCCAGGGAGCCACGTCACTGTTCGGTATAAGGACAGACCTTCAGTTCGGCAAGCTCAAACTGCAGATGGTACTGTCACAGAAGGAGTCTTCATCATCATCGGTAAACTCGCAGGGAGGACAGCAGATAACGGATTTTGAGATTGACGCCAGCAGCTATGATGAGAACCGTCACTTCTTCCTGGCACATTTTTTCCGTGACAGCTATGATGACAACATGGCCATGCTGCCCAGCATAGTGTCAGGGGTTCAGATAACCCGCATTGAGGTATGGGTTACCAACAAACGCAGCAACTATGACAACCCCCGCAATATCATAGCATTCACTGACCTGGGTGAGACCGGACACATAAGCAATGACACTTGGAACGTACTGGCAGGTCCCGTCCCGTCAAACGGAGCCAATGACCTGTACAATCGCATAACCACAGATTATCCGGATGCACGTGACATAGAGCAGGTAGCCACCACCCTGGGAGCATTCCTGGATGGCAGCACTGATTATGAGAAGATATCCAACGCCCGAAAGCTGGGTACATCGGACTATACACTGAACAGCGAACTGGGTTACATATCACTCAAGAACGCCCTGTCATCGGACGAGGTTCTGGCCGTGGCGTTTGAATACACCTACGGAGGCCAGAGCTATCAGGTGGGTGAGTTTTCATCGGACAAGACCGATGCCGGCCAGGCACTATTTGTCAAGCTGCTTAAATCAAACTCAAACTCTCCGGGAAGCGGCACATGGGACCTGATGATGAAGAACATCTATTCCATCACTCAAGGCAACATACAGAACGCCCAGTTCAAGTTGGGCATCTACTATGACAGCGACAGTACAGGCAGCCGGCTTACCTATTTACCTGAGGCAGGCCTCAAGGGCACGCCCCTGCTAAGGATGCTCAATCTGGACCGTCTGGACGACAAGAACAACCCCCACCCCAACGGCAAATTTGACTTTATTGACAGATATACGGTACAGGCATCATCGGGAAGGATCATATTCCCGGTAGTGGAACCTTTCGGAAGCCATCTGCGCAAGATGATCGGTGATGACGCCATTGCAGACAAGTATGTATTCCAGGAACTGTATGACTCCACTAAGGTGGTGGCCAAACGCATAGCTGACAAGGACAAGTTCATGCTTATGGGACAGTATTCAGGTTCCGGGAGCAACGTGATACAACTGGGCTCATACAACATACCCCGCGGATCCGTTATTGTAACCGCAGGAGGATCCACCCTGGTGGAGAACAGTGACTATACCGTTGATTACAGCATGGGAACCGTCACAATAATAAACCAGAGCATAATTGATGCAGGAACCAACGTAAGCGTACAGCTGGAGAGCAACACCGAGTACAGCATGCAGCGCAAGACCATGGCGGGAGTTAACTGGATGTATGACCTGAACCCCAATCTGCAGCTGGGCGGTACTTTCATGCACCTGAACGAGAAACCGCTTACCAGCAAGGTGACCATGGGTGACGAACCACTGGTAAACACCATGTACGGACTCAATATAAACTGGAAACGTGAAAGCCAGGCTCTGACCAACATCATTGACAAGATTCCCTTTGTGACCGCCACCAAGCCGTCAAGCATCAACTTCAAGGCCGAGATGGCCGCCCTGCAGTCATCGGTATCTGACAAGGTTCAGGGACAGGCATCATACATAGATGACTTTGAGGCGGCAGAGAGCGGCATAAGCATATCCCAGCCCTCAGCCTGGACACTGTCGGCAGTACCCAAGGGTATGAAGGGCTACGGCAAATCCGGACAGGTAGAGTCCGGTTACAACCGCGCCCTGCTTAACTGGTTCTACATAGACCCGCTGTTTACACGCAGGAACTCACCGCTTACACCATCTCATATAAAGACGGATTTGGACCAACTCTCAAACCACTATGTACGTGAGGTATATGAGCGTGAGTTATATCCCAACAAGGAGTCCACATCAAGCGAGTCATCCACCCTACAGGTGCTTAACCTGGCCTATTATCCGCGTGAGCGCGGCCCGTACAACCTGAACCCTGACCTGGATGCCGACGGACACCTGGGCAATCCGCAGGATAACTGGGGTGGTATAATGCGCCGTCTTACCACCACAGACTTTGAGGCTGCCAACATAGAGTACATAGAGTTCTGGATGCTTGACCCGTTCATATACAACCCCACTGCCGCTGGCGGTGACCTGTACCTGAACCTGGGTGAGGTATCAGAGGATGTGCTTCTGGACGGCAAGAAGTTCTTTGAGAACGGATTGCCCGTAAATGGTGATTCGGCCAAATGGACAGAGACCGTATGGGGTAAGGTACCCACGGCAAAGAGCTTGGTATATGCATTTGACAATACTGCAGCCGACAGCCGTGACCGTCAGGATGTAGGTCTGAACGGACTTACTACAGAAGAGGAACGCACCTGGCCTGCATACGCAAACTATCTGAATGAGATACGCGGTAAGGTCAAACCTGAAGTGTTCCAGTCTTTCTATGACGATCCCGCCGCCGACACCTACCACTACTACCGCGGTTCTGACTATGATGATGCACGCATGTCAGTGCTGGACCGTTACCGCAAGTACAACGGCACTGAGGGCAACTCGCCCAACTCTGCAGAGAGCGGCAGCCGCTATGACCAGTCGGCCCGCACAACCCCTGATGTAGAGGACGCCAACGGTGACTACACCATGGATGAGTATGAGAAATTCTTCCAGTACCGCGTCTCACTGCGTCCCGCCGATCTGGAAATAGGCCGTAACTACATATCCGATAAGCGTGAGGTCAAAGTCAAGCTGCGTAACGGCAACACCGAGACCGTGAACTGGTACTGTTTCCGCATTCCTATCAATGAATATGAGAAGGTTGAGGGCGGAATCCGTGATTTCAGTTCCATACGGTTCATGCGCATGTACCTGACCGGATTCAGTGATGAAGTTCATGTACGATTCGGCTCTCTGGAACTCATGACCAGCCAGTGGCGCAACTACGAGCAGCCCATATTCAGCGTCACCAACCGCACGCCCACCATATCTGGCAAGTTCTCGGCCACATCGGTCAACATAGAGGAGAACGGTGACCGTTTACCGGTAAACTATGTGGTTCCGCCCGGCGTGACACGTATACTGGACCCCAACCAGGTACAGCTGGTTCAGGACAACGAGCAGGCTATGAGCCTCAAGGTTACGGGTTTGGGAGCAGGCGAGGCACGCGGTATATACAAGAAGAGCTCACTTGACCTACGCAAGTACAAGCGTATCCAGATGTTCACCCATGCCGAGGCCGTGGTGCCCGATGACGGAACGCTCAGGGACGGTGACATCTCCGTGTTCATACGCCTGGGCTCTGACTATTCGGGCAACTACTATGAGTATGAGATTCCGCTTGACCTGACACCTGCCGGACACTACAGCGGTTCCAATGATAATGACCGGCGTATGGTATGGCCTGAGCGTAACATGCTTGACATAGACTTTGACGTGCTCACACAGGTCAAGAACAACCGCAACGTACAGAAGAACCTGGGCGCCATAAGCGCATCATCGGTATACAGTGAGTATGACCCGGCCAATCCCGAGAACCGCATAAGCGTAGTGGGCAACCCGTCAATAGGAAACGTGCGCGCCATAATGATTGGTATACGCAACAACTCCATGAGTGCCAAGAACGCCGAGGTCTGGGTGAATGAGTTGCGTCTGGTAGGTTATGAGAGCAAGGGAGGAATGGCAGCACACAGCACACTGGGACTGAGGCTGTCAGACCTGGCATCGGTAGACCTGTCGGGACAGATGAGCACTGCCGGTTATGGTGGACTGGAACAGAGCATCAAGGACCGCAAGACCGATGACTATTACAAATACTCCGTCACTACAAGCACCAATGTGGGACGCTTCCTGCCCGAGAAATCACAGATATCGGTCCCGGTCTACTACTCATATACCAAAGAGAAGACATCGCCCAAATACAGCCCGTATGACACTGACCTTATCCTTGATGACGTGATAGAATCATACCCGCAGGGACACATGCGTGACTCAATACAGAGCATTACTCAGGATATCAAGGAGAGTCACAATTTCAGCATATCAAACGCCAAGGTGAACATAAGCAGCGATACGCCCATGCCATATGACCCGTCCAACTTCTCGTTCAGTTACTCTGAGAGCGTGTCAGACAGGAGCAACAGCACCATTGATTATGAGCATGACCAGAACTGGAAGGCATCGGTAGACTACAGCTACTCACCGGGAACCAAAGGATGGGCCCCGTTCTCAGAGATAGGCTATGACGCAAAATGGTTCAGCATAGTAAAGGAGACCCGAATCAGTTTCCTGCCCCAGAACTTTGCCTTCAACACCGGACTGCAACGCAGCTACCATGAACTGCAGGAACGTGATCTGGAGGGGACAGAAGGCATTCCGGTCATCTTCTCGCAGCAGTTCTACTGGAACAGGGACCTTACCGTAAGATGGGATCCCCTGCAACTGCTCAAACTGTCGTTAAGCGCCAGGACAAGGGCTGAGATTGAGGAGCCGTACACCGTGGTCAACAAGGACCTCTACCCTGACCAGTACCAGCTTTGGAAAGACTCAGTCAAGATGAGCCTCATGAACATGGGACGTCCGCTTGACTACAGCCAGTCTTTCAATGCCTCATACTCCATTCCGTTCAACAAGATCCCGGTTACAGACTGGATAACCGCCGATGCCGGATTCAACTCCAGCTACTCATGGAACAGGGGTACCACATATGCCAACGGAGCCTCTTACGGAAACATCATTTCCAACAGACGCTCCATATCACTCAACGGGCGGTTCAACCTGCTCAACATGTACAACAAGGTTAATTACCTGCATTTGCTCAACAATAGATACAGCTCCACCGGAAAGTCATCAAGCACCTACTCCACCAACCGCAACAAGAGATTCCAGCAGGAAGTCACTCTCCTGCCCGGCAAGCGCAACGTCATTGTACATGAGCTGGGCACATTGACCCCCAAGATGACCGCCACCACCAAGGACGGCAAGACAGTAAAGCTCAGATACCGCAAGTTGAGTGCTGACAGCATATCAATAAAGGTAAAGGACACCCTTGACCTGGCCATAAGAATCATACAGGATCCCGATATGCCTGTACGCAAGAACAAGTTCAATCTGCGTGAAGGTATGGATGTAGGACTGCGTATGCTAATGATGGTACGCAATCTCTCAGTGTCATATCGCAATGACTATTCCATGTCACTGCCCGGATTCATGCCGGCATCCAAGATGCTGGGTCAGAACAACTCATCCGGAATCATGGCTCCCGGACTGGACTTTGCGTTAGGCCTTACCGGCGATGACTATCTCTACAAGGCCATTGACAACGGCTGGCTTCTGAGCGGTGACAGCATTGCCCACACAGCCGCATCCACCACCACAGAGGACTTACAGGTCAAGATGACCCTTGAACCGTTTAGCGACATCAAGATAGATGCCAATGCCAGCTGGAACAAAGGCGGCTCAAACCGCATCCAATACATGTACGCCGGTATGCCGAGCACACGTGGAGGCAGTTTCAACATGACGGTAATCACCATAGGCAGCGCATTTGAGAGACACTCATCAGACAACAACTACCGTTCACGCAGTTTTGACCGTTTCATATCCAGCCTGCCCACGTTCCGTGACCGCATTGAGGCCCAGTATGAAGGCGCCCGCTACCCGCAAGGCTCATCTCTGGCCGGACAGCCGTATAACAGCGCCAACGGCGGAGTTGACATGTATTCATCGGATGTGCTCATACCTGCATTCCTGGCCACCTATACCGGCCGTGACGCCCGCAAAGCTACGCTTGACCTGTTCCCGGGCATGCTAAGCATCCTGCCAAACTGGTCATTCACATACAGCGGTCTTAGCAAGCTGCCGTTCTTTAAGAAATACTTTAAGAGCTTTAATCTGACACATGCCTACAAGAGTGTCTATGCTGTGGGCAGCTTCAACACTTTCAACAGCTACATGGAGTACATGAACGGACGCGGATTCATTGAGGACGTTACCAGCGGCAACCCCATACCCAGCACCATGTTCAACATAAGCTCGGTATCCATAAACGAATCATTCGCTCCGCTGTGCGGAGTCAACATGACTTTCCTGAATGACATATCGGCCCGTCTGGAGTTCCGCAAGACCCGTGTGCTCACCCTGAGCACCACAGCAGTTCAGGTAGTTGAGACCACGTCCGATGACATCACAGCCGGAGCCAGCTACAAGATAAATGCCGTAAAACTGTTTGGAGCCAAGCCCGGCACCGGACGCAACAGCGTGAGCAATGACCTGAACCTGAGCGCTGACTTCTCGCTGCGCAACCAGAACGCCCTGTGCCGCAACCTGCGTGAGGAGACCACCCAGGCCACCAGCGGCAACCGCGCCGTCAAGCTCTCGTTCAGCGCCGACTACACCTACAGCCGCATGCTCACCCTGAACTTCTACTACGATTTCCAGAGCAATTTCCCGCTGGTATCCACATCATCCTACCCCACCAGCACTCATGATGCAGGCATGACGCTCAAGTTCACCTTGACAAGGTAAACAGTTTCTTTTCTGTGCGGATAGTTCCATCTGTGTAACGGGTTACCACTATGGTCAGACCGGAAGGCGTATCCATACGGCGGCCTAGCAGGTCATAGTAGCTTTCACTTACTATATTGACGGTTTCTTTAATCTCGGGCCTCTTGATGCCAGTGGTTATTTTTTCCGGAAGTTCCAACCGATAGACTGCATTGTAAGTTTGGGAATAGACATATAACGAGCCTCTGTATTCAGCTATCCCGCTACAATTTAAGACAGGAACAATTGCCTGATTCTTATCTCCTCCAACTTCATTTATATAAGTCAGCAAACCATTGCCATCATTCATAAGTGACAGGATATATACTTCTCCATTGCAACAGCAGAAACCGGAATACTTTAAATAACCGGGATTACGAAAGCTCAATATGAATTTATTATTCAGGATATTCTGAACAAAATACCCAACTGTTCTATAGGAAGGATCATAATGAAATACATAGATTCCGGAAGAGGAGGATGAAATAGCTAATGGAGTCTCTATAAGATCTGACGGAACATCTAAATGAGCTATTGTATCGTCAATTGTGGCATTGACAACGTCCGCAGGAACTGTATTGGTAATATATATTGTATCACCATTATAGACAGTAAATAGTGAATATGAAGGAGCATCTGTAATATCAATGACGTTTCCATAAATATCAGTCCTTATAAGTTTTTCATTAGAGTCCATTTTTGAATGGAAACAAAACACAGCATTGCCATCTGCTGCTCCTAAAATATCAATGTACATGCCGCTCAAACCTCCTGTTCCAATAGTGTCAGGCTCAAACACCTTTACGGCATTCAATGTATCTTGGGCATGGGTATAAAGGATTCCCCATGTTACTGCGACAAACAGTGTGAATATCTTTTTCATAAGCCTAACAATTTTGAAAACTCATTCTACCAAAAGTGTAGATCCAATCTCCACCTTGAACTCGTCGTTAAAGATAGTATTATTTTGATGATTGATAATTACATCCGTATTGTTTTTTATTGTAGCATTGTGAACATCAACAAAATCTTTTGTATAAGTTGAATCATTTACTATATCACCTTCCAGAAAGATTGTCCTTCCTACATTGTTGTTTGGAATGATATGTAATGATGGGTCGCCAAATAAAATCCAGGAATTAAATGTTTCCTGTGCATACTGAGATGATGCTCCAGACAAGTAATAATCCATCATATCACACGATGAACTATAGCATAGCATACCTATTGTTAAATAGTCTTCATTTATTAGTTGCTCATTAAAACTCATCTGTGCATACAATGGCTCGTGCCACCTTTGCAAAAGTGAATATCCATAGTGGAATTTCCAGCCACTGCATAGATGCCATATGAACGACCATTGCTGCATTCTGTAAGTGAGTTTTTGTAAACATGAGTATAAAAGCCATATGCCTTCTTTGAATCATTTAACCCATTTCTGACACTACTTCGGATGCCCATATTATAATCACCAGATGCCCCTTGCGTTTCTAATTTTGTCAATCTCATGCCGGCATTCTGACTCTCATCATCTGATAATATATACGTAGTTATCTCAGAGTCTCCCGGACTATTAACCGTAAAATTGCTGACAATAGTTGATACATCATCGTACTTGACACCGACATTACCATTGCTTTCAACCAGCAACTGGCAAAATGCAGGGTTTGAGATCAATAAACTAGTCAGACAAATAACAATAAGCCTTTTCATAAATGCAATATTTTAGAGTTGTGTTGAATTAAAAACTATAGTATTTCTTTCCGTTGCGAATGTAAATACCATTGGCGGGTGGTGAATTCAGTTTATGGCCTTTCAGGTCATAGATGCGGTCATCATATTTGATAAGGAAGATGCTCTCTGTATTGGTGGTACTTCCTGCCGATGAGCCCCTGGCAAGGGCGTATCTCATAAACTTTGATTGTGACTCTACTGTCTGGACCTTGTTGTTGAGATAGATGCTGTACTCCTGTGCATTACAGTTCTCAATTTCAAGTTTGAAGGGCTGGGGATAGAACATCATGGTGGAGTCCTCATAGTTTATCTCAAACCACATTAACAAGCACTGGTCTGTAACTATATAGTTGAGATAATTGGGCTGGGCTCCGCTACCGTAGAATGCCCCCTGGGCGGTGAACTTGCCATCATCAGTTAGGGTAAACCGGACATCGGTCCATTCAATCTCATTGGTTGGGTTGAGTTGTTTGCGGTCCTTACGGATGCTGCCTTCATCAATAACTGTTACATTACAATACTTCATTGAGGAGCCGCCAATGGTTTCAACCCCTACAACATCGTTTCCGCTTCTCAAGGCTGTTACCATTCCGTTTTCATCAATTATTGTAACTGGGTTATTGGCGAGTCCCCATGATTCAAACCAATTTACTTTGGCATCATTGGGTGTAACGTGCAGTTGGCGGCTTTCGCCAATCTTTAGGATAATATTCTGTTCAACCAGTTTGAATTCACCAGCCACCTGTGCGGTATCAGTCTGGTCATCACCATAGTTATAATCCGGATCTTGGGGATTGATGTCCGGAACCACCTGCGTGGTGTCACTTACCACCTGTGTGGTGTCTGCAGGTTCAGTTCCATAGGCGGTAAGGCCCATAGTAGCAAGCATTAACGTTAGTGTGGCAAACTTTTTCATAATCCTGTTCGTTTTTAGTTAGCAACCAGTTCATGACCATTAAACAAATGGCCAAATCCGGAGGCAAATATAAACAGCATTAATAATCGTGGGCAAAAAAATGTCGTGACAATTGTGGGACATTTTAGGGACGGATCTTTCACAATGCCATCTTATTCCTTTATACGAATCATCCGTTTTGTATCCACAAGCACTCCGTCAGTGACCAGAGAATACATGTAGATACCGGGTTCAAGTCCATTGCCATCTACCGGAATTCTGACATCCCCTCTATCCGATATGGTCCGGCATTGGATCTGACGTCCATTGTAGTCGTATATGCAGAATAAGGCATCATTGACATTTTGCGGTATGAAACATCTGACAACACATCTTTCACTGAAAGGATTGGGTTCGTTCTGATATAGTTCAGTTGTCTGGTATGGAGAGCGGCCAGCAATCTTTGTGGTTGATTTCAATGCCTCCAGTTCGGAATAGGCCTTGTCTAATTCTGTCTTGAGTTCCTGAATGGAGCGTATCAGCAGCGGTATCATCTCAACATAGTTGACAGAAAGGTATCCATCCTGGTTCTCCGATACCAGGTTGGGATATATTTCCTTGATTTCCTGTCCCGACAGTCCGAAATGCTCTTTCTCAAGAATGCCGGAATCATCATTGTAGTATCCTAAAGGTGTTGAATCCTCTGCACTATTCACGTCAAACTGCTTCAGACTGTATCTGAAGACGTTCACTTGCATAAGATTATCCAAACTTCCGCTCTCAAGCTGTGCCATATCATGGTTAAGTCTGGAATCTGCCAATGTGTTGTATGCCGATGCATAAATTGCATCAGTTGTTTTAATGTCACCATGGAAAAGACCTGCATATCGGCCACTTGTATTGAATCCTTCATCATAACTTGATGAACCGTATATTCCGGTTCCACCGTTCGGTCCGGAAAGAACTCCGCTCACACCAAAATTTAAGCCTGGGCTTGCATAACCTGCAACAGAATATACTCCATAATTACGTTCGCTGTCGGGATTGTCAACGATTGCTGACAGATATTTCTGGACAGACTGTCTTGGGGTTGACGGTATGTACTCAAAATAGCCTACCCACCAGGTTCCGTAAGCATTTATGGAAAGATTGTATGGTTTATAATATGAAAGAGACGATATACAAACGGTAACGCCGGTAGTTTCAATTTTGCAATTCTCGCTTATAACCACCAAATCAGTAGAATCACTGGTAATGATTACACTTGTTGCTGTTTTGGCCGGAAACTGTATATACAAGGTATCCTCCTCAAAATAAGCTAATGGAGAGTGTGAACTTGTCCTTTCGCCAACCCTTGCACTCCCGTTGCCATTGGTTCCCGTCGGGACACTCTTAACCAACGGGATATATACTTTTGCACTCATGGCTGTGACCATGAAAAACGCTATGGACAAAAACAATGCTCTCTTGCTCATATTGCTGACTATAAACAGTTACTTGGATATAAATAATTCAATAAAGTCCTTTCCGGATTTTTCAATAAGACGCAATTTGCGTTTGCGGACACCACTCTCAGACAGATTTATAAATGCGGATATGAACCTGTTGTTGAAGTTCAGGCTTGACAGTATGCAAATCACTATGTCCTCACGCACCAGATTCTCAATCTCTATGTTCATGTCCAGAATGGTGTCTATGAATGATTCCGATATCTGGTTGATTATAGCGGTGCGTTCATCGGCAGAGAATGAAAGGTCATTGTTCAATAGCTTTGATGAGAGGCAGGAGTGGGCATCGGTATTGCGGAATAACTCCTTGCATACCTCCAGTTTCTCCTTGTACATCTTAAGGATAGACTCTCTTGAAAGGTTTCTGTCATTGAACGGGGCGTCTAGCATGTGGGCTTTCATAATCTCTATGCTGTTACTGCGGGCCTGGTCACGCTGGCGTATCTGCATGCGGGCTATACGGTTGCTGCGGTTTGAGAGATAGAGCAGATAAACCATAATGAGGATTGCCAGAAGCGAGGTGTTGATTATGATAAGTCTTCTGTTTCTGTATCGTGTCTCGCTGTCTTTCAACATTATTACATGATTGCGTATCACATCCTCTATGGCAATGTCCTTGCGCATATCATATATAGAGTCAATAAGCTGGTCATGCAGCTGCATGTATCCAAGGGCATCATCCGGATAGCCTTTCATTACGGAGAGTACCGCCAGTTTGCCGCTGTTGTCACATACGGTGTAGAGTTCTTCCGGGCATTCCATGGATTTTCCGTAATAGAGATAAGCCGAATCAAACTGCTCTGAATCAAAGAATATGTCGGCCTTTACGCTATAGCCGATTCCAATCTCCGACGGGTCCTTTAGTTCATAGAGATACCTTTCTATGTAGTACATGGCTTTTGAATAGTCCTTGTAGCCATGAAGATATATCTTTGCCAGGTTCATGTAACACTGGCGGCTACGCAGGCTTGAAGCATGAGGATCTTTGAGCAACACGTTAAATAGTGAATCTGCAACCGGATAGTCTGCCTGGTAAAGTGCGTTCAGAGATATGAGATACCTGGCGTTTGATGTAAGAACATTATCGTGAAGCCGCAGGGAGTTCTTAAGGCAAGCGTTAAGGTTACTTAGAGACAGGTCAAACATCATCTGGTTAAGGTAATGCTGTCCCAGGTTCTGCTCTGTTAGAGCATAGTATCTTACCAATGTGTCGGGAAACAGATCCTTAGCCTTTATGTAGGCGCTTACTGCCGAATGGTCATTACCCATATCTGTATATACACAGCCAAGTGAGTACCAGGCCATTGCCGCATGATAGTCTTTCTTTCCGGCACCGTAATAGGCTGTAGCGGTAAGTATAAGGCTGTCATCCTGAGCTGTTACATAATTCTTGAAATCTGCCTGTGTCTTAAGAATTGCGTAATATGCCCTGTCTCGCATATTGTCCGGTAAACTGATTGTGGCAAGCATGGAATCGGCAGCTGCCGCATCAGTTTCAAGCAGTTGCTCCACATACTGTAAATCACGGTATGTGCCCTTATCCCGGCAGGATACGGCAAGCACAAAAATAAGCAGTATCCAAGAAACTTTTCTCATAAATCTGTATGGCCAGTTTTTATACATCAAATATAGAAAAGGCTTTTGCGTATTTGGAAAAAGCGAGAGGACAATAATGGGACAAAAACGGGACAAATCTTTCCCGCAAAAGCCAACTTATTGTCAATAAGATTTTTATAGATTGCCGTAGGCGGGATAGGTGCAGTCATTGGTCAGGGTGAACTGAGCCTGACAGCGTATTTCTTGTGCCGATGCGGCAAAGTCTGCCTTGTAGTCACCATGCAGTGTCTGCCAGTTTGCTGAGGCCGGGTTGAAACCTGCCAGGTCATATTCTGACAGTTTGAATTCCAGTGTCTGGCTCTGACCAGGCTCAAGTAGGGCGGTCTTTCCGTATGCCTTTAGTTCCTTGACCAGTTGGGTGAATCCGCCATATGGAGCCTCAATATAAATCTGTACAGCTTCCTTTCCTGCCACAGAGCCGGTATTGGTAACTTTAACAGAGAGGTTAACCACTCCGTCCACAACCTTGGCCTGGGGCTCACTGTATGAGAATGTGGTGTAGCTAAGTCCGAATCCGAACGGATATGACACCTGTTCAGGATGGCGGTCATAATAGCGGTAACCTATATCCACACGTTCATTATACTCAGTGAAATCATAGTTGGCCACGGGGGTTGCATCAGGGTTGCCACGGTTTGCGCGTGCCTGGGCCTGGAGCTCACGTGCGTTTACAGGATAGTTTGCGGTTGACGGCATATCCATATAGTCAACAACATATGTGTCAACAAGTTTGCCCGATGGATTTACCGCCCCCTTAAGCACATCGGTTACGGCATAACCTGCCTCTTGACCGGGCAGTCCTGCCAGCAGAATGGCATCGGGCCGTGACTTCCAGCTGGCGGTCTCTATGGGCGCGCCTATGTTAAGTATCACAACCACCTTCTTGTTTTTGGAGTGGAATGCATCACATACATCCTTTATCAGTCCTTGCTCGATATCAGTAAGCAGGTAGTCACCTTCATATCCGCGGTCAGCAGATTCACCGCAACTGCGGCCTATGGTTATTATGGCTATGTCACTTTGAATGGCATCGGCCCGGTACTGGAAAGGTTGACGCACAAGTGACTGCGGTATTACATGGTTGGTCAGATTAGTGCGCATAAAGTCATTTGCACTGACCCGCCTGTTGTTCTCCTCAACATATTTGCTGTAGGCCGATGATACAGAAGGCTCCAGTCTGTAACCGGCAGCTTTGAGACCTTGGTCCAAACCTACGGCATGCTTGTAATTCACGCTACCGCTTCCTGTGCCCACAACGTACATGTCATATGAGCTGACTCCGTACAAGGCTATTATTTTGCAGTTTTTGCTTAATGGCAAAGCTCCGTTATTCTTAAGCAGCACCATACCTTCTGTGGCGCTGGAGCGTGACACCTGTGCATGAGCCGCCAGATCCGGATCATTCTGGAATTCATAGCCCTGCATCTTGGGCGAGCGCTCTACAAAGGCAAGAATCTTTTCAACATTGCGGTCTACTGTTTTTTCATCAAGCGTACCGTTCCGTACGGCATCTATGATAGCCTTAATCTGGTTGGCACTGCCGGGCATGAGCAGGTCATTGCCGGCCTTTACGGTAGCTACGGCATCACGTCCGCCGCCCCAGTCAGTCATTACCACACCTTCAAATCCCCATTCCTTACGCAGAATACTGTCAATCAGGGTGGCGTTCTCTGGAGCGTATGTGCCGTTCACCTTATTATATGATGTCATGACGGCCCAGGGTTGTGATTCACGGACGGCAATCTCAAAACCTTTCAGGTAGAGTTCACGTGCTGTCTGCTGGTCCACCCGAACATCATTGGCCATACGGTTTGTCTCCTGATTGTTCAGGGCATAATGCTTTATTGTGGCACCCACTCCGTTTGACTGCACTCCACGTACCATTGCGGCTGCTGTCTTACCCGATATGACAGGGTCTTCTGAATAGTACTCGAATGAGCGTCCCAGCAAGGGATTACGGTGCAGGTTAAGCGCAGGAGCAAGCAGACAGTCTGCTCCATAACGTTTTACCTCATCACCTATGGCTGCACCTACCTCCTCAACAAGCTGCTGGTTCCAGCTCTGGGCAAGTATTGTGGCTACAGGGAATGATGTACAGTAATAGGTCTTTTCATCACCCTGTCTGGTAGGGTTTATTCTCAATCCGCCGGGGCCGTCGGGCAGCATCACAGATGGAATGCCCAGACGCGGTATGGGATAGGTCTGTCCGGCGCATCCGGGAATAAGGTTTTTGGTGTCCTTAATCTCCCGGGCAATGTCATCACCGTTCCAGGCAGCCACACCCACAAGCAGGTTTACTTTCTCCTCAAGGGTCATGGCATCTACCACTTTCCTGACAGGAGATTTGCCAAACTCAACCGTGCGGTTGCATGAAAGCAACATAATAACCGGCAGTATAAGGCATACAGCCGGGACAAACGCTCTCTTTATCATATTAAGGTCTGTATTTAAGGTTCTTGTCGTACAGGTTCAAGGCCACGCTTGTGCGCCTCATTTAGCAGGAAGGCGTATGCGGCGTCATGCTCATTGGGGATAACCCCGTCCAGTATTGCATCCTTTATGGCTGCCTTAAGTTCACCCACAATAGCGGTAGGCTCCAGCCCGAACACGCGCATTATCTCCACACCATCTACAGGCGGCTGGAAATTGCGTATGCGGTCACGCTCCTCAAGATCCACCATCTTGCGGCGCACCAGCTTGAAGTTCTCCAGATGGCGATGTTTTTTCTGCTCGTTCTTGGATGTGATATCGGCCTCACACAGGGTCATCAGGTCATCTATGTCATCACCGGCATCAAACAGCAGTCGGCGCACTGCGGAATCTGTAACCTCATCATCTACAATTGCTATGGGGCGCATGTGCAGTTCAACCATCTTCTGCACATATTTCATCTTCTCATTCTTGGGCAGTTTCATGCGCTCAAAGATGGCGGGAATCATCTTCATGCCCACATAGTTGTGGTTATAGAATGTCCAGCCGTGAGCGGGCTCCCATTTCTTTGTTCGTGGCTTGCCTATGTCATGCAGCAAGGCGGCCCAGCGCAGCCACAGGTCATTGCTGTTACGGGCCACGTTATCCAGTACCTCAAGCGTATGCAGGAACACGTCCTTATGACCGCGTCCGTTCACGGTCTCTACGCCTTGCAGTGCAGCCAGTTCCGGGAATATCAGTTCCAGCAGGCCGCAACGGTCCAGGTCTATGAATCCCTTGGACGGTATGGGAGCAAGAATAATCTTGTTGAGTTCCTCTGCTATGCGTTCCTTTGATATTATACCTATACGTTCGCGGTTTTTCTCAAGAGATGCAAAGGTCTCATCATCAATATAGAAGTTGAGCTGCGTGGCAAACCTTATGCATCGCATCATACGCAGCGGATCATCACTGAATGTAATATCGGGATCAAGCGGAGTACGTATTATACGGTCCTGCAGGTCATCAATGCCTCCAAACGGATCAACAAGTTCACCGAACCGGTTCCCGTTAAGGCAGATAGCCATTGCGTTTATGGTAAAGTCGCGGCGGTTCTGGTCATCCTCAAGTGTGCCGTCCTCAACAATGGGATTGCGTGACTCACGGTGGTAAGACTCCTTGCGGGCACCTACAAACTCAACCTCCAGGTCACCCTTCTTGACCTGAGCGGTACCAAAGTTCTTGAACAGGCTCACATGTGCACCGCGGCCCAATGCCTTGCCGTAAGCCTTAGCCATCTCCAGTCCGCTGCCCACTACGACTACATCAATATCCTTGCTGGGACGCTCCAGGAAAAGGTCGCGCACATATCCGCCTACCACATAACACTCCAATCCCAGACTGTCGGCAGTCTGTGACAGCAGCCTGAACTCCTTGCGGTCAAGCAGCCGGGCCAGTTCCTCGTCACTGTATAACTTCATATGATGCAAAGATAGTGCAAGCCGAGAGGAGAAAAAAGGAGTTTACTCATTTTTTATCCCGAGGCGCAGCCTATCTTCAGACGTAGTTAAAAGATAGTGCAAACATTTCAATTATGCCATTGACTATTATAATAACCACCCAATTGTGTCACAAAACACACATAGGAAAAGTTTGTCCCGAAATTGTCACATAATTGTCCCACAAAAAGTTATACATTATTTGTTGTCAATAATCAACTAAATACTATCTTTATCGGCCAGTATTAAAGTGGGGATTGAATTTACACTTTTGGTTGAGTAAGTTTATCTTTTAAAATGTAAGGCTTATGAAACAAATTCTATTGACTCTGAAAGTTGCAATGACCACAGCATTGCTTGCATTGCCCTTGTCGGCAATTGGAAACACCGTTAAGGTTTTTGATATAAATATAGAGAATGTATATAATATGTACATTGATGCATCTGCTTCTATCAATGGCGAATTGACATTCTGTTTCCAGACATCAGATAAACTAATCAAGACAAATCTGCAAGGAGAAGTTATTGAACAAACAAACAACCCATACCGCTATTTTACGGTTCTTAATGGGGATACGCTTATACTGAAAGGTCATGCGGTCATAGACATAAACGGTGACACCATTGTTGACTATTATGGCATAAGGGGTTCATATCAGTTCATTGCAGCATCTTCATCGGGCATATTTGTTTTTCAGAATGTGAACGTGAATGGAGCAACCAGTTCTGTCCAGAATTTTTTGAGTCGTAATAGTGTTTTTGTTGCCTCTAATCTAAAGGGATTATGCTGCAGTGGAAGTGTAGTATATGGTATTCAGCCGCAATCTGTGGAAACATACCCAAGTTTGTTGACTTGGAGGAATGCAGATGATTTGAACTCCAGTTGTTATCAGAAGCCTCTTCAAATAAAAGACCCAAGGGGAATAGCTGAATCTGGAAACTATCTTTATATTTATTCCAATGCAGACAAAGCTCTGTATAAGATGGAAGCACCTTTACCACAGCAACAGACAGTTACTGAGAATAGTACCGATTCTCTTAAGATTGGTACGGATACCATATATTACTATGAGCCTAACGGTAACTTCTCAAATCTTATAGGTGCCGGAATATCACCGGATAACATTGATACAGTTGTCCTTTACTCATTGACTACAGATTTATATATACAAAAGACTGATGACGCCAGTAAAAGGGACATAGAAACGCTTGTGAAACAATATTTGCCCGATGCCCGCTTTAAATGGGATTCCGGACAATATGACTATCGTTGCTCTGTAACCACAAACAGTCTGGGACTGGATGAGGCAGTCAAGGCTCTGCTTTCCGATGATGCGATTGTGAGCGTAAGCAAAAGATATATCAGAAAAGACGTGAAAGACCTTATAGACCTGTATCCGTTTGCAGATGAGGTTAAAGTATCTACATTCTCGGACCAACTACAGGTTATCTATCTTGATGAAAGTACATGGGACGAAGCAAACAATCTTATTGAATCTATGGGGCTGAGTTTTGTGTTTGTTGACGATAGCCGCACAGATGTTTACAAAAGCGCAATGCTGAAAGCTCCAAAATCAATGAATGTAGTATCTGCTGCCAACCAGTTATATGAATCCGGTTATTTCCTTTGTGCAAGACCAACTGCATTGCACGGAACAAAGAAATATCAGGTTCAAACTATAGACCACTCCGGCATACCATTCTATTATGGTGAGCAAGACGGGTCTAAGCAATATCTGTATATGGCTCCCGGCAGATTTGCCGTAAGAAAAAGCAGTGGAACAGATAGAGCACAAATGGCATCCATTATAAAATCATTTTGTGGAAACTATAGCCGCATAACATGGCTGGACGAGGATTACTGCATGGTCTATACTTATCCCGATGTGGCAGAGACAGCAATGGAGGCTTTGAAAACGCTTGATAATGTAAAATGGGTAAGCAAACAGTATCTGGATAATATGTTTTATGTCCATTGCCTTAAGTATGCTGAAAAAATGACATACTGGGGTCTGGATGGAAGGTTGACACTAGTTTTCAAGGACAATGTTACCGATGCAGTCAGGAACAGAATCATTAATGAAAACAATCTGAGTCTGGTTTCTACTAAGACCGAAAATGATATTGTCAAGTTGGTATATGAACTGCCCAAGACAAAAGATGTTGTATCTGTATGTAACAGCATATATGAGACTGGCTATGTGAAGTATGCTGTGCCTAATATAATCAAGGAGAGAGAAGCTGGATTGCATTATGGAGGGTCTACTGATACAAGAGTCAGGGACATTAATCCTGGCGTCAATACAATAAGCATACAATACTATGACCTGCTTGGCCGCCGTCTGGAAACTCCTTCCGGTCTGACCATAGTAGTAACCCGTTACAAAGACGGAACCATCCGCACAGAAAAGAAGCTCTTAAGATAAAATGGTCACTCTTGCAGAAAAAACAAGTACTTTTGCATCGGCAAAAAACAATTGAGATGAAAAAAGTACTTGTATTCCTGACAATAGGCGTATTCATTATCTCTTGTGGAGAAAATATTGAGCAGAAAGCCGGACACCATCTGGACAACGCCAAGGAGGCGTTCAGCATAGGCAACTACAATGTGGCCAAGCAGGAGATTGACAGCATAAGGATACTCTACCCCAAGGCTTTTGAGACACGCAGGCAGGGCATAAAACTGATGCAGTTGATTGAGGAGGCTGAGCAGTTACGCATAATTGAATATGAGGACAGCATGATAGCCGGAGCCCAGGCTGCCTTTGACAAGATCAAGGCGGATTATGCGTTTGAGAAAGACGAGCGTTATCAGGATGTAGGTCTCTACACCATAAAGAGCCAGGCGCCGCAACGCAATACTGACCGCACCTACATACGTGCACAGGTGGATGAACTGGGGCGAATGACTCTGGTTTCCAGCTACCGCGGCAGCTCTTACATACACCATGACTGGCTCAAGCTGAGCGTGGGTGAATTTTATGTGGATACCCCGGAATCAAAAGACCGTCATGAGTTCACTGACCTGGGAATCTGTTATGAACGGCTCAGTTTCATCAATGGCAATGACGGCGGAGCGGCAGCATTTATAAGTGCAAACAAGGATGCTGACATTACCTACACTCTTTACCGCAAGACCGGTCCTGAAAGCAGCCGTGCGGTATATAAGAATCTTAAGATGACCAAGGATGACCGCTACGCCATAGCCCAGCTCTACGACCTGTCACAGGTGTTGCTGTCACTGAACGAGCACAAAAGCCTGCGTGACGAGGCTGACCGTCACCTAAAGTTCATACGTTCCAAAATGAAAGAGGAGGTTTCAGCTGAAGAGGCAGTTCAGGAAGATAAGTGATATTCCGACCGGAGCAACCAGCTTGACCAGATAGTAGATGGTAAGCGCAAGCCAGCGCGGTATCCTTACTTTACCGCCGTTGGTCAGTTCATCCAGATAGTTGGCACGCTTTAGCCTCCATCCGGCAAAGACCGCAAGCAGCATACCGCCAACCGGAAGCATTATGTTGGAGGTTATGTAGTCAAAGAAATCAAACACGCTCAAACTGAACAGCTTGAAATCAGAAAGTGGACCGAATGAGAGCGAGCAGAACACTCCCACCACACCGCAAACAGCAAAGCAAAGAAGCACAGCCTTCTTGCGGGAACGGTGCATCTCCTCTATTATGAACGCCACCACCACTTCCATAAGTGATATGGCCGATGTTACGGCAGCCAGCAACAATGCCAGGAAAAACAATATGGCTGCCGCACTGCCCAGAGGCATCTGACTGAACACGCCCGGCAGAGTGATGAATACCAAACCGGGACCGGCGCTGACATCGGGTTCTAAGCCATTCATATAGGCTATTGCGTAAACTGCAGGTATGATGGCAAGTCCGGCTATGATGGCAAACAACGTATCAAAGAATGATATCCAGGCTGATGATGCCAGGATATTCTCCTCCTTCTTTACATATGATGCATACGTCAGAATGCAACCGCATCCTATGCTGAGCGAGAAGAAGGCCTGTCCCATAGCCGACACAACCGTACCTGCCGTAACCTTGCTGAAATCAGGTACGAACATATACTTGACGCCCTCCATAGCACCCGGAAGGGTGAGCGAACGTATAACCACCATCACTATGATTACAAACAGCATGGTTATCATGACCTTTGACATACGCTCAATACCTTTGCGTACCCCAAAGACTATTATGGCTCCTGTCAGACCCAGGAATATGAGAGTATAGAGCAGAGGTTTCCATGGGTTGCTTATGAATGTCCCGAAACTGAGTGCATAATCACCCTGTGAATCAGAGAAAGCCAGGATGCATGAATCGGCCAGATACTTGACTGACCAGCCTCCCACAACGCAGTAGAATGACAATATGCAGGCCGATGCCAGCACCGCCAGGAATCCTATCCAACGCCATTTTGAGCCGGGCGCAAGGCGGTCAAAACTACTGAACGGATTGGAACCGCCGCGCCTTCCTATAAGATATTCCGAAACCATTACCGGCAGGCAGAGTACCACCAGCATGATTATGTAGATGAGTATGAATGCAGCCCCGCCGTTCTTGCCCATCATATATGGGAAACGCCATATGTTTCCCAGGCCGATTGCCGATCCAGCCATTGCCAGTAGCATACCTGTGCGGCTGCCGAATGTCTCGCGGGGCTTATTCATATCAGAACAGTCTTATTATGTCGTTAAGGTTGGCAAAGATAAGCAAGCCGAACAGGATTATCATACCAATGGTGTTGGCCACCTCAAGGAACTTGTCACCCGGTTTCTTACCTGTGATTACCTCTACCAGCAGGAACAGCACATAACCGCCGTCAAGGGCAGGAATGGGCAGTATGTTCATGAAAGCCAGTATGATTGACAGGAACGCCGTCATAAGCCAGAAGGCATGCCAGTTCCACTTCTCAGGGAATATACTGCCTATGGTTCCGAATCCGCCCAGGCTCTTGGCACCCTCTTTGGTGAACACGTAGCGGAAATCGCCCACATATCCCTTCAAGGTATTCCAACCATACTTGATGCCAGCCGGAATCGAACTGAAGAACCCGTATTCCAGTATGACCGGTTCATACTCATCAGTGAAATGTACAATTCCTATACGGAAATTGTCATCGGCCGTTACGGAAAGAGTGTCACGGCCGGTTCCCGGACGGCCTATAACAATACTCAGGTTGCGGTCCACATAACTCTCTTCTGCACGGCTGCGCATATCGGACAGGATGGTCTGGAACTGTGTCCATGTGGAGGAGTTCTGACCATTCACCGTAAGTATGGTATCGCCCACCATGAGACCGGCCTTATATGCGCCGGCACCGGTCAGGATACTGTCAACCGTCATGGGGCTGAGTATGGAAACAAACGGAACGGTGCGGGTAAAGTCAAACAGGGACAGCTCATCGGGCATATCAAGCGTGACCTGCTTACCATCACGTTTTACAGTAACCTGCTTGGCCTTGGCTATGGCACGGTACAGATCACCGTCAAAAGCTACAGTAGGCTTGCCATCGGTGGCAACAATAACATCACCGTCACGGAAACCGAGCGACTCTGCATGTTCATTGAATTCCATTCCGTATTTTAGTCCCTGTGCAGGAGTGTAGCTGTCGCCCCACTTGCAGAGAACCATTGAATAGACAAAAAATGCAAGTATAAGGTTGAACAGCACGCCGCCCACCATGATAAGCAGACGCTGCCAGGAGGGTTTGGTGCGGAACTCCCATGGCATGGGTTCCTGTTTCATGGCCGCAATGTCCATGGACTCGTCAATCATTCCGGCAATCTTGCAGTAACCGCCAAAAGGCACCCAGCCCACTCCGAACTCCGTATTCTCAGGTGAACGGCGCCAGTCATCCTCGGGAAGAGACTCAAGGTCTATGGGTTTGTATGTGACTTCCTCCTTACCTTCAAAATTAAAGTGCTTCTGCTCTTCATAGCTTTCAGGAACATTGGGGCTGAAGAACTTTACCCTTAGTTTTCCGTTCACCCTCTTGATGCGGAACAGCGAGAACCGTGGGTTAAAGAATGCATAGAACTTCTCCACCCTCACCCCGAACAGGCGCGAGAACAGGAAATGACCGAATTCATGGAATACTACAAGAATGGTAAGCGAAAGGACAAGTTGGATGGTTTTGATCCAGAATGTTGACATATCTAAATGGTGTTTTAATCAGTTTATCAGTGAAGATGCCACCCTGCGGGCCTCGGCATCAGTTTCTATATACTCATCAAGTGTAGATTTACTGCGGAACTGCACACGCTCCATAGTCTCTGCAATCACGTCACTCATCTCAAGGAATCCTATACGGTCATGCAGGAACGCAGCCACACAGACCTCATTGGCGGCATTCAGTATGCAGGGCATATTGCCGCCGCGCTCAATGGCCCGATAAGCCAGAGCCAGGTTGCGGAAACGGTCTGTATCAGGCTCCTCAAACGTGAGTGTACCTAACTTTGTAAAATCCACTCTGGGGAAATCGGCATTAAGACGGCGCGGATAAGAGAATGCGTACTGTATGGGCAGGCGCATATCGGGTGCTCCAAGCTGTGCCTTTACCGCACCGTCAGCAAACTGCACCATTGAGTGTATGACAGACTGCGGATGTACCACCACCTGTATCTTGCTGTACGGTACCCCAAAAAGCCACTTGGCCTCTATAACCTCAAATCCCTTGTTCATCATGGATGCGGAGTCTATGGTTATCTTGGCACCCATATCCCAGTTGGGATGTTTAAGGGCCTGTGCCTTGGTTACGGTCTTGAGCTGATCTTTACCCAATATGCGGAACGGGCCTCCGCTTGCGGTAAGAAGTATCTTCTCAACCGGATTCATGGTCTCACCACTCAGGCACTGGAATATGGCCGAGTGTTCCGAATCCACCGGCAGAATGGGCGTTTTGTACTCAAGCGCAAGTGATGTGATAAGCTCACCGGCCACCACCATAGTCTCCTTGTTGGCCAAGGCTATCATCTTGCCTGCCTTGATAGCCTCAATAGTGGGGCAAAGCCCGGCAAAGCCAACCATTGATGCCAATACTATGTCAATGGGATCGGCAGTGACTATCTGGTTGATTGCATCAGCTCCGGCATATACTTTGACGGGCTGGCCGGCCAACGCCTCCTTAAGTTTGGCATAATGCTGCTCATTGGCTATGACCACCGCCTCGGGCTTGAACTTGAGCGCCTGCTCTATAAGCAGGTCCACGCTGTTGTTGGCAGTAAGCGCATAGACCTCATATTCATCGGGATGGGATGCAATTACGTCAAGCGCCTGCCTCCCTATTGAGCCTGTTGAACCTAATATCGCTATCTGTTTCACTGGAAAAGTATATATTTTTCTGGATCAAGGGGCTGGCCCTGATACCACAGTTCAAAATGAAGATGCGATCCCTGAAGCGCACGGTCCGTGCCACGGCCCACAAGCGCCACCACATCACCCTGCTTAACGCGGTCACCTGTTTTCTTAAGCAGTGACTCGCAATGCTTATAGACCGAAATCAGTTCACCCGGATGCACTATGCAGATGGTGTAACCCATATCCGATGTGTATGTAGCCATAAGCACCGTTCCGTCCAGGACAGACACCACGCTCTGGTTCGGGCTGGCTGCTATATCCACGCCAAGATGCTGTTCAAGCGCATCATAACTCTGCGATACCAGACCGGCTGTAGGGCGGAATATGCTGATGCTGCGCACATCATTCACAGGCTGTGACAGCGATGTGATATTGTAACGCTCGGCCTCCTCATACTGCCGCATGAATGTCTCCTCGCGCTCGGTACGTTCCATAAGCAGTTCACTGCGCACTCGTGCCAGTGAATCAACAGAATAGACGGTGTCTATCTTGACCGTGCCTGCAATTATATCCTGCAGGTTAGTGATGTACTTGTTCTGCAGTTCAAACACCTGCTCCAGGGAGTCTATGCGCAGGGCCTCGTTCACAATAGCCTGGCGTATGCGGTAATCCTCTATGGTAAGGGCTTTCTGTTTTGGAAGACGGCGGAAAACCTCTATACCTCCCCAAGCGCCAAGTCCAGCCACAACGATTAAAAAAAGCATCAGGATAAAATGTGAAATCTTCATCCTGAAAACGCGGCGCTGCTCGTCCTCATTGACCACGGTCAAGCGGTACAGATAGACGAACCTGCGGAACAGGCTCTTACGGCCCACTGCCTTGCGTTTCTGTCGGATGCTCTTCATAACTACAGTTCGGCTAACCCTTCCGGGAGTTTGTACTTGAGGGTGCGGTTCTTTCGGTCCACACCGGTAATCCATTCCCCATTGGCCGGTATGATACGCTCGCGCTCACCGTCCTTGACCAGGAACAGTATGTTTGGCGTACTGTCATCAACGGCATGTATGGTGCCAAGCGGTCCGGCTGCGGCATCCACCACTTTCCAGTCCAGGAAACAGCCCCACTCCAACTCATCATCGGCGCTTTCCGCAACAAACCTTAGCGGCATATACACTGTAACCCCCATAAAACGGCCGGTGGATTCTACCGTATCATAACCTTCAAACTTGACAAGTATGGTGGTATTGCTCTTTTCCCTTATGGATTCAACAAAGAACGGTACCAGAATGCCGTCCATGGAGCAGACCAGGCAATCCAGGTCATCGGTCCAATTGAGTGAAGCGGGCACAGTGACAGCCATCTCGCCGCCCACTCCGTGCGGTTTGACTATGGTGCCTATCCTCTGTACTTCACTCTCCTGTATCATATTCTTATTCCTCTCTGGTTATCCTTGCGCCAAGCGCGTTAAGACGACCGTCAATATTCTGATATCCACGGTCTATCTGACCTATGTTGTCTATGCGGCTTGTGCCTTTTGCAGACATGGCAGCAATAAGCAAAGCTATACCGGCACGTATATCGGGCGATGACATACGGCGTGCCACCAGCGGGAACTGGCGGTCATGGCCTATAACCACCACACGGTGCGGGTCGCACAGTATCACCTGAGCACCCATATCTATCAGCTTGTCCACAAAGAACAGGCGGCTCTCAAACATTTTCTGATGTATGAGCACGCTGCCTTTTGCCTGGGTTGCCGTTACAAGCAATACACTCAAAAGGTCTGGCGTAAGTCCCGGCCAGGGAGCGTCGGCCAGCGTCATTATGGAGCCGTCTATGAAAGAATCTATCTGGTAATGTTCCTGGGCGGGAACATATATGTCATCTCCGCGCTGCTCCATCTGTATGCCCAGACGGGCAAAGCTCTCCGGGATTATACCCAGGTTCTGATATGAGACATCCTTGATGGTTATCTCACTCTGCGTCATGGCGGCCATACCTATGAAACTGCCCACCTCAATCATATCGGGCAATACCTTATGAGAGGTCCCGTGAAGTTCCTTGACTCCGGTTATGATGAGCAGGTTACTGCCTATACCGTCTATCCTTGCACCCATGCGCACCAGCATACGGCAAAGCTGCTGTACGTAAGGTTCACAGGCTGCATTGTAAATTGTAGTCACGCCATCGGCCAGAACAGCAGCCATAATGATATTGGCTGTACCGGTTACCGATGCCTCATCCAGAAGCATGTAAGTGCCTTTAAGGCGGTCTGCCTTAAGCTCATAATAGCCACGCTCCTCATTCAGCACGAATGTGGCGCCAAGCGCCTGGAATCCCTTGATATGGGTATCAACGCGGCGGCGGCCTATCTTGTCACCACCCGGTTTGCTCACCGTGGCGTGCCCCAGACGGGCCAGCAGCGGACCAAGCAACATAACAGAACCGCGGAGTCCCGCACTGCGCTTTACAAAGTCCATACTCCCGGCATAGCCGCGGTCTATGGCATCGGCCTTGAATGACCAGCATCCGGGAGCGGTGTTGTTGACTTTCACCCCCAGATTGGCCATCATGTCAATCAGGTTCCTTACATCCAGGATATCGGGAACGTTCTGCACCGTCACCTCATCCTGAGTAAGCAGTACTGCACAAAGTATCTGCAGGACCTCATTCTTGGCGCCCTGCGGACAGATGGTCCCGTTGAGTCTGTGACCTCCCTCTACAAGAAATGACGGCATAATCTATCAATATCTGCGTTTGTTCTTTTTCTTTCCGTGTTGCTGCTGGCGCTGCTGGGGCGGAGCCTGAGCGAACTGCACGTTCAGATCACCCTCCTGCAGGCTGAGACGGCCATTAGAGAAGTATGCCAGGTCATCGGCTATGCGCTCGTCGCTTACCATCTCCTTGTTCCAGGTCATAAGGTCCTTTTTCATCTGCACGGCAAGCAGGCGTACCAGTTGGCTGCGCTCCGGACCCTCGGGCATGGAGACCGCAACCTTTACCAGTGACGGCAGTATGTGGCCGTAATGGCGGTAACGGATATCACCTGCCGGATAGTCAATATGGTCAGGTTTCTGCTGAGTCTTTTCCAGGCGGGTTATCTCAAACGGATAGTCTATATCAAGTTTGTAATCCGACATGAATGCCAGATGATCCCACAGCTTGCCCTGGAAATCAGGGACATCGCGCAGTGTGGGGAACATGCTCCCCATAATGTTGATGATGGTATTGGCGCAACGCTGACGCTCCGCACGATCCGGAATCGTGACGGCATACTCCACCATCTCCTGTACGGCGCGTCCGTACTCGGGCATCGGCATTTTCTCTCGTTGTGTATTGTAGTTCATCAAACCAGTTTTTTAGGTTTAACAGCTATGAAATCTTTCAGATAATAGGGCTCAAAATAGGCCACGTCACGGAATTCCGCATGGTTAAATGACTGCTCGGCAAGCGGGAACATCCAACGGGCCTCCGGATTCACGTCATCCAGGAAATGGGCGTTAGGGTGATTGATTGTCTCGCGGCACTTGGCGGAACCGTTACCCATGAACCATACAGGATGCCTGTCAAGATACTCTTTGTAAGTGTCGCCGTCAACAATGTCTGCCCGTATCTCACGGACCTCATTGAGGGCGCGGTCATATACTGCGCTATAGACCTCCATACGGCGGGCATCAATCATAGGACACAGTAAAGCGTCATCGGGCAGTTCCAAGCTTAAGAGCGGCTGCACGCATAGGAGCTTGAGGGTTGATACCGATATCAGCTTGAGCCCACGGCCGTAACAAACGCCCTTGGCCATTGACACGCCTATGCGCAGGCCTGTATATGAACCCGGTCCCTCACTCACGGCAACGGCATCAAGTTTGAGCCCACGGCTGTCTATAAGCGCCAGCGCCTCATCAACCAGAACACCCAATGACACGGCATTGTTGTGGCCCTCGCGGTCAGCCTTGTCAAACACCAGCTGCCCCTCATCACTCACCGCCACCGAACAGCCTTCGGTAGCTGACTCTATATGCAGAATTACACTCATATCCCTATTAACTTGCGAAGATAAGGATATTTTTCCAAAGGAAAAGGCCGTATCGGGACCTAATTGATGCCCCGATACGGCCTTTAAACCGTTTTAACGTAATATTACGTGATTATTTACCGAAATAACGTTTGTAAAGAGCTTCGAATCCCTTTCCGTGACGGGCCTCATCCTTGGCCATCTCATGAACTGTATCATGTATGGCATCCCAGTTCTGGGCCTTGGCGGTCTTGGCTATTGCCAGCTTGCCCTCGCATGCTCCGTGCTCGGCTTTCATACGTTTCTCAAGATTGGTCTTGGTGTCCCATACAACCTCACCCAGAAGCTCGGCAAACTTGGCGGCATGCTCGGCCTCCTCAAAAGCGTAACGCTTGAATGCCTCGGCCACCTCGGGGTATCCCTCGCGGTCGGCCTGGCGGCTCATCGCAAGATACATTCCCACCTCACTGCATTCGCCGTTAAACTGCATACGCAGGTCATTCACCATCTCGGCCGATCCAACCTGACCGTCGCCAAGAATATGCTCGCAGGCGAACTGCAATGATTCACCGTTCTCAATCACCTCCTTGAATTTCTCTCTGGGGGCTTTACACTGTGGGCAGCGCTCGGGTGCCTCGTCTCCTTCATGTACGTATCCGCATACGGTGCAGATGAATTTCTTTTTCATAATCCTTCTTTATTAATTGGTTTGTTAATTGTCTGTCTGCAAATATAACTATTTTTGCAGAACAAAAGATATTTAGGCATGATTCAGTCAATGACAGGATACGGCAAGGCTACGGCCGAGACCGCAAACCGCAAAGTGATAGTTGAGATCAAGTCCCTGAACAGCAAGGCTATGGATATTTCCACCAAGATTATCCCCGCTTACCGCGACAAGGAGCTTGACATTCGTTCACGCATCACGACCGCTTTGGAGCGCGGCAAGGTGGATTTCACGATTTATGTAGACCAAAGCGCCACGCAGGGAGCACAGTCCATAAACGTTCCGGTGTTCAAGAATTACCTTAAGCAGATTGAATCCCTATCCGATGAGACCGGACAGGACATACCCGATGACATATTCTCAGTGATACTGCGTATGCCCGAGGTACTTAGTTCCACACAGATGGAAGAAATTACTGATGAGGAGTGGCAGAGCGTATCGGCAGCCGTTGACACCGCGATATCAGCGCTTGTGGAGTACCGCAAGGCCGAGGGAGTGGCACTTGAAAAGAAGTTCCGTGAGAAAATATCCAACATTTCAGCCCTGCTTGCATCGGTAGAGCCGTATGAGCAGGAGCGTGTGGCCAAGATAAAGGAGCGCATCCGCACAGCAATGCAGAACACTGTAGGTAGCGACTATGATGAGAACCGCTTTGAGCAGGAGATGATATTCTACATTGAAAAGCTGGACATAAGTGAGGAGAAACAGCGTCTTACCAACCATCTGGACTACTTCATCAAGACTCTTGAGGAGGGTCACGGCCAGGGCAAGAAGCTGGGATTCATAGCCCAGGAGATGGGACGTGAGATCAACACTCTTGGCAGCAAGAGCAACCAAGCCGAGATGCAGAACATTGTGGTCCGCATGAAAGACGAACTGGAGCAGATAAAGGAACAGGTTCTCAACGTGATGTGATTATGCGCGGAAAATGTCTTATATTCTCTGCTCCTTCAGGCTCCGGCAAGTCAACCATCGTTCAGTGGCTCCTTACCCATCCGGAACTCAAGATGGTATTCTCCATATCTGCCACCAGCCGTGCCCCGCGCGGTACAGAGCAGAACGGCGTTGAGTATTTTTTCCTTACAGCCGATGAGTTCCGCGCCCGTATTGCAAAGGGTGATTTCCTGGAGTATGAGGAGGTCTATGCAGGTTGCTTTTACGGCACTCTAAAGGAGCAGGTTGAGAAACGTCTTGATGAGGGCATGAACGTGGTGTTTGACGTGGATGTGGCCGGCGGCTGCAACATCAAGGAGTACTATGGTGACCAGGCCCTGTCCATATTTATCCAGCCGCCTTCAATTGAGGAACTGGAGCGCCGCCTGATAAACCGCGGCACTGACAGTGCGGAGATGATTGCTAAGCGTGTGGCCAAGGCCGGTTACGAACTTACCTTTGCCCCTAAATTTGACGTGGTTATTGTAAATGATATCCTGGAGGAGGCACAGCAGAAGGCTCTCTCCACAATCAAGTCTTTCCTTAATGTCTGACCCCATCAGAACCGCCCTTTTTGGAGGCACATTCAATCCGCTTCACAATGGTCATATAGCCATTGCAGAAAGTGTGCTTGAACAGGGCCTTGCCGATGAGGTATGGATGCTCATAACCCCCTGCAACCCATGGAAAGCAGACCAGACACTTATGAATGACCGACTGAGATATGATATGGTGGCAGAGGCGGTCAAGGACATTAGCGGTGTGACTGCATCGGACTATGAGTTCCGCCTACCCAAACCTTCATTTACGGCCAACACGTTACGCCATATCAGCACAGATTACCCCGACCGCGAGTTCATACTCACCATCGGGGCCGACAACTGGGTCAAATTTCATGACTGGAGGGAGTCTGATTTTATTATGGACAACTACCGCATAATCATATACCCACGCCAAGGCTATCCTATAACAGATGTTCCTGAAAACGCAACACTGCTTGACTGCCCGCTGATGGATATATCATCCACTCAGATACGCCGGATGGTAAAAAAAGGAGAACCCATAGATAAACTGGTTCCCCCTTCTGTCGCCCGGTTTATCGGGTCTGGGAATAGCCCAGAGAGATGAGTTTAGCCTTAAGCTTTTCGCGGAAATCACCCTGTATTATAATCTCACCGTCCTTGGCCGAGCCTCCGCAGCCGCAGAACGTCTTAAGTGTACGGGCAAGTGATTCCATATCGGACTGGGGACCCTGGAATCCGCTTATCACTGTTACTGTTTTGCCTCCCCGTCCGTTCTTTTCAATCCGCAGGCGCAATTTCTGCTGCTGTGGCGGCAGAAGCTCCTGTTCCGGTTCCTCATCAGTCTGGTAGTTGAAGTCAGGGTTGGTGGAGTACATCACTCCCAGCCTGTCTTTCCAATCATTCGTATTCTTTCCCATTTTGTGCGGTTTTACAGCAAATTTACTACTTTTGTTTGTAATATCAACCAAGGCCGGGAAGACCAAAGCCAAAGTAATAAATGAAAATCATCTGCGTGGGAATGAACTACTCCAGGCACAATAAAGAACTGGGGGAAACGTTATTAAAACCGGAGAGTCCGGTTATCTTCATGAAGCCGGATTCATCTATCCTGAGGAACCGCCGTCCCTTTTTCCTACCCTCCCATCTGGGCCGGGTGGACTACGAGACGGAGCTTGTGGTGAGGATAAACCGTCTGGGCAAGAGCATCAGTGCACGGTTTGCAGACCGGTACTGGGATGCAGTGACACTGGGCATAGACTTCACGGCGCGCGATATGCAGAACCAGTTCCGCAGTAAAGGTTTGCCGTGGGAGTTATGCAAAGGGTTTGACCAGTCGGCCGTGATAGGTGACTGGATTCCAAAGGATGATATAGGAGACCTGCAGGACCTGCATTTCAGTCTTGACATAGACGGAAAGACCGTTCAACAAGGGCATACCGCCGATATGATTTTTACGGTAGCGCAGATAATTGAGTACGTAAGCGGTTTCTGCACCCTTAAGACAGGTGACCTGATTTTTACCGGAACTCCGGTGGGAGTGGGTCCTGTAAGCATCGGCCAGCATCTGCAGGGTTTCCTGGAAGGAAAGAACGTATTGGATTTTCATATCAGATAAAAGGTTGAGAAATAAACTTGCCATCATAACCCTCTTATGCGCGTGCACATGCCTGAACGCGCAGAGAAACGTCTTTGTGGACTCCGGTTGGCAGTCCATAAGCTTGGATTCCGTGCGTCCATGGTGCGGTTTCGGGGTTCAGTTGACGGATGGCTGGCAGGATTCCGTTTATAGGGCTGCAATTGAGTATCCGGAACTTGTTGAGATAGATTCCCATGACCTTAAGCGCTGGGGCCTTGCCCCCGATGACATCCCTGACTGGCCCGACATACAGACTTTCACGGGCGTGTCACGCGGTAATGCCACTCTCAATGCCGGTTTCATGCCTCTGATTAAAAGAGACGGGCGGATTTATGCCATAGAGTCATACAAAGCCATTCTCCGTGCAAGCCCTGCACAGGAAAGAAAAGCTTCTGCTGTTGATACACAGGACAGATACACGCGCCAATCGGCCCTTTCCTGCGGCAAGTGGGTAAAGATAAGGGTTTCGGAAAGCGGGGTATACAAACTTACTGACGCTGCCTTGCGCTCCATGGGATTCAAGGAACCGTCAAAAGTCAGGCTGTTTGGCTACGGAGGTGCCGTGCTGCCCGAGACCAACCTGCAGATTCTCACCGATGACCTTCCGGAACAGCCGTTATGGCGTGAAAACGGATATTTCTTGTTTTATGCACAAGGACCAGTAAGTTGGGAAAGCACAGCAAACGGATATATTCATGAGGTTAACACCTACTCCGATTGGGGTTATTACTTCCTCACTGACCGTTCTGATTCCGTTAAGGCATCGTTCGGCGTCATCAATGATGACAGCATTTCTGAAAGCGTGATTGACTCATACCCCGACTATGCCGTCCTGGATCCTGACGAATACAGCTGGTACCGTTCAGGAAGAAGAATGTTTGAGTCTTATGATTATGCAGGAGGCAGCCGTTCGTACAAGTTCAAGACAGAAGGAATCATACCGCAAAACGTGCGCATGACCGTAGCCTTCTCCACATCGGCCTCAACAGCAACCAAACTGACGGTATCGGTCAACGGCTCCGAGACAGGCAATATGGATATCAACGCCATTACCGGACAGGAAATAGCCACGGTTAAGGAGCGTACTTTCATAAGCATTGGACAGTTCACTGACGAATCTACGGTTCGTCTTACGCATACCGCACCGTCGGGTACATCGGGACATCTGGACTACATACGTCTCAATTTTGACCGCAAGCTGGCCTTATACGGTTCAAATACCGTATTCCGTACCGGTTCAACACAGGACAACGCCAGTTTCAGCATATCAAATTCCACTCCGGATGTAGTGGTATGGCGCATCCGTAATGACGGCTCTGCACAAATCATTCCGTCTCAATACGCCGACGGCAAGACCGTCACGTCAGGAACATCATACAAAACAGACGATATACTGGTTGCTGTTAATACCAAGGCCAAGTTCCCAGAGCCTCAGTCTTTAGGTACTGTAGCCAACCAGAACCTGCATGGATTGGATTCTGTGGATATGGTCATAGTGGTACCGGCATCGGACAAGATAACCGCACAGGCAGAACGTCTGGCTATGATACACCGTTCCATGGACAGTCTGAGTGTGGTTGTGGTACGGGCCGACATGGTTTACAACGAATTCTCATCGGGAACTCCCGATGCCACCGCACTGCGACGTTTCATGAAAATGCTCTATGACCGAGGCGGAAATGATACCGCCCCGCGTTATCTTCTTCTTATGGGCGAAGGCGCATGGGACAACCGCATGCACGTATCGGACTGGGCCGGACAGGATCCTGATGATTACCTGCTCTGTTATGAGTCATACGAATCATTGAGCCATACTGATTCATACGTGATGGAGGACTATTTCGGCATGCTTGATGATAATGAAGGCGTAAAACTGTTATCTGAAAAGGTTGACCTGGGAGTGGGCCGTATCCCTGTAATGACAGCGGCCCAGGCCAAGGATGAGGTGAACCAGATCATTGAGTACATGCAGGGACGCCACGCCGGCTCCTGGACCAACCGCATCCTGGTGATGGGTGATGACGGAGACAACAATATCCACATGAAGGATGCCAATGATATGGCAGACCTTTACACATCACTGTACCCCGATATGGATGTCCGCAAGATGATGTGGGATTCATACAAGATGGAGGTGACAGCATCATACAATGGATATCCGGCCGTACGCAAGCAGTTACTTGAAGAGCTTGAAAACGGAGTGCTGTTAATAAACTATTCGGGACATGGCAGTACAGAAGTCCTCTCTCATGAACTCGTGGTAAACAAGTCCGATATGAACAGCCTTAAGTCCACGCGTCTTCCGTTCTGGATTACGGCATCGTGTGACGTAGCGCCGTTTGATTCACCATTGGAGAGTCTGGGTATGAACCTGATAAGGAACAGGATAGGCGGAGCCATAGGAATGCTCTCCACCACCAGGACGGTCTATGCATCCCTTAACAGGACCATCAACCTGAGTTTCAGCCGATATGTGCTTGCCAACGGTGAAGACGGCAAGCCCAACACGCTGGGCGATGCGCTCAGGCTTGCCAAGAATGAGCTGGTAACCAGAGGAACCGGTGAGACAGACTTGTCTGAGAACAAGATCCATTACGTTCTGCTGGGTGACCCCGCATTATGTCTGGCAGCTCCCAGACTAAAGGTTGTGGTGGACTCGTTTGGCGGTGTAGATGCCGCCCAGACAGGCACTGCCGCCGCCGGTTCAGTCATAACAGTACATGGCCATATAGAACGTAACGGAGTCAGACTGGATGACTTCAACGGCTTACTGTCTGGCACAGTCTATGACAACGAACGTATCATAACCTGCTTCAACAATCTTAAGACTGCCGATGAACCCTTCAGTTTCATGTATCGTGACAGGATTCTCTATTCAGGATCTGATTCTGTCAGGAACGGAGAGTTCGCCCTGACATTCCCTGTCCCTATGGACATAAACTATTCCGATGAAAAAGGCCTGATCACCCTATATGCCATCAGCAACAGATCAGGGCTTACAGCTCACGGTCATTTTGACAACTTTACCGTTGGCGGAACCGCATCAGGCCTGACACATGACTCTGTCGGCCCCGAAATACATCTGTATCTGAATACGCCTTCATTCCAGTACGGTGCCAGCACAAACAGCACCCCTCTGCTTGTGGCCAGCCTGCGTGACAGCTCAGGAATAAACACATCGGGCAACGGATTAGGGCATGACATACTGGTTATAATTGACAACAACCCCAACTGGACATGGGTGCTCAACGGCAATTTTGAACAGACTCCCGGTGATTATACCAGCGGAACCGTGACATTCCCCATTCCGGAACTACCAGAGGGCAAGCATGAACTTATGCTCCGTGCATGGGATATGATGAACAACTCTACAACGGTATACCTGGGCTTCAAGGTGGTGAACGATCTCAAACCCTCATTCACCATCGATGTCACAGAGAGTCCCGCTCGCGAGAGCACCACATTTGTCATAACACATGACCGGCCCGGTCAGAACACGGATGTGAACATCCAGGTTGCCGACATGAACGGCGCCATACAATGGACACATTCCCAGACAGACAATGCCAATACGGGGGTAACCCTCATTACATGGAACCTGCATGGCAACTCAGGCCACAGGATGCAGCCCGGGCTATATCTTGTCCGCGCCACCATAGGTAACGGAGACGCCAGATCACAGGCATCGTGCAAACTTGTCATTGTAGGTCCATGATACAATAAAAGCACTGTTTTGCAGTTAATATTATGATGAATAAGAATATAATAAAGAGACTGGTCATGGCGGCAGGAGTAATTCTGTCCGTTCAGACCATATCGGCCCAGAAGGAGATATTCAACCCTGTATATACAGGCGTGACATCACTCTCCATAGCACCGGACTCCCGTGCAGGCGCCATGGGTGATGTAGGTTGTGCAACTGATCCTTACATGGATAACAACAACCAGTACTGGAATCCGTCCAAGTATCCGTTCACCAACAGTCAGGCCGGCGTATCGTTATGCTACACCCCTTGGCTGCGCAAACTTGTGAGCGACATTGACCTGGCCAACCTGACCGGATTCTACAAACTGGATGACTACTCCGCACTGAGTGCATCGCTCACCTATTTCTCTCTGGGTGAGGTTATAGCCATCAACGGAAGTTCACAGGTGATAATACGTCCGTATGAGATGGCCATAGACTTTGACTACTCCCGCAAGCTCTCCGAGAACTTTTCGGCTGCCGTGGGCATGAGGTTCATCTATTCTGACCTTCAGTACAACTACGATGATGACCTGTTCCCCGGCAAGGCCTTCTCGGCCGATATATCCATGTTCTACTCAAACTATATCGGTGTAGGCCGCAGGGACTGTCTGCTGGGACTGGGACTTAACGCATCCAACATTGGCAGCAAGATATCATATGACGGCGGCCAGACCAACGAGTTCATACCCACCAACCTGCGAATAGGCGCATCGCTTACCATACCCATTGACGAGTACAACTCATTCGCAATCAGTGCCGACGCCAACAAGCTGATGGTACCCACCCGCCCCACATACAACCAGTTCATGCAAGAGGTTTACCCCGATGAGGATCCCGGTGACCTGAGCTTTACATCTGATTACGTGCAGTGGCTGGCTTCGACCGGATATAATGAGATGTCACCAATTGCAGGCATATTCAAGTCTTTCAGTGACGCTCCGGGAGGTTTTGAGGAGGAGCTTCGCGAGATATACTGGGGCATAGGTGCTGAATACAACTACAATGACCAGTTTTTCCTGCGCGGAGGCTACCATTACGAGAACGAATATAAGGGTAACCGCAAGTACTTTACCGTAGGTGCAGGTTTCCGCATGAACGTATTCTCGCTTGATGCAGCCTACCTGATATCAACAGCCCAGAGCAATCCTCTGGACCAGACATTAAGGTTTACACTGTCTTTCGATATGGACGGCATCAAACAGATTTTCGGCCGATGACAAACATACGCATAGGATACGGATTTGACATTCACCGTCTGGTAGAGGGACGTGAACTCTGGATAGGCGGAATAAAGATAGAGCATACACTTGGCCTGCTTGGCCATTCCGATGCCGATGTGCTTATTCATGCCGTTTGCGATGCCCTTCTGGGTGCCGCCACACTGCGTGACATAGGTCACAACTTCCCTGACACTGATATGCAGTACAAGGACATAGACAGCAAGATACTGCTTAAACGTACTGTAGACCTTCTTGCATCAAAAGGATGGCAGATAGTGAATATTGATGCAACCGTCTGCGCCGAGCGCCCCAAACTCAACCCGCATATCCCTGAAATGCAACGTGTCATGGCTAAGGTCATGGGCATTGAGCCTGACCGGGTCTCTATCAAGGCCACCACAACAGAAAAGCTTGGCTTTACCGGCCGCGAGGAGGGCATCTCCGCACACGCCGTCGCTCTGATAGAAAGAATCTGAAAAAACAATCATAAAGAAAGAGAGGCTTCCATTGCTGGAAGCCTCTCTTTTCTTTATCGAATAATCTTTTATTATTCTGACTTCAGAGTAAAGCGACGGAATGCAGTTACGGTGAGGTCCTTGTCCAGAGCCTTCAGGTACTCGGCAACGGTCTTCTTCTCGTCAACGATGTACTTCTGGTTCAAAAGGCAGCTCTCATCGTAGAACTTCTTCATACGACCCTCAGCGATACGCTCGATCATGTTCTCGGGCTTACCCTCCTCACGTGCCTTATCGGCAGCTATCTCCTTCTCACGGGCCACGATGTCAGCGGGAACCTCCTCGGGCTTAACTGCGATAGGATTCTGAGCGGCAACCTGCAGTGCAATCTCATGAACGTAATCCTTGTCGGCAGCCTCCTTGTTGAAAGCAACCAGGCAGCAGAGGAAGTTCTTACCTTGATGGTTGTAAGAAGCAATCTCGGGAGCCTCAATCCAGTTGTAGCCGTCAAGCTCAAGCTTCTCACCTACAATACCGGTACGCTCCAGTACGATGTCAGCTACGGTCTTGCCGTCAAAAGGCAGAGCCTTAACCTCATCAAGTGACTTAGCCTTTGCAGCAACAGCGGCGTCCAGGATGCTCTGTGTGAGAGCAATGAAATCCTTATTGTTGGCCACAAAGTCAGTCTCGCACTTAAGAGCTATGATAGCGCCAAAGTTTCCGTCAACCTTAACCAGGACACAACCCTCGGAAGCCTCACGGTCAGAACGCTTTGCAGCAACTGCCAGACCCTTCTTGCGGATAATCTCGATAGCCTTCTCAAAATCACCTTCAGCCTCGGTCAGAGCCTTCTTGCAATCTGACATACCGGCACCTGTCTTGGTGCGCAGGGCTTTAATATCATCAAGTGTTACAGCCATTTCTTTTAATCTTTAAAGGTTAATAAAATCAAGCCTCAGCCTCCTTCTTGTCCTCCTTGGGAGCAGCAGCCTTACGGGTGCGCTTGGGTTTGGCAGGAGCTTCCTCGGCGGGAGCCTCAACAGCGGGAGCCTCCTCCTGAGCAGGTGACTCCTCAACAGCGGCCTCTGCAACGGGAGCCTCTTCAATAGTTTCCTCCTTTCTTGAAACCTTGCGGATGCGCTCGCGGCGGGGCTTCTCAGCCTTCTCTGTCTGAGCCTCCTCGGCATCAGCAGCAGCCTCATCACCCTTCTCAGCCTTACGCTCGGCAAGACCCTCGGCGATAGCGTCACAGCAAGCGGTCAGGATAACGTCAACAGACTTTGTTGCATCATCGTTGGCAGGGATGATATAGTCAATGTTTGAAGGATCACTGTTGGTATCAACGATAGCGAATACGGGGATACCCAGACGGTTGGCCTCACGTACGGCGATGTTCTCCTTGAGAACGTCAATTACGAACAGAGCAGCCGGCAGACGTGACAGGTCAGCGATAGAACCAAGGTTCTTCTCCAGCTTGGCGCGCTGACGTGTGATCTGAAGGATCTCACGCTTTGAGAGGTTTGAATATGTACCATCGTTTGTCAGCTTGTCGATAGTGGCCATCTTCTTCACAGCCTTACGGATTGTGGGGAAGTTTGTGAGCATACCACCCGGCCAGCGCTCAATAACGTAAGGCATACCTACTGATGATACCTTCTGTGCAACAAGCTCCTTGAGCTGTTTCTTGGTACCTACAAAGAGTATCTTCTTGCCGTCACGGGCCATACGCTTGAGAACCTCGGCAGCCTGATCAATAGCGGCTACAGTCTGGTTCAGGTCGATGATATGAATGCCATTGCGCTCCATGAAAATGTAAGGAGCCATAGCGGGATTCCATTTGCGGCGCAGGTGGCCGAAATGGCAACCAGCTTCGAGAAGCTGTTCAAAATTTGTTCTTGACATAAATTGTTTTAGTTGTTTGTTTACATTCTTTTAAAATCAACCGTCGGGTAGCTGTCACTTCAGGCGACAGATCCCGGCAGTTTAGATACTAAACACAGATTTCCAGAGGCCTGTATATATAATGTACAGGCGTGGGAATATATCCAGCGATTAACGCTTACTGAACTGGAATCTGCGGCGTGCCTTGGGCTGACCGGGCTTCTTACGCTCAACAGAGCGAGCATCGCGGGTCAGGAAGCCTTCTGAACGAAGGGCCTTCTTGTCATCAGGATTGATCTTGACGAGAGCGCGTGCAATTGCAAGACGCAGGGCATTGGCCTGGCCATTGTAACCGCCACCGTCCAGGTTCACCTTGATATCATACTTCTCAGCCACATCAAGTTTCTTGAGGGGCTGGAGAACTACGTACTGAAGCAGTGATGACGGGAAATAGACTGCAAGGTCTCTCTTGTTGATGGTAATCTTACCTGTTCCTTCAGAAACGAAGACACGTGCCACGGCGCTTTTTCTACGGCCTATTGCATTGATTACTTCCATTCTATTTCAAATTAACTAAGTGAATTGATATCTATTGCCTTGGGCTGCTGAGCCTCATGCTTGTGCTCTGTACCGGCATAAACATAGAGATTGTCCAGAAGCTTGTCACCAAGCTTGGTCTTGGGCAGCATTCCCTTAACAACTTTCCTCATAAGTCTCTCAGCGCCGTTAGGCTTTGCCATGAGCTGTGCAGGAGTGGTCTCGCGCTGGCCGCCGGGATAACCGGTGTAACGCAGATAAACCCTGTCAGTCCATTTCTTGCCGGTCAGGACAACCTTGTCGGCATTAAGAACGATAACGTTGTCACCGCAGTCAACGTGCGGAGTGAAATTTGGCTTGTACTTACCGCGCAGCAGCTTGGCAACCTTCACGGCGAAGCGGCCCAGAACCTGGTCCTTGGCATCAACCACGACCCATTCCTTATTAGCGGTAGCCTTGTTGGCCGAAACAGTCTTGTAACTTAAAGTATCCATTCTAAACTTTAAATCATTAATTAAACATTCATTTCTACGCAACCTCTCCGTCTCCCGACGTCATGGGAACTCCCTAAACGCTTGTTTTCTGCAGTTACGCTATACCGCAGAACCCGTACTCGGGGGTTTAACACGCTAATAACTAACCCCTTATGCAAGGGTTGATAATAATCGGCTCGCAAAATTACACTTTTTCAATGAAATAGCGCACAAATCATTGCAAATTTTTCTTGATTTGAGTTTCAAATTCTATGGACTGACCGGGAAGGATGCAATTGGATTCTATATGTATATCCTGGCCATAGGCGGCGGGTGCAGCGGGTATTTCAACCCACAGTTCCTGGCCGGGAAGCAGACCGCGCAGTGAGGTTGCGGAACGGATGCCTCCTATGGAAAACCATGCATCACGGTATAGGGGCGCCACGCCCTGGTTTGATACCAGCAGACGGGTTATGATGCCGTTGGTCTGACACTGTTTTACGACAAAGCGGTAGCCGGTAGCCATAGATGCTTCACGGAACAGCGGGGGAGTAGCCACTCCGCCATTAGGTGCATCGTTGGCAATCATGAAAGTGATATGGTATTTGGCCGCCTGTTCTGCCCAGGTATGGCCGTACAGACCATCGGGACTTAGAAAACTCTTTTGGTCATTTGGAGAATAATAGCTTATCTCACCGCCGCATACGCCTGTCTGCCAGCGCACGCCTCGACCTATGGCGTTCCAGCATTGCTCGTTGTAGCCATCGGTAGTACCGATCTCATGGCCCTTGTGCATGAAAGAGTCATCAAACAGGCCAAAATGCAACGACATAAGGCTTTCACTAGCCACCACGGGAGAATGGTCTGCCGATGCAGCATCAATGGAGACAGCCCACGGGATGCCGGCCATAACGGTATCCAGGTGGTCAAAGAACCGTGTCTGGAAATCCATAGACGGGAAGTTGATTCCCAACTGGTATTTTGTACCATAGATGTGGTATTCTGCCCAGTGGCCGAACCCCACCTCCACAAACGCCAGACGGGAATCATGTGCATATCGCTGCGCAAAGTCCGTGTAGAACTGTAATGTAAACCCTTGCAGTTCACTGTTGCTCCAGTCTGCATACCAGGTGGGGCCGTCGCCACCTGGATTTGCGGAGTACGTCTCTTTGTAGTCAGGCAGCTGCTTTACGTACTGGGGTACGGCTGTCGTACCGCGGTTGCCATCCACATCCCTGCCTGACGGATACTCGTATCGGAAACGTGCTATAAGCTGATGACCGCGTCCGGCTACATCATCCAGCAGACGGTCAAACCAGCTCCAGTCATAAATGATAGTACCGTCATCAGTACAGCCTGTCACCACCTTGCAGGGCAGGCAATATGAGAACTCCAACTGTATGGTCTTACCGTATTCAGCATTGCGGCTACGGGCCTCATCGGGCCAAAGCACCAGTCCCGTCATGGGCTGAACACCTGTAATCTTTCTTTCCAAAGCCACCTGTTGCCATTGCTGAGCTTGACAATCCGATTGGCCCACTAGCACCAATAAAGCCCAAATAAAAATTCCTGACTTTTTCACATCACTGAGAATTTGCATTATTCCAGACCGGAGAACGGAGCCGGCATACGTTTGGTGTAACCTTGGGCGTGGAAGGTGGCTATTATAGTGCCGTTCTGGTCAGTAACCACAACCTGTGCTGCAGGAATCTTGGGATGTCGGCTGGTAAAATGGCCTTCGGCAGTAAGGACATCGCCCAATTTGGCCGATACGTGATAATATATGGTGGAGTTTATGGCAAAAGCCATGTTCTCACCCTGATTGACAAGGGCGGCAAACACAAGGTCTGCCAGTGTGAACAATGCCCCTCCCTGACAAATGTTGCCGGCATTCATGTGGTTTTCTGTTACTGTCATTGTGGCCTTGGCAGTACCGGGTTTGACCTCAGTAAGTTGAATACCTATGTATTTGGCGAATTTGTCACCCTCATTCAAAAAATCCTTGAGTGTCATGATTAGTGTAATTGATTGGCACAAAGATACACTTTTTGACTATCTTTACGCCAGAATTAAAACTAACCTTATTGATATCTATATGAAAACAAGAACATTTATCATCGCATTATTGGCTTCAATGACGGTGTTGCCAATAGCAGCAAAGAGCGTAGAACTTTCATTCAACTATCAGAAACAGAGCGGTGCCGGATCCAACCAGTGGGCCGTATGGATTGAGAACTCAGAGGGCAAGGTCGTACGCACACTTACGGTAACATCTTTCACATCAAAAGGCCGTGGAGGTCGTCGCGGTTACACATTCCGTCCCACCTGCGTTCCCACATGGGTCAAGAATGCCAAGGCTGAGGAGATGACCGATGAACAGATTGATGCCGTAACAGGTGCAACGCCCTCCCAAAGTGGCATACAGACTTACACTTGGGATTTCAAGGATGCAGACGGCAAGGAGGTTCCCGCAGGTGACTACAAGATATGCTTTGAAGCCACCCTGTATTTCAACAGCATCTTACTTTACAGAGGTTCTTTCTCAACAAAGGATAAGGCCGGTGACATAAAACTCACCTCAACCCTTACCGAGGAGGATGAGGCTCACAAGAACATGATTACTGAAGTCAAGGCAGCCATCAAGTAACCCTTAGAAAGAAACTGAACCTTTAAGTGCGGCGGCCGATGAACAATCAGTCGCCGTTACTGTTACCTTGCCGCTGGCAGATGTGCGGCGGATGTAGGCAATCATGCGGCCATGATATGTATTGAATGCTGTGCTCTTGTGACTTGTATCATGAGCCATCACATCAGCATTGTCAACCGCGATGAGTTCGGCTCCCGATACGCTCAGTTCTATCCGGCAATCGTTGTTGGGGCAGACATTTCCTTCACCGTCAGCTATGAATACTGACAGAATCTCCACATCATCAAATCCGGTACCGGCTTTGCCTCCTATTTTCTCAATCCCGATATGAGTGGGATTACCAACAGTAACTGTATAGCATTTGGCTGCCAACACACCGTCGTTATATCCTCTAACATCTATTATTCCCTGGTAATAATTCACGTTATATATAGCAGGGCGGGCATTGTCAGGCATCAGCCTGCGGCCCTGAGGCTCTCCGTTTATCCAAAGGTCCACCTCCTGACAATTTGAATAGACCTCAATCACAGCCTGGTCATACGTATCCATATCGGCCGGAGTCCAGTCCGATATCAGTTCACCGGCCCCGTTATTATCGGCATGACGGGCAAAAGCCACCATGGGTTCACTTGTCCACCAACTGGCACGCTGCATTCCCGCAGGTTTGACGCCGCCTGTAACATCTAACAATGCGGTGCTCCACATTACCTGCGGCCAGGCGGCTTCACCCAGATAATCTATGCCGGCCCACAGGAACTGTCCGCACAATGACGGGTCGTCACGCAGCATAAGCCAAGACTGGACATCATGAGTGTTCTCTGTGCCTATGATTGCCTTTTCCGGATGTGCATCGTGATATGCCTTGAGTTCGTCAACGCGGTAGTTCTGTCCCACAACATCCATCATCTCGGCAAAACCGTTTTTATATACCCCCGATGAGTTGGGGCGGAACAGGGCCATTGTGACCGGACGGGTACTGTCCAATGAATGAATCATATTTTGTTGCTTGCGGTACTTTTCAAAGCCTTCAGCTGTGTTCAGATTGTCACGTATCTCATTGCCTATGCTGTAAATAACTACGCAGGGGTGATTGCGTGCCTGCTCAACCATAGCGCGTGTATCGGCCTCCCACCATTCATCAAAATAGAGATTATAACCCTTTTCGGCATGATTCTTGGGTGAATTCCAGGTGTCGAATGATTCGGCCATGAACAGGAATCCCATGCGGTCACAAAGCTCCATGAATGCCGGATCAGCTGGGTTGTGGGCCATCCTGATTGCGTTCACACCAAGTTTACGCAATTGCAGGAGCCTGTACTCCCAAACCGATGCCGGCACTGCGGTACCCAATGCTCCAGCATCGGAGTGCAGACAAACTCCATACATCTTAATATTCTGTCCGTTAAGGAAAAATCCATTTTCATTGTCAAAGCGGATTGTGCGCAGTCCGGTGGTAATGGTTTCGGAATCTATTTCCTTGCGGCCATCAGATATTGAAACCTCAAGTGTATATAAATAGGGATCATCCAATGACCAAAGATGTGGTGATTTCACTGCAGCATTTGAAGTAAGTTCCGTCCTCTCTCCCGGAGCAATCTGAACATCTGAACCGTTTTCACGTGTAACCACCTTGCCGTCAGCATCCTTAAGTACAAACTGAAGTTTTACCTTACGGGATTTGTCTGACGTATTTGAGACAGTAGCCTTGACATTGAGTTTACCGTCATCAAATGATACAAATACGCCGTTCATGGAGATATGACAGGCGTTCTTTCGTACCAGACGCACATGCCGGTTTATGCCGCTTCCAGTGTACCAGCGGGATGCGGGCTGGACTGAATTATCCACACGCACAGCAACCACAGCGTCCTTTCCGGGCGTAATCAGTTCAGTAACATCGTATGTAAAGCCCACGTAGCCGTTAGGGCGGTAACCTGCCAGTTTTCCGTTCACATAGACACTGCTGCACGCCATCACTCCGTCAAACTCCAGGAACAGACGTTCATTAGGAGCGATATCGGTCTTGATGGTCTTGCGGTACCAGCCAATTCCGGCCGGAAGGTAAGCACCGCCCTGCCCCGTTGGATTGCTGCGGTCAAACTCTCCCTCAATACTCCAGTCATGCGGCACATCCACCTGGCGCCAGCCCGTGCTGCCGTCAAGTTCCTCAAGAGACAAATCACCAAGCAAAAACTGCCAGCCATTATCAATACTTTGCACATCACGTGCTCCAGCCAGGAGCGGCATAAGTATTGTCAGCGCAAATAATATCTTTCTCATTTGTTACAGTCAATTATCGCATCTATCAGTTCCTGTGACGGAAAATCCATAGGTACTATCCCCACAGGCAGTTTATTCTCATTCAACCAGTCAAGCAGACGGGCATTTGTATTACGGGCGTTCTTCCTGATGTTGGTACTGACGCCGGTTCCCGTATAACCCGATGCATGATTTATGCACCATACTCCATCATCGGCATCGCTGAACGCCTGTAACAGGCGGCACATATTATCCCATTTGCCAGACAGGTAGGTATCAGCGTCATTGCTCCCTGACGTGAAATAGTCCTGTGCCCAAAGTACTGCACCAGAACCTGCAGATGACTGTAGACGTGTACGCCGGGAGCTTCCGTTACCCGGCCAGCCTCGTACCACAGCGCCCGGTGCATCAATGCCATCGGATGGTGCATTACGGTGTATGAAAAGAATCTGCCCGCGAACATCGGCCACCGTCATATCCGCCCTGAAGTCTGCCAGCATACCGGCAGGAATCACACTGCGAATCAGATCCATTGTCCCGTCCACTGCTGTCTGGCCGCCGCCCGCGCTGTTGGTCATGACTATGCAGAACTCAGTGGGATTCTGCTCAAGCTTATATTTGAGTGTCTGCAACGCCTCCTCAAGCGTAAGATGACAGTTGGCAGGACCGTGATATATTTTAAGTATGCCACCTTCCAATTTGGGTCTAAGGTCAAAAAAACGTATACCCGCATCCCACTGCTCTGCCAGATCCATTGTCTGCGTACGGGCGTAATGGCGCATAGGGAACCACACACCCGCAGTTCCGGAGTCATGCGTTCCGGGAACGGAGACCCTGCACACAGGCATATTGTCCGGCAGGCCTGCCATCCAGCATTTGTTTGTCTGTGCCGTAAACGCAGTTAAAAAAGAGCACAGACAGCATAAAAAAGCCAATAACCTTCTCATACAGACACAAAAATAACTGAATCTGTCTAAATTTGCAGCCAATTTATGGAACGATTAAAGAAAGTAATACGTGAAGCCTTGCCACGGGCATTCAAAACCATATGGTGGATATTCAAGATAACCGCCATTGTTTCATTTGTGATGCTGCTGCTCAAATATACCGGTATTCTGACATGGATTGCCGCCGCGGTAAGCCCCGTGTTCCAGATTTTCGGACTGCCGGGCGATGCATCACTGGCCTATGTGAGCGGATATTTCATCAACGTTTATTCCTGCATTGCGGTTGTATCCACCATAGACCTTACGGTGCGCCAGATAACCATCCTGGGTACCATGACACTGGCAGCCCACGCAATGGTGGTGGAGTGCGCAGTACAGAAAAAGACAGGGACAAACATAATCTATACCGTTATCCTGCGCACATTGGGATCGCTTGCTCTAGGCGTCATAATGAATCAGGTACTGCCTGGAAAACCTGTGTTTGATTCAACAACGGTCAATCTTTCAGAAATACCTTTCTTTAATATTAAAGAGGAATTCTGGCCCATGTTCGTAGTCTGGTTCAAGGGATTGGTCAAGCTTGCCGCATGGATGACAGTCCTTATTACACTGCTTAATGTCTTACAGCGGGCATTCTACGAGTATGGCATAATGGCATACATTTCACGATTTTTCAGTCCGTTGCTCACACTGTTCGGTCTGCCTAAGGAAACGTCGTTCCTTTGGATTGTTGCCAACGTGGTAGGGCTGTCATACGGATCGGCCGCAATCATGGATGAGATGGAGCGCGGGCAGATATCAGACCGCAGTATTCTGGAACTCAACACCCACATAGGTATATCGCACAGCAATCTGGAGGACCTGATGCTTTTTGCAGCCATGGGCGGACAATGGTACTGGATGCTCCTGTTCCGCTGGACCATGGTAACCATCCTTGTCTGGTCCCTAAGGTTATACTTTAAAATTACAGCACGATAATAAAATAATCCGATTCAATTGAACCGGATTTTTTATTTAGAACTCTGCGGAACGCGGAGTACGCGGGAACGGGATAACGTCCCTGATGTTCTGCATTCCGGTTACAAAGAGGATCAGGCGCTCAAAGCCAAGACCGAATCCGGCGTGCGGGCAACTGCCCCAGCGGCGGGTATCCAGATACCACCACAAGTGAGTCATATCCATCTTGCGACGGTTGATCTCACCCATAAGGTTATCATAATCAGCCTCACGTACTGAACCTCCGATAATCTCACCAATCTGCGGGAACAATACATCAGTACCCTGCATGGTGGGTGCGGGAGCCTTGACTCCATGATAACCAATAGAACCTCCATCTGGAGTAGCCTCATTCTGCTTCATATAGAATGACTTGATGGCTGTGGGATAATCGGTCATTATAACCGGCTTCTTGAAATACTCCTCTACCAGATAACGCTCATGCTCCGATGCCAGGTCATCGCCCCAGTTGCAGGGGAACTCAAACTTGCGGCCCTTCTTGATGGCATCCTGAAGGATATTTATACCCTCGGTATAGGTAAGACGGATAAAGTTCTCTTTAAGAACGCTCTGCAGACGCTCCAGGAGTGTCTTGTCAATCATCTGATTCAGGAACTCCAGGTCATCCTTGCAATTGTCAAGAGCCCACTGTACGCAGTACTTGATGAAATCCTCCTCAAGGTCCATCAACTCCTCCTGATCCAGGAAAGCAACCTCGGGCTCAATCATCCAAAACTCGGCCAGATGACGCGGAGTGTTGGAGTTCTCGGCACGGAATGTAGGACCGAATGTGTAGATGGCACCCAGAGCGGTTGCACCAAGCTCACCCTCCAGCTGACCGCTTACGGTAAGAGAGGTCTGCTGACCAAAGAAATCATCATCATAGATAATCTTACCCTGGGCATCTTTCTTAAGGTCATAGAGGTTCTTGGTGGTTACCTGGAACATATTGCCGGCACCCTCGCAGTCACTGGCAGTGATGAGCGGAGTGTGGAAATAGTAGAATCCATGCTCATGGAAATAGGTATGGATAGCCATTGCCATGTTGTGGCGTATGCGCATCACAGCACCGAAAGTATTGGTACGCAGACGCATATGGGCATGCTGACGCATGTACTCGAATGACTGGCCCTTTTTCTGCATGGGATAGTCATCACCGCAAAGGCCCAGCACCTCAATCTCCTTGGCCTGTACCTCGACAGCCTGACCTGAGCCGATACTCTCTACCATGGTACCCTTCACGCTGAGGCAGGCGCCGGTAGTGATCTGTTTCATCAGCTCATCGCTGAACTTCTCCAGGTCAGCAACTATCTGGACATTCTTGATTGTCGATCCGTCATTAAGGGCAATGAAACTTACGGTCTTGCTTCCGCGCTTGGTTCTGACCCATCCCTTGACGACAACCTCCTGACCGTAATCGGTACGCTTAAGAAGGTCGGCAATCCTTGTTCTCTTTATATCCATTGTATAAGGTTTAAATCGTTAATTATTCATATGCACCCATACGGAGCATGTTGACCTCCTTCTCGGTCAGGAAACGCCAGTCACCACGACGCAGACGCTTCTTGGTAAGACCTGCAAACTGTACGCGGTCAAGCTTGGTAACGCGGTAACCCAGAGCATCGAACATACGGCGAACCACACGGTTACGGCCTGAGTGAATCTCAATACCCACCTGTGTCTTGTCATCGTTTACGTAGCTAACCTCATCGGCACGAACGATATCACCATCTTCTTCACCTATGTTTACACCGTCAAGAAGTTTCTGAAGATCCTCGGCGCTGACAGCGCGGTCAAGACGTGCATGATATATCTTCTTCTTGAGGAACTTGGGGTGTGTAAGGCGGCTGGCCATCTCACCGTCATTGGTTAGAAGCAGCACACCTGTGGTATTACGGTCAAGACGGCCTACGGGATATACGCGCTCCTTGCAGGCACCCTTTATATAATCCATAACGGTCTTGCGCTCCTGGGGATCATCAACGGTGGTAACGCAATCCTTGGGCTTGTTGAGCAGGATATATATCTTGCGCTCTATGCTTACCAGCTGGTCATGGAACAGTACGTTGTCACCGCGATGCACTTTGGTACCAAGTTCGGTTACGGTCTGGCCGTTAACCTTTACCACACCTGCCTGGATGAACTCATCGGCCTCACGACGTGAGCATACACCGGCATTTGCCAGATACTTGTTCAGACGTATCTCCTCCTCGGGATCGTGAATGACATCCTGATACTCTATGCGCTTGCGGCTGTCCTGACGCTTCTGCACGGGTTTGCGGAAACCGCCCTGCTGGCCGTAACCACGCTGACCGTAACCTCCCTGGCGCTGACCGTAGCCACCCTGACGCTGCTGATAGCCGCCTTGACGCTGGCCATAGCCTCCCTGGCGCTGGCCATAACCCTGACGCTGGTAGCCGCCTTCCTGCTGATCGCCACCCTGGACACGCTCCCTGTAGAAACGGGGCTGGCCCTCTTCACCGTTATTGTTGTACTGGCGGGGCTGATTATAACGCTGCTGTCCGTACTGCGGACGATTATTATTGTAACCACGGTTCTGATAACCACCGCCATACTGCTGACGCTGGCCATACTGCTGGCGGGGGCGGTCCTGACTGTAGCCCTGTTCGCCATCCTGACGCTGCGGACGTTCCACTCTTGAATACTGAGGACGATTGTTGTTGTAATCAACCCTTACAAAACGCGGGCGACCCTCGCGACGGTTAGTACCCTGGTTGTTCTCATCGGAGTTTCCGTTAAAACGGTTGTAGCTGTTCTCCTGCTCCTGATTCCCGCTCTCGTCGTAGAATCTGTTTCCATTCTCTGTTTCCATCATAACTGTAATTGTTTAGGGAAGCCCTCACGGCTTCATCAGTTTTAGATTTTTAAATGACTATTAAATATCACACGCCAAAATAGTTGCCAGGCGTTATGGCTTTAAGTTCCTGTTTAATATTATCGTTAACGTTAAGTCCGTCAATAAATTCACTTATAGATTGCTGAGTCACCTGACTGTTGGTGCGGGTAAGCGCCTTGAGTGCCTCATACGGATGGGGATAACCCTCACGGCGCAGTATTGTCTGTATGGCCTCGGCAACCACGCTCCAGCATCCGTCCAGATCAGCCGCAATCTTATGCTCGTTTATAAGCAGCTTGCCCAGACCCTTGAGTGAACTTGCAATGGCTATCATCTGATGTCCGAACGGAACACCTATGTTACGGATAACCGTTGAGTCAGTAAGGTCACGCTGCAACCTGGATACCGGCAATTTGCGTGCCAAATGCTCAAGAATGGCGTTTGCCATGCCCAGATTACCCTCGGCGTTCTCAAAATCTATAGGATTGACCTTATGAGGCATAGCGCTTGAACCCACCTCACCGGCCTTTATCTGCTGCTTGAAATACTCCATTGATATGTACTGCCAGAAGTCGCGGTTCATATCTATCTGGATGGTGTTCATGCGCTTCATGGCATCAAACAGGGCAGCCAGATTGTCATAGTTTGAAATCTGTGTTGTATATTCCTCACGCACCAGTCCAAGCTTATCGGCAAGGAACTTGGCTCCGAATGCTTTCCAGTCAATATCGGGATAAGCTACATGGTGGGCGTTGAAATTACCTGTTGCACCGCCGAACTTGGCCGACAGAGGCACAGCCTTGAGCTGCTTGAGCTGCTCGCGCAGACGATAGGCAAACACCTCAATCTCCTTACCCAGACGCGTGGGTGATGCAGGCTGTCCGTGGGTACGGGCCAGCATGGGAACATCCTTCCAGCGCTGTGCATACTCCTCCAGCTTGTCAATGAGTGACTGGATGGCGGGGTAATAGACATTCTCCAGAGCCTCCTTTATTGACAGGGGCACTGAAGTATTGTTTATATCCTGTGATGTAAGTCCAAAGTGAATGAACTCCTTATACGGAACCAACTCAGGCACAAGGTCAAATTTCTCCTTAAGGAAATATTCAACTGCCTTGACGTCATGGTTGGTAACCTTCTCAATATCCTTTATATGAGCGGCATCATCCTCAGTAAAATTCTGCCAGATTCCACGCAAGCCATCCAGTGATGCGCGTGAAACACCTGCCAGCTGCGGTAGCCGGAATTCACAAAGTGCCGTAAAGTACTCGATCTCTACTCTTACCCTATACTTAATCAGTGCAAACTCTGAAAAGTAAGATGCAAGTTCCTGTGTTTTGCCGTGGTAACGTCCGTCTATCGGAGACACGGCGGTTAGTTCGTCCAATTTCACAATAAAAACAATCTGTAAATTAATCCTCTTTCCAATTATTTTCAAGTATCACTCAATCTGCTTCTCAGCAGCGCTGCAAAATTAGCAAGAAATTCATAATTTTGCGCATTCGCAAATATCAAAAAATCAAAAATATGTCACAGACAGCAATCAAAAAAATCAGTGAGAGCAAGGGTGCACGCTGGGCCGCCCTTATAATCGTGTCGTTCACCATGATGTGGGGTTACTTCCTGACCGATGCCCTTTCACCCCTGATGACCATGCTCGAGGAGCAGATGGGATGGACCAGCCTTGAGTTCGGGCAGTTCAACTGGGCCTATTGCTGGTTCAACGTATTCCTGTTCATGCTGATATTCGGAGGCATCATTCTGGACAAGATGGGAGTACGGTTTACCGGTATTGTAACCTGTATCCTGATGTTTGCAGGTGCCCTGATAAAATACTATGCTGTAAACTATATTTCACCGGGTGCCGAGGCCGGAACAATATTCGGAATGCGCACTCAGGTGTTCGTGGCCTGCCTTGGTTATGCCATATTCGCCGTAGGTACAGAAAACTGCGGTATCACGGTATCCAAGGTCATAACCAAATGGTTTGCCGGCAAGGAGCTGGCTCTGGCCATGGGCGTTCAGGTGGCAGTAGCCCGTCTGGGTACGGCAGCCGCCCTGGTGTTCAGCCCCATGATAGTAAAGCATTTCTCACTGTCAGCCCCGCTGCTCTTCTCGGCCGTTCTGCTCTGCATAGGATTCCTGGCCTATCTGGTATTCTGCCACATGGACAAGAAGTTTGATGCCGAGGTTGCACAGGCACAGACCGAGCCCGATGACGTATTCAAGGTAAAAGACCTGAAGCTTATCATCACCAACCGCGGTTTCTGGCTTCTGGCACTGCTCTGCCTCATGTTCTATTCGGCTGTATTCCCGTTCATGAAATACGCTGCATCACTCATGGAGAACAAGTACGGCGTGAGCACCACCCTGGCCGGTATCATACCCAGCCTTATCCCATTTGGTAACCTTATTATGACCCCGCTGTTCGGCGGCATATATGACAAGAAAGGCAAGGGTGCAACCATCATGATAATCGGTTCACTGCTTCTGATATTGGTACACGTTCTGTTTGCACTGCCCCTGCTCAACTACTGGTGGTTTGCAGCATTCATCATGATTATACTGGGCGTAGCATTCTCACTTGTACCGTCGGCCATGTGGCCCAGCGTGCCCAAGATCATACCGCAAAAGCTGGTAGGTTCGGCATATGCGCTCATATTCTGGGTCCAGAACATAGGTCTGGGATTCGTACCCCTGCTCATTGGCGGCATACTTGACAAATACTGCAAGGCCGGAACACGTCTTGTTGAGGGTGCCGAGGTTACCCAGTACAACTACACTCTGCCAATGGTAATATTCGCACTGTTTGGTGTAGTGGCATTGCTGTTGGCCATGCGTCTTAAGGCAGTTGACAAGAAAGAGGGTTACGGACTTGAGGAGCCCAACATCAAGGCATAACACGGATATATGGAGAAGAAGAGGGAGCGTTTTGACAGCCACATAGGAATGATTCTGGCCATTGCCGGATCTGCCGTGGGACTTGGCAATATGTGGCGGTTCCCGTTCCTGGCCGCACAGAACGGCGGCGGCGCGTTCATATTCGTCTACCTGATCCTGCTCCTCACCATCTGCATTCCGGTACTGATGACCGAGATTACGCTGGGGCGCAAATGCCGCACCAACGTAACCCGCGTCTATGACAAACTGGGAGCCCCGCGCTGGCGTTGGGCCGGATTCCTTACTCTGCTCACCCCAATCGTAATCATGGCGTTCTATACCGTGGTGGGCGGCTGGTCTGTCAAATACCTTGTACAGGCATGCGCATTCAACTTTACCGCTCCCGATGCAGATTACTCAGGCATGTTCGGCGGATTCATCAGCTCCACCTGGGAACCATTGGTTTACACCATTATATTCCTTGTTATAACTGCTGCAGCCAACTTTGGTGGCGTAAAGAACGGAATAGAGAGGTTCTCCAAGCCCATGATGACAGTGCTCTCCATCACGATAATACTGGTGGCAATCCGCTCCCTAACTCTTCCCGGTGCATCAGAGGGTACAAAGTATCTGCTTATACCTGATTTCAGCAAGATTGACGGCAAGGTGCTCATTACCGCACTGGGCCAGGCGTTCATGTCGCTCAGCATAGGTATAGGCATACTGCTTACCTACGGGTCATACGTAAAGACCAAGGAGGATATAGCAATGACCGCCATCACAACCGGCCTGATAGATACTCTGTTTGCCATAATAGCCGGTCTGGCCATCATCCCCGCCGTATATGCAATCGCCTATATGAACGGCACCGCTCCGGCCGTGAACGCAGGCCCCGGACTGGTGTTCATCACCCTGCCGGGAGTGTTCGCCTCAATGCCTGGCGGCAGCATCATAGCCATACTGTTCTTCATGTCGCTGCTGCTGGCCGCCGTGACATCGGCCATTTCAATGCTTGAGGTTATTGTGCGCTATTTCATTGAGGAGTGGAAACTGAGCCGCAACGGCGCAGTAATAGTGAGCATGGTGATCATAATACTGCTGGGCTGTGTCTGCTCGCTGTCGCAAGGCACGTTGTCAGGCATCACCATTCTGGGCAACAACATCTTTGATTTCTTTGACGTAATATCAAGTGATGTGCTCATTACCGTGGGCAGCCTGATAATGGTGCTCTTTGCCGGCTGGCGTATCAAAAAAGCCGGATTCCTGGACGAGCTTACCGGTCACGACACCTCCCACACCCCTCGCTGGATATTCACGTTTGTCTGGTTCATGGTCCGCTGGGTTGCACCCATCGTCATCATTGTAATCATGCTCAGCAATTTCCTGCTATAAGTTACAATATCTCTATTGCTATGCGGGCGCAGGCCTCGGCATCGGCCAGCGCGTGATGATGGTTCTCAAGACAGTAGCCGCAAGCCTGGGCTACAGTCTGGAGCTGGTGGTTGGGCAGGTTACGCAGTTTGCGGCGGGAGGCGCAGAGCGTATCATAGAAACGGTAATCCGGGTAATCCATCTGATAGACGCGGAACACGGCCTTCAGGCAGCCTTCATCAAAGGGGCTGTTGTGGGCCACAAGCGGAAGGCCCTCTATGAGCGGCTCTATCTGCTGCCATACCTTGGGGAACACAGGAGCATCATCAGTATCGGCACAGCACAGGCCGTGAACCTGCTGGCACCAGTAGTTGTAGTAGTTGGGCTCGGGCTGGATAAGTGAGTAGAACGTATCTGTAATCTCACCGTCATGCACTATGACCACACCCACCGAGCACACCGATGAGCGCTCATTGTTGGCTGTCTCAAAATCTATGGCCGCAAAATCTCTCATCAGATTGATTTGATCTTGTAGAAGAACAGGCAGGGATTTGATTCAAGTGTGGTCTTGTCAGCTACATCCTTAAACTTTTTCAGGAATGGGTCTGATGTCTTTTCCGGAAGGTCCTCACGCAACTGCATCAGACTCATTACTTTACCTATGCCTATGAACCAATCCTGGTATGCCGCCCTGATGTTCTTTACGGGAAGTGTCTTGACATCATCCTCCAATGAATACCGGTAGCGTTTCTGCTTGCCGGTACTCTTGTCTATTATGTAGTAGTTGATTTCATGCAGCTCATTCATAAGGATGAATGAACCAGTCTCATACAGACCGGTAAATCCCACAAATTCATCTTCATTGTACATGGTGAATGCCGTGAAGAAATTAAAGTCCGTGATGTTCTTGAGTTCACTCTTGCCGGGAACATCATCCACTCCGGGAATCTGCTTCCAAGATGTCTCCTTGTCACCGTCAAGCACATATATAGCCGGTTCAAAGGGTGCAATGTAATAGAGCTTACCGTCAAATATGTTACACATGTGCTCACCGCAGAACTCAGCGGTGTTATCGGTTGAGAACGGTACGGATTTAAGTTCCCTGACACTGCCGTCCTTAAGGTCAACTATGGAATATAGCAGCCCGCTGTCATTGTAAATATAGTTGTGAACAAACAGCCTGCCGTCAGAGAGCAGACGCACATCGTAAATCAATGACTTCAATGCATCACATTCTGCCTTTCTTACAAAAGAGCCGTCATACCCAAAGTACAGCAGCTTACCTTGCGTGCCGTCAATCACACAGACCTGCCTGGAGTTGGTGTCAATATAGTAGGCCGACAGATAGAGATACTCGTTCGATGCGCGGCCTTTCATTCCATAACGGGCGTGCAGGGAACCGTCCATATTGAATGAATACAGGTTATCATCCGAAGAGATGAAAATAAGTGAGTCTTCTACAAAGATTTTCTGAATATCACCCAACGGGACATCCTTGGAGAGTTCCACAATACTGAAATCATCAAATACAATTTTATCGGCATTAGGATAAAGATTCTTATATCCATATTCCGCCACGGAACCATTCTTGCAACCCGATGCAAGACAGATCATTATGCAGCCTATTGCCGCCAGTCTGAATAAGTTGTTCAATTTCATTTTATTGGAAATTTTTTAGGGCTAAAGGGTCGGTTTATTCCTTGTTCCTCTTTCTGAAACTGTGACGGTCTATCACCATGACATCTTCTGTAAGAGCCTCAAGCGGATCTTTCATCTGCGCAGGATTGGTATACAGGTCCTTCAGGAATTTCAGGGCATTCACAAAGTAAAAGCCGTCACAGAAACGTTCATCGGTCACTACATGGAAAGGCATGCGCTTGCCTATAGTCAGTTCACCGCCTTCAACAACCGGTATCATCGCTTCTTTACCCATTGAGAAGAATAACCCGGTGTTTCCAAAATCATAAAGGTGATGGAAAATGGAAGGTCCTTTTATTGACTTAAGATTAGTGACAAAAGCAGATGTATGGAAAGGGCTTACGTTTATTACGGACATCGGCAGAATACCATGCTTGTCCAGAAACCTGATGAGCCAGATCAGGAAAGCTATTATCATGTTGGGCGTGAAAGTGATGAGCCGGGCCAGTTTGTCAGTACCGTTATCGGCATCAGGCTTGTTGTTGGCAGCAATGGCTTCATTAACCTTGTCTCGCACCTGGGCAATGGTCTCCAATCCGGTGAAATCAAGTTTTACGGTAGTTTCGGCCGCCTCGTCACTAAGGCTCTTCTTAACCACAAAAGAGACATTTATTGCATTGCGGCTATAGATTCGGCCGTTCATGATAAAACGGTTCAAACGGGGATAACGGGCTATGACACGTACAATGCCGGCAATGATTATATGCATATAATTGTAGGTGCCGTTGCCGTTTGCCAGTTCATCCTTGATAAAGGCATCCAAAGGCTCGCACGGAAGGTCTAAACCTGTCAAATTCTGCGAATCGTGACGATGCCGCATGATATGCGGTATGATACGCTGAATGGGATCTATGTCCCTGACTTTCTTTCCGTCTGGTCTGTGTCCGAACATAAGCGGTTTTTTTTGAATAAGCCCCACCTGCCCTTAAAGCAGATGGGACTTATCATTATCTGTAATCCTTAAAGAATCAGCTTTCTGTTGCAGCCTCAATCTTCTTGAGCATTGCGAACATGATCAATGCGGCAATGAGGCAGAGAGCCATCAGGATTGTCCAGTTCATCCACAGCGGAACCCTATCCCACAGCATTGACGGGATTGAACTCAGGTAGTTGCCGATAGCTGTTGCGGCAAACCAGCAACCCATCATCAGGCCCTTGTACTTGGGAGGAGCCACCTTGCTCACGAATGAAATACCCATGGGTGAGAGCAGCAGTTCTGCAAATGTCAGTACCAGATAGGTATTGATAAGGTATGTGGGTACAACGGGATCAGGTGATACTGCACCGTTCAGGCTTGAAGGTGTGGGCTGTCCGGCCGATGCCAGAAGCATCACTGCATAACCCAGAGCAGCCACAAGCATACCCAGACCGATCTTCTTGGGTGCTGAAGGCTCTTTGTCCTTCTTGGCCAATGCGCCGAATATGGCCATCGATACAGGTGTCAGGGCAACCACAAAGAACGGGTTGAACTGCTGGAACTCCTGCGGCAGAATGGGGCGCGGATCTTCCATGCCACGATAGAGCAGATAAGCGCCGCCCCAAAGCAACAGGGTAATTACACCGCAGATTGACTTGGCTTTTGATGTCTCAGACTGGAAGGCGCCAAACAGCGTGTAGATTGAAGCTGCAATCAGAGCCAGAGCCCAGATGTTGAATCCGACCTTGAGCGGACCGGTAACGAACGGCTGCGTATAGTCACGTGCAAAATATGTGAGTGATGAACCGTTCTGATGGAATGCCATCCAGAAGAATATCACAACTGCAAATACCAGGATAAGGGCTATGATGCGGTCTCTGGTCTGCTTGGGTGTAAGTTCAACTGCAGCAGCTGAATCGGATGATGAAGCCTGACCGGCCTTGACATCAGCGTGCTTGAACCATGAGCGACAGCCAAGATAGATAGCAATTGAGAATATCAGTGATACGCATGCTACTGCAAATCCCATATTGTAAGCCACTGACAGATTGTCGATATAGTACTGGCAGAACTCTGTGATGCTCTTGCCTGCGGCGCCGGTCATGGAGTCTGCATAACCCTGCATGATCTGGAGATTTGACATGTCACCGCTAAGAATCTGGTTTGCGATGGCGGGTGCATCGGACTTGTAGAACAGGCCGGCAGAACCAAGTTTCCAGTTGGTAAGGGCTGTAGCTGCGGTTGGAGCGAACATGGCGCCTACGTTGATAGCCATATAGAACAGGCTGAATGCAGAGTCTCTCTTGGCAGAGTACTTGGGGTCATCATAAAGGTTACCTACAAGCACCTGCAGATTACCTTTGAACAGTCCCGTTCCCGATGCTATAAGCACCAGAGCCAGAATCATAAGGATGAGTCCGAATGTTGAAGCGGGGGTGGGAATGGCCAGGCACAGGTAACCTATGAACATGACGCTCACACCTGTGACCACGCACTTTCCGAATCCGATCTTATCGGCCAGGATACCGCCTACAACCGGCATGAAATAGACCACTGCAAGGAATGTGGCATAAAGCTGTCCGGCAGTACTTGCGGAGAATCCGAATTTAGCCTGCAGATACAGCAGGAAGATGGCTAACATAGTGTAGTAGCCAAAACGCTCGCCTGTGTTGGCTAATGCCAATGCAAACAGGCCTTTAGGTTGTCCTTTAAACATTAGTTGGTTATTTAATTGTTTTATTTATAGTAATAAATTGACCGCTAATATAAGAAAAAATCAGAATACCCAGCCTATTTTGAATGTGGTAACAAAGATTCTGGCCTTAGGATCTCCGGCTTTTGTATCAAACATGTCATTCAGCTGATTCAGGAAATAGTCCTCAAAGAACAGATGGCCCATTTTCATTCCGAACATGAAATGATATCCCCACTGCATATCTGTAGTCTTGTAATTGAGGTCACCCTCAAGTGATGAATTAAAGACATAACGTGCATTGGCTCCTATACCGAAGTAGATTCTTACCGTAGGATCGATATTCTGTACAATAAAAGTTGCGGGCACCTCTACCGCCTTTTGACGGTATAAGAGTGATGATCCGTAGAGGTCTGTCTGATTAGGGAACAAGCACTTGGAGTCTTGGTATGAAACGCCCAGACGATATCCTCTGAACTTATGATTGTACTGAACCGACATACCGGCATTCCAGCCGAATTTGCCGTTTGTTGTCAGACCTGCATCCGGGAAACTGATTGATGTTCCGGTAAAGCCTGCACCGACAAAGAGTTCAAACGGTTTGTTATTTCCGGAATGGATATAAGCGTTTTTTCCTGTGGGACCGAATTCCGGATCCGATGCCATCTGAGTAGTCACCCTTGAGATGAAACATGTGATTTCTTCAAGGCCGTCATAATCAATCAGGTCGGCATCATCGGCGGGCTTGTGATACGGAGACTTTAATCCTGTAAACACATGAAGTGTGGGAACATTATAGTTTCTGGCAAAACTGCGTGTATCAGTTGCAGTCATGACGGCCGTCTCAAAATCACTGATCTTGAGCTTAAGATTGCCTGCGTTGTCCTCCAGAAGTTTCTTACCGTCTTTGAAGGTGCCTGCACCAAGCAGTTCCAGTTTGCCGTTCTTGGCATACCAGCCCACCATGTCGATGCTCATCATGCACTTGACCTGATGTATCTGGCCTGATTCCATCATCTTGGATGCCAGAGCCTCTGAGCCCCAAAGACCCTTCTCTTCACCGTCAAAAGCAGCAATGATAACACTGCGCTTTAGCTGGCTCTGATTCTCCTTGATCATGCGTGCTATCTCGATGAGAGCGGTTGAACCCGATGCGTTGTCATCGGCCCCGTTACAGATCTGGCCGTTCTTGTAGCCTATATGGTCAAAATGCGCACCCAGAAGTATGTATTCGTCTTTCAGTACAGGATCATTGCCGGGAATGATTCCCACCAGGTTGGCCATATTCAAGCCTTCGCGAGAAAACGGAATTTCAAAACCCTCTTGGGTAAAGAACGGTTCAATTCCTATCTCCTTCCATTGATCAAGAATGTATGCACGTGCTTTTATACCGTCCTCGGATCCGGCCTCGCGTCCGTGAAGTGAATCCGATGCAAGATAATACAGATGTTTCTCAAGTCTGGCCTTACGGTCATTGTTCTGTGCGTTGGAAAAGGAAACTGCAATAATGCAGGCAAATAAGATGATTGCTTTTTTCATTTCAGTTATAGTTTTGAGTATTATTGGTTTTCCGGGCCGCTAAATTACAAAAAAAAACATGACCTTTTATGAATAGAGGCTGTAATGAACACATTGGGGACGGTTCGAACCGTCCCCAATGTGTTCAGAGCCTAAATGCCTCAGAACTCAATCAGTATAGGCCGATGGTCTGACGGAATCCAGTACGATGCACCCTGTTCACGGCGCTGCTCAGTATAACCGGAGTTCAGTATCTCGGCACTCTTGATCTGCTTGATTACAGGTTCGGTGGCGTAGATGAAGTCTATGCGGCGGCCGTTCTGGCTGGACTGGATGAACTCTCCAGGATGCTTGTTGGCTATCACGTCTATATATGGAGTCTTGTTCCTGATATAATCATGCACGCAGTAGATTGATGAATCGGCCGACAGCTTGTAGTGGTCATTGTCAAGGCTTGAGATTGAGTTGAAATCGCCCATCATTAGCCACAACTCATTCTCGGGATGCTCACGGGTAAGAATGGTCTGGTTGCAGACGTACTCCACCTCTTTCTTGCGGAACTCATCACTACCGCCACCGCCTCCGGGGCCGCCCATTCCACCAAATCCGCCAAAGCCACCAGAAGGTCTGCCGCTGCCGCCTGACGGACGTCCGCCTCCGAATCCGCCCATCCCGCCGGCACCCATTGCAAACGGCATGGCGTGCATGCATACTATATTATAGGTCTTGCCGTCCATCTCAATCTGGACCCAGCCTGCACCATGACCTACAATGGTATCGTTACCGCCCGGTATTCTCTTAACGTTGTTGATGGGATGCTTTGAAGTTATGACCTGAGGAGAATTATCCTGCTCAACAGCCAGATATACATACGGGTGTCCGTAACGGGCAGCCACCTTGTCCCAGTTGGCAGGCAGATACGGTTCCTGACCTGACTCAAGATGGGTTGTCTTGGCTTCACAGAATACACAGACATCAGGGTCCGTGGTCTTGAGGAACTCCACAAAGTTGTCATAATTGTTGGCCTGGTCTGACCACATTCCATCCTGAATGTTCCAGGAAATAAGCTTTCTAGCCTGAACTGTGCCCACAGCCACTATGGCCATAAGACCACAAAACAAATACTTACGCATAATGTTAGTCCTTTTGTTAGTCCAAAAGTACAAATTTGGAATTGAAAAATGAAAATTGAGAATTATATGTAACGTTTCTGCGTAAAAAAAAATTGGTTCTTCATCCGCAGCGTCCACAAAAAAAGGAGCCTCGACTGAGACTCCTTTTTTTGTGGGCGTTGACGGATTCGAACCGCCGACCCTCTGCTTGTAAGGCAGATGCTCTGAACCAGCTGAGCTAAACGCCCGTGCTTTCCGTAAAAGCGGTGCAAAGATAAGCACTTTTGCGTACAGCCAAAAACTTTCGGTCCTTTTTTTGCAATATTTTTCCACGTGTGGCTCTTTTATGGTATCTTCGCGGTGCAAAAAACACATAATATATAAAATGGAAACAGTTCTCAGCGGCATACGCCCCACAGGAAACCTTCACCTGGGTAATTACTACGGTGCAGTGACAAGCTTCATCAAGCTTCAGGATTTATACAGATGCTTCTTCTTCATTGCAGACTGGCACTCCCTGACCACTCACCCCACCCCTGAGAATATACAGAACAGTGTCCGTACCATCCTGGCCGAGTATCTGGCCTGCGGTCTGGACCCCGAGAAAGCTACGATATATGTTCAGAGTGATGTACCTGAGGTAGTTGAACTCTATCTCTATCTTAATATGAACGCCTATCTGGGCGAGCTGGAGCGCGTCACCTCTTTCAAGGAGAAGGCCCGCAAGCAACCTGACAACGTAAACGCCGGACTGCTCACATACCCCACCCTTATGGCATCGGACATCATTATTCACAAGGCCAATAAGGTTCCCGTAGGTAAGGATCAGGAGCAGAACATGGAGATGGCCCGCAAGTTTGCACGCCGTTTCAACCAGATGTACAAGGTTGATTTCTTTCCCGAGCCCGCATCATTCTCACTGGTCAAGGAGGGCGGCATAAAGATTCCGGGACTGGACGGATCGGGCAAGATGGGCAAGAGCGAGGGCAACTGCATCTACCTGTGCGATGAACCTTCAGTAATCCGCAAAAAGGTGATGAAAGCCGTTACCGATGCAGGTCCGCAAGCCATGAACAGCGAGAAACCGGATGTTATCCAGAACCTTTTCACCCTACTGGATGTGGTTTCATCAAAAGAGACATACAACTACTTTAACGACAAGTGGAATGACTGCACGCTGCGCTACGGTGACCTAAAGAAACAACTTGCCGAAGACATTGTTGCAGCAACAGATCCCATCCGCGAGCGCATAAAGGAATATGCAAGCAACACCGAGCTGCTTGACCGTATTGCACGCGCCGGTGCCGAGAAGGCACGTGAGAGTGCATCCAAGACTCTGCGCGAGGTGCGTCAGATCATCGGATTCAAGGTTTATTGAACACCAAAACAAAAAAGGACTATATGAGCAAAATCAAGGACGCAGCAAACACTGCGTGGAATGCGGTACAGACATGGACTTTCTGGAAAGAGTTGTTCATAATGACAGCCGGTATGGCTGTTGCGGCTCTTGCCGTAAACTATTTTCTGGTTCCCGGAAAACTTATTGTAGGCAGCATATCCGGTCTATCCATTGTATTAAGCGGAATCTTTGAAATGATTGGTATGCCTGTCAAGGTATCGACCGTAATCATTATCATTAACGCCGTCCTGCTCATACTTGCTTATCTGCTTATTGACAAAGAATTTGGTATAAAGACGGTATATACCGCCATGATACTGGGACCACTCATGGAGATGTGGGAGAAAATCCTGCCCACATCAAAACTTCTCACTGACGGCACATCGGTCATGGGCGATGTCTGGCTGGACCTATGCTGTTTTGTGCTGCTGCTCAGTGCATCGCAGGCCATCCTGTTCCATATAAACGCTTCAACCGGCGGTCTGGATATTCTGGCCAAGATAGTGAACAAGTACCTGCATTTTGACATAGGCGCATCCATATCCGTAGCCGGCGCTATCATCTGCTGTTCGGCTTTTGCCATCAACCCGTTCCGTATGGTGGTGGTAGGTCTGATCGGCACCTGGATAAACGGAATAGTGGTGGATTACTTCACTGCCAGCATAAACAAGAGAAAGAGGGTGTGTATCATATCCTCAAGTCATGAGATACTGCGCAAATACATTATTGAGGAGCTGGACCGCGGATGCAGTCTTTATAAAGTGACAGGCGGATACAGCGGTAAGGAGAACGTAGAGATCCAGGCTCTGCTTACTCAGGATGAGTTCTCAAGTCTTATGGACTATATGAAAAAGAATGATATCCACGGATTCATTACCGCCGGTAACGTAAGTGAAATCTACGGACTCTGGAACAAGCACAAACGCGGTCCGATAGGCTGATGCTGACCTGACCACTAAGCGGGCGTTAGAACCACTTGGAGATCTCCTCTTCAGATTTAATCACATATACGGTCTTGCCGTCAGGTGTGCGTGAAGGCATGCTGCATGCCTTGAGTGAACGCACCAGTTCCTGCATCTCATTCTCTGACAGACGGCGGCCAGCCGGAATGGCGGCCTTACGTGCCATAGCCAGCGCCAAGCTCTCAAGCTGGCGTTCCTCCTCGCGGGTAGGGTTGATACGCAGGTCGGCAATCATATCGGTAATAAGACGCTCATAATCCTGTCCCTCCAGACCGGATGGAATACCCTGCACTGCAATCGCTCCACGACCCATATCTGACAGGTCAAACCCCAACGCTGCAAAACAGGGTTTGAGTTCTGCAAAAGCTGCCGCGTCAGTGGCAGAAAGCTGGAACATCTCGGGGAACAACAGACCCTGCGATGCGGCACTATGACCCTTGGCGTCGGCTATGAATCTGTCATACAGCACCCTTAAATGGGCACGGTGCTGGTCAATTAGCATAAGGCCCTGATCTGACGGAACAAGTATGTACCGGTCTGCAAACTGGTATGGTTTGAGCGGCTCATCCTCTGCCTTGACAAAAGACTCACTCATGGGCTTGAACGGAATACCGCCGTCATTGACCTTTCGCTCAATGACATCACCGTACAGTTTGCTCCAGTTCTCCCTGTTGGTCCGCGTCTGCGCTGATTCACTGCGGCTGCCCGAGAACGGATTGAAGTCAGGATTGTAGCTGACCCTAGGCTGTGTCACAGGATGTGTCGGGTTATATATGGGTATATCCGGCATATCAGCCGTGTCAAAATCTATCTTTGGCATCTCCTCAAAACGGCCCACGGTCTCCTTTACCGCAGCCATGAGAATCTTCCATATAACCTGCTCGTCCTGGAACTTTATCTCAGTCTTGGTAGGATGTATGTTAACGTCTATGGTATCGGGGGGAACGTTCAGGAACAGAAAGTATAAAGGCTGGTCACCCTCCGGGACAAGGCCCTCATATGCGCTCATGACAGCCTTGTGGAAATAGGGATGGCGCATGAACCTGCCGTTCACAAAGAAGAACTGCTTGGCACCGCGACCTTTCACGTTATCCAGATTGGAGCAGAATCCGCTCACCTTCACGACCGATGTCTCAACCTCAACCGGCAGCAGAGCCTCATTCATCTTACGCCCGAAAAGGTTGACTATACGCTGCTTTATAGCAGACGGAGGCAGTGACAGCACCTGCTCGCCCTGATGGGTCAGTTCAACCGCCACCTCGGGATGAGCCAGAGCCACTCGCTCTATCTCAGTCAGTATGTGTCCGTATTCAGTCTGGTTGCTCTTAAGGAACTTGCGGCGTGCCGGAACGTTATAGAAAAGGTTACGGACAGTGAAGTTGCTGCCTGCAGGGCATACGCACGGTTCCTCCTGCTCTATTTCTGAGGCCTTGATGGTTATTGCCGTCCCCATTTCTGCGTCAGCCGTACGGGTACGCAACAAGACCTCGGCCACCGCGGCAATTGAAGGCAGAGCCTCTCCGCGGAATCCGAATGTGGTAAGTGAATAAAGGTCATCCGATTCGCTGATCTTTGAGGTGGCGTGACGTTCAAAAGCAGTACGGGCATCGTCAGGGTTCATGCCGCAACCGTTGTCTATTACCTGGATGGAGGTACGGCCGGCATCAGTCAGCAACACCTTAATGCTGTCAGCGCCTGCATCGACAGCATTCTCAACCAACTCCTTTACCACCGATGCAGGGCGGTTCACCACCTCACCTGCAGCTATCTGGCTGGCCACCTGCTGAGAAAGAACCTTTACCTTACTCTCCATATTATTCAGAGCAGATTTCCGTTAAGAATATTCAACAACAGCAGTATCAGAAGGAAAATAAGCACAATGGCAACCGGAAAACTTATCCTTGGGCCCCCGTACTCCTTGCGTCGTTTAAGGTGCTTGGTACCCTCCACAAACTTACCGCGTATGCTCTCAGGGTTAAACTCCTCGGGAGGCAGCATACCCAGTTCACGCTTGGCATTCTCCTCAATCTTGGCCAACTTCTCCTTACGCTCGTCATAGTAGATATACTTATGCTCAAAACGGCGCGGTTCCCTGACAGTGAACATTCCCATAGCTAATTCTTATTTCTTTGTTTCAATGACGGAAGCGGCACCTCCTTTATGGAGTTGCTCTTCTTAAGTTGTTCTTCTACCCGCTTGCCGCGCCAGTAGAACACATCTTCGGCGTCAACAGGCCTTATTCTGGCAAACCAGTTGAAACTTGGCAGGTACATCTTCTTCTGGTCAATCTTCTCCATGGGGTACATTATTCCATTGGAATGACTCCTGATTACTATCCTGTCAACCGCACGCATCTTAAAGTAGACGGTAAGGTTTGACGCCTCGGTGGTATTCATCCCTATCATTGCGGAATCACCGTCCAAAGGATAGAAGACAGCCTGGACATTACCTATCACATCGGTATAATCAATTTCACCGCCGGTAAAATAGGCCTTCATCTCACGGCCGGCTATCTGATTATAATGAACGGTATCATTCATCTGGACAAAAAGCGCCTGACCTATCACATGAGCCCAGTCAATGGTACTGTCATTCATGTAGAATATAATCTTCTCGCCAAGCACCTGCTGGTCTTCATTCCAGACTATGGGATCATGGAATAGTGTAAGACTGGAATCCAACGATGTGAACACCATCGAGTCTGCAACCATCTGCATATCGGGACGGAAAGCGCGTACCCTGTTGAATCCGCGCATCTGACGCTCCACAACACTGTCACCGGCCTCATTATAGAATGTTACCAGACGGAAAGTGTCGGCGTGTACAAACAGACTGTCGCCCATGGAATACTCTATCAGAAGAGCCTTTCCGGTTACTACCGCCGAATCATTGTTCTGGTTGTAATATGCATATTCTCCGTTTACATCCACCTTATCCTTGAAGTTATTGATGACCACGCCACCGTATCCCCTCACAATGCCGATGGCTTTTTCATAGATGATGCTGTCACCCGTCATGCGGTTGTCTCCGTTGCCCGATAACACTACCGAACGGTCCAAAAGCACCGCGTTATTGCTGTCTGTATTGAACTGCCCGCGACTGGTGGTTATATGATTATCCTCATTGACAATCTCAGTAGGACAGGTAATGAATGCCGTATGCAGGTCCGTGTTGTAAACCAGCGTATCGGTGGTAAGGGTATAATCAGGGTTCTCCATAGAAACACCGTCTATGAATGTGGCCAGATTGGTGTTTGTTTCAAACTGCCCGTATTCCGAAATAAGGGTACTCTCCTCATCAAGCAGCGTGCCGCCGTCAAAGAACCATCCCAGCCCGGTGTTACGGTCATAGTTCAGGCTGTCCGTGAGAAGTATCATGGTACGGTTCTCAAGACGTACGTTGTCACGGACTCTGAGCAGTCTGGTCATACCGTCATAAAACAGAGAATCGCCATAAAGGAACAGAGTATCTCCCTGCTCAACCCTGACATTATGGTATGCATCGAATGAGTTCTTTTCCTTGTAGAAAAGGGCGCTGTCACAATACATATACATGCTGTCATGACGGAACACCACGTTTCCCATAAGACGCTGGGCATCAGGATTTATATAACTGTCAAATCTTATAAGGTCTGCATTGAGCAGATATACCCAATCAGTATCAACAGGTTCAGGCTCAATATCGGCATTAAGCGTATCTCTTGCATTCTGCGCTCCCACCGTTGTCATGAGGCACAGCATACAAAGCAAGGACAATATCCTGAATCTGAACATTCCTTCCGTTTAAAACAGATTATTGTTTGCCCCAACCGGGGTATCTGAAATCGCAATCGTTCCAGCCTTCGCTTATACGGACATATGTGGTACGCTGTTTGTCACGGATCCATTTCTCAAGAGCCTCCTGCCTGCGTATTCCGCTTACCAACTCATAAAGTCTCTCGTAATCATCGGCCATGTTAGCCTTATGTCCGTTTATCCTGTTTTTCAACTTTACCACAGCACATACCACCTTACCATTCTGCAGTTGCATGGTAAAGGGATCCGATATCTCACCAACATGCATACCGTCAATTACCTTGGCAATATCCTGAGGCAACTGCTGCATCTCAAACTTGGATATGGCCACCTGTTCGCCATCCGGAGTGTGTGACATCAGTCCGTTGTTGTTACGGGTATCCTTGTCCTGAGAGTATGCGGCCACACAGAATTCAAATGTGTGGGTACCTTTGCGTATCTCCTGGGCGATAGTGTCAAGCCTGCCAAGACAGCTTTTCACGCTCTCATTAGGAATACGGGGCTTACGCAGTATATGGCGCACACGGACCCTGTCCCCCAGACGTTCCACGAACTGGATGATATGATAACCGTATTCAGTCTCCACAATCTTTGATATCCTGTTAGGATCTGTCATATTGAACGCCACTGTCGAGAATTCCGGCACCATCTCACCACGCCCAAAGAAACCCAGGTCACCTCCCTTACGGGCAGAACCCGGATCCTCCGAGTAGAGGATAGCCAATGTAGAGAAGGTTACCTCTCCGGACTGGACACGGTCAATATAATCCCTGAGTTCAGACTTGACGGCATCTATCTCCTCCTGCGGGATCACAGGTTCCTGGGTGATGATCTGCACCTCAACCTGAGTGGCAATGTTGGGAATCTCATCGGCAGGGATATCCTTAAGATAACGCCTTACCTCGGCAGGGGTTACCTTGACACGTGACATGATCTTGTCACGCACCTTGCTTATCACATACTCCTGACGGCTTGTCTCATACAGGCGGTTCTTTATCTGGTTGGCGGTCATGCCGTCAAAATACTCCTCCAGTTTCTCTTCGGACCCGGCCTGGTTCACATAATCCTTATATCTGGCTTCTACATAAGCCGATACGTCATCATCCGTTGCGTATATACTGTCAAGCTCGGCCTGATTAAGGAACAGTTTGTTCACGGCCAGCTGCTCAGGGATGACGCAATAGGGATCACCATCCCACTGGATACCGTTCCTCAGGGCATCGCGGCGGGTCTCCTCAACTTCCGATTTATATATAGCCTCATCGCCTACAACCCATACCACCTCATCAATCACGTTGTTCTGAGCCGTGCATATTCCGCACTGCACCAAAACAGTCACAAAAGCACCCCACAGATATAGTTTCTTTCTCATTCGGTTTTCTTTTGATAAAATGTTATCCTTCCCTTTTCCAATGCAGCATCATAAAGGTCCTCCTTGATATTCCTCATATAGGCCACCTCATTGTTGTTCAAAAGAAGTCCACGGATTCTGCCTCTTGCATGATCCAACGGTTCAATGCCGCCCTTGGGGGCATATTGGCTCACATTCAGAAGGTAGATATACTCCTCATCCTTGAATTCAAAACTGCTGTTATCCTCAAGCTGGCTCTCCAAGGGATCGTCAAGCGGGGGGAGCAGCACCTCCAGTTCGGCCACACTACGCCAATTGTCATAGAAGAACTCACAACGTCCGGCATTGCGAATGCTGTATTTCTCTATCTCCTCAAAAGATTCATCATCCAGAAGAGTATATAATTTTCTGATTTCGGACAAATCATGGGACTTGACCGGAATCTTCAGGTACAGACCTTTAAGGAGAGACTCATCCAACACAAAAAGCCTCTGGTTGTCATTGAAGAACTGCTCTATCTCCTCTTCGGTAATCTCGGATGAGAACTTCTGTTCTATCAGTCTGCGCTGATACTCGTGTTCTATCAGAGACCTGCGATAGTTCTCCACCAGGCGGTCAATATCCTTGGTGTCAGGAATATTACGTATGGCATTCTGATAGAACAGCACATCCTGAGCCCAGTTCCTTATGTAACGTTCCGCAAAGAGTGTACTGTCAGCATCCGACAAGCCCAAAGGGAGAACCTGCTTAAGGTCCTCCATATACAGCACATCAGTGCCTATCTCCACGATAGGAGTCTTTCCGTAGACATACTCAGTCACGCTGCCATGCCATTTGCAGGATACGAGCAATGATACCGATACCAACGCCAGCAAAACGCCGGATATGTTCCTAAGTGACTGAGATAACCCTTTCATTAGTCCAGACTTACCTTCTTTAGAGCTTTCCTGTTGATTTTATAATCATACTTTTTGCGCAGCTCCGTGATCCATTCTTTCTCAAGATAGTCCTGATACTCCTCGGTCACCTGGTCTGCTACATCACGGAATGAATCGGGCTGTTTGATGACACGTCCTATCACGTTCACATACGGAAAGTTATCCATGGCGGTATACTCTCCCTTGCCAAACACTATCTTGTCCACGTATGCATTCTGTCCCTGCATAAAGAGACCTGTCTCTGACGAGCCTTTCATGACACGCACCTTGATGCCGTTTCTGTTGTATTCCACAATCCTGTCTATCCACTCCTCCATGTCCACACCATCCAGCATGGTCTTTACCTCATCATAGACGCCCTCATTCTGGCAGAACAGTACAATGCCCTTGAAACATGGCTCCTTAAACCTGAACTGCTTTGCATGGGAATCATAATAGGCCTCAACCTCATCGGGATTGGATGATATCCTCTCCCATATCTTTCTGTTGCTTATATCAAACAGGAGCAGGCCGTCATGATACTCGCGGGATATGTTCCCGAAATCAGGTTCCACTATCTCCAGTACACTGTCCAGGTGCGCTACCGCCTCATCATCACTGATAGTCCAGCCCAGATTTGTAGCATATTCATTCGCCCTGCGACGCTTAGCTTCAGCCAATGCACCGGACTCCATAATCACCCTGTAGATATCCTCCCTGTTCTCCGCAAAGGTTCCCAGTTGACGATGTGCATCCACCATGACAATGAATACTATTCCGTCCGAAATGAACGGATCGCTGTACTGGCCATCCTCCAGGTTAAACACTATATCGGCCACTTCATCTGGGAGCTGGGACCTGGATACCCAACCGGCCAGACCGCCTGATTCTGCAAGACCGTCGTCAGAATACTTTTGGGCAAGAAGCTGGAAAGGATTACCTTCCTCAAGCATTCCGTAAACCGAAGACATGAGATCAACACTCTTTGCCAAAGCCTGCGGGGTATCATCATCCGGCGCGGATGAGATTATATACAGATGCACAAGACCGTCAGGTCCTATCTCCTCGATTGACTGTTCATAAGTCCTGCGTACTACTTCATCAATAAAATCCTTGTCTATCAGATAATCCTCTGCCTGCAGGTCCCTGTACATCTTGTACTCGCTCAGGAAAGACTCTGATTTGTCCATGCTCTCATCGATTGCGGCCTGGACCTTGAGCTTGAAATTAAGGTAAAGGTCAGCATACTCTTTTACCGTCTTCCTGGTCACCTTAGTCTCTGTATTGTTCTTTCTGAAAAAATACTCGAACTCAGATTTGCTGACATCATATCCGTTTACGGTCATGACCACAGGATTATCAGTCTGGGCGTATAAAGATACGGACAGGCATAACGGTAAAAGACAGGAAAGGATACGTCTCATAGATTCTTCTGTTATTCGTGACGACTGTAGTTGGGAGCCTCGCTTGTAATGGCTACATCATGCGGATGGCTCTCGTTCATACCGGCATTAGTTATACGTACGAACTTGGCTTCATGCAGTTTCTCTATATTGGGAGCACCGCAGTAGCCCATACCTGAACGCAGACCTCCTGCAAGCTGATAAACAACCTCGTAGAGGGTTCCCTTGTATGGAACTCGTGCTGCAATACCCTCCGGTACCAGTTTGCGGGTATCCTTGGTGTCGGCCTGGAAATAACGGTCCTTGGAGCCGTTCTCCATAGCCTCAAGAGATCCCATGCCACGGTATGACTTGAACTTACGTCCGTTAAAGATGATGGTCTCACCGGGAGACTCCTCGGTACCGGCCACAAGTGAACCGAACATGACGCTGTCACCACCTGCAGCAAGAGCCTTGACCACATCGCCCGAGTAGCGCAGACCGCCGTCAGCAATGATAGGAACACCTGAGCCCTTGATTGCGGAGTAAACATCATATACGGCCGATACCTGAGGTACGCCTATACCGGCAATGATACGTGTAGTGCATATGGATCCGGGACCCATGCCAACCTTCACGGCATCTGCACCGGCCTCTACAAGAGCTTTTGCGGCTGCACCGGTTGCAATATTACCGACCACGATATCTATGTTGCTGAAACTGGCCTTTGCCTCCTTGAGCTTGGCAATCACGCTCTTGGTATGGCCATGGGCGGTATCAATCACGATTGCATCGGCTCCGGCCTCCACAAGGGCTGCCATACGGTCCAGGGTATCGGCTGTTACGCCCACGCCTGCAGCCACGCGCAGACGGCCCTTGCTGTCCTTGCATGCCATAGGTTTGTCCTTAGCTTTGGTGATGTCCTTATAGGTGATAAGACCTACCAGTTTGCCGTTGTTGTCCACTACCGGCAGCTTCTCTATCTTGTTCTCCTGCAGTATCTGTGAAGCGGCCTCCATGTCAATCTGCTGGTGTGTGGTAACCAGATTCTCCTTAGTCATGACATCCTCAATCTTGACGTCATAGTTACGCTGGAACCTCAGGTCACGGTTCGTGACTATACCGCACAGCTTGCCGTCCTCCTCAACCACGGGAATACCGCCTATATGGTACTCTGCCATGAGAGCCAGGGCATCTCTGATGGTATTTGAGCGGAGAATGGTGACAGGGTCATATATCATTCCGTTTTCGGCTCGCTTTACTATGGCAACCTGACGCGCCTGCTCGGCTATTGACATATTCTTGTGAATTACGCCGATACCGCCTTCACGTGCAATGGCAATGGCCATGCGTGATTCGGTTACCGTATCCATAGCTGCGGTCACAAACGGGATGTTAAGGCTTATATTGCGTGAGAACCTTGATGTAAGATTGATGTCACGCGGCAGGACCTCTGAATAAGCGGGAATGAGCAGGACATCATCAAATGTCAGTCCCTCCATTGCTACTCTATCTTCTAAAAATGACATAATATTGTGTTGTTTGTTAATTACCCATCTCTGAAATGAACTTGATGCGGACCAGACGTATCTCCTCCTCACTGTAATCATCACCCAACTCGTCAATGGCATCATCTATGGAATCACTTACCGACTCACGGAAATATTCATAGATATCCTCGGCACGGTCCTCATCCATGACACTGTCAATAAAGTAGTCAATATCCAGTTTTGTACCTGAATTGACTATAGCCTCTATCTCTGTAAGAAGTTCATCAAAATCAATGCCCTTGCTTATGGCGATATCATCCAGCGCCACCTTCATGTCAATGCTCTGGATGATGCTCACCTTGAGTTTTGACTTGTTGGCCACGGTGCGTACACGCAGATCCTCGGGGCGCTCAATCTCATTCTCCTCTACATGGCGCTTTATCAGGTCAATGAACTCCTGACCGTAACGCTTTGCCTTGCCTGCACCTACGCCCGGAATGTTCTGGAGTTCCTCTATGGTAACCGGATATGTGGTTGCCATTGCCTCCAATGAAGGATCCTGGAATATCACATACGGCGGCAACTGCAGATGCTTGGAGAGTTTCTTGCGAAGGTCCTTGAGCATTGAGTACAGCTCAGGGTCAACCGCAAACGAACCGCCTCCGCGCATCGGGCCCTCGGTCTCGTCATCATCAAACTCCTTGTCCTCAACAATCTTGAATGACTTGGGATTCTTCATGAAATCACGGCCGTCCTCTGTTATCTTGAGCAGGCCATAGTTCTCTACATCCTTGCGGATATAGCCGGCTATCAGGGCCTGACGGATGACTGCGTTCCATGTCTTCTCCTCCTCATCAGAGCCGGCGCCGAACACCTCAAGGTCATCATGCATGTGGTCCGTAATCTCGGATGTCTCCTTACCCAAAAGCATGTCTATGATGTAGTCTGCCTTGAAGTTCTCCTTTACGGCAGCTATGCACTCAAGTACTGTCTCAAGCAGCTGCTGTGCCTCAACCTGCTTTTTGGGATTAAGGCAATTGTCACAGTTACCGCAGTTATCCTCTTCATAGTTCTCACCAAAGTAGTGGAGCAGCAGTTTGCGGCGGCATACCGATGACTCGCAGTATGCAGTGGTCTCAGCCAGCAGCTGGCGGCCTATATCCTGCTCTGCCAGAGGCTTGCCCTCAAGGAATTTTTCCAGTTTCTGGACATCCTTGCTGTTGTAGAAGGCTATGCACTGGCCCTCGCCGCCGTCACGGCCGGCACGTCCGGTCTCCTGATAGTAGCCCTCCAGACTCTTTGGTATGTCATAATGGATCACATAGCGCACATCGGGCTTGTCAATACCCATGCCGAAAGCTATGGTTGCCACAATCACGTCAATCTTCTCCATGATGAAGGCATCCTGGGTCTTGCTGCGGGCGGCAGCCTCCATACCGGCATGATATGCCATGGCCGATATGTCATTGGCCTGCAGGATCTCGGCCAGTTCCTCTACCTTCTTGCGTGACAGGCAGTATATGATACCTGACTTGCCCGGATTGGACTTGATGAACTTGATTATATCCTTGTCAACGTTCTTGGTCTTGGGCCTTACCTCATAGTACAGGTTGGGACGGTTGAATGATGACTTGAAATCCTTGGCATCCTGGATTCCCAGGTTCTTCTTGATATCGTCACGAACCTTGTTGGTGGCGGTAGCTGTCAGGGCAATGATGGGAGCCAGACCAATCTCCTTTACTATCTCCCTTATCTTGCGGTACTCAGGGCGGAAATCATGTCCCCACTCCGATATGCAGTGAGCTTCATCTATTGCGTAGAACGATATCTTTATCTTCTTGAGGAAATCCACGTTCTCTTCTTTGGTAAGTGACTCCGGAGCCACATACAGAAGTTTGGTCTTGCCGTCAAGGATGTCGGCCTTGACCAGGTCTATCGATGTCTTGTTGAGTGACGAATTGATAAAATGGGCTATGCCGTCCTCCTCACCCAGGTTGCGCATGGCGTCAACCTGATTCTTCATGAGAGCTATAAGCGGTGATATGACTATTGCTGTACCTTCCATAACCAGGGCCGGAAGCTGATAGCATAGTGACTTGCCGCCTCCTGTAGGCATCAGCACAAAAGTGTCTTTGCCGGCCAACAGATTGCGTATTATAGCCTCCTGGTCTCCCTTGAAAGTGTCAAATCCGAAATGTACTTTCAGGATTTCCTGCAGATTTACATCTTTTGCCATATATACTTTAAAAAAGAATACTGTCTATCCTTAAGGATAGAAAACAAAGTTAAGTACAAGTATTTTATACTTGCAAACTTTTTGACGAAAAAAAATGCAAATAATACTATGAAGTATTACACTACGCCGTGTCAGGCGTTCTCAAACACCGTTCCGTCGGCCTTGTCCAACTGTTTCCTGGCGTAATCCAGTGTCACGGAATAACTCTTTTTGCCCGATGACGGTATCTCATACATGGCATCAATCATGATGGTCTCAACGATTGACCTCAATCCGCGGGCGCCCAGTTTGAACTCTATGGCCTTGTCCACAATGAAATCCAGGACCTCGGGCTGGAATGTCAGGTCCACACCGTCCAGCTTGAATAACTTGACGTACTGCCTGACTATTGAATTCTTGGGTTCCGTAAGGATGTTTCGCAATGCTTCACGGTCCAGCGGCTGAAGGCTTGTAACCACCGGCAGACGGCCTATTATCTCGGGTATCAGGCCATATGACTTAAGATCCTGCGGGGCCACGTATTTCATCAGGTTGTTCAGGTCAACCTTGCTGCGCTGCTCTACCGAATCAAATCCTACCACCTGGGTGTTGAGACGGTTGGCAATCTTACGCTCAATGCCGTCAAAAGCGCCGCCGCAGATGAACAGGATGTCTTTGGTGTTTACCTGTATGAATTTCTGCTCGGGGTGCTTGCGCCCGCCCTGGGGCGGCACGTTGACTACCGTACCTTCCAGCAGTTTGAGCAGGCCCTGCTGCACACCTTCACCGCTCACGTCACGTGTTATTGATGGATTGTCGCTCTTGCGGGCTATCTTGTCAATCTCATCAATGAACACTATGCCACACTCGGCGGCAGCCACATCATAGTCAGCCACCTGGAGCAGACGTGACAGGATACTCTCAACATCCTCGCCCACATAACCGGCCTCGGTCAGCACGGTTGCGTCAACTATAGTGAAAGGAACCTTGAGCAGACGTGCTATGGTCTTGGCAAGCAGAGTCTTGCCTGTACCTGTAGCACCCACCAGGATGATATTGCTCTTCTCAATGTCAATGTCATCGGTTTCAGGCTGGGTTATGCGTTTGTAGTGGTTGTAGACGGCAACAGAAAGGTAGCGCTTGGCGGCATCCTGGCCTATCACATAGTCATCAAGGAACTTCTTGATCTCCTTGGGCTTGGGAACGGATTTCATGGTGAATGACGGGCGGTCGCCGCTTTGCTTGGCATCCCGTACTATCTCACCTGCGCGCTCCACGCACTCATTGCAGATACAGCCGTCTATACCTGTAATGAGAAAACCCACCTCCTTGTCACTACGACCACAGAAGCTGCAGCATCTTCCTTTCTTTATTCCTGCCATGCGGTAGTTACTTGCGTCTTTCCAGAACCTGGTCAATCATTCCGTACTCCTTGGCCTCCTGGGCGGACATCCAGTAGTCACGGTCACTGTCAGCCCACACCTTGTCAAACGGAGTATGGGAATGATCGGAAATGATTGTGTAAAGTTCTTTCTTCATCTTCTGGATCTCGCGCGCGGTGATCTCAATGTCGCTTGCCTGTCCCTGGACACCACCTAAAGGCTGGTGTATCATGACACGGCTGTGAGGCAGAGCAGAGCGCTTACCCTCCTGGCCGGCCACCAGCAGAACTGCCGCCATGCTGGCTGCCATACCGGTGCAAATGGTTGCCACGGGACTTGATATGAACTGCATTGTATCATAAATTCCAAGTCCTGCAGTTACGCTTCCGCCGGGCGAGTTCAGATAGATGGAAATCTCTTTCGATGAATCCACAGAGTCCAGATAAAGCAACTGGGCCTGGATGGTATTGGCCGTATAGTCACTGATCTCCGTACCCAGGAATATGATGCGGTCCATCATGAGACGTGAGAACACATCCATCTGGGTCACGTTCAGCTGACGCTCCTCAAGGATATACGGGTTCAGGTACTGGGACTCTGCCTTGATCACATCATCCAATGTCTGGCTGTTCATTCCAAGATGGCGGACAGCGTATTTACGGAAATCATCCATTACCATTCGTTTTATTTGTTAGACTCTGCAAATATATACTCTTATTTCTTGGTTTTCTTTCCTTTTGCAGTATCAGCAGACTCAAAAAGCTTGTTGAACTCATCAACGGTAACCTTCTTGGTCTTGAGCTTCACCTCCTTCTTGACGGCGGCGGTAAGCTTGGATTCGATGGCGCGGTTTACAAGACCGTCCACAGTCTCACGCTTCTTGAGCATCTCCTTTGAGTAGTTGTCAAGCAGCTCATCAGGAATATTCATCATGCCGTACTGTGCAAACTGGGCGCGGGTAGCCTCACGTGCCATAGCCTTGACATCGGCATCTTCAACCTTGATTCCGAATTTCTCTACCAGCTGCTCCTGGATAAGGTGCCATGTAAGTTCCTCAAGGCTGCGCTGGAATGTAGCCTCATCCTGCTCTGCATCGGGCTTGTTAGCCTTCATTATGCGCTTGAGCAGATCCTCGGCATACTCCTGCTTGCCAACCTTCTCCATCATGTAAGCGCGAACGTCAAGCAGGAACTTGTAGTCACTGTCAGGAACAAAGCTCTGAGCCAGAGACTCCTCAACCTTGGCGCGGAAACCGGCCTCATCCTTGACAACGTCCTTGCCGAACACGCGGTCAAACACCTCCTGGTTCAGCTCACTCTCAACAAAACGGGTTATATCCTGGATTGTGAGTGAGAAATCGGCATCAATACCCTCAACCTCCTCTTTCTTCTTGTTGAGCAGTGAAGATATCTCTATTGCGTTGCCCTCATAAGCCTTGGCGGGATTGAAAACTATCACATCACCCTTCCTGGCCTTGCCAAAGAGCTTCTTCTGGTCAGCATCCTTTACATACTCAGGCATCAGGGTGGCGCCCTCAACTACTATTCCACCCTCTTTTTCTGAACCGTCAATGTTCAGCTCTACAAGGCGGCCCTTGATGACATCGTTCTCCTGATAGCTGTCAACCTGCTCGTAATGACCGTTCTGCTGTGTGTAAGCCTTGACCTGGCTGTTTACCATCTCATCGGTCACTTTTATCTCGTAATATGTGATGGTATCATCCTTGCCTATCTCAGCCTTGAACTCCGGAGCAAGGGCAATGTCAAAATAGAAGGTCTGGTTATCATCATCCAGACTCATTCCGGCCTCTTTCTCATCATTGGGCATCGGCTCGCCAAGCATGTTGATCTTGTTGTCCTTTATGTAGCTGAAAACCTTCTCCTGCAGAAGCTTGTTGATCTCATCGGCCTTGATTGACTTTCCGTACATCTTCTGTACAAGCCCCATGGGAACCATACCCGGACGGAAACCCGGCATCTGCACCTTCTTTCTGGCATCCTTAAGTGCCTTATCCACATTCTCCTGATAATCAGCTTTGTCCATGCTGACGGTAAGCAGGCCCTGTACCTTACTTACATTCTCAAACTTTACGTCCATTCTGTACTTATGATTGTAGTATAACTCTTCTTTTTTAATTAGGGTGCAAAATTAGTTTAATTACTTCAAATGGTGAAATAATTGAGAATTTTTAGCAGTCTGCTCCCAAACTCTCGCTAGCCGCAGAAAGGTTGGAAGGGCTCACTGGGGACGGTTCTTTTTGTGCCCTTGGCAAGGGCACAAAAAGAACCGTCCCCTATCAGCGCTCTCCAACCTTGTCAATGTTATTAAATTGCACTATCTTTGCAAAAGTATGGAAGAGATTCAAGAGCAGACACCTGACCACAAGATGGTCCTGAGGACAGAGAATCTTGTAAAACGGTACGGAAAGCGCACCGTTGTAAATCATGTCTCATTTGATGTCAAGCAGGGTGAGATAGTAGGTCTGCTGGGACCCAACGGTGCCGGCAAGACCACTTCATTCTACATGACCACCGGCCTGATAACCCCCAATGAGGGCCACATCTATCTGGATGACCAGGACATAACTGATTTTCCCGTGTATAAGCGGGCCCGCGCCGGAGTGGGATACCTGGCCCAGGAGGCCAGCGTGTTTCGCAAGATGAGTGTTGAGGACAACATAGCGTCTGTACTTGAACTCACCCGCAAGCCCCTTGAGTATCAGCGTGAGAAACTGGAGAGTCTCATTGCCGAATTCCGCCTGCAGAAAGTGCGCAAGAATCTGGGTGACCGTCTGTCGGGTGGTGAGCGCCGCCGTACCGAGATAGCCCGATGCCTGGCCATAGAGCCCAAGTTCATCATGCTTGACGAGCCGTTTGCCGGTGTTGACCCTATTGCGGTAGAGGACATCCAGCAGATAGTCTGGAAACTCAAGGACCGCAACATAGGGATTCTCATAACAGACCACAACGTACATGAAACGCTCAGTATCACAGACCGGGCATACCTGCTTTTTGAAGGCCGTATCCTGTTCCAGGGTACCCCTGAGGAACTTGCAGTCAACCCCATTGTAAGGGAGAAATACCTGAGCCAAAGTTTTGAGCTTAAGAAAAAGAATTTCCAGAACTGATGAAAGCCTTGAAGCATATTGCAGCTTTACTGGCTTGTTTCATGATGTATACGGCAGGCCACGCGGTTCAGATTCGCAGGGAACCCGGCTATCTCATACCCGAATCCTTTCTGCCTACTGACCGTGACAATCCCGCCGTCTGGAGCTCATTCAACACACCGAACACAAGAGGGGCAGCCCCGGGTGATTATGCCACCAGTGACATACCCAGAACAGGCACCCAGGAGTATCTGCTGGTACTGGTTGATTTCACAGACTGCAGGTTCTCCATAAAAGACACCACAGCCTTGCTGGAACGCTTTAACCGCATGTATAACGAGCATGGTTATACAGAAAACACATCTTTCACCCGTTCGGGAGTAACCTACTACGGTGCCACCGGAAGCGTATCGGATTATTTCAGGGACCAGTCATACGGACAGTACAACCCGCAGTTCAAGATAGTAGGGCCCATACATCCTTCAAAGAGTTACTCTTATTACGGATACGGCAACAAAGACACCAATGTGGAATCCATGATCCGCGAAGTCTGTGATATCCTGATGGAAAATGACACCGTAAAACTGAGCCAATACACAAGAAACGGCAAGATTGACCAGCTGTCCATAATATATGCCGGACGCGGTGAGAACTATAAGAATTCTGATGTCAACACCATCTGGCCGCACGCCAGCGTATTCAATTACGGCAAGTACGGAATAGGTGACGTCAAGTACCTGTGCACATGTGAACTGTTCTGGGATTCTGACACCATATTAGACGGAATAGGCACATTCTGCCACGAGTTCTCACACACTCTGGGATTACCTGATTTCTATAACACCGGTTCAGCATCAGATTCTGAAAGCAATGCGGCAATGGGATCCTGGAGCCTGATGGATTACGGCACGTATGAAAACGGAGGGTTCTCGCCTGTAGGATATACCGCATTTGAGAAATACTCTCTTGGTTGGCTGGATCTGGAAGAGATCACGTATTCCGGATATTATACTCTTGATGAAATAAGCCGCAGGCCTGATCCGGACGCAGACATTCATACCGCCTACCGCCTCAATACCGGAAATGACAATCAGTTCCTGATTCTTGAGAACCATGTCAAGACCGGATGGTACAAATACCATGCAACCCAAGGACTCATGGTTACCTCTGTAAGTTATTCCTACAGCAACTGGGACCTTAACAACGTCAACAATTCCGTAAAGCGTTACCGGATTCTTCCTGCCGACAACAATTACTCCAGGACCTCAAACGCAGGTGACCTGTTTCCCTACAATGACATAGACAGTATAACCACACTTGGTAATCCAAAACTATCCGTGATATCATCATTTCCGTCATACTCCATATACGGCATCAGACGGAACGGCACTCTGGTATCATTCCTGGCATCGCCCGATATGCCATCGGGCGTGACCGGCACTTACGCACAGGATATCTCAATCAATATAGAGAACGGGGTGCTCACTGTAACCGCCCCCGCAGCGAGCAGGGTATCGGTACATGACATCTCGGGCAAGACCGTTCTTGAAACCGTGACGTCCCAGCCCACTCAGCAATTCACCCTTCCGGGACAAGGCATCTGGATAGTCAGATGCGGCAGTATGACAAGAAAAGTGAGGTTGTAAGCCTCACTTTTGTCTTATGAATATATTGATGGGAGTGCCGCAAAAATCCCACTTCTCGCGGATCTTGTTCTCCAGGAAACGCTTGTAAGGATCCTTTACATACTGCGGCAGGTTGGCAAAGAATACGAATGACGGTATCTGGGGCCCCTGCAGTTGAGTGCAGTATTTTATCTTGATATACTTACCCTTGATTGATGGAGGCGGATAAGCCTCAATAAGCGGGAGCATCTCAGCATTCAGCTTGCCTGTAGACACATGGTTGGTCTTATGCTTATAGACATCCTTGGCAAGTTCCAGAACCTTGAGTATGCGCTGCTTCTCGGTAGCCGATGTAAACACTATGGGGAAATCCACAAACGGAGCCAGACGTGAGCGTATGGCATCCTCATAGTTTTTCATCACCTTTGCAGAGCGGTCCTCTATCAGGTCCCACTTGTTGACCACCACCACAAGACCCTTCTGGTTCTTTACAATCAGCGACACTATGTTCATGTCCTGGCTCTCTATGCCGCGGGTGGCATCAAGCATCAGAACGCATACATCGCTGTTCTCAATGGCACGGATGGAGCGCATCACGGAGTAGAACTCCAGGTCCTCCTCAACCTTGCTCTTCTTGCGAATGCCGGCGGTATCCACCAGATAAAAGTCAAATCCGAACTTGGTATAACGGGTGTATACAGAGTCACGGGTGGTACCGGCAATATCAGTCACTATGTTACGGTCCTCACCTATGAACGCATTCACTATTGAACTCTTTCCCACGTTAGGACGGCCCACAACCGCAAAGCGGGGTATATCCTCTTCAGTCTGCGCATCGGCCTCGGCCGGCAGTTTGCTTACCACCAAGTCAAGCAGATCGCCCGTTCCGCTGCCGTTTGCCGCCGATATGCTCACGGGATCACCCAAGCCCAGACGATAGAACTCGGCTGCCGCATACTGCAGGTCAAAGGTGTCCATCTTGTTTGTAACCAGTATGACCGGAGTCTTGGAGCGGCGCAGAATTCCCGCCACCTCATCATCAAGGTCAGTCACACCGTTCTTTATATCCACCAGGAACAGTATCAGGTCCGCCTCATCAATAGCCACCTTTACCTGTTTGCGTATCTCCTCCTCAAACACATCATCAGAGTTCACCACCCATCCGCCGGTGTCAACCACAGAGAATACACGGTTGCCCCACTCGCACATGCCGTACTGACGGTCACGGGTGGTTCCGGCCTCATCATCCACAATGGCCTGACGGGTCTGGGTAAGGCGGTTGAACAGCGTTGACTTGCCAACGTTGGGGCGGCCTACTATCGCTACAAGGTTGCTCATAATATATCAATCCTGTGAATATCCAAAATTCCTCAGTTCACGGTCTGAACTACGCCAGTCCTTATCAACCTTAACAAACAGCTCCATAAAGATCTTCTTGCCAAAGAATTTCTCCAGATCCTTGCGGGCCTCTATGGCCACACGCTTCAGAGCCTGACCTTCATGTCCTATCAGTATACCTTTCTGTGACTCACGCTCCACATATATCACGGCGTTGATCACTATCCTGGAGCGGTTCTCACGGAACTGCTCCACAGCCACCTCTACAGAGTATGGTATCTCCTTGTCATAATGGAGCAGAATCTTTTCACGTACTATCTCCGACACAAAGAACCGTGCCGGCTTATCGGTCAGCTGGTCCTTGTCAAAATAGGGCGGGCATTCAGGGATAAGCTCATTTACGCGTTTAAGTACGGTCTTTACGCCGAATGCAGTGGCTGCCGATATTGGTATTATCTCGGCATTGGGCAGTTTCTCATGCCACGACTCAACCAGTTTAATAAGATTCTCCTCATCGGTAAGGTCAATCTTGTTGATGATTACCAGTACCGGCACCTTCATTTTGGCAACCTTCTCCAGGAACTCCGAGTTCTTGTCGGCCTTCTCTACCACATCAGTCATGTAGAGCAGCACATCGGCGTCAACCAGGGCCGATTCGGAGAAAGCCAGCATTGACTCCTGGAGCTTGTAGTTGGGTTTGAGCACGCCAGGGGTATCGGAGAACACAATCTGTGACTCCTCGGTATTGACTATACCCATTATCCTGTGACGCGTAGTCTGCGCCTTGAATGTGGCAATGGATATATGCTCGCCCACCAGCAGGTTCATCAGCGTTGACTTGCCTACGTTGGGGTTACCCACTATGTTCACGAATCCGGCCTTGTGCATAATCTGTACTGGTTTTCGGTATGAGTCAAAAAAAACGCATCGGTAAGGATGCGTTCTCTGGTTTTGGTTTATTCAGCGGCTGCTTCCTTGACTACTGCCAACTTGCCTCTGTAATAACCGCACTCACCGCATACTGTGTGATAGACGTGCCATGCTCCGCAGTTAGGGCAGATGGCCAGTGTAGGTGCTACTGCCTTATCGTGAGTCCTTCTTTTTGCAGTTCTGGTATTGGACTGCCTTCTTTTAGGATGTGCCATATTGTTTTGGTTTTATTATTGTTATTTATTCGTTATCTGAATCCAACAAGCTGTTCAGTGCATCCCAGCGGTGATCATTGGCTCCGGTATCCTCAATCTCACCTTCATCACCCTCCTCTGCAGAATGCTCATCCAGTTTCTCCATCATGCCCTTGTTGCACTTGCCGGGAGCATGGACATGCTTAATGGGTATGGCCAGTGCTATGAACTCATAGATGTACCATGCCACGTTTACAATACCCTTATCCTCGGGCACCACTACTATGTCACCGTCATCGGCAAAATCAGGACCAAGCTTAACCTTGAGCTCACCTGTATTCTCAATGTCAAGTGACATGTCGTCAAGACAGCGGTCACAAGTCACAATGACAGTCCCGTTTACTGAAAAATTGAGATGGTACACGCCCGATGCCTTGGTAACCTTAAGGTCCACGTTCACCTTGCCGCGCTGAACCTCCTGGCCTTCAACAATACCAAAGAACTCCTGATCAACTGTCCAGTTGTAGGTGGAATTGGCATCTGTAAGCCCCTTCAGTTCAACGTTATATTTATCCAGTCTTCCCATCAGACAATTTTTTCGGGGCACAAAGATACGATATTATTTTTTCAAACTGAAATGATTAGGATATTTTTTGGTTATTTGGGGATTTCGATGCGGAAGGTGGTGCCTTTGTTCAGTTCGGAGTGAGCTACGTAGATTTTGCCTTTGTGGTATTCGGTTACTATTCGCTTGGCAAGTGACAGTCCCAGACCCCAACCGCGCTCCTTGGTTGTATAGCCGGGATCAAAGATGCTGCGCCATGAATTCTTGGCAATACCTTTACCTGTATCCGTGACGTCAATGGTCACATGATTCTTATCCTCGGTCAGTTTGATTGTAAGCCTGCCCTTTCCGCTCATGGCATCAACGGCGTTCTTGCAGATATTCTCAATGACCCAGCCAAACAGTGATGCGTTCACACGGGCGTTTACGGGAGGATTGGGGAAATCACGTACAAACTTGACAGTGGCGGGAGAGCGGTGTTCCACATAATCTATCACGCCATCAAGCACACCTACCATATCGGCGGTAACCGGCTCGGGCATTGAACCTATCTTTGAGAATCGCTCAGCCACCATCTGGAGCCGGTTCACATCCTTCTCCATCTCAGTTATCAGATCGTCATCATACTTGTCCTTAAGCAGTTCCGTCCAGGCCATGAGTGATGATATGGGGGTTCCCAACTGATGTGCGGTCTCCTTGGACAGTCCCACCCAGACACGGTTCTGCTCCGTCTTCTTGAAACTGAGCAGGGCGAATATGGCTATCAGTACAAACAGCAGGACAACGCCCATCTGTATGTAAGGATAAACGGTAAGGCGGTTCAGAAGCAGGGATTCATCAAAGCACACCTCATTGTAGTGCTCTGTGTCCGATTCGTCAAAATAGATCTTTATGGAGTTGCCCAGGCTGCGCATACGCTCTACATAGCCGTTCAGGTATGTCAGTGTATCGGCCTTCCTTATCTCTATGTTAAGATAGCTTTTAACCTCGTTGTTCTCATCGACCACAATTACCGGAATGGTCTTGTTGCCCGATAACACTGCAAGCACAAGCCCCAGGTCCGTGTTTTCATCGGCATCACTGAGTGACTGGTACGCCTGTGCAAAAAGCTCCATCTTGGAATGCTCCTCACGCGACAGGTCCTTGACCAGAGACTGTGAAACAAACAGCGATGACACCGCTATTATTATGGCTACTACTATAAGTACAGTCCTTATGCGTTTAAACTCCTTGATTTTTCTCATCATCAGCGGCCTGTTTTATGGACAGGCAATTAATAAACGGATTATCAGGACGGATATTGTACCGTGCAGTCAGAGACAAAAAAGTCTGCGTGCGTTATCCGATGTAATCCGAGCCACCTCATCATAATCTATGCCATATGCCTGCGCCATCATCTGTGCGGTATGGACTATGTATGACGGTTCGTTGCGTTTGCCGCGGAACGGTACAGGAGTAAGGTACGGGCAATCTGTCTCCAGCACCACCCTGTCCATAGGGATAAGCGGCAGCACTTGGGACAATGTTGATTTCTTATAGGTAAGTACACCACCTATGCCAAACATGAATCCGCTAAACTCCATAAGGGCCTTAGCCTCTTCATTACTGCCGGAAAAACAGTGGAAAATGCCTCTCAAGCCACTCTCCCTGTAATCCGAAAGTACATCATACAGTTGGCTGAAAGAATCTCTGGAATGGATCACAATAGGAAGGTCATACTCCAAAGCCCACTCAATCTGGGTCCGGAATGATGCTATCTGGTCATCCAGTCGTGATTTGTCCCAATAGAGGTCAAGACCTGTCTCACCTATTCCTATATATCTGTGGGCGCCGCCCTCCATCCGGTCCTTATCCAGCACAGCCTTAAGTCCGTCAAGTTGGGGCAGGTAATCCTGCGCCAGGTCCTCGGGATGCAATCCTATCATGGGACGGCACAAATCAGGCCACGTATCGCATACGCGGAGCATTTCATCCAGAGTATCGGGATTTATGTTGGGCAGGAGCAGATACTCCAGCCCCGCTTTACAGGCTCTGTCAATGACCGCAGGCAGATCCTCACGGAAAGCCTCGTCATAAACGTGACAATGAGTGTCAATCAGTCTTCTCACCTGTACGGTAATAGTATATCAGTCCGTATTCACGGCACTTCTTAAGTCTCTTTTCGCCGCTAAGGTCTGAGAAATAGTTCTCTATAGAGTTCCATACATCCAGTATCACCTCATCAACCTGAGGTCTCATAAGAGATACCACCAGCAAGGCTTCATCGGTAAGTTGACGCAGTTCACACTGTTTGTCATAGAGCTCCTTAAACAGTTCATAATGGACAGTAACCTTTGCTATGGTGGGATTGAAAATGGGGATCCCGCCCTTGGCTGTCCTGGTCTTTTCACCGTTTATGGTATTCTCACAGCAGCGTATTACCGCAATGTCACTTGACATATCGGGCAACTCTCCCGAATCCTGGGGTATTGAATAGAAATCCCTGTCGGCAGCCTTCATCTCACCGCGTTTGACGCACATGTTGAATACCGTAAGGAAATGTGACACATACATCCTGGCATTCTTGAGTCTGGTCTGATAGGGTTCAGACTTGGAGTAATTGACCTGTGTCTCAAGTGATTTGACATAGCGGTCAACCGCATCCCTGAACTGGACCAGTTTCTTCTCTGCTTTTGAAAGCAGTTCGGGCGGCAGGACCGGAGCATAATAGTCATTGTTCCGCATCTTGGCAATCGCGGTCTCCAGTGAACGGATCCTGGCTTTATCAGTGTTGGGTAATCTTCTGTAAGGCATAGCTGTAATTATAGGACTCTATTCAAAAGACTGCCGGCATACTCCCTTAGCAGGCTCTTTCTGCCGGCAGGCAGACTTACGTTATCAAGAAGGCCCATAGCCTCATCAAAATATGAGCCAATCAGTTTCTCGGAGAGCGCCTTTACGCCCACCGCATCATATATGGCCCGCACTCCGGCAATCTTTGAATCCGGATCATTTCCGCCATACACAGCCCAGCGGTCAAGTTCCCGGCGTTGCCGGCTGTCGGCCAGACGGTATGCATTGATATAAAGGTAGGTTTTCTTGTTGCAGAGTATGTCACCTCCTATCTTCTTGCCGAATACGGCCGCATCGCCATATACATCCAGCAGGTCATCCTGGAGCTGGAATGCAAGGCCTATCTTCTCACCAAAATCATATAACAGCCTTGAGTCTGACTCCGATGCGCCACCCGCCATTGCACCCATCTGCGCACATGCCGCAATCAGAACCGATGTCTTGAGACGTATCATCTCTATGTACTCCTGTTCAGTAACGTCATCACGGGTCTCAAACTCCATATCATACTGCTGCCCCTCCATTATGCCGGTAAAGGTTTCATTGGCCAGATCCAGAATCTTTTCAAAACCCGGTCCTTTGGTAAGTGCAAGATAGCGGTAAGCCAGCACCAGCATTCCGTCACCTGACAGTATGGCTGCATTCTCATTCCATTTCTTATGGACCGTAGCCTTGCCGCGGCGCATATCGGCCTTATCCATCAGGTCATCATGCAGAAGGGTGAAATTATGGAATATCTCCATTCCGGCGGCGGTAGTGAAAACGCTCTCAATATCATCGGCATACATGTTATATGCCATGATAAGGAATGTGGGACGTATGCGCTTGCCGCCCAATGAAAGGACATAACGGATGGGGGCATAAAGTTCATCCGGCTCATGAGAGTAATCCAGTGACCTGAGATACTCCTCAAACAGTTCCTGTATTTGGCTTGCTGATTTCATTACGTGCAAAAATAAGAAGTTTTTCATTATTACACATGATAAAACGAATAAAAAAAGCGAAGAGGCCAAAAGCAGCCTCTTCGCAATTTAAACGCTTACCGTAAAATCAGTTAAGACGGAAGTTTACAGGTACCGTATATTTTACGCGTACGGGTTTGCCACGCTGTGAACCCGGTTTCCATTTAGGCATTCCGGCAATGACTCGGAGAGCCTCCTTATCAAGTGACGGGTTAACGCTCTTTACAACCTCCGGCTCTACTATGGCGCCGTCCTTGTTGACAATGAACGTTACAAGCACACGACCCTGGATATTGTTCTCACGGCAGATAGCCGGATACTTGATGTTCTTACGCAGATATTCCAGAAGTGCGGCGGTACCACCGGGGAATTCCGGCTGGTCCTCTACAACCATGAATATCTCCTCCTCTTCGGGCTCCGGCTCAACCTCAACGTAGTCAATCTCGTCAAGGTCTACCCATTCCACGTTATCCTCGGTAGAAGCCATGATATCCTCTTCTATATCAGCATCATCCTCTACTATCTCAATGATATCGGCCTTGGTAACGGCTGCAGGTGGTGGGGGGACGGTCTTCTTTTCAGGCAATGTGATAGGAACCATCTCCTCATTGAGAGAAACGTCTCTTGCAGAATAGATCTCCGAGTTGTCCTCAACTTCTCTCTGGGTCCACTCGAGCGCCACGAACATAACGGCAAGCGCCATCACAAATCCTATCAGGAGTGAGGTACTTTTACCTCTCTCAAGATCAGCGCGTTCAGACTTCTTGATTTCCATAATTATTAATAGTTTAGTTTTTAGGCACTTTTATTAACTTGCGGCAAAAATACCAATATTTTTGTCATCCCAAATAACAAAAGGCCTTTTTTGTGTATTTTTAATACTTACAAGGCTCTCTCGTCTTCCTCGTTTCTGCCATATAAACGCAGGCGTTCTGCAAATACGTCTCCAATCTCAGAAAATTTTCAAATTTTTTTTCTTTGGCGGCAAGTGTACCTGTTTGGCTTTTAAAAACGTTATTAATACAATGTATTTTTTGTACATTTGTTCCCCGATGAAAAGAAACCTCCTGACAATAGCGTTAGCTTCACTGCTGTTTGGAGCAAGCACCATACAGGCACAGAGTCTTGAGAGTTCATTCCAGTTTCTCAAGCTGCCTGTCTCCGCCCACAGTTCATCACTGGGCGGCCATGTGGTGTCTGTATTTGACCAGGACCCCGTACTGTTCATATCAAACCCGGCCGTACTGTCTGCCGTGGGCAGCCGCATGCTTGGACTGAACGCCATGACCTGGTTCTCAGGCACCACCATAGCAGGAGCCCAGTTCTGCGACAGTTTTGACGAACGCTCCCGTTACGCATTCAACGCAAGATATGTAAACTACGGCAGGATGGACCAGACAACCCCTGACGGAACTGTTACCGGAACGTTCACCGCCAAGGACATAGCAGTGGGAGCATCGTGGGCATACATGCTTACTGATTATCTTAGCGGCGGCGTGACCGGCAACTTCATAACATCCCGCTACGGCTCCATGAGCTCTGTGGCAATAGGTGTTGACCTGGGGCTGATATACGATAACGGCAACGGCCTTACAGCAGGCCTTGCGGCCACAAATCTGGGCGGTCAGATCAAGGCTTTTGAGAACACATTCCAGAAACTGCCGTTTGACCTTTGCGCAGGCATAACATGGAAACCTGAACATGCCCCGTTAAGATTCACTGTCTCCTTAGACAACCTTACCCGCTGGGATGCCGGCCAGTTCTATTTTCAGGAGGATGATGACACCGGATTCGGCGAGATACTCAAGCGTCACCTCTCTCTTGGAGCAGACTTCAACCTGACTGAACGTTTCTACGTGGCCATGGGGTGCAACCTGCGCAACCGGGCCGAGCTCTCAGAGAAAGGCAACAAAGGATTCACAGGTTTTACCATCGGCACCGGAATACGGATAGGAAAGATCATGTTTGACCTCTCTTACGGCAAATACCAGGTGTCAGAATCATCATTAATCTGCAATTTTGCATTCAACATATGAAAAAGATCATCATAGCTATGGACGGGCATTCGTCCTGCGGCAAGAGCACCATGGCCAAGACCCTTGCCAAGAAGATTGGCTACACCTACATTGACACCGGAGCCATGTACCGTACAGTGACGCTTTATGCACTGCGGCGCGGTTTCATAAACGGTGATGTCATTGATGAGGAATCACTGCGCCGGGAACTGCCCGGGATAGAGATATCTTTCGGTCATGACGATCAGGGCAAGCAATACACCATGCTAAACGGAGAGAACGTGGAGCGTGAAATACGCGGCATGGAGGTATCGGGCAAGGTCAGTCCCATATCGGCCATACCGTTTGTACGTGAAGCCATGGTTGAGCAGCAGAGAGCCATGGGCAGCAAGGGGGCTGTGATTATGGACGGTCGTGACATAGGTACCACCGTATTCCCCAACGCTGAACTAAAGATTTTCGTAACGGCCAGCGATGAGATACGTGCCCGCCGCCGTTTTGACGAGCTTACGCTTAAGGGAGAAAACCCGGTATATGAAGACGTGCTCAAGAATGTAAGGGAGCGTGACTACATAGATTCACACCGTGCTGTATCGCCATTGAGAAAGGCCGATGACGCCATTGTGCTTGACAACAGCGACATGACTTTCCAGCAGCAGGACGAATGGCTTATGGAACATTATCTTGAAGCCGCAAAATAACAGGCCATGACGGTAGAGATAGACAACGACTCAGGATTCTGCTTTGGAGTGCTTTCAGCCATAGGCAAGGCCGAGGAGGAACTGCGCAAGGACAATGAGTTGTTCTGTCTGGGCGATATTGTACACAACGGCATAGAATGCGAGCGGCTGCAGGGTTTGGGGCTCAAGACCATAAACCATGAGCAGTTCAGTTCCCTGCAGGGTGCAAAAGTGCTCCTGCGTGCCCACGGCGAACCGCCCTCAACCTACCAGACCGCACATGAAAACGGAATAACCCTGATTGACGCCACCTGCCCTGTGGTGCTTAAGCTGCAGCAGCGCATACACCGCCAGTATCAGGAACTTGACCCTGCCACACAGCAGATCATCATATTCGGTCAGAAAGGACATGCCGAGGTCCTGGGGCTTGTAGGCCAGACAGAGGGAACGGCAACCATCATTGAATCGGCCGATGAGATAGACCGCATAGACTTTAATAAGGACATATTCCTCTACTCCCAGACCACAAAATCAGCATCCAGCTATAACCAGCTGATAGATAAGATTACGGAGCGTGTACGCGTAGGCCGCCGGTTTGTCCATAACAACACCGTTTGCGGACAGGTGTCACACCGCCGCGAGAACATACGTGAATTTGCCAGCCGGCATGACGTGATACTGTTCGTGTCAGGGCGCAAAAGCTCAAACGGCAAGGTGCTGTTCAACGAGTGCCTTAACGTGAACCCCAGATCCTATATGATAGAGGGAAAAGATGACATAGACTTCAGGAAACTGGATGGAGCGGAGTCTGTAGGGATATGCGGTGCAACTTCAACGCCAAAGTGGCTTATGGAGGAGTGCCGAGACTATATACTTAAAAATGAAAATTGAGAATTGAGAATTGAGAATTACTAACCTATAACCAGTTACAGATTATGAGTTTAAAGTACAATGAGATTGGCAAGACCGGAATGAAAGTGGCCAGACTGGCATTCGGAGCATCATCACTGGGTGGAGTATTCCATGAGATAAATGAGAAGAAAGCCATCGAGGCTGTATTTACAGCCGTTGACAACGGACTGAACTTTATAGACGTATCACCCTATTACGGCCATTACAAGGCAGAGACCGTGCTGGGCAAGGCACTTAAGGATATACCGCGCAGCAAATACTACCTGTCAACCAAGGTAGGCCGTTACGGAAAGGACGGAGTGAACACCTGGGACTACAGCGCCAAGCGTGCCACGGAAAGTGTCTATGAGAGCATGGAACGCCTCAACATAGACCATATAGACCTTATCAACGTACATGACATAGAGTTCCAGGCAGCACTGCCCGGCGGCTTGCAGAAGGTGGTTGATGAGACCCTGCCCGCACTTGTGGAACTGCGTGATAAAGGTGTAGTAAGCCACGTGGGTATAACAGACCTCCAGCTTGAAAACCTTAAGTGGGTGGTTGACCACGCTCCCGCAGGAACCGTAGAGAGCATACTCAACTTCTGCCATTTCTGCCTTAATGATGACAAGCTGAATGACTACTTAGGCTACTTTGAGCAGAAAGGCATAGGCGTCATCAACGCCTCACCGCTTGCCATGGGTCTGCTATCGGAGCGCGGTGTACCTGACTGGCATCCCGCACCCAAACCTCTGGTAGAGGTCTGCGCCAAGGCAGCACAGCACTGCAAGGCCCGCGGCACATCCATAGAGAAGCTGGCCGTGCAGTACTCATACAGCAATCCGCGAATAGCCACCAACCTGTTCAGCTCTGCCAACCCGGCCAACGTGCTCAAGAACATTGAGGCCGTGCAGGAGCCGCTTGACTGGGACCTTGTATTTGAGGTACGTGAAATCATAGGCAGCCAGCAGAGAGTAACCTGGTGCAACTCATGAAAATAATAGACGCCCACTCCCACCTTTGGCTGCGTCAGGACACCGTAGTAAACGGCTATCCCATACGCACGCTTGAGAACGGCCGCTCCCTGTTTATGGGCGAGGTACGCCAGATGATACCACCGTTTATCATAGACGGCCGCAACACGGCAGAAATATTCCTATCCAACATGGATTATGCCCAGGTGACAGCCGCCGTCGTGGTACAGGAATTCATCGATGGAATCCAGAATAATTATCTGGCCGATGTCCAGAAACGCTACCCTGACCGCTTCATTGTATGCGGTATGGCCGATTACCGTAAACCCGGATATCAGGAAGAGGTCCGCAGTCTGATAGCGCAAGGATTCAAGGGCATTGCCATTCCCGGACACCGCCTGCAGACTCCACAGGGACGCGTAAGTCTTACCTGCCCGGAGATGATGCAGATGTTCCGCCTCATGGAGCAGAAAGGAGTGTTCCTTTCCATAACCCTTGAGGACGGAGCCGTGCAGGTACCTGAGATGGAAGAGGTCATACAGGAGTGCCCCAACCTAAAGATTGCAGTGGGTCACTTTGGAATGGTCACCGTACCCGGCTGGATGGAGCAGATACGCCTGGCCAGCCACAAGAACGTGATGATAGAATCAGGAGGCATAACCTGGCTTTTCAACGATGAATTCTACCCGTTCAACGGAGCGGTCCGGGCCATCCGTGAGGCTGCCGATGAGGTTGGTATGGACAAGCTGATGTGGGGATCTGATTACCCGCGCACCATTACCGCCATAACCTACCGCATGTCTTATGATTTCATACTCAAAACCACCCATTTGACCGATGAATCCAAGGCATTGTTCCTGGGTCTTAACGCGGCCCGATTCTACGATATTAATACAGAAATAGATTTACCTTACATAAAAAACATGTCAGAATGAGCAATAACCCTAAATCACCCAAGAACACCGTTGCATTGGCAATGGTATTCAGCCTGTTTTTCCTCTGGGCCATCAGCAACAACCTGCTTTCGCCCGTAGTCAACAAGATGATGTCACTCTTTAACATTAATCAGGCACGCGCCGAGTTTGTGGAGACATCATACTGGTTTGCATATTTCCTGTTCCCCATACCTATTGCCATGTTCATGAAGCGTTTCAGCTACAAGGCAGGCATTGTACTGGGACTACTCATCTCTGCCGTAGGCGGACTGCTGTTCCTGCCCGTGACATCATTGCACAGTTTCCCATTGTACCTTTGTGCATTCTTCATTGTAGCCATTGGTATGTGTTTCCTTGAGACCGCAGCCAACCCTTACGTAACTGAACTTGGTGATCCCGCCACCGCTCCGCGCCGGCTCAACCTGGCGCAGGCATTCAATGGTCTTGGAGCTTTCATAGCCGCCATGTTCCTGAGCAAACTCATCCTGATAGATGACGCCGCCACCAACACTCTGCCTGATGCAGAGATCCATAACTTCAAGCTCACATACACCATATTCGGCATAGTTCTGATACTGATTGCCATAGTGATGGGATTCACCAAACTGCCACGCATCCAGGCCGAGGATGATGACACACAGAGCAGCGGCAAACTGATTTCATTCAGTGTACTCAAGCGCCGTCATCTGCGCAACGGTGTCATTGCCCAGTTCTTCTATAACGGCGGCCAGACCGCAGTGAACAGCCTCTTTATAGTCTATTGCGTCAAGTACGCAAACCTGACTCATGACAAGGCCACAACCCTGTTCGGATTCTACATGCTTGCATTCCTGCTTGGCCGATGGATAGGCGCATGGCTCATGGGCAAGTACCAGCCCAAGAACATGCTGGTGGTTTACGGACTGGCCAACGTCGTTCTGTGCGCGGTAATCTGCCTCTCAAGCGGCATGACTGCCATATACGCAATGATGGGCATATCATTCTTTATGTCAATCATGTACCCCACACAGTTCTCACTGGCGCTTACCGACCTTAAGGGTGAGACCAAGAGCGGATCGGCGTTCCTGGTAATGGCTATTGTGGGCAACTCCATACTGCCGCTGCTCACCGCCAAGTTTCAGGTATCACTCACATCAAACCCCAGCCTGGCATACATCATTCCGCTGGTTTGCTTTGCTGTCTGCGCCTGGTACGGATGGAAAGGACATAAAATCGTTGATTAATGACCGCGTTGCGGTCAGCTATTAGCCATCGCAGAGCGATGTTAAAACATATAATATGAGACAGATTAGGATTCCCGCACAGGGAGAGATGATTGTGGAGCAGGCATCCAAGCCAACAGCAGGTGCTGGTCAGGTGCTGCTTAAGATTAAATATGTAGGATTCTGCGGATCGGACCTTAATACATTTCTGGGCCGTAACCTGATGGCCAAGGAGGCTGTCATTCCCGGTCACGAAATAGGTGCCGTGATAGAAAGCACAGGCACAGATGTTCCGGCTTTCCTTACTCCAGGCATGACCGTAACCGTAAATCCCTATACCAATTGCGGACACTGCGCTGCCTGCCGTTCCGGCCACAGCAACGCCTGCGAATTCAACGAGACTCTGGGCGTGCAGCGTGACGGCGCCATGCGTGACTATATGGTACTGCCATGGCAGAAAATAATACCGGCACAAGCCATTTCACCGCGTGATTGCGCCTTGATTGAGCCCATGAGCGTAGGATTCCATGCCGTATCACGAGCGCAGGTTACAGATTCTGACGTGGTGCTGGTATTTGGTTGCGGAATGATAGGTGTAGGAGCAATAGTACGTGCATCACTGCGCGGAGCTACCGTCATTGCGGTTGATCTGGACAATGACAAACTGGCTCTGGCCCGCCGTCTGGGAGCAACCCACACAATCAACTCAAAAGAGCAGGATCTGCATACGGAAATCATCGGTTTGACCGATGGATTGGGTCCAACCGTGGTAATTGAAGCCGTCGGCAGTGTGCCCACATATCAGGCAGCCATTGACGAGGTTGCATTCTCCGGCCGGGTAGTCTGCATCGGCTATTCAAAGAATGACGTAACCTTCCACACCAGCCTCTTCGTAAAAAAGGAAATAAACATCCACGGCTCCCGCAACGCCATGCCATCCGACTTTGAGGCCGTAATCCGCTACCTCCAGCGCGGCAACTGCCCCAAGGACGAACTCATATCTGCAGTCGTCAAACCGGACGACGCCATCGGCGCAATGCAGAAATGGGTGGAGGATCCTGGCAAAGTCTTCCGTATTCTGGTAGACTTCGCATGACACACAAAGGGGGCGACCCCTTTGTGTCAAATGACGCCTGTCAGCAACACGGTTTTTTCCTCACCGTTTGAGTCTATGCCCGTTACAGGTATTTCAATGTGGATGGTAATGGAATCGTCCCAGAGATATGAGTAACCCTCTTTAGTGTAAAGATAGGTTTTAGTGTAAAGATAGGTATCATAATCAACACTAAACGGTACGGTCCCTTGGGTAAAGAAATCCTGGAAACCCATTGTTATATAAGGTTCCTTAAGATGCTCGTACTGTTTTATGTACTCGTTTACTATGAGACTCATTTCCGGATATCTGACCATAATTCCCCTCATTGCAATCTCAAATAAGTCTGATATATCCTCTCCAGCCGGACGGCCATCGACTTCAACATCTGCATATACTCTTGCGGAACCGGAAATGCCACCATATACAACTTTAAGATATGTGTCCATCCCTACCTCATATCTGAATCTGTAATGAGAGAGTGTATCGGCAAGGTCCTTTTCTTTCTGTGCATTCTCTTCATCACTCATTCTATGCTTCTTAAAAAAACCGTCACTATTACCCTTAAGTTGAAGGCCCATAATATAGCCCGTTGTCCCTAACTGATTGTATGTCTCAGTTAGTCCAATCTCTGTCTCATATGCATCTATGGACATGAATTCGCAGTAGAGCTTATCATAACGATTATTATCTACCGTTGCCTCCTTACCACAAGAAAGGATAGAAAGCAAAACCATTGATAATAACCAAATCCTTCTCATCTTTATTTGTTTACTGAATTATTGAATTTCGATTCTTAAAAATGCTTATCGCAATGTCCACTTGGTTCTGAATGAACATTTAAGCACCTCATCCCTGTACGAGTCCGACCCTATTATGTTATTCTTCTGCGTCGAGGGATCTTATCTGGGCAAGCAGGTCGTCAGCCTCCTGCTTGAGAGTCTCAATCTTGGACTTGATGGCATCGACAAATCCGCTACCGGCTTTGCTGGAGGCGTTCATGAATCCCAGGTTATTCTCATATGTCTGGAGCTCGCTCTTTTTCTGCTCATACTGGCGCTGCAGCTTTTCACGCGGTGAGCCTGCCTCACGGGCGGCAACTCCACGCTGGGCCGGACGGCCGCGGCGAGTGCTTACCATGTTTGCAAAGGGCTCCATGGCAGCCTTGAACTGGGCGGCAATCTTGTCTTTCACCTTGAAGGGTACAAATCCTATGCCGTTCCACTCATCAACCAGTTGCTGGATGGCCTGGATATCATCATCGCTCAGGTTATCGGCATCAAACTCCTTGAGCTTGGCCAAAATTTCCTTCTTGGCTGCAAGGTTGGTGTTCTCCTCACGTTTCTTTGATGAGGTGTTCTTGTCACGCTGCTCGTAGAAATAGTCACATGCACCAATAAAGCGCTTCCAGATTGAGTTGGTGTACTTTTTCTGAATGGGGCCAATCTCACGCCACTGTTTCTGGAGCTCTGCCATCTTATCGGCGGTCTCCTTCCAGTCTGTGCTCTCCTTGAGGGCCTCAGCCTGCTCACACAGGGCGGTTTTCTTTTCAAGGTTGGCCGTCATATCAGTCTTGGCCTGCTTAAAGAATTCTCCCTTGCGACTGAAGAATGCATCGCATGCGGCGCGGAAACGCTCAAATATCTTCTGGTTCTGCTTGGCTGGGGCAAAACCTATATCTTTCCACTTTTTCTGGAGTGCAAGCACCTCCTGAGTCTTGTCATTCCAGCTCTGGAATGTGGTAAGTTTGTCAAACTCTATGCCTTCCAGAAGTTCGCATATCACGGTCTTCTGGTCCAGATTCTCTTTCTCCTTTTCCTTGAGCAGCTCAAAATGCTGCTGATGACGCTTGTTGATTACGGTCGATGCAGCCTTGAACCTGGTCCATATCTCCTCTCTTGACTCCTTTGATACGGGACCTGTCTCACGGTAGTCCTGATGCAGTTTCTGGAGCTTGCGGAAAGCACCTACTATGTCAGGATCCTCTGCAAGTTTTTCGGCCTCCTCACAGATGGCAATCTTGGCCTCCATGTTCTTCTTGAAGTCATACTCGCGGAACTCGTTGTTCAGCTTCTGTATGTCATAGAACTGCTCGGCGTACTGCTGGTAGGCTTTCCAGAGTTCATTGGCCTTATCGGCCGGAACTTCTTTTATCTCTTTCCACTCCTGGAGCAGGGCCTTGAACTCATTGTATGATGCACCCTCAGTATTGGCCTTCTCTATAAGAGCCTTGAACTGGTCAAGCAGAGCCAGTTTCTTCTTGTAGTTCTCTTTCTGGACAATCTCAAGAGCCTCCTGTGCGGCGGCTTTCTTCTCCTTGATGATATTCATCAGCTTGCGGTACTGCTCCTCTAGCGGATCGGGCTCGGGCTTGAACTCCTCGGCTGTGCCTCCGCCTGCTACAAATGCGGCAATCTGCTCCTCTTGGGCTGCTCTGTGCAACTTGTAGAAAGCCTGCTTGAGACTCTCCAACTCGGGACGCTTAGCTATATTGATATCGCCTACCATCTCCTGCAGGCGTGCTATTATACTCTCTCTTGTAAGGGCGGTTTCTGGTACTGTTTCTTCCTGAACGGCCTCATCCACAACACTCTCCTGCTCAAGATCCTTTTCCTCCTGAACATCTGCCTCTACCTTAACGGGAGTCTGCTCTTCCTGCTTCACCTCCTGAATCATATCTTTCTTCTCTTCCTCTTCCATAACGGGAATGATTTACATTGTTAATATCTCAGCAAAAGATGCAAATAAAAACAATTATCCGCAAAACACCTAATTTCTAGACACTTTTCTGAAAGGGGCTAAATAATCAGCGTGATCACAAGCATGTAGATTCCCATACCCAACAGGTCATTGGTTATCTGGACAAAGGGGCCGGTGGCTATTGCAGGGTCAATGTGGATTTTCTCAAATATAAGCGGCAGCAGAGTACCCCACAGGGTTCCTATAAGCACCAGCGCAAAGAGGCTTACGGGAACGGCGTAAGTAACGGTTTCAGAAAAACCGAACTGGTATATGTTATATCCCAAGACTATCAGTGACAGCACGATGGCGTTGAGCAGAGCCACAGCACTCTCCTTGAACACCTGTTTCCAGATATTTGACGTGTTGAGCGAACCGTTGGCAAGACCCTGTACGACAATAGCCGATGACTGGGTGCCCACGTTGCCGCCCGTACCGCCTATAAGCGGGATGAACAGCAGCAAACCCACATAACATTGCAACGTAGGCTCAAACTTACCCAGCAGCATGGAGTTGAGAATACCTCCCAGCATACCTATCAGCAGCCAGGGAATTCGCGCCCACATCTGACGGAACACGCTGTCATCGGTCTCTACGTCACTGGTAAGACCCGATGCCATCTGGTAGTCATGCTCCTGTTGTTCACGCAACTCATCGATCACGTCATCAACAGTAATCTGTCCCTGCAGGCGGCCGATGCTGTCAATTACCGGAACCGATACCAGGTTATACTTCTCTATCATCTGCACCACATCATCAATTGGTGTGTCAACCTTAGTGCTTATCACGTCCTCATCCATAACGTATTTTACCTTTGATACAGACGGGTTGGTAATCATCTTCTTGAGCGGGAACACGCCCTTAAGGCGGCCGTCATCATCTACTACATAGACGTTGTATATCTCATCCAGGTCCTCGGCCTGCTTGCGCATCTCCTGCAGACACTCCGGCATGGACATGTTCTCATTCACCACCACCATCTCGGTGCCCATAAGACCACCGGCGGTATCCTCATCATACTGCATCAGGTCAACGATATCGCTGGCCTGCTCTATATCGCCTATATGGGCCAACACCTCCTCCTGCTTTTCTTCATCCAGGTCCTGAATGATATCAACAGCATCGTCGGTGTCCATGTTGTCGATGAACTTGCTGGCAATGAGTTCTGACGGGAGTTCATCAAGGAGTCGCTTACGGTTGTCCTCATCCATCTCAACCAGCACATCGGCAGCGGTCTCGTTGTCCAGCTGCCTGTACACCAGGCGGGCCTCGTCAACGTCAAGCTCATCACACAGCTCGGCAATATCGGCGGGGTGCATATCCTCCAGGATGGCTTTCAGCTTTTCGGCATCCTGGTTCTCTATCACTTCAAGTATGTTATCCAGAAATTCCTTCTCCATTGTTCTCTGAATATTTTGGCCATTGAAGTCTGGCCGGTCCTAAGATACGGTTTATTGTTCTCTAAGGTGTCCCAATGGTCAGGCATCCCTGCCTTCAACCATGTTTGTCAGACGGATGAAATCCTCAACTGACAACTGTTCGGGACGTTTGTCCAGATACGGACAGTCCGCCGGTAGAGGGGAGTCTTTCTCGTAGACCTGTCTCAATGAGTTTCGCAACATCTTTCGGCGCATCCCGAACGTACATTTCACGATTTTACGGAATAGAGCCTCGTTGCACCCCAGCTGGCGACGGCTGTTACGCTGTAGGCGTATCACGCCACTCTTGACCTTTGGAGGCGGGTCAAAGACGTTTTCATTTACGGTAAAAAGATATTCGGTGTCATACCATGCCTGTATGAAAACGCTCAGTATGCCGTAGTCCTTGTTTCCCGGACCGGAGCATATGCGTTGTGCAACCTCACGCTGAAGCATTCCGGTACAGCATGGTATGAGCTCCATGTTGTCCAGCATACTGAAGAATATCTGGCTGGATATATTGTAAGGATAGTTTCCTGTCAGTACGAACTGACGGCCGTTAAAGACCTCATTCAGGTCCATCTTGAGGAAATCGCCCTCAATAACGTTAAGTTCAGGGTAGTTCTCATGCAGGTATGCAACAGACTCGGTGTCTATCTCAACCACCTTGAGTTCACGTTTTTTCTGACTTAGGAATTGTGTAAGAACCCCTGTACCGGGTCCTATTTCAAGAATCGGGAGGTCGGCGCGTGCATCAACAGTGCCGGCTATACGCTGAGCGATATCCATATCCCTCAGGAAATGTTGGCCTAGTGCCTTTTTGGGTCTTACTGTCCGCATCAACGTCGTCCATATAGAATATGTTTGGTTAACAAATAAGCGAAAATAGTTGTATCTTCGCACATTGAATGCAGACCTCCCGCCGCATTCGTACGGCAAAGGTAGGCAAAATCATCCATAGGGTGTACACTTTGTAATGAAAAAGATAACTTCAACCACACTTAAGATAGCCATTCCGCTGCTCATATCGGCAGTGGTGCTCTATTATACCTACCGCGACTATGATTTCAGCCAGTTCCGGACAGATCTGGCAAGCATCAAATGGGGATGGCTTGCGGCTGCGCTCTCATTCAGCGCTCTGGGACCTCTGTTCCGCGGCTTGCGCTGGAACCTGCTGCTTGAACCCATAGGTTACGACGTGCCCAAGAAAGATACCGTACTGACCGTATTCACCGGTTATGCCGCCAATATCATCATTCCCCGTGTGGGTGAGATCTGCCGATGCGGGATGCTTGAACAGAACGCCAAGGTTCCTTTCAGCAAGGGTCTGGGCACACTGGTGGCTGAGCGTGTGGTCGATGCAGTGCTGCTGGGACTGATCGTGGTGGCAGGCATATTGGTCTCCTGGAATGAGTTCCAACTGCTTCTTACACCCACCGATGCTGATCTGGCTGCACCCGTGGCAGAGAGCATACCGCTTTTGCATAACCCCAAATTCTGGTTCTGGACTATAGGAATCATACTGTTTATTGCCGTCTGCTGGTGGGCTTGCGTAAAGTTCCGCCTGTGGGACAAGGTAAAGAGTTTTATCCAGGGATTCTGGGAGGGATTCCTGTCACTCAAGCAGATAAAGCGCCTGCCGCTGTTCCTGGCATACTCTATTGGAATCTGGATATGCTACTACCTTGAGCTCTATCTGGCATTCTATTGCCTGCCGTCTACCGCAACCGTCGGCCCGATAGGCGGATTGGCCTGTTTTGCAGCCAGCAGCGTGGCGGTACTGGTACCCACTCCCAACGGGGCCGGCCCCTGGAACCTGGCAATAGTAAAGATGCTGGGCATTTACGGAGCCAAGACCAATGAGGCCCAGATAATGTCATTCGTGCTGCATTTCTGCCAGACCATGATCTATCTGCTCTGCGGATTCATAGCCTGGATTGCACTTAAAATAATACACCGCAATGGAACATCCCGAGAACAGTGAAGAGTACAAAGGACTGGCCGTGAACAGCGGAGTAATCAGCCCGGGGTCAGTGAACCCCTACCTTAAGGGCCGCAAGATATACCGCCCCACCCTGTCAGTGCAGGATTATGTGGATGGCATAGTCAAGGGTAACGTGACTGTGCTCAGCCAGGCTGTTACACTTGTGGAGAGCCTTAAGCCGGAGCATCAGGCCATAGCTCAGGAGGTGATAGAGAAATGCCTCCCATACGCAGGCAACTCCGTACGCATAGGCATAAGCGGTGTTCCGGGTGCCGGCAAGAGTACCAGCATCGATGCTTTCGGCCTGCATGTACTCAAAGACGGCGGCAAACTGGCGGTACTGGCCATAGACCCCAGTTCCGAGCGCACCAAAGGCAGCATTCTGGGTGACAAGACCCGCATGGAGCGTCTGGCAGTGCATCCCAAGGCGTTTATCCGCCCCAGCCCATCGGCCGGTTCACTGGGCGGCGTAGCCCGCAAGACCCGTGAGACCATTGTGCTGTGTGAGGCTGCCGGTTTTGACAAGATATTCGTGGAGACCGTAGGCGTGGGCCAGAGTGAGACTGCGGTCCACTCAATGGTGGATTTCTTCCTGCTCATACAGCTGGCCGGCACCGGCGATGAACTGCAAGGCATAAAGCGCGGCATCATGGAGATGGCTGATGGCATCATCATAAACAAGGCCGATGGAGACAACGCCCCCAAGGCTGAGCTTGCAGCCAACTCGTTCCGCAACGCACTGCACCTGTTCCCGCCATCGGAGAGTGGCTGGACGCCCAAGGTTCTTACCTACTCCGGATTCTATGAGTACCGTATAAAAGAGGTATGGGATATGGTATGGGAGTATATAGACTTTGTAAAGAAGAACGGCTACTTCCAGTACCGCCGCAACGAGCAGGCCAAGTATTGGATGTATGAGTCCATCAACGAATCCCTCAAGAACGGCTTCTACAACGACCCCGAAATCTCCGCCCGCCTATCCGAGTTCGAGACCCAGGTTCTTGGAGGTCAGCAAACCTCTTTCGCCGCTGCCCACAAGCTGTTAGAGCTATACTATTCCAAGAAAGGTTAGGGTCGGCTCACTTTGAAAGAGCATTACGCCGTAGGATAGGGGTTGACGGAGCAGATTCCTCCGGGCTACTCCAGGCCCCTCCAGACCCTAAACGTCGAACTCGTCCTCATGGTCCCCTACGGGGCCCAACGTTCCTCAAACATGCGCCGTTCTTAACGGGATCTTCCGGGGCCTTCCGCTATACGCCCTCCGCAAATGCTCCGTCAACCCCTATCCTACGGCTCCATTCCTGCAACTGGAAACCTACAAAAAACTGGAAACCTACAAAAAAAATGTTACGCACGTGCGTACGTATCGGTGCGAGCGAATGCTTGGAGCGAGACCGCGGTCCCGGAGGGCCGCCAAGCGGAATGAAATGGAGCGCGTTTGCAGAGCAAACTAAAAAAAGGAAAGAGGGCGGAGCCTCAGCTCCGTCCTCCTTTCCTGGTTCGAGTCCGGGTAGCCCAACAAAAAAAAGAGACGCGTTTGCGTCTCTCTTCTTGCTGGGCTACCCGGACTCGAACCAGGAAAGGCAGGACCAGAATCTGCAGTGTTACCATTACACCATAGCCCAGTACAATGCTCAAAAGCGGTGCAAATATACTGCTTTTTTATGGAACACAAATTTTTTGGCATATTTTTTGTGCTAACAACCTTTGAAAATAAACGTCATCAAAATGTCAAATCATTCTGAGGGATTTCTTATTTTTGCATTTTAAGAACAAATACAAAATCACCTGAATGGCGAAAAAGAAAAAGAGAGAAAGCATAATAGAGAGCATCATTGAAGGAATTCAGGAGCGCAAAGGAGAGGGTATTACCGTAGTTGACCTTACAGGCATTGAGGATACCGTGTGCCGTTATTTCGTGATATGCCAGGGAGGCACGCCTAACCAGACGCTGGCAATTGAGGACTCCATTCGCGAGACTGTACGCATCAAGGAGGGCCGCAAGCCTGACTTTGTGGAGGGAGCACGCTACGCACATTGGATAGCGATGGATTACGGTGACGTGATGGTACATATTTTCATACCTGAACTGCGCAAGTTCTATGACCTGGAGCACCTTTGGGCCGATGCCGTGACTGAGGAGATTCCTGACTTGGCATGACACCTTGGCATAACCTGAACTGACATTACCAGCAACCAATATGGCAGACAATAAAAACAACAAACAGAACAACGGTTTCAGGATTCAATCCTGGATCTACATCATACTTTTCATAGGATTCGGATACCTGCTCTTTAAGGATGACGGTTCCGATCTGAGCGGAGAGGCCACATATACGGAATTCAAGGAGTATATGAAGAAAGGGTATGTGAGTGACCTGGTCATTTACGCCAACGTAAACTCCATGGAGATGTATATCAAACCTGATTCGGCCAAATACGTATTCGGTGACCGGGCTATGGCGCAGCCTTTGACCAAACCCATGCTCACCGTTGGCGTAGGCTCACTGGACAACCTGCAGGAGTTTATTGATGAAGCATGTGAGTCAGGCATATTCACCGGCAACGTAGAGTACCGCAAGCGTTCGCACACGTTTACTGACATTTTTATCGGTGTGTTCCCGTTCGTGCTCATTATAGTGTTCTGGATACTGATAACCAGACGTATGAATGGCGGTGCCGGAGGTGGCGGCGGAGTGTTCAGCGTAGGCAAGTCAAAGGCCCGCGTCTATGAGAAGGGCAAGGCTGACCGCGTAACTTTCAAGGACGTGGCCGGACAGGCCGAGGCCAAGACTGAGGTTGAGGAGATAGTGGAGTTCCTCAAGAACCCCAAGAAATATACTGACCTGGGTGGCAAGATACCCAAGGGAGCCCTGCTGGTAGGCCCTCCGGGAACCGGTAAGACCCTGCTGGCCAAGGCTGTGGCCGGTGAGGCCGATGTGCCTTTCTTCTCTCTGTCAGGTTCTGATTTTGTAGAGATGTTTGTGGGTGTAGGTGCTTCACGCGTACGTGACCTGTTCCGTCAGGCCAAGGAGAAAGCGCCCTGCATAATATTCATAGATGAGATTGACGCTGTGGGCCGCGCCCGCGGCAAGAATCCCGCCATGGGCGGCAATGATGAGCGTGAAAACACACTTAACCAGCTGCTCACTGAGATGGACGGATTCGGCACCAACAGCGGTGTAATCATACTGGCAGCCACCAACCGTGTGGATATACTGGACAAGGCTCTTCTGCGTGCAGGACGTTTTGACCGTCAGATTCATCTGGACCTGCCTGACCTGAACGAGCGCAAGGCCGTATTCGGGGTTCACCTGCGCAACATCAAGCTGAGCAAGGATGTCGATGTGGACCTGCTGGCCCGCCAGACTCCCGGATTCTCGGGTGCCGATATTGCCAATGTATGCAATGAGGCAGCCCTGATTGCAGCCCGTCACAACAAGAAGAAGGTTGAAAAAGAGGACTTCCTGGCGGCCGTTGACCGCATTGTGGGCGGACTGGAAAAGAAGACCAAGGTACTCACTGCCGATGAGAAACGTACCATTGCCCTGCATGAGGCAGGTCACGCCACGCTTTCATGGTTCCTTGAATATGCAAACCCGCTTATAAAGGTCACCATCGTACCCCGCGGACGTGCATTGGGAGCCGCATGGTATCTGCCCGAGGAGCGTCAGATTACCACAAAGGAGCAGATGCTGGATGAGATGTGCGCCACTCTGGGCGGACGCGCCGCCGAGGAACTGTTCACAGGCCATATCTCCACAGGCGCCATGAATGACCTGGAGCGTGTAACCAAGCAGGCTTACGGCATGATTGCATACGCCGGCATGAGTGACAAACTGGCCAACCTGTGCTACTACAGCAGTACCGATGAGTATGCTTTCCAGAAGCCCTACTCTGACAAGACCGCCGAACTTATTGACGCCGAGGTAAAGAAACTCATCGCCGAGCAGTATGAACGCGGCAAGAAACTGCTGCTGGAACATGAGGAGGGGCATCATCAGCTGGCTCAACTGCTCATAGAGCGTGAGGTAATCATGGCCGAGGATGTGGAGCGCATATTCGGCAAGCGCCCGTGGGCATCGCGCAGCGAGGAGATTCTTGAAGAGGATAAACCCGCTCCCGATACCGCTCCCGTAATAGAAAACCACGACCACGTTGAACCATAAAAGGTATTTCAAGATGAAATCCAATTTTATTGTAAGGACTGTTACCGCCATAGTGTTCGCTTTCATAATGCTGTTCTGCATCCTTAAGGGAGCACCATGGTTTATTGGGCTGTTCGCAGTGTGCACCATTCTGACCACGATTGAATACACCGGACTGGCCAACAAGTTCAAGGAGTCTGACGCAAGCCGTCTCTGGGCAACCGTAGCCGCTTTCACATTCTATGCGGCCATAGTAGGGCTGTCAGTGATTCAGAGCAGCGCAATTCTGTTCCTGCCTTTTATATTCACTCTGATTGTGATTATGGTACGTGAACTCTATTTCAAGAAGCCAAGCCCCATAAATGACTGGGTTCATACGCTGTTCCCTGTCATATATATAGCTTTGCCGTTTGCCTTGACATCACTGCTGGCTTTTGATGTACAGGGTCCCACAACAGGCTACAGTCCTGTCATTCCGCTTACCCTGTTCGTGTTCCTCTGGTGCAATGACGTGGGTGCATACTGCACCGGCTGCACCATAGGCAAGCACAAGCTGTTTGAGAGAATATCACCCAAGAAAACATGGGAGGGCAGCATAGGCGGTGCTGTCTTTACCATGCTGGCAGCTTTCCTGCTCCATCATTTCCTGCCTGACTGGTACAGTTTCATGCCTGTCTGGGTATGGATTGGCATGGCGCTTGTGGTAGTGCTGTTCGGCACTTGGGGTGACCTTATAGAGTCACTCATGAAACGTGAGATGGGAATAAAGGATTCCGGTAAGATCCTGCCCGGACACGGCGGTATGCTGGACCGTTTTGACAGCGCATTGCTGGCAATTCCGGCCACTGTAGTCTATCTAAGCCTGATAGGTTTTTACTTTTAACAGCTCTATTATCTTTTCTGCGGCACGGTCAGGAGCTCCAGCCGGGCCCAGTATGCCTTTCATCTGGATGTAGCCGTCCAGTTGCATCCGGCGCTCGGTAGTATCTGAGAGCAACGGGACAAGGTGATCATGCACGTTTACGGCATTCATGTCACTGCCCAACAATTCAGGAACCACCTCAGAGAATGAGATCAGATTGACAAGTGATACAAAACGCACCTTGATGAACATTTTCTTAAAGAGTGAGGCCGCCCAACCGGCCGGTACCCTGTAACAAACCACCTGCGGAACATCAAACAATGCGGTCTCAAGGGTGGCGGTACCTGATGTCACAAGCGCGGCGTATGCTGATTCAAGCACGCCAAAGGTGTTTCCGTAAATCTTTTCAATCTCTATGCCACCTGTAAGGCTGTCATAAAACTCACTTTCAATACCGGGAGCACAGGCCAGCACCGGACGGATATTGTCAATATCCTTTATCGACTCAAGCATAACCGGCAGGTTGCGGCTTATCTCCTGCCGACGGCTTCCTGCAAGCAGGGCTACTACACGCCTTCCGTCATCCTCAAGAACCGGTTTACGGCTGCTGTCAGACCTGTATGCCTCTATCTCATCGACAGTGGGATTGCCCACATACCGTATATTGTAACTGTGACGTCTGAAATACTCCACCTCAAACGGCAGAATTGAGAACAGCTCATCAACGTCACGGCGTATGTTCTTTATCCGCCAGCTCTTCCATGCCCATATTTTTGGTGAGATATAGTAATAGACCGGAATACCCTGTTTGTGTACTTTTTTTGCAATAGAGAGATTAAAGCCCGGGTAGTCAACCAGTATCACAGCATCCGGTTTCCACTCCATTATATCCCTGAAACAGAGCTTTGCGCCCCCAAGTATGGTTCCCAGGTGTGTTACAACGGGCCAAAACCCCATGTAGGCCAGCTCACGATAGTGCTTGACCAGTGTTCCACCCGCCTCCTTCATCATGTCACCTCCAAAACAGCGGAACTGCGCCGAGCTGTCCCTGCGCGCAATCGCCCTGATCAGATTTGAGGCATGAAGATCGCCCGATGCCTCACCGGCCACAAAGTAGTATCTCATTCTGCTGTTTTAGAGATGTCAAAAATAGTATATTTTTCCCATATACCGATTTTTTGCAGTAACTTCACACCCTAAAACTGTAACGTATGGGAAAAATCATAGCATTGGCCAATCAGAAGGGTGGCGTAGGCAAGACCACCACCACTATCAACCTGGCCGCATCACTCGCCACTCTTGAAAAGAAAGTCCTTGTAGTTGATGCAGACCCTCAGGCAAACGCATCATCGGGCCTGGGCATTGACATCCAGTCTCTCAACTGTACCGTTTACGAATGTCTGGTCAACGGCAATGACCCCAAGGACGCCATACGCCAGGCCTGCATTGACGGGCTCTATGTGATGCCGTCACATATTGACCTGGTGGGAGCCGAACTGGAACTCATGAACATGGATAGCCGTGAGACCGTGATGAAGAAGATGTTGGATAAAATCAGGAATGACTATGACTTTATACTGATTGACTGCTCTCCTTCACTGGGTCTGATTACGGTAAACTCACTCACTGCGGCAGACTCAATCATCATTCCCGTTCAGTGCGAGTATTTTGCCCTTGAGGGCATAAGCAAGCTGCTCAATACCATACGTATCATCAAGACCAAGCTCAATCCCTCACTGGACATAGAGGGATTCCTGCTCACCATGTATGACTCCCGTCTGCGTCTGAGCAACCAGATATATGATGAGATAAAGAAGCATTTCCAGGAGCTTGTCTTTGAGACCATAATATCACGTAACGTCAAGTTGAGCGAGGCCCCCAGCTATGGTCTGCCCGCAATACTTTATGACGCAGACTCCAAGGGAGCACGCAACTACCTTGCACTTGCACAGGAAATACTGAAAAAGAACGAACAGAAATGACACCTACCAAGAAATCGGCACTGGGCCGCGGCCTTGATGCCCTGATATCGACTGAATTTGTAAAGACTCAGGGGTCTTCATCCATCAATGAGGTTCCCATAGACCAGATACACGCCAACCCTGACCAGCCCCGCCGTGACTTTGATCCCGAGAGCCTGCAGGAACTCTCTGACTCCATACGCGAGATAGGAATCATACAGCCCATTACCCTGCGCAAGATAAAGGAGGGTGACTATCAGATCATTGCAGGTGAACGCCGTTTCCGCGCCGCATCCATGGCCGGACTTGAAAGCATACCCGCCTATATACGCACGGCCGATGACGAGAACGTCATGGCAATGGCCCTCATAGAGAACATACAGCGTGAGGACCTTAACTCCATGGAAGTTGCGCTGGCATGCCAGAACCTGCTTGAGGTCTATAAAATGACCCAGGAACAGCTCAGCGCACTCATAGGCAAGAAACGAGCAACTATAGCCAACTACATACGTCTGCTCAAGCTGCCTGCCGAAATCCAGGTGGCACTCAAGAACAAGCAGATAGACATGGGGCACGCCCGCGCACTGCTGGCTATAGATGACCCCATGAAACAACTGCAACTGTTCCATGAACTTACCAGATACGGCTATTCTGTACGTATGGTAGAGTTGAAAGCCCGCCAGATGAATGCCGGCAGCCAGGCTGCAGACAAGAAGGAATCGGGCAAGACCCTGTCACCTATCGCCAGACAGCTGTCAAAGGTCCTGAACGCACCGGTCAAACTCAAGACAAATGCCGGCGGAAAAGGCAGCATTAGCATATCATTCAGGAATGAAGATGACCTGGCACGAATAATGCAACTGTTTGACAGACTCAAGAAATGACCATCCGGAGCGGTTCTATAAGAAAAGTGCTGCTAACCATGCTTGCAGTTCTGGCCACCTGTACCTATCAGGCATGGTCACAGACCGGCGCAACCAGACAGATAAGGGAAGACTCTGTCAGGAGCGCACGCATGGACAGCATTTACCGCACCCTTAATGACACTGCAGCCTGGCGGCAGGAACTTGATTTTGTCAGGAACCTGCGTTTTGAGGAGATGAATGATTCTGACCTTATGATGCAAGACTTTGCAGAGGCCCCTGAGCAGACTCACAAGCGCTACAGATGGAAAGACCAGGAACTTGACAGGATAGCGGAAATAGAGAGGAACTCTACGGAATGGGAACCTGAACCCCGGCTTGCAGTATGGTTCTCGCTGCTGTTTCCGGGAGGCGGCCAGATATACAACCGCAAGCTCTGGAAACTGCCTATAGTCTACGGAGGCTACGTGGGATGTATCTACGCTCTCACCTGGAACCAATCCACATACAAGGATTATCAGAACGCATACGTGGATATCATGGATGATGACCCCAACACCAAGAGTTATGAGGATTTCCTGCCACCGCACTATGAGATAGACACCAGTATGGAAGACTGGCTTAAGGATGTGTTCAAGCAGCGCAAGAACAAGTACCGCCGTTACCGTGACCTGAGTATCTTTGCTTTTGCCGGAATGTATATAGTTGCGGCCATTGACGCATATGTGGATGCCGAGCTCTCACACTTTGACATATCAACCGACCTTAGCCTCAGGGTTGAGCCGAACTTTATGATGGACCATATGGGAACCCCTACCGCGGGATTCTCTTTAGCGTTTAATTTCTAGATGAAAAAGGGTAAGGGATTTTTGGCATTAGCATTATTGGCTCTGGCATCGGCACAGGGATTACAGGCACAGGAGGCTTACACTGACAGCACTGCGGTCTTTATGGACTCCACCGCTGTCTGTACGGACTCGCTGAGCATGGAGTTCCCGGAGAGCATGAGTTTTGATGTTGACAGCCTTATGGATATGTGGTTTGCCAAACAGTACATATCATATGATGAAGACTGTCTTGAGGGTTCTGTAAACCCCAAATTCAGCGACACGGTCTACGCACAGCGTCTAAGCGCTCTCCCCACTGTCGTTGATATGCCGTACAACTACGTGACGCGCAACTCTATAGACGCCTATATGGGCCGTAACCGCAAAGTCATCTCATTTGCGTTAGGCATGTTGCCCATCTATGAGGACATTTTTGTTGAGGCGCTCATGAAATACAACGTGCCCATAGAACTCAAGTATCTGCCCATAGTTGAGTCCGCCCTAAAGCCCAAGGCATATTCACGTGCCGGAGCCGCCGGAATGTGGCAGTTCATTTACAGCACCGGACGCAAGTACGGTCTCTATGTGAACAGCCTGGTCGATGACCGCTATGACATAATAAAGGAGTCCGATGCCGCAGCACATCACCTTCGTGACCTGTATGAGATGTTCGGTGACTGGTCTCTGGCCATATCGGCCTACAACTGCGGTCCCGGCAACATTACAAAGGCCATAACCCGTTCGGGTGGCAAACGTGATTTCTGGGACCTCTACCCTTACCTGCCCCATGAGACCCGCGGCTATCTGCCGGCATTCATCGCGGTCAATTACGCCATGAGCTATTACAAGGAGCATGGCATATGCCCAATGGAATCATCAGTTCCCGCACAGACAGACACCCTGCATGTAAACCGCAACCTGCATATAGGGCAGATCATACATTACAGCGGTATCAGCAAGGATGAATTCAACGCACTGAACCCGCAGTATCTGACCGAGGTGATACCCGGAGCATACCGCACCTGCATACTCACACTGCCGCAACAGTATATCCGTCCGCTGGTGGAGGCAGGAGACTCACTGTATGAGTATGACAAGGAAAAGTTCTTTCCCAAATCCAAACTGGCCTACATAGATGATGACATGAAGAACCGCATCACCTATGTTACCCATAAGATACAGCCCGGTGAGACCCTTGGAGGCATAGCCATCAAGTATCACACCACGGTCAAGAACATAAAGAACTGGAACAATCTTAAGAGTGACAATATCAGGGCCGGCAAGACCTTGAGGATATATAACAGGTAAACTAAAGTGCAGCAAGATGAGTGAAGATAATCTTTTTTCGCCCGATGAAGAGAGACTCATAGATGAGGCCTTCCAGCATCTTATTGACTCTTATCTCCAGACCAAGCACCGCAAGAAGGTGGAGATAATAACCAAGGCTTTCCAGTTTGCGCGTCAGGCCCACAAGGGTGTGCGCCGCCATTCCGGCGAGCCCTATATCATGCATCCCCTTGCCGTGGCTCAGATTGTATGCTCTGAAATCGGGCTCGGATCAACATCAATCTGCTCCGCCCTGCTCCACGATGTGGTTGAGGACACGGATTATACCACTGATGACATAAAGAACGTATTCGGCCCCAAGATAGCGCAGATTGTTGACGGACTGACCAAGATTGCGGGCGGCATTTTCGGTGACAAGGCATCGGCCCAGGCCGAGAACTTCAAGAAACTGCTTCTGACCATGAATGACGATATCCGCGTCATCCTGATCAAGATTGCCGACCGTCTGCATAACATGCGCACCCTGGAGAGTATGCAACCCCGCAAGCAGTACAAGATTGCAGGTGAGACTCTCTATATCTATGCACCCCTGGCCTACCGTCTGGGACTAAACAAGATAAAGTCCGAACTGGAGGACCTGAGTTTCAAGTATGAACATCCTAATGAGTACCGCGATATCCAGGAGAAGCTCTCATTCTCACGCGAGGAACTCAACAACATCTATGAGGACTTTACATCGCCCATAGTGGAGAAACTGGATGAGTTGGGCATAAAATACAATATGTTCGGCCGCATCAAGTCACCCTACTCCATCTGGAAGAAGATGAACAAGAACAACCTGACCTTTGAGGAGGTTTATGACATCCTTGCCGTCAGGATTGTATTTGACCCCACTTCACCCGAGCAGGAGCAGAACGAATGTTTCAACATCTATCTGGCGCTCACCAAGATCTACAAGTCACACCCCGACCGGCTACGAGACTGGGTGACACACCCCAAAGCCAACGGATACCAGGCCCTGCACGTAACGCTAATGAGCAAGAGCGGACAGTGGGTAGAGGTCCAGATACGCAGCCGCCGCATGAACGACATAGCCGAGCAGGGAATAGCCGCACACTGGAAATACAAGGAAGGTTCCAGCTATGAGGAGGATGAGACTGAACTGACTCACTGGCTTGAGACCATCAAGGAGATACTTGAGGATCCGCAGCCTGACTCAATGGATTTTCTTGACACCATCAAGCTGAATCTGTACTCATCCGAGATATTCATTTTCACTCCTAAAGGTGAACTGCGCACCATGCCTCAGGGCAGTACCGTCCTGGACTTTGCATTCACCGTTCATACCTATCTGGGCACAAATTGTATAGGTGCCAAGGTAAACCATAAGCTGGAGGCCATAAACTATGAGCTCAAGAGCGGTGACCAGGTTGAGATTCTCACGTCAAAAAGCCAGAAGGTAAGTCCCGAATGGCTTGATTTTGCCACCACGGCCAAGGCCCGCGGCAAGATAAAACAGATGCTCCGCAAAGAGGAGCGCGCCAACCAGAAATTCGGCGAGGCCATATTCCACGAGTTCCTTGAGAAAGAGGATCTGGAGGTTGACTCTGTCAAGATGGAGCGCATCTGCCGTCTTCACGGCATGAACAGCCGCGAAGAGCTCATGATTGCACTTGGACAGAAAAAGATCATTCTGGGCGATGCCGAACGCAATATCATAAAAGGTGAAAATGACAGCTGGTACAAGAGGTTCTGGTCATCGTTCTCATCACCAAAAGACAAGAAACCCGGTGGTGCGGACACGCCAAGCGTTGATGTCAAGAACACGCTTATAATCAACGATCTTGACATGCACAAATACACTTTTGCCAGTTGCTGCAATCCTGTTCCGGGTGACTCTGTGCTTGGATTTGTCGATGAGAACGGCCACATAACCATCCACAAGCGCAAATGTGAGGTGGCCAACAAACTCAAATCAGCCAACGGCAACCGCATCCTGACCGTTGAGTGGCAGATTGAGAACAGTCTGTTCCCGGTCACTATCTACATGAAAGGCCTTGACAGCATTGGAACCCTGGGTAAGATCACAGAGATCATCTCAAAGAAGATGAACGTGAACATGAACAAGCTGGTGATTGAATCCAAGGAGGGTCTGTTTGAGGGTACCATAAGCGTGATGGTTCACAACCTCAAGGATGTGGACAAGATTCAGAAAGAACTTAAGAAGATAAAGAACATCACAACGGTTGTCCGCAAGGAGGAGTAGCCTCCAGCTCTGCAAGGATAGCCTTAAGCTCTTCTCTTACAGCCTTTAGGCGCTCCACGACCTCATGAGTACCGGTGGCGGTCTGAGGATTGTCTTTCATACGGGTCTTGGCACCCTTTATGGTCAGGGACTTCTCCTTGACAAGATGATTCACAAGTTTTATCTGCTCAATATCAGCGGCCGTATAATGCCGTATGCCTTTGGCATTCTTCTTGGGCGATATCTCCTTGAACTCCTTCTCCCAATACCGTAAAGTGCTCTCAGGGATTTCAAGCATTTCAGACACCTCCTTGATGGAGTAATACTTCTTTAATACCTTGTTGGGATTAAGTGCCATAGTCCGTAAATTGTTTTCTTAGTCAAATACTTTACCGTGATTCTCGGCCAGGTTTATCATCTCCTCATACTGATCGGCATCCAGGTCCATGAAATAGTAGTTGATGGGGTTTACGTCCTTGTTGCCTATCCAGACCTCATAATGTACATGGGGACCGGTACTCTTGCCTGTGGAACCGGCCTGACCAATCTCCTCACTGCGTACCACCTGCTGCCCCTCTTTTACCAGTATCTTGCTCAAATGTGCATAGCGCGTCTTGTAACCGTATCCATGGTCTATCTCAACCAGATTACCATACCCCGTCTTCCACTTGGCATACACCACCTTGCCGTTACCCGTAGCGTAGACCGGAGTGCCTGTATCACAGGTAAAATCCATACCGTGATGGAAACGGCGCACATGATATATCGGGTCATTGCGGTATCCGTAACCTGAAGCCGTACGTTTAAGGTCCTTGTTGGAGACCGGCTGTATGGCCGGCAGACAGGCCAGTTTGTTCTCCTGCTCACGTGACAGTTCCAACACCTCATTGAACGACCGGGTCTGCATGTAAAGCTTCTTGCTCAGCATATCCACTTTCTGCGCTGTATTGACTACAAGGTCGGCACTTGACATATCTGTAAGCTCGGCATACCTGTTTGTTCCGTTAAAACCGGCCTGACGTGTAGTCTCAGGAACAGGGTCTGCCTCCAGAAGCACACGGTACAGGTTGTCATCACGCTCCTCTATGTCATGAAGCACAAGCAGGGCGTCATCGACCTTACGTGAAAGCATACGGTATTGTGACTGCAAACGGCTGTTCTCCACAAGAAGTTCATCTACCTGAGGAGTATTGATTACAAACCAGTATATGATAAAGAATACTCCGCCCAACAGGACTGAAAGCAGAAAACGCCACAGCCAGGAGAGCAGCCTCTGACCCAAGGTGGGGAATACCCTGCGATAGACCCTGCGGTTGGGATCATACTGATAGTAAATCTTCCTCATAATCTTGATAGAACACGCAAAAATAGTAAAAAAAGCCGTAAATTTGCACCTCAAATTGAAACACAATTGTTTAAGATATGATGACAGCTAAGGAGATACGTGAATCTTTCAAGAGTTTCTTTGAGAGCAAAGAGCACCTGATAGTACCTTCCGCACCCATGGTGGTAAAGGATGACCCCACTCTTATGTTCACCAACGCCGGAATGAACCAGTTCAAGGACATCATTCTGGGCAACCGCGCCCCCAAGAGCCGCCGTGTGGCAGACTCGCAGAAGTGCCTGCGCGTAAGCGGCAAGCACAATGACCTGGAGGAGGTAGGTCACGACACCTATCACCACACCATGTTTGAGATGCTGGGCAACTGGTCATTCGGTGACTACTTTAAGAAAGAGGCCATAAGCTGGGCATGGGAGTATCTGGTCGATGTTCTCAAACTTGACCCCAAGAACCTGTACGCCACTGTCTTTGAAGGCAGCAATGAGGAAGGTCTGGAGCGTGACAACGAGGCTGCCGCCATTTGGGAGCAGTTCCTGCCCAAGGATCATATCCTGAACGGAAACAAGCATGACAATTTCTGGGAGATGGGCGATACCGGTCCCTGCGGCCCATGCAGTGAGATCCATATGGATTCACGCTCCGATGAGGAGAAGGCCAAGGTACCCGGCCGTGAACTGGTAAACAAGGACCACCCCCAGGTAATAGAGATATGGAACCTTGTGTTCATGCAGTACAACCGCAAGGCCGACCACTCACTCGAGCCCCTGCCCGCCAAGGTAATTGATACCGGAATGGGATTTGAGCGTCTGGTACGCACCCTGCAGGGCAAGCAGTCCAACTATGACACCGATGTATTCCAGCCCATCATCAAACAGATCGGCGCCCTTACAGGCAAGCAGTACGGTCAGGATGAGAAGGTTGACATAGCCATGCGCGTGGTGGCTGACCATATCCGCACCATCGCATTCAGCATCACCGACGGCCAGCTGCCTTCAAACGCCAAGGCCGGTTACGTGATTCGCCGCATATTGCGCCGTGCAGTACGTTACGCCTACACGTTCCTGGGCCAGAAGGAGGCATTCCTTTACAAACTTCTGCCTGTACTGATTGACAACATGGGTGATGCTTATCCCGAACTCGGTGCTCAGAAGACACTCATAGAGAAGGTCATCATTGAAGAGGAAGAATCATTCCTGCGTACCCTTGATACCGGCATCAAACTGCTTGACAAGGTTATGGCCGATGCCAAGACTGCCGGTACAACCGTTATCAGCGGTGTGAACGCTTTTACGCTTTACGATACTTACGGATTCCCGCTTGACCTTACAGAGCTTATTCTGCGTGAGAACGGCATGACCGTAAACATAGAGGAGTTCAATGCCGAGATGGCCAAGCAGAAGGCCCGCGCCCGCAACGCTGCCGCCGTTGAAAACGGTGACTGGGTAGTACTCAAGGAGGGTGAGACTGAGTTTGTAGGCTATGACTTTACAGAATATGAGACCTCTATCCTGCGCTACCGCGAGGTCAAGCAAAAGAGCGGCGTAATCTACCAGATTGTACTTGACAAGACCCCGTTCTATGCCGAGATGGGCGGTCAGGTAGGTGACAAGGGAGTCATAGTAAGCGAATTCGAGACTATAGAGATACTTGACACCAAGAAGGAGAACGGTCTGCCCATCCACATAACAAAGAAACTCCCCGAGCATCCCGAGGCTCCCATGATGGCTTGCGTGGATACCGACAAGCGTCATGCCTGTGAGGCCAACCACACCGCAACCCACCTGCTTGATGAGGCTCTGCGTGAGGTTCTGGGTACACACGTTGAGCAGAAAGGTTCACTGGTAAGCCCTGACGGCCTTAGGTTTGACTTCTCACATTTCCAGAAAGTGACCGATGAAGAACTGCGTCAGGTAGAGCGTCTTGTTAATGAGAAGATACGTGAAGACCTGCCCCTGCAGGAGCACCGCGACCTGCCAATTGAGGAGGCCAAAAAACTTGGTGCCATAGCTCTCTTTGGTGAGAAGTATGGCGACAAGGTCCGCGTTGTCCAGTTCGGCCAGTCCATAGAGTTCTGCGGTGGTGTCCACGCCACATCAACCGGACGCATCGGACTGTTCAAGATCATATCCGAGAGTTCAATCGCAGCAGGAGTACGCCGCATCGAGGCCGTGACAGGTCAGGCTGTTGAGGAGATGATTTACGGACTCCAGGATACCATCACCGCACTCAAGAACATACTGCCCGGCTCATCAATAGAGACAGCTGTAAAGAAAGCAATAGATGAAAACGCAGCCCTCAAAAAACAGATAGAGGAGTTCATGAAAGAGAAGACTGTCCAGCTTAAGGACAAACTCATTGGGCAGGCACGCAATATCAACGGCATAATGGTTATCAGCGCTGTCATACCCGCTCCCGCCGCAGTGGTCAAGGACCTGGTGTTCGGCATCCGCGCCGAGAAGCCAGCCGGCACTCTGGTTATCATAGGAAGTGAGGAGAATGGCAAGCCCATGCTGACCGTAAGCGTAAGTGATGACCTGACATCACGCTTCAACGCAGGCCAGATGGTACGCGAAGCAGCCAAGCTCATCCAGGGCGGAGGCGGCGGCCAGCCCCACTACGCCACCGCCGGCGGAAAGAACCCGGGGGGTCTTCAGGCTGCTGTGGAATCAATCATAAAGACTATCTGAGAGGAGTGAGTTAAATTAAAGATAAAAAAAGTAGTGGCCCACACGACTAAGGTGTGAGCCACATTTAATCCTTTTATAGTGTTAATGGTGCGACAAAGGCATCCGCTAGCACTTTCTAAATCAATTGATATGAAGTCCTCTTTTCAATACTATCTGATGCAATGATAGGAAAAGGATATGGAGCGAGAGCGGTATCAGCCAGCTCTCGTGCAAAATAACCACGAGCAGTACTAAACGCTATGCTGTTAAGCATAGGCAGGAAATTACTTTCAATACGGAACTTATCCTCTCCATCCTGCGCAGTGATGTATGACTTTAAATCTACGACATCAAATGCTATTGTCAGACTGCCAGAAAACAATGTCGTATTGTCCAGCAGATATGTCATTGTAACAATAACCTTAATCTGTGAATTATCTCTGTCCAGTATTACCTGGTCATCATAGCGAATCTTTAAAGATGACACATCACCTTCAATCCTTGCGGGAGCGGTAGTATTAATAACCGGATTACCCACAAACGCCAAGCGTATCTTAATATTATCGTCACTCATTGGCATAAATATATTCGTTATAAAGATTCTTCTTTGTGGTAGGTTTCTTAAAGCCGCCACCTAATAGTACACGTGCCGGGAATGAAGGAAAAAACGCCTCATAATCCCGCACCCTAATATCGATTATCTCATATAAAGCAGGATGCAATGACATCTCAATGGCACGATAGTACTTGTCATACTGCTTGTCTGTAAATGCAAACCTTGCAGCTTTAAGCATCTCCTTCAGGTTTGCTGGTTCCATAGCCAGGGCAAGCAGATTACCTACAGAAAGCGTTGGAACTACTCCCTCTTCATACAACCCGAATTGGTTCTCACCTAAGCCCAATATCACAGACATTGCGACCGATGGAATACCGTAGCGTTCTCTCATCTGTTTCAATTCTTCTGCCAGTGGAATAGAATGCCTACGGCGATAAGTGTCATAGATTTGTTTAAGATTAGCATTATCCAGTTCCTCATCCGTAAATTCCGCACCGCTGTCAACGCAATGATAATAGCGCTTTTCAAAAGGAATAATCTCACCTCGATACTTTACCGATGACGATTCAGTACACAGTTCCAATTTTCCCCCTGTAAGTGGACTCGGTTTGTCAACAATCTGTTTCATTTCTTTTCGGTTATGCCCTTTAACGGCAAGTACATATCATATTCAGCCAGGTGAAATGATATGCAATACACATTAGGCTTTGGCAACAAATAAATCTATATATAGCACAACTTCCCTTCTATCCTTTTCCCAAACTTCCAGACCGGGTTAGCACCAGGCTTTTCATTTGGATCCGGCCCTTCATAATAATCCTCCGGTTCAAGTTTTAGTATCCATTCCTTCTTTTTATCGGCCTTATCCCAATCCATATCAACCATGAATTGTTCATTCTTGTCTTTCTTTTCATATACAATGTAGCCGTTCAAAAACTCCAACCAGACTTTCAGCTGATCCAAGAACTGCTTGACTTCATCATATGTTGCAGTAGTTTTGTTTCCCATCAGTCTGGTTATTCATAATTAAGTAATGGTACATTTCTCTGGCAAAAATAATAAAAAATATAGAAATCCCACGGATTCATTGAGAATCTCATAGAATTTCTCATAGATAATAAAAAATATCCTTATTGTGTCTTGTTTAAGCTTAGCAACTACCTGTAATCTTATTCTTCACCAGCTTCACAAAACCAATCATTTCTCTTACTGCCGTTTGCAAGTAAAACCTGATGCTCATCCATATATTAGTTTTATAATACTGCGTACTGAAGTGATAACTTGACGTATCCTTGTATAGTCGGTGTACTCTTATAAAAGGATTATCAGCCATAAGTTCATGCAGCACATGGCTAAACTTCTCCTTTGATATTCCAGGATGTACAAAAGCGTAGTCAGCAATAGCAGCACAAACTATTATAGTCCCTAATCACTTTTTTCTCCTCAATAATGGATAGCGGAACGGATATGAAAACAATGATAGCACACCTATTCCTGCCAAGACCGTTATTCCAACAAAAGACTCAGCATCAGGATTCTTGATGTAATGCCTTAAGGTTAATATGATTCCTGTCAACAAGACAGACATACCCAACAACCCAAAGTTGACAGCCACCAGCGCATACTCGTTAAGAGGATGTGTGGTATTATCGGCAAGCATCGGCAGCATTTTGCTGGTGCATTGTTCCAGATATTCTTCCTGATAAAGCATATACTGACTGCGGAATCCGTGAAGTCCATGTCCAATAAAGCAAGGATAAAAGGCAATGATACTACCAGAGCCGATGCCACCCCTGCCGGGTTGTCAAATCCCGCCATGATACGGAATCCATTATTGGATTGTACGGGCACAATACCGATTATCTGTAGCAGAGAATGTGTTGCCACAACCAAACCTATGATAAAAAATGGAACATAAATGACCTTGGGGCTAATCAAATCTATCTTTTCATCATCGTGTATACAAAATAGTATCTGGGATATTAAGACTGTCGCACAGATAGAGATGCCCATACCAATCCATTTCATGGTTATCTGACCGTCAAATAGATTCCCCGTAAATGGACTTACACTTAGCAACAAAACCAAAGAGAGTGCCAACAACATGACACTCTCTAAGATGGTATGCAAGCCTGATTTGGCTGAAATCATAATATGATATTAGTTTTTAATCCTGTATATTGGGATCCCAGACAGGACGAATGCAATTCGAGCCGGTTTTGTTATCACCCTGTACCTCAATCCTTCCTGTATCCGGTATATAGCGTCCGGTGCTGGCATTAACGTTAGCATTAAACTTAAAAGAATAAGGATTGTCATCACCGCCAGGTGTTCCACACCAGTATGAATGATTAAGGTTGAATAGAATCTCTTTTCCGTTGGCACCAATCACAAAACCCACAGGGGCGTTAACCTCCCTTGCTTCGCCATTATAGTAATTTGTATGTTTTACATATTCCACTTTTGATAAGTCACAATTGGCTATAAGTTCATCAACATCAGCTTTGGTCGGCATTCTCCATTTTCCTCCAAGAATCTGATTGGCAGCATCAATTGGTGATGTTGACTCCCACTGGTAATATTTAGCCCCCCATGCATAAACAAACTCGTAATGGCCAAGATCGCAGTTGGCCCATCTTATACCACTTGGTAATTCCAGATCAACCCACATTTGATCAGATGTCATTGTTGAGAACGAACTCTCCATACCGTACATATATTCGTCATTACCTCCAGCAGTTTTATATTTAACGAACGGACGGCAATAATAACTCTTGTCTGGTTTCAGACCTGTCAATGATTGAGTAATACTTGACTCGTAGTCACCGGTATATTTAAAGACACCACTGGCGGTATTAAAGTCTATATTCGATGATTCTGATAGCATAACACCGTACTCACAATACTCTGCATCCGATGCATCTATTCCAAATTCAACTTCTGCGTTTGCATCAATATAGTGAATATCCTTCAAATTGATGTTTTTAATTCCGGGCCTGAACTCTAGGGTCTTGAATGTATGTACATTACTTATTTCGCGTACACTATTGTCACTGTTTTGTGAAAACAGGCAGAAACTGTACTCGGTGTCTGGATACAATTTTCCGATAGTACCGCTGAACGACTCATCGTTCATACCGTACTTATTGATGAACATCTGGCATTCTGCATTGTCATTGCCATCCTTCCAAGACTTGAAGATGCTCTCTGCCTGGTCTGATTTGACACAATACAGCACTCCGTGTTTTCCTAAGGCTATATCCACTTTTGATATGCCCTTGAACTGCCCTTTCAAAGAAGATGTAAATGCTGTGGTACTGACACTCTCAATTTTCAAACTGCTTGAGAAATCCGAATCAGAATCCGGCTGCTTGTCTCCGCATGATATCATGAACACACATATCAATGAGACATAAAAACCTTTTGCTAATACTCTGCTATTCATATTACCAGTTTTAAAATACAATCATCAATATATTTTAGAAGTTCCATCCTGAATCTGGCGCATACAAGCCCGAATTAAGATTATAGTAGAAACCTGCTCTTTCTATTTTGCATTTATTATCACCCCAAATATGATATTCATGTTTATCCATCCATAAATTATAGGCGTTTACTCCTGGATTATCTGAATTGTAATATAATGGGTAATCATTCGTTCCAACCCCTAACCATAAGTAATAGGCAGAGTAAATACAACTGCCAAAATCAAAAGGAAAATGTTCTTTTTTCTCATAAAACTACGTTTTAAAGTTTGCTGCCGACAAATGTAATGTCAGTTTACAGCGTATCACTTTAAAACGTGTCCCAAGTATGTCCCAATATTTACAGACGATGTCCCAAAATGTCCCACAGGGGGGTATTATACTGATTTACAGATAGTTAGCAAACAAATTAATCGAATACCATTTTATATGTGTTTTTGGGTAATTTATTAGACAGGCGCATCTTAAGATTTCTGCTACCGGAATGAGAGATTGCAAAGAAAAGATGAAAATCCTTCTGCATGAATCCAAGCATAGTAAATATGCAATAATCAATATCCATATCATTCACCTTATTACCGGATTTCTTGATATAATCTCTGAGCACATTCATTGAATTATGGAACTTTGTATCAATCTCTTTTCTTTTATCTTTGGTAAGAGGTTCCTGCTTATTGATTAAATCGCACATTTCTTTGTATAATTCACCTTCTTTGAAACTGTCAATAATAGGCTGGAACTCCTGCTTCTTTTTACGCCTTTCTCTATACCAGTTAATCTGTAGCGCAATGCCAGTAATAATTAATACAACTGTTAGTATAATGATTGGTAAGACAAAATGCTTATATAGTCTGGATTGGGGGAGAATACCAATACCTCTATTATTTAGTATGGTTTTATATATGATATTCGGATTATATGCAATCATTGATGAATCCATCCACAGGTTGGCCTGTTTTATATAATAGGCAGCAGAATCCTTATTTCCTTTTACAGTTTGGATTTCAGATAATCTCCGGTACGTATTACAAAAAGTATTAGGATCTGTTGTTTCAGTCAAAGATAAATGATAGTATAATTGCGCGGAATCCATTTGGTTTAAACCATAATAAGCATCTGCCTTAACGGAATAAGCAGCTCCATTTGAGACATTGTGCTGGTTTCTACTCAGAAAAGAATCAATGTATTCAATAGATTGGTTGTAATTCCCATCTTTAAATTGAGAAATCTTAGATAATTGGATAAGAGGAATGTCCTTAGAGTCATCTGATAGCCATTTACTGTCTTTCAGCTCTAAGAACATGGTTTGTGCCTCATCAAATTGCTCACGATAAAGCAAAAAGTTGGCTATGTTATATTCACAGAATGCTATTGCAGCCGAATCTTTTAGGCGTTCTGCGTTGATATGACATGCTTTTATCATCTGCATTGCCTCATCAGCAAGATCATGTTCAACATATATATGCGCAATATTCTGTTCACAAAGGGCATAATAACGCACTAGGGTATCATTAAACAGTCTCATTGCTTTAAGATAGGCATCAACAGCTGTGCTGTCCAGGCCATTCAGTCCTGAAACACATCCCAGACTGTACCATGACATGGCCGCATGATAATCTTTATATTTTGTCCCGTAATAATCTGTAGCAATACGTATAAGGCTGTCATTTGTAATGTCACGGTACATCTTGTAGTCAATTTGTGTCTTAAGCATGGCATAGAGCGCACTGTTTCGTTTACCGGTGGGCACATCCATAGAGTAAATAAGGGAGTCTGCTGTCAACAAATCACTATCCATCAGTTGTTCCACCTTAGACAGTCTGCTATCTACACATCCTGTCAGCAACCACCCAATCGCAATAAACATAAAGGCTAACCTTGCGAACTTTCTCGTCCCCAATAAACAACCTGGTCCTTTCCAAACACCATTGGCGGTTTTGCCATTTTCCACCATCCTGTAGGCCATCTTCTCTGCTGTCATAATTTCAAAAACAAAAATAACTCATTTTTGCTTTGCCACCATCCTCCCACCGCAATAAAAAACCGCATGTCATCTAACATGTGGGCCGGCAGGTATTGAGTGCTTCAATGCAATTGGGAGCAGATCCCTTTTGCACATTTGTAACCAGAACAGTCTTGAATAACAATCACAAGGGCCGCAGCCTTCACCGTCACAGCCCAAAACTCAACTACCTGTCAGGCTCACATCCGCTATATTTCATTTACCTGATAATTTGGTTGCTTTAATTCATTTTTATTAAAATGTTTGATTGTTTCAAAAAATGCGCCACTTTTGCCACCACTAGAACCCGCCAAACCTCTCAACGATGCTCAAATGGCGGGTCGTTTTTTACTATGAGCAGCAAAATCCCATTCAGAATTCGAACTGGATGGTTTGCTGCGGCAGGATGTAGTCGCTGACGATTTGGATATCGCTGCCGTTGGCATTTGGCGCGGCGGGAATCTGAACCGTGATTTCGTTGCCGGGCAGCAGACCTTTCAGGGAGGTGGCGGAACGGATATCGCCTATGCGGAACCGCAGTTGTGCCTCTTCTCACTCTTCAATTCAACCTGACGCCACGTCAGGGCTTAACAGGATGTAAGCCATGTGGTCATCAGAATGACCGATAACATCAACTGTTTTTTAATCACGCTTTTTCTTCCGGCCAGTTGACAAGGTAGACTGTCTGGGTGGCGCGGGTGAGGGCGGTGTAGAGCCAGCGGTAGTACTCTTCATCACGGCCGTCCTCCGGGATAAAGCCCTGGTCAATGAAAATGTTTTTCCACTGGCCACCCTGAGCCTTGTGGCAGGTTACCGCATATGCATATTTGATCTGGAGGGCATTGAAATATCTGTTATCACGCAGGTTTTCCATACGTTTTTTCTTGGACGGTATACCGGCATAATCCTCCATTACGCTGTTAAAGAGTTTGTCACTCTCCTCACGTGTAAGTGACGGTGACTCGCTGTGAAGCGTATCGAGCAGAAGTGTAACCTCCATTTCCAGGTCATCATAGTCAGGAAATGAAAGAACTGCATCCTCAAAACGGAATCCGTACAGTTCCCGCTCACGTCTTACACGGCGTATGACCGCTATGTCGCCGTTGGCAATGAAAGATGGTATATCGGCATAAGAATCTGCATCACCATCGGCAATCATATGCTCTGTCCAAAAATAATTGTTCTTTACAATCATTATGCTGTCACCCCGGCACAGCTCATCTTCCCGATCCAATATAGTGTTGCGTATTCCGTTGTTGTAAACGTTGGCACGCTTATTTGAGCGGCACAAAACCATTGTCTCATCTATGCCGTCGCGACTGTAACAACCGTTGAGAGTTTCTATCAAGTCACTACCAGAAATCTTTACAACATCATTGAATCCGTCCAGCTTGAAACGGAACCCTCCCGGTTTACCCACTCCCCTGGCATAATCCCTCAGGGCGGTTGCGTTATGAAGTATGCCCGACTCCTGCATCTGCCGCATCACATTCTCCAGGCAGAATACAGATACGTTCAGTCCGTATGAACTCAGGACCTGGGCCGACAGCCCCGGGCTCTCACGCTCTCCCACAGGAGGCAGCTGCGCCTGATCGCCCAGCATAAGAAGGCGGCAGTCTGTACCCGAATAAACGTATGATATCAAATCATCCAGAAGACGGCCTGTTCCGAAAGTTGAACCCGATAACCCTTCATTTGAGATCATTGAAGCCTCATCCACCAGAAAAACCGTATGCTCATGTATGTTACGGTCCAGCTGGAAGCTGCCCATATCAACTATTGATTTCTGACGGTATATCTTCTTGTGAATGGTACAGGCCTGAAAACCGGACGTGTTTGAGAACACCTTTGCGGCACGTCCGGTAGGAGCCATAAGAACCACTCTTCTGTGCCGATGTACCAGTGCGCGTACAAGAGAGCTTATGATTGCCGTCTTTCCGGTGCCTGCATACCCTTTCATGAGGAATACCTGACGGGGTGCCGGATCATTGACAAATATGGCCAGACGATTCATCGCCACTGCCTGTTCTGCGGTGGGTTCAAACGGGAATTGTGCGGCAATATCCTGGAAAAGAGGGTCAATCATCACATTAAATAGTAAAAAAATGTTGATTTATGGATAAATACGGATAATTGTTCTATTTTTGCGATGCGAAAATAAATAAAAACATCCGATATGAAAAAAGTCATCAACATTCTTCTTGCAATCTGTATCGTTGCAATGATTTACATTGTGTACGGAAGCATAATGGGCCCGATCAAGTTTGCAAATGAGAAAGGCATCCGTGACAAAGCTGTGATAAGCCGACTCATGGATATAAAGGCTGCCCAGACTGAATACAACTATCAGCATGGCGGTTATTGTGATAACTTTGACTCACTTTCAGCATTCATCAAGACTGCACAGCTCCCCATCACCAAGAAAGTAGGAGAATTGACCGATGACCAGCTGGAGAACAACTGGACTGAGACCAAGGTCCTGACTCTCTACGCCAAGGCTCGTGCTGCAGAGCAGGATGCCGCTACACTGACAGGCCGTAAGGCTGCCAACAAGAAGATTGAGGCCGACACACTGTGGCAGAGAGCTGCAACAGAGGGCTTCATCATCCTCCATGAGGATGGCACCAAGGAGTTCCTTTTCAGCCGCGAGACAGAGTTTGTCAGCCTTTATGACTCACTCTATCACGGCAAGATTGATCCGGACTCACTGCGTTATGTTCCTTTCAGCAATCTTGAGAACGGCACATTCAAGCAGTTTGAGCTGACCACCGCATCCGATACTTCCAAGACAGGTATCATCACACACTCTTTCCAGGCACAGACACTGTTCATAGACTACCTTTACGGACTGGACAAGCAGGAGATCATCAATCTGCTTGAGGAGTGCGACGACCGTGGCCGTTACCGTGGAATGAGAGTTGACAACAACTCCGGAAACTGGGAATAATACATTGCGCGTAATAAGCGGAATATACAAACACAGGAGGTGGGACGTGCCTAGAACATTCAGTGCACGTCCCACCACTGATTTTGCCAAGGAGAGCCTGTTCAACATACTTGCCAACAGAATCGACTTGGAAGATGCCACTGCACTTGACCTGTTTTCAGGCACAGGCAGTATAAGCATTGAACTGGTATCCAGAGGATGCTCACATGTGGTAAGCGTTGAAAAGGATCCTGCCCATCATGCCTTTATCCGCAAGGTGATGGAGACTGTCAAGACAGACAAATGCATCCCCGTAAAAGGAGATGCATTCAAATATATTGCCGGATGCAGCACACAGTTTGATTTTATTTTTGCCGATCCTCCATATCAACTTGAGAATATCGCGGATATACCTGACCTGATTTTCGAGGCAAACCTACTGGCCCCCGATGGCATTTTCGTTCTGGAACACGGTAAGGCCAATGACTTTTCGGCTCATCCCCGTTTTACCGACATGAAGGTGTACGGATCAGTACACTTCTCTTTCTTTAAGTGATTGTTCGTTAACGCGGTCCACCGCCACGGCCACCCATGCCGCCGCCGGGGCCACCCATACCGCCACGCTGGCCGCCGCCGAATCCGCCACCGCCCATCATAGCTCTGTTATCCTGACGCATCTCCCTACGGGCTGCACGTGTGCCGAATACGTTGGCACGCAGTATCAGGTGAACCATAATGTAGCTGTGTATGTTATTGTTCTTGGTATCGGTACGTCCTGTGGTTGATACGGTACGTGTTACATTACTCTCATCATTCAGGATATCGTAATACTGTATCTGTACTGTTGCTGCATTACCACGCAGGAAACTGAATGATGCATTGGCGTTCCAGATAAGGTCATTCCTGTTATAAGAGCCACTGTAACCACGACGGCTTTGCATTGTGATATCTGTTCCCAGATTCAGGTTACGCCATGGCAGACGGGCGTTGGCACGACCTCCGTAACTGAACGTATAGGTATCCATGTTCTGGTTCTGACGCTGGTTGTTCTCTGAGTGGCTGTAGTTGAAGCGCCCGTTTACGGTTGCCTCAAACCAGTCATTACGGTAGGTTACAGAGCCGTTCTCTCCGGCGCTCACACTCTCGGTAGTACTGAGCACGGCAGCACCTCCGGTTCCTGATCCGGGATTGTACTGGCCTATCCTACCGGTACTCATGTAGCTCTCCTGATGACGGAACTGTGCGGTAGCACTGGTTGAGTAACGCCATTTGGTGTTAGGTATGGTCTGGTTGAACGACAGGTTCAGGTTTGTGCTCCAGTTGGTCCAGAAACCGTCCATATTCTTAGGTTGGGTCACTGATACACCTGTTGTGGGGTCGTAGTCTGTTCTCTGTGATATGTTTCTGAGTGAGTTCTCAAGTGATATACGCAGATTGATAGTCTTCTGGGTCTCCTGTATGTAATTCTGGTAATTGGCCTCGGCTGTATTTCTCAAAGTCGGCAACAGGCCCGGATTACCCTTACGGATATTGAGAGGATTACTGTCATCGGTGATATCCATCATATCCTCCATTGACGGCTGGCTTGTGTTGGTGCGCAGGGTAAACTGAATGCTCTGCTGACGGTTCCAGCGGTAACGGTAGTTGACGGAAGGACTCCAGTTGTATACCACGCGTGACGTATCGCCTATAACCTTACCCATATACTGGAAGTTGTCCATTCCGGTGTATTGCGGCATCCAGTTGACACCTATGTTAAAGTTTGATTTCTCTCCGTTGTAGCGGAACTGTAACGTCAGGGTATGGTTGCGTGATACATTTGTAGCGGTGCGGCTCAAAGTGCTGTTCCTGTACTGCTGAAGCTCATAAGGCAAGTACCAGTTGTCATCCCAGTCATCATAGTATTCGCCGGTTGAAGGCAATACGTATGTCTCACGGTTCTGGTTACGGTTGTTTACCTGGATCTGATAGCTCAATTGCAGGTTTCCGCGTCCGGAATCAATAGGCTCGCTCCACATGATACGGCCGGACCAGTTGCTGTTATCAGTAGGACTTGCATTGTAGCGGTTCATGATGGTATCACGTGAATGCATCTGATAATAGGTCTGCATTGAGTGCTGGTAACTGTCATTGGTGCCCTTGGTGGAACCGAATGTGAATCTCAGTGTAAAGTTACGTCCCAGATCATTGAAGCGTTTGTTGAACTGAAATTCACCGCTTATCTGTTTGTTGGTGCTTTCGCTGTGATTGGCACTTATCTGCGAGTTCACACCAATGGAATCCATGATAGAATCGACCAGGTTTTTATACTCGTCAAGAATGTTAACCATGTCAGTAGCGATATACGGGTCTGTATTGAATGTGACAGAACCGCTTGTGGAGTTGTTGTTGTTCTTGCTCAGCTGGAAACTAGGGCGGAAAATGATATTCAGTGATGAGTCCGGTTTCCACTCCATACGGAATTCACCATTCACGCTTCCGCTACCGCTGTTGCTGTTGGAGCGGTTGTTGCGGAACGATGCTGACTGATATTGTGTTGTAAAGGTCTCTGATTCAGACTCACTCATGGAACGTGATGTGGAACCGTTGAATCTGACGTTACCGCCCACTACCAACGGGAACTCGTTACGGCGGCGCGGGAACGGCTCACCAATGTTCTTTGAGAAGTTCACACCCAGCTGAGTGTTATAGCTCACACCGTTACCTCGGCCTGAGTTCTGTGAGTTTGCATTGACGGAGAACTGTGTATTGGCCTGGAAGCGGTTTAAGGTGTATCGGCCGGACCAGAGGTATTTGATCCAGTCACCATAGTCATTATTGCCCACCGGCTTGCCTATGGCACCGTCAATGTTATGCAGCCAGCCGTTACGCATGTTGGGCTTTATCTCAAGGTCCATCACGGTCTCCTCCTCTCCGTCATCTATTCCGGTGATACGGGCCAGGTCACTTTTACGCTGATATGTCTTGATCCTGCGGATAATGTTCACTGGCAGATTCTTGGTGGCCATCTGACGGTCATTGCCGAAATACTCCTGTCCGTCCACAAGTATCCTGGATACGGTACGGCCATTCACCGTTATGCCTCCGTTTTCATCGACCTCAACACCCGGCAGACGTTTTATGAGTTCCTCCAGGACCGAACCCTCAGGCACACGGAATGCGCTCACATTGAACATAAGGGTATCATCAACAACTTGGGTGGGAGGAAGAGCCTCCTCAATCACAGCCTCTGTAAGCATTATACTGCTCTCATACAACTTGAACACGCCAAGCTGACGGTCGCGATCCTCTTTCAGTACCTTGAAATCAAAATCAACGGTACTGTATCCCATGAATGAATAACGCAGCAGGTATTCGCCCTCAGGCACCTTCTTTATGGTGAACCAGCCCTCATTATCGGTTATGGTACCATACACGAATGAAGAATCAGACAGTTGCATGAGCTGAACTGTTACCTGAGGCATATACTCAGTTGTTGAACCGTCTATTACGCGACCGGTAACAGAAGTCTTTCCGGTAAGTTTTGATTTCTCCTTTTCCTTGTCATTGCCGTTTTTCTGGGCAAGACAGAACTGGGACGCCGATAAAAGCAGTATTGTTAGTAACAGGAAAACTTTCTTCATATCTCATGCTTGTGGTTTTTTTGACTGTCAAGGCAATAAATGGTTTAAACAATTGACTGTTATTTAATATCTTTTTTGATTTAGGCCCTAATTGCCTATTTAAGCCGATAATTGCCTACTTTTGTAACCGTATGACAGAATTTGCCACAATATTGGGAGAAGCATTTGATAGGATTGCCGGTGAAAATGGCTTCTCATACATCAGAGGCGGTGCATATGCATGGGGCATTGCAGGTGCCGCTTATCTGTCATTCGCATCATCGGGATTGACACCTGAGCAGCTGCGCGCCGCACAGTACAAGGCGCGTGATGAGTACGGACCTGTTATTTTGGAATGCAAATGGTATGACAGGCTTAAGGACGAACTATTTAAAGGTAAAGACTCCGTTGACGCCTTGCTGCCTGATAAGGACGGCCTGATGCGCCTTTGCCCCGTTACCGCAGAACTGTTTCTTGAGATGCTTGATTTCTGCCGCGAGGGTTAAAAGTCCCCATACTCTTGACAATGACAAATCTTTACATTATCTTTGGGATTACATAGATTCATAATGCTTATGAGAAAGTGGTTTTCATTTTTATTGACTCTGCTGATTGCAGTTTCGGCCAATGCCCAATTCGTCAGTTTTCCAAACTTCGGAAAGAACCTCAAGATGAGCGGAGATCCCGTTCTGGGGCTTGAAGGACTCCATGTGGGCGATGAGGGATATGTGACTTTTGAGGTGACAAATCAGGGGGACAGCATATATACAGGCCCCATTTTCCTGAGGATAGTGGAACGTGAGCACAGTGTCCAGGTTCTGGCCGTAAAGAAAATAAAGATCAAGCCCGGCAAGACCTATTCAATTACCACCGTATTCCCTACAGACCGTCTGAATCCCATAGCCCGTTATTTTGTGGGTTTTGAATACAATGAGAACGGTCATACTGTACCTATGGGATTTACCGAGGCCAAGCCTCTGGAGAGTTTCATGTTGCTTCCTGAGGTCATAAACAGTCAGCCCAAGAAGGCTCCGGTAAAGGCTAAGGTCAAAGAGATAAAGAAATCCTCAAAATAAAATGGGGATTTATTGGATAATATCATAAAAAGGAATACCTTTGCGCCGGTTTTGAAAGCCGAAAGGCCGGAAGCCGTCAGCGGGGTGTAGCTCAGCCCGGTTTAGAGTACGCGTCTGGGGGGCGTGTGGTCGCTGGTTCGAATCCAGTCACCCCGACTGAAAAAAATGTGCAATTGGGACAGACCCCTTTTGCACATTTGCTTTATCTACCAACCTGAATCATTCTCAAAATGTGCAAAAGGGGTCTGTCCACAATTGCATCATTTTTTTGTAACTTCGCACTTTTTGAGGGATATTTCCGTTATCACTATATATGAACAATACTACATATATCATATGCGCTGTCGTTCTGCTGCTTATGTTCGTGCTGTATTATCTGGACCGGTGGAACAGGACTCACAAGACAGACAGAACAAGTGCAAATAACGTGCAAGCTGAACAGGAAGCTCCAGCCGTTCCTGCGGGAGAATGCTGCGGCAAGCATGTAGTATGTGAAAAGCAGAAACTGGCCGAGGCGCGTATGCGTAGTGCACAGTATTTTGATGATGAGGAGCTGGACCGATTCAAGGGACGCAGTTCCGACAGATACACTGACCAGGAGGTTGAGGAGTTCCGCTATGTGATGTACACCATGCGGCAGACTGAGGTAAGGGAATGGATGGAATGCCTCCAGGCAAGAGATATAGAACTGCCCGATGAACTGAAAGAGGAGTGTTACTCCATGATGAACGAGACGGAATGATGAGACGCATTGGACTGACCGGATATGCCCTGTTACTGCTGCTGCTATTTGCAGTGGCCGGTTGTTCCACTAGCCGCAATACCGTCACATCCCGTCTGTATCAGTCCACGGTTACACGCTATAACGTATACTTTAACGGCAACGAGGCCTACAAAAGAGGATATGAAGCCCAGGAGAAGGGAATGAAAGACAACCTGCTTGATATCCTTGACATGTACCCCATTGAAGAGGAGAGGATACGCAGCATAGGCAAGACTGACTTTGACCTGGCCATAGAAAAGTCGCAGAAAAGCATCAAACTCCACTCCATATCGGTAAAACCCAAGAAAAAGAAAGGCACTCCGTCTGAATCCGAGAAGCGCTACCAGGAGAAGAATGAATACAATCCGTTCATGTGGCATGCATGGATGCTTATGGCCGATGCACAGAGGCAGAAAGGCGATTTCATAGAAGCTGCCAGCACCTACTCATACATAACAAAACTCTACTTTGACGAGCCGGAGATAGTAGCCGAGGCACAATACAAGATGGCGCAGTGTTACTCACTGATGGGCTGGAACTATGAATCCGAAGAGCTGTTCCAGCGCTCCGGACAGACCAAGACCAACCTTTCACGCAGGCTCGATTATCAGGCCCGTCTGGCATCACATCTGCTGCAGCAGGAACGTTTTGAGGAGAGTATACCCCCGTTGGAAAGCGCATTGAACCGCAAGGGTATAAGCAAGACCCAGCGCATAAGGGAGAGATACCTGCTTGCCCAGCTCTACAAGACTACCGGCCGTAACGATGATGCATACCGCATGTTCGGAAAGGTCATAAAGATGAGTCCGCCGCATGAGATAGCGTTCCACGCACGCATACAGCAGACCGAGACCATGGCGCAGGACGGCAATCTGCGCAAGATCATGAAAAAGCTCAGGCGCATGGAGAGGGACCCCATAAACAAGGATAATCTTGACCAGATATACTACGCCATGGGCAATATCCACCTTATGAGAGGTGATACGGCCACTGCGCTTAAGCTCTACAATGACGGCGTGGAGAAAAATGAGAAGGCATCGCCCGAGAAAGGTATTCTGCTGCTTACCATGGCCAACCTCTATTGGGATATGAAAGAGTATGCCAAGGCCTCTCCCTGCTACTCCAAGGCGGTTGGCATGATAGGAGCCACGCATAAGGAGTACAAGACCGTGAGACTGCGCTCAGAGGTATTGGAGGAACTTACCGAATGCACCGAAACCATAAAGATGCAGGACAGCCTGCAATGGCTCTCCACACTTCCCGATGAGCAGCTCTATACCATAATAGACAAGGTCATTGAGGATCTGAATGAGCAGGAACGGTTGGAAGAGGAGCGCCGCAAGCAAGAGGAGAAAGAGGCGGCCCGGAAGGGGAATGCATCATCAATGGCTTTGGATGATGACCCCGGAGCGTCATCGGGCGGATGGTATTTCTACAATTCCAAGGTTGTGGAGCGCGGCAAGAAGGAATTCGCAAAGCAGTGGGGCGGACGCAAGCTTGAGGATAACTGGCGCAGGGCCAACAAGACCACCCTTGCCCCGATTGAACAGAACCTGGCCTTACTGCCTATAGGTATGGACAGTCTGGCCATAGACACGCTTCTGGAGATGACAGTTGACTCACTTGTCCGGAACCAGGAGACAGACCCGCACAAACGCGAATACTATATACAGCAGATACCCTACTCCGATGAGGACAAGGCCAAGTCAGACAAACTGATATCAGAAGCACTGCTTGAACAGGGAATCATCTATAAGGACAGACTTACCGAGTATAGCGACGCGGAACAATCACTGGTCCGCATCACCAATGACTATCCCCAATCGGCGGAGGCAGACAAGGCCATGTATAACCTCTACCTGATGTATTCGCTCTGGGGCAAGGATACAGAAGCCGACAGTTGCCGTGCCCGTATGAAAAGGCTCTATCCTGAAAGCGACTATACCGTTATGGTATGCGACTCAGACTATATAGACAACGCCCGGTACGGCAAGCACCGTGAGGACTCCATCTACGCCGTGACCTACAACGCTTTCCGTGAAGGAAAACTTATAATGGTAAGAAACAACTGCCAGGTATCTGCAACAAAGTACCCCAAGGGGCAGCATCGTGCCAAGTTCATGTTCCTGGATGCGGCACTGGACCTTCAGTACGGACAGGTTGACACTTTCCTGGTTAAGCTCAAAGAGATTGTAACCAAATATCCGCAGAACGAGATCAGCCAGTTGGCAGGTCTGATAGCGCAAGGCATACAGAACGGCAAGATACTGCAGTCCACATCATTCGGATCCATCTGGGACCGCCGCAACGGCACCGCCCAGGAGACACGGACAGACAGTCTGCTGCCCCAGTTCAGTGATAACCGCTATGAGCCTTTCATATTCGTGCTGGCATACCCCGAGGGTGAACTCAACCAGAACCAGTTGCTGTTTGAGGTTGCCCGCTACAATTTCACGAACTACATGATGCGCAACTTTGACATCACTTTTGAAAATGAGCAGGGTATAGGCATGATGATTGTCGGGGAATTCCTTAACTTTGACGAGGCATACGTCTATAGCCGCAGTCTCTATAACGATGCGGAGATGGCCGGCAAGCTGAGCGGAATAAAAGCGGTAGTCATAACCAAGAAGAATCTTGACCTGCTGTTCAAGCATTACAGCTTCAATGACTATCAGGATTTCTATGAGGAACACTTCCTTAACATTCCGGAATTTGACATAGACGGAGCCACACTGTTTGAGGAATATATCAAAGAGGAAACAGAGCCTGAAACAGAGGTGAATGATGATGAAGGTGATGTGAACGATGCTGAAGATGATGTGAATGATGGAGAAGACGGACAATAAAATAGGCACACTGCTCTGGGTTGATGACGAGATTGACCTGCTCAGGGCTCATATCCTGTTCCTTGTAAACAAGGGGTATGAGGTGGATACCGTGACCAACGGCCATGACGCACTGGATATGTGCAGGGAGCGCCAATATGACCTGGTGCTTCTGGATGAGCACATGGTGGGCATGAGCGGTCTGGAGACCCTGCAGCACATCAAGGAGATAGACCCCAACATACCTGTGGTAATGGTAACCAAGAGTGAGGAGGAGAACATCATGGACCAGGCCATCGGCTCCAAGATTGCCGATTATCTTATCAAGCCCGTCCACCCCAACCAGATTCTACTGTCGCTCAAGAAGAATATCCACAAGCGTGACATCGTGACCGCCGAGACAGACCGCAACTACCAGCAGAACTTTGGCAAGTTGAGCATGCAGATAAATGATTCGCTTACCGCCGATGACTGGATTGAGGTCTACCGCCAGCTGGTATACTGGGAACTGGAGCTCAAAGAGGCTGACAGCTCCATGCACGATATGCTCAAGATGCAGAAGACAGAGGCCAACGCCGCATTCGCCAAGTTCATAAAGCGCAACTACATGAACTGGATGACAGACCGCAGCAAGAGCCCCGTCATGAGTCCTGACCTGTTCAAGCGGTTTATATTCCCTGCGTTGGACAACGGCGAGAAACTGTTCCTGATAGTGATGGACAATTTCCGTTATGACCAATGGCGCATACTGAGCCAGGAGCTTGCCGAACTCTTTACTTTCGATGAGCAGCTCTACTACAGCATACTGCCCACAGCCACCCAGTACTCACGCAACGCCATATTCTCCGGTCTCATGCCAGAGCAGATAAGCCGTATGTTCCCCCAGCTTTGGGTGGATGAGGACTCCGAGGAGGGCAAGAACCTGAACGAGTCACCGCTTATACAGACACACATAGACCGCTACCGCCGCAAGGACACGTTCTCATATAATAAGGTGAATGACTCAGCATCGGCCGAGAAGCTGATGAGCCAGTTCAACAATCTGCTGCAGAATGACCTGAATGTGGTGGTGGTCAATTTCATAGACATACTGTCACACTCCAAGACAGATTCGCGCATGATGCGTGAGCTGGCCAATGACGAGGCCGCCTACCGCAGCCTGATCCTGTCATGGTTCCGGCACTCATCGGTACGTGAGCTGTTCCGTTCCATGGCCGCCACAGGCCGCAAGGTTATGATTACCACAGACCACGGCAGCATCATGGTGAACCATGCCATCAAGATAGCCGGTGACCGTACCACCAACACAAACCTGCGCTACAAGCTGGGCAAGAACCTTGGATTCAACCCCAAGGATGTGTATGAGATCAGTGAACCGCTCAAGGCGCACCTGCCCTCGCCCAACGTGAGCACGTCATACATATTCTGCACTGAGGCTGACTACTTTGTATATCAGAACAACTTCAACAATTTTGCATCATTCTACAAGGAGACTTTCCAGCACGGTGGAGTATCACTCGAGGAGATGATAATACCGTTCATAACACTTAACCCTAAAAAGAAATGACAATCACAATAAAGGACCTTGACCATATTGAAGACGCCGCCCGGGAGTTTATAGGAGAAATGGGCGATGATACCGTATTCGCATTCTACGGCAAGATGGGCGCCGGCAAGACCACATTCATCAAGGCGCTCTGCAAACTGCTGGGCGTAGAGGATGAGGTCAACTCCCCAACCTTTGCCATCATAAACGAATACCGCTCGCAGACCACCGCCGAACTCATATACCACTTTGATTTCTACCGTATCAAGAAACTGGAGGAGGTCTATGACCTGGGTTATGAGGATTACTTCTACAGCGGAGCGCTCTGTTTCATAGAGTGGCCGGAACTGGTTGAGGAACTCCTACCATCGGACGCAAAAAAAGTAACCATCACCGAAAACAGTGATAGTTCACGTACAATAGTCATTTAAAAAATGATACAAAAGGGGCCTGACCCCAATTGTATCATTTTGCACTATTCTCCCAGAGAATCAACGTATTCGGCTTCGGCCTGGACAATGAGTATTATCTCATCGGCAGGGAACGAGCCGATTTTGTCTTTCTTGGCCTCCTTGATGATGTACGCCACTATAGCATCATTGTCAATGTCTATGCAGCCGTCAGCATCGGGCTCCTGGTCCAGCACACCGCTTGTGGTGAAGTAATCGTTTATGACATCCAGAATATAGTATAGGGTGTCATCAGTATACTTCTCCTTTAGTTCCTGCGGCAGCGCGTTCTTGATGTACTCGACGGTCTTCTGATCGTCCAGGTCATCCTCAAGGAACTCATCCTGTGCCATAATCAGAGCAGGGCGTTAAGTTTATCCTGATAGACGTTCTTCATGGCAAGGCCTACAACACGGTCAACCTCCTTGCCGTCCTTGAGGAACACTACGGTAGGAACGTTCATGATGCCGAACTGCTCGGTAAGGTCATCATTCTCCTCTATGTCACACTTGCCTATGATAGCCTTGCCGTCATATTCGGCTGCTATCTCCTCAATGATGGGGCCCAGACGCTTGCAAGGTCCGCACCATGTAGCCCAGAAATCAATCAGCACGGGCTGGCCCTGCTTCTTGACCTCTTCAAAATTCTGACTGGTGATTTCTAATTCCATAGTCTGATATTTATTGATTGAATGAATAATTAATTGATTCTTTTGCTTTTATGTAATCCATAAGATCCTGGGTCACGGTAATCTTACGGCCGGCCGATGAGAGCGATACCCTGCTGTCAGGTGATGACAGGTCTGTAAAGACAAACTTAAGCGTAGTCTTTCCCTCTTTTGATGTAAGGGTGTCCAGATCACTTACAAACTCCTTGTCAAGTTCCGATAAGGGCATTGTGAGTGTCATGGTGCTGATTGCGGTATCCTTTACATCCTGCAGCAGTTCTATTGAGTTTATCACAAAATCTATCCTCTCAGGGTTGTAACGGAACGGCTCACATTTGGCCTTGATAAAGAGGAAGTTGCCTATCTTCATCATGTTGCTCCACTTGAGCCACGGCTCACCAAAGAGAGCTATCTCATGAGATCCGGTAAAGTCCTCAATGGTAGTGAAACCGCAGGGCTTGCCGTTTTTCATGCGCGACTCACGCACAGCGGTTACCACACCGCCCAGAATAAGGTCCTTGTTGAGCAGGGACGTACGGTCCTCAAGCTGGTTCATGCCTACCGTGCATACATTCTCCAGAATGACGCGGTATTCATCGAGCGGATGGGCCGACAGATAGATGCCCACCAGCTCCTTCTCCCTGTTAAGGCGCTCCAGCAACGGCCATTCGGGAGCCTCAGGTATTGAAGGTGTGGCAATCAGGTCTGTGTGTCCCATATCGCCGAACAGCGAGAACTGTGACTCCATCCTGTCAGTCTGGTACTTTGTGCCGTAACGTACCAGCACATCGGCAAATACCTCATTCTTGCCGCAGGGCTGCAGGAACTGCTCACGCCTTATCTCGGGGAAACAGTCAAACGCCCCGGCCAATGCCAGATTCTCAATGTTCTTGCGGTTGCATGCACTCAAGTTCACGCGCTGCACAAAATCAAATATGCTCTTGTAAGGACCGTTCGCCTTGCGCTCGCTCACAATGGCCGATACCGCATTCTCGCCCACTCCCTTGACCGATGCCATGCCGAACCGGATATCACCCTTGGCGTTTACGCCAAACCGTGGCACGCTCTCGTTCACATCCGGTCCCAGAACGTTTATACCCATGGCCTTACACTCATCCATAAGCTTGGTAACCTCAGTGATATCGGCGGCACGGCTCAGCACGGCGGCCATATACTGCGACGGATAGTTGGCCTTTAGATATGCAGTCTGGTACGCCACCCATGAATAGCATGTGGCATGAGACTTGTTGAATGCGTACGATGCAAACTTCTCCCAGTCTGCCCAGATTTTCTCCAGAACCTGCGGGTCATGTCCGTTGGCCTTACCACCCTCAATGAACTTGGGCTTTAGGTGGTCCAGTTTGTCCTTGAGTTTCTTACCCATGGCCTTGCGCAGGGTATCGCTCTCACCACGGGTAAAGTTGGCCAGCAGACGAGACAGCAACATGACCTGCTCCTGATAGACCGTGATGCCGTAGGTATCCTTAAGGTATTTCTCCATGACGGGGATATCATACTCAATGGGCTTGCGGCCCTGCTTGCGGTCAATGAAATCGGGAATATAATCCATGGGGCCCGGACGGTACAGGGCATTCATTGCTATCAGGTCCTCAAATACGGTAGGCTGCAGTTCACGCAGGTATTTCTGCATGCCGGGCGATTCAAACTGGAACGTACCTATGGTGCGGCCGTCACAGTAAAGCTTGAAAGTCTTCTTGTCATCAATGGGAATATTATCAATATCCACATCAATGCCCAGGCTGTTCTTTATGTTCTCAACCGCCTCCTTTATGATTGACAGGGTCTTCAGACCCAGAAAATCCATCTTGATAAGGCCGGTATCCTCAATCACACTGCCCTCATACTGGGTTACCAGCAGACGCTCGCCGGTGTCCTTATCGGTAGCCCAAGATACGGGTACCCAGTCTGTAATATCATCACGGCAGATTATGGTTCCGCAGGCATGAACGCCGGTTCCGCGCACATTACCCTCAAGCATCCTGGCAAACTTGATGGTGTTACGCAGACGCTCATTGTCCGATGCCGCAGCCTGCTGAATCTCGGGCACGCACTCCAGCACATTGGTAAAATTAGGCTTTCGGGGGCTGCCGTCGGGTTTATCAGGCAGACGGTCCGGAATAGCCTTGCATAGACCATTTGACACATCAAGCGGAACCTCAAGCACGCGGGCCACATCCTTGATGGCCATCTTGGTCTGCATGGAACCATAGGTTATGATGTGGGCCACCTTCTCCTTGCCGTACTTATCGGTCACCCACTGGAGCACGCGGCCACGGCCGTCATCATCAAAGTCAACGTCTATATCAGGCAATGATATGCGGTCAGGGTTGAGGAAACGCTCAAACAGCAGGTCATACTTGATGGGGTCTATCTGAGTTATGCCCAGACAGTATGCCACAGCTGATCCTGCCGCCGAACCACGGCCCGGACCTACCGATACGCCAAGCTCGTTGCGGGCCGCGTTGATAAAGTCCTGCACAATGAGGAAATAACCCGGAAAGCCCATGGTCTTCATTATGTGCAGTTCAAACTTGAGCAACTCCATCACACTGTCAGGGATGGGGTCTCCATAGCGTTTCTTTGCCCCCCGGAACGTTAGTTCTGCCAGATAATCAGCCTCCAGTTTTATGCGGTACAGTTTGTCATAGCCGCCCAGCTTCTTGATTTTCTTGTCAGCCTCCTCCTTGCTCAATACCGTCTCACCATGCTCATTGCATGTAAATTCCTTGAAAAGGTCATCCTCAGTCAGGCGCTGACGGTACTCCTCCTCGGTCCCGAACTCCTCCGGTATGTTGAAGTTGGGCATGATGGGGGCGTGGTTGATGGAGTACTCCTCAACCTTGTCCAGAATCTCAACCGTATTGGCAAGTGACTCCTGCTCATCCTCAAACAGCCGGTTCATCTCTTCTGTGGACTTGAACCACTCCTGCTTGGAATAACGCATCAGGTTGGGGTCATCGGGAGTGCGGCCCGTGGACAGGCAGATCAGCAGTTCGTGGGCATCGGCATTATCCTCATCCAGGAAATGGACATCGTTGGTACAGATGGTCTTTATGCCGAACTTGGCCGACATCTGCTTGAGATGAGCGTTTACGTTCATCTGCAACGGATAGGCCTCATGATTTGCATTTTGTACAGTGGCCTTGTGACGCTGCAGTTCCAGATAGTAGTCATCGCCAAAAAGGTTATGAAACCACTGCACCGCCTGCTCCGCCTCATCAATCTTACCTGCCGTAATCAACTTGGGGACCTCACCGCCCAGACAGGCCGAGCAGCAGATTATTCCCTCGTGATATTTTTCCAGGTCATATTTGTCGGTACGGGGATGGAAGTAGAAACCATCGGTCCAGGCACGGGACACTATCTTGATGAGGTTGTGGTAACCTTTCTCATTCTTGGCCAGCAGTATGAGGTGGTAATTGGCTGCGTCCAGCTCCTTGCTCTCACGCTGCTCTTTGCGGCGTGGTGCCACATAGACCTCACAGCCTATGATAGGCTTAAAGTGCCTGTTCTCTTTCTCCAGTTTCTCATTTACCTTGTCGCAGTAGTTCTTGAACTCCTTTATGCCCATCATGTTGCCATGATCAGTCACGGCAACGCCCCGCATACCATCGGCTATGGCCTTGTCTACCATCTTCTTGATGTTAGTCTGGCCGTCCAGCAGAGAGTACTGCGTATGGACATGGAGATGTACGAATTCCTGCATTTTACCTTTAATCCGAAAAAGTTTTTAAAGTTAGTTCCATTCCGTAAGAGAGACAACCATGCGCATCCTAAAGTTTTCAACAAATAATCCGCAATGGTTTTGAGCGCCACTTTTTCCTTTTACACAAAATACAATACAATAAGTATGCCATTATTGACATAATTGTCATACCTTTGTAGTTCAATACATACAGAAAGATATGTCCCAAAACAACGGAAAGCATACCGCAATAAATCCCGAGGGAAAGACCACACTCACCATAGTGGCAATACTTTTCTTTGCCATAAACCTGCCGTTGTTCCTCATTCACTCCATCTATGGATGGTGGTCATACGCGGCACTTGGCATTACGCTTCTGTTTGTATGGTTTTTCCTGCATTTTTTCAGGAACCCCGTAAGACATTTCCCCAACGAGGATCAGGAGAAGGTGGTTGTATCGCCTGCCGATGGTACGGTTGTGGCCATTGAGGAGGTTGACGAACCTGAATATTTCCAGGACCGCCGCATAGTAATCTCCATATTCATGAGCGTTTACAGCGTCCACGCCAACTGGTTCCCGGTAAACGGCACCGTGACCAAGGTTGAACATCAGGAGGGTAATTTCCATGCCGCTTTCAAGCCTAAGGCCAGCACGGAGAATGAACGCTCACTCGTGGTCATAAAGACGCATGAAGGCAAGGAGATAATGCTACGTCAGATTGCCGGGGCCCTGGCACGCAGGGTAGTGACATACTGCAAGCCCGGTGATGAGGCACGCATAGACCAACACATGGGATTCATAAAATTCGGTTCCCGGGTTGACATCTATCTGCCTGTTGATTCTCTTGTATGTGTCAAGATGAACCAGAAGGTAACAGCCGATATATCTATTCTGGCAAAACTATCTTAAAGCAATGGCAAACCGCATAACAAAACATATTCCAAATACCATTACCTGCTGCAACCTGCTTTCAGGCTGCATGGCGGTTATGGCTGCATTCAACGCCGATGCATGGCACACCCTGCTCTGGGTGGTGGCCGGTGCGCTTTTTGATTTCTGCGACGGTCTTTCGTCACGCCTGCTCAATGCATACTCACCCATTGGCAAGGAACTTGACTCTCTGGCAGACCTTATCACATTCGGACTGGCTCCCGCCATGCTCTGTCTTATGACTCTGCGTGGTTTTGACTATGGCTGCAGCACCGCTGCCTCATTATATCCGTACATAGGATTGCTGCTGGTAGCATTCGCTGCCCTGCGTCTGGCCAAGTTCAACACTGATGAACGTCAGACTTCATCATTCCTGGGCCTGGCAGTCCCTGCCAACGCACTCTTCTGGTGCGGCCTGTTCCAGAAAGACTGGACTGACGTAACCTTAGCGCCCTGGATTATCGGAGTTCTTGTACTGCTGTTTGCATGGCTTATGGTAAGTGAGATTCCCATGTTCTCACTCAAGTTCAAGAATCTCAAGTGGGCCGACAACAAAGTCAGGTTCATGTTCCTTGTGATATCGGTCGCTATTCTTATCTCCATGCGCGAGAAAGGCCTGTCGGCCGTAATTGCCTGGTACATTATCCTGTCAATTCTGACAAAAGGTCAGCATTGATACAACAAGGCAAGCTTTTTGCCGTCTATATTTGAAAAAAGACACTGATGGTTACATTAGCACTCATAGTTCTGTTCATTCTACTGTTTGTACTGCTGGCAGTACTCACCTTTGCGCGTGACCTGCTGGCCTCATTCCTGAGTGCCATAGTGGGCATATTCCGTAAGGGTGACCGCATGCAGAAAAACAACGAGGGCCGCCAGACCATTCGCCGGCGCGAACGCAAAAAGAAGAAAGTCTACTCCGATACTGACGGTGAATACGTGGATTTTGAAGAGGTAAAGAAATAAAAAGAAAGGGGGCGGTGCCGCAGCACCGCCCCCTTTCTTTTCTTTATTTATGTACTAACGTGCCTATCGGCTCACCCGCTATTACCTTCTTCAGGTTGCCTGGAACGTCCATGTTGAACACGTAGATAGGCAGGTCATTCTCCTTACACATGGTGGTGGCAGTAAGGTCCATCACCTTGAGGTTGCGGTTGTATATCTCATCGAAAGTGATTTCATCAAACTTGACGGCTGTGGGGTCCTTCTCGGGATCGGCGGTATATACGCCATCCACACGGGTACCCTTGAGCATGACATCGGCCTCAATCTCAATGCCGCGCAGGGATGATCCGGTATCGGTAGTGAAATAGGGATTGCCGGTGCCGCCCACCAGGATTGCAACCTTGCCCTGCTTCATGGCGTCAATTGCTTTCCACTTGCTGTAAAGCTCACCTATGGGCTCCATGCGGATTGCGGTAAGCACTATGTTGGGGCAATCTACCGATGTAAGTGCGGAGCTCAGTCCCAGACCGTTGATTACGGTTGCCAACATGCCCATCTGGTCACCCTTGACGCGGTCAAACCCCTTGCCTGCGCCCTTGAGACCGCGGAAAATATTGCCGCCGCCTATCACGATGCCTATCTCCACGCCCATGTCGTGAATCTCCTTGATCTGCTGTGCATACTCACCCAGACGCTTCTCGTCTATTCCGTAACGCTGCTCACCCATCAGGCTCTCGCCGCTGAGTTTGAGCAATATCCTTTTAAATCTTGCCATCTCTGTATTTATTTTTTTGCGAAGTTAATCATTTTCCCGGCAGGATGAACTGTACCTGCTTGAATTCATATACCCGATGTTCACCGCCTATGGTTTGGAGCATTAGACAGCCGTTAGGGCGGATTCCCTCAATGCAAGCTTCAAAACATCCGTTTGCATCACGGAACTTATAATAACCTTCGCGGCGATACAGACGCTCACGGTACAGGCGGTCAACTTCTGCCCTCTCCTGTTCCGATGAACGTTCCATATAACCTATAAAACGGTCCACGATGTCACCCAGCAGGGCATCACGGTCAAAATCACGTCCGGTAATGTTCTTGAGAGATATAGGATTGGGGGCATCGCTCAGGAATACCTCCTGATTCACGTCAAGGCCCACGCCAGCCACGGTATCCAGGATCCTCTCACCCTGCAGGGTGTTCTCAATCAGTATTCCGGCCATCTTGAAGTCTTTCCAATAGACATCATTAGACCACTTGACCGATACCCCGCTTGCAAACTCCGGCCCAATGACTGCAATCACGGCATCCGATACCGCCAATGCTATGGCCTCGGAAATATAGAACTGTTCCTGGACCTTGAGGTTGTGGGGATGCGCCAATATACTGAACAGCAGGTTCTTGCCCTGCTCGGACTCCCAAGTGTTGCCTTTCTGTCCGCGGCCGGCGGTCTGGAAATCGGCCACCGCAACTTCATAATCAGAATCAGGGTCACCCCCGTTCAGTTCACGCAGATAGGTGTTGGTGGAACCTATGCTGTCACTCCTGTGCCATTTTATCCTGCTCATCATCCTACAGGCGGAAAGAACGCCTGCTCTATATGTTCAACTTTGAATTCACCTGACTCTGCCACAATTGACACAATATCAAACCTTACATCCATATCAACCTGATTGAAACGGAGATAAGCATCGGCCGAATTAACTATGCGGCGTATTTTCCTGTCATCAATAAAATCATGCGGGTCACCCCAATCAGTACTTGTACGTGTCTTCACCTCTACGAATACAATCGTATCGTCTTTGGTTACCACCAGGTCCAGGTCCTTGTGTCCGCAATGCCAGTTCCGGTCCTGAACGGTATATCCCTTCTGTTCCAGGTACCTGGCGGCAATATCCTCACCTCTTTGACCCAATATGTTATGTTTTGCCATGTATGTCAGAGTTATTATTGCAAAAATAGTCATAAAATGCGGTATATTGACTTAAAATCAATACCTTCGTGTCATCAGCCGGTTATTATGGACAAGAAGCAGCACCCAACCAGAAGCGAACGCTATAGTTTCCTGGTCAATTCTGACGAGAGGCAGACGATTGAGAACTATCTGCGCAAATACAAGATAAGAAACCGCAGCCGTTGGATGAGAGAGACTCTCATCACATTCATTATCAAGAATCTGGATCAAGATTATCCCACCTTGTTCAACGAGCAGGAGATGCGCCGATGACTCAGCAGGAGCAGGACATCAGATTTATGAAACTCGCCTTGGATGAGGCAAAAGCCGCTGCGGCAGAGGGCGAGATTCCTGTAGGCGCGATAGTGGTTTGCAAGGGTATGGTCATAGCACGCGCCCACAACCTGACCGAGACTCTGACCGATGTCACCGCCCATGCCGAAATGCAGGCCATAACTGCCGCCGCCTCATACCTGGGAGGCAAATATCTGGACCAATGCACCCTCTACGTAACGCTTGAGCCCTGCACCATGTGCGCCGGTGCTATCGGCTGGTCACAACTTCAACGCCTGGTTTATGGTGCATCGGACCCCAAACGCGGATACACAATCTACGCTCCGGGGGCTCTCCACCCCAAGACAGAAATCACATCGGGCATTCTGGCTGATGAGTGCGCTGCAATTGTTCAGGATTTCTTCAAAAAGAAACGCTAATTCTCTTTACGATATTTGTCCTCGGTTTCATCTTCCAGCATGCTGAGGTAGCTGGTGTAGCGGGACAGATGGATGGCACCGGTCTCTACGGCACGTTTTACGGCGCAGTCGGGCTCGGTGGTGTGCAGGCAGTTGCCGTAGCGGCAATGGGCCGAGTATTTGAAAATTTCGGGGAAGTAGTGGCTTATCTCCTCGTGCTCCATGTCAAAGGTGCCAAAGCCTTTAATGCCCGGGGTATCAATGATCCAGCCTCCCTCTGGCAGGGGGAACATCTCGGAGAAAGTGGTGGTATGCATTCCTGTATCGTGCTTCTCGGATATCTCCGAAGTGCGCTGGTTCAGCTCCGGCAGGATGCGGTTTACAAGAGTGCTCTTACCCACACCGGAATTACCTGCTATCAGTGAGACCTTCCCTTTGAGCAGAGCGCGAACAGCGTCAACGCCGTCTCCGTGCAGGGCATCACACTCAACGCACTCATAGTCTATTGCGCGATACAAGGTGATAAGTTCATCGGACACAGCCTTGTCATCAGCAGACAGCAGGTCTGATTTGTTGAACACCAGCACCACAGGTACGCGGTATGCCCAGGCCGATGCCAGAAATCTATCGATGAAAACGGTAGATGTAACGGGATGATTTATTGTCACCACAAGCAGGCACTGGTCCAGATTGCAGGCCAGTATATGTGACTGCTTGGAAAGATTAGAGGAACGCCGGATAATATAGTTCCTGCGCTCCTCTATATTTGTTATGTATGCCGGCTCACCTTCACGTGCCGGACTGAACTCCACATAGTCACCCACGGCTATGGGATTGGTGCTCTTTATGCCTTTTATGCGGAACGTTCCCTTTATGCGGCACTCCTGGTCACGACCGTCATCGGTCCGTACCAAGTAACTGCTTCCGGTGTTGCGTATTACGAGTCCGCGCATGGAGAGTTTAGACGGTCATGATCTCCTTTTCCTTCTCGGCAAAGAGCTCGTCGGCCTTCTTTATGTACTTGTCATGCAGTTTCTGCAACTTCTCCTCTGCATCCTTCTCTGCATCCTCGGGCAGACCGTCCTTCTGGGCTTTCTTGAGTGCATCAATGGTTTCACGACGGGCATTGCGGATTGAGACCTTGGTGCTCTCGTTAACCTTACCGCTCTGCTTAACCAGGTCACGGCGGCGTTCCTCGGTAAGTGGCGGAATGGCCAGACGGATAATCTCACCATTATTTGTAGGCATGATTCCTACCGATGAATCAATGATGGCCTTCTCTATAACCTTGATCATATTCTTGTCCCATGGACGGATGGCAATGGTGCGTGCATCGGGGGTGGAGAGTGCAGCCACATTGTTCAGGGCTACCATTGATCCGTATGAATCAACACGGATATCATCCAGAATACGCACATTGGCCTTACCGGCACGGATATGGGCAAACTCATCCTCCAGGTGCATGATGGCCATTTCCATCTGCTCCTCAGCCTCGCTGAGACAATTGTTTACATCGAACATAAGTCTGTTGTTTTGTGTTTGAGCAAAGATAATCCATTTTTATTCAATTAACCACATAATATTTAGTAAATTTGCGTCACAAAAAATTTGGCCCGATGCTGACCGATTGTTTACAAATACTTGACGGATTCAATCCCATCTCACTGGATGAGATGTCATCCATACGTCTGATGAACAGGATTGACTGCAAGTATCTGGCCAATGAGGATCAACTGATGAGGCTTCTGGAGATGGCCCATGATGACTACATGGTACAGTCTATCAACGGAATCCGCCAGTCAGAGTACCGCACATTATATCTTGATGACAGGTACAACACCATGTACCTGAACCATCATAACGGACGGCTCACCCGCCAGAAGGTGCGCATCCGCACATACGTGGATACCGGCGACAATTTCTTTGAGGTCAAGCTCAAGAACAATCACGGCCGCACCAAGAAAAAACGTATCCACCTTACAGGCGCAGACACATTAGTTCAGGACGGAGCGGCTCAGTTCCTTGAAGAGAACGCCCTGCTCTCAATCCCCTTGAGTGATTTGAGCCACAAGGTTGCCAATCATTTCAAGCGCATCACGCTGGTCAACAACGCCAGGACCGAACGGCTTACAATAGACCGTCAGCTCTCATTCCACAACAACGAGAGCGGTTTGGACCGCACAATGGACAATCTGGTGGTGATAGAGGTAAAGCGTGACGGCAATTCGTACTCGCCCATACAGGACCTATTGAGGGAATTGCGCATTTTCCCCAGCGGATTCAGCAAATACTGCATCGGCATGGCGCTTACCACTCCGGGAATAAAGCGCAATATGTTCAATGAAAGAATCAGAAAAATAGAAAAACTTACATCAATATGTTTCTAAACTTTTTAGCCCCGCTTGCAAGCGGACTCAGCCAACTGGCAGCAACCGTATCAGAAGAGGAAGAACTTTTCGGCGATGAAGCCGAAGGTCTTTTCAGCACTCTTGGAGCTACTCCGTTCTGGCCTGTCTGGTCAAACATCTGGGAGATGGTAATACGCCTTATCATCAACGTAGTAACCATTGGAATAATAGTCCACGCATTCTACTACCCCAAGGCCAAGAGGCGTGACTACTACTTTACCTTCTCCATCATTGGAGTAAGCATTTTCCTGCTTATCTACCTGATGGGTGGCGTCAAGCTCAAAATAGGGTTTGCCCTGGGCCTGTTTGCCATATTCGGCATCATCAAGTACCGCACAGAGCAGGTTCCCATCCGTGAGATGACCTATATGTTCGTTATCATTGCCGTAGCAGCAATCAACGGACTGGCCACCAGCGTAAGTTACTTTGAACTGCTTGGCACCAACCTGATTTTCATCATCGCCCTGGCCATCTGCGAGAACACCAAGTGGATGAAACACGTGCCGTCCAAGCTCATCAAGTATGACAACGTGAAGCTGATTGCACACGGAAAGGAGGATGAACTCAAGGCCGACCTTGAAAAGCGTCTTGGCCTCAAGATCATCCGCATCGAGGTGGGCAACGTGGATTTCCTCAAGGATTCCGCAATCATAAAGATCTATTACGAGCCCATAATGGATGAGTTCGGCACCATAGATACTGTAATGAAAACCGGCAAGATAAGATGAGACGTTCATTCTTCATAGCATTATTTGCCATCCTGATGCCTCTGACCGCAACGTCGGAGACCAACTGGGGACTGCGCAGCAACATTGGGGTTGAGAAGGGTATCTCCAAGGGCTTTGACGCAAGCCTTGACTTCCGATACCACCAGACTGACAACTTCAAGAATACAGACCGCTGGAGTGTGGGTGTATCGGTCGATAAGCGCATCTACCGCAACAAGGCCAAGACATTCAATGTCAAGGCTGGCCTGGGATATAAGTTCATGAACGTATGTAACGGCTGGACCACCAAATACAAGGGTGATGATACCGGCGTTGAAAACAACCTGGATCCCCAATATTACATTGACAATGTATATAACTTCAACCTGAACAACTCATACGTTGACAACCGTCATCGCGTCACCGCGTCAATTCAGGCATCGATGGAACTGGGTCGGTTCAAGATATCTTTGCGCGAAGCATATCAGTATACCCACACCGACAGTGCTGAGTACTCAAAAGACAAATACCGTTTCAAGAATGATGCGTGGACTGTAACCACTGAACCTGACGGCAAGCCGGCATCGGACAAGACTATACTCCGTTCCAAGATAAACATAGACTATAACATTCCCAACTGGAAATATGACCCGTTCGTGTCATATGAACTGTTCAACAGCATCAATGACAGCTTTAAGTCGGAGAAATCAAGAATAACCGCAGGAGTAGAGTTCAGTTTCAACAAAAAACATAACTTTGAAGTGGCGTACATGTGGCAGAACCAGCATGACGATGACGAGCCTGCCGGTTCTTTCATCTGCCTTGGCTATAAGTTTGAGTTCTGACAACAATGAGAAGGCTCATCTATCTGACATTGTCCATACTTCTGGCTGTACCGGCATTCAGTCAGGATAAGGGCATTGCCGGTAATGACAGCCTCACTCAAAGCCTGCAGCTTGACAACCTGCGCAAGATTGCATTCAAGGACGGCAGCGTTGTAACCACCTATTCTGACGGCTCCACCCGCAGCCAGAAACTCTCCCAATCAAACAAACTGCAGTTCACATCAACCGACAGGCAGGATGAAGGCATAACCCAGGATGAGGAGACATACACCATCTATGACTTGAGCGGCCGCCCCGTAAAGACCCACACGGACCGCAGCTGCGACCAGCCGTTTGACCTGAATGACCTGACATCGGGCATCTACCTGCTCAAAACCGGCAACCGCACCATCAAGATCGTAAAATAGTGCCAAAGCTTTAAATGCAACAGTTTTGCAGCGCTGTTTTGTTGTTCTGATATGTCCCGCATGCTTACATTTGTCCCAAAAAGCAATAGGGAATGAATAAGATATTCTGTTTTGTCCTGTCGGCCGCTCTGTTTCTGCAGGCAGTTGCAGCATCCGTGTTTGCCCAGAATGATTATGTAGACCTGGGGTTGAGCGTGCAGTGGGCTACATGTAATCTGGGGGCCGACAAGCCTCAAGACTACGGCAATTACTACGCTTGGGCAGAGACTGAACCCAAGAAGAGTTATACATGGGAGAATTACCGATATTACGATCCTTCCGCCCAGGATTCAGTAAGCAAATATCATATAGGAGAGGTTACTTATCAGCGTTTTGATTATATCGGTACCTATAAGCAAAAGGAGTATATTCCGGCCGATAAGAACACCAAGCGTTTTGAGCCTATGGATGACGCCGCCACCGCACTTATGGGCAATGATTGGCGCATTCCCACATCGGCCGAATTCCATGAACTGTATATAAACTGCCATTATGATACCATAACAGTGAACGGCATTGTGGGCATAAGATATACAAGCCGTATTGCAGGTTATGAGGACCGAAGCATTTTCATTCCATACGGCGGATATATAAAAGGCAGTGAACATAAGGATCTGGGACTGAGCTGCTGGGTGTGGACATCGGCACCCCAGGATGAAGGTGATGCTGATGCCATGAGCACAAGCAGGTCAATGGATAATGACTTTGCCCGGGCAAGAGGCGAGGCTATTACTGATACCATAGGAACTACTCCCCGATATTATGGCCAATACCGATATGCCGGACTGAACATACGTCCGGTCAAAGTTTATCATACAGAATCAATCAGCGCATTTGAACTCTCCAAGACAGATGTGGTTCTCAAATACGGTGAGATTAAGAAAGTAAAGGCTGTAGATAAAGTTTCACGGCGTCCGTTGGATGGCAGCAAGTTTACATGGAGTTCATCAGAGCCCGGGGTGGCAACAGTGAGTACAGACGGTACAGTAACGGCTACTGGTTTGGGTAAGTGCGTCATTACGGCTAATTATGATGACCGTGAGGCACAAATGAATGTTACCGTCACTCTGCCCGTACCTGAGGCTGTTGATCTGGGACTGAGTGTCAAGTGGGCATCGGCCAATCTGGGCGCATCAAAGCCGCATGAGTCCGGAGCCTATCTGGCGTGGGGTGAGACAAGCCCCAAGGATGGTCTTTATACTATTGACAGATATAAATTCGGACAATCGTCAAATGAGTACAGAAAGTATAATTTCGGGTTAATAGGTCATCCTTATTACCCGCTTGATTACAAGGCAACTCTAGAGCCCCAGGATGATGCAGCCGCCTTACTGCTGGGAGGCAATTGGCGCATGCCTACGGCCGATGAGCTGTGGGAACTCAAGAATCTGTGTGAATGGCAGTATATAAACAGGATTGACAGTTGCGGTTACATCATTACCAGCAAGGTACCGGGATATGAGGGACGAAGCATATTCCTGCCTGCAGCAGGTTATAAGGACTCATACAATCTGGAGCGTTCCATGAACACTATTTCAGGAGGAGGTGCAAATTACTGGACAGCCACCTTGGGTGAGTCATTAGGTAATGACAGCAGGTGGAACGGCAATACCATTAGGCCTGTAATGGATCTGCCACAATCAGAGGCCAAGCGCAGAGAGATAAAACCAGACCCTGTAAAACCGTTGAAACATGCGGCCCAAGTGGATCTGGGGCTGAGTGTATGCTGGGCGGACTGTAATGTGGGAGCAGACAACCCCGAGGAGAGAGGCGCCCGTTTTGCATGGGGCGAGACTACAGTCAAGACCTATTATTCCCGGATAAACTATAAGCATATGAAAGCTTATAAAGACGATAACAGATGGTGGTACTCAAAGTATTCCGATAAAATTGACCTATGGAACGGTAACTCATTCATGGACGGCAAGACCAGACTTGACCCTGAGGATGACGCTGCCCATGTTAATTGGGGCGGAAGTTGGCGCATGCCCACCAAGGAGGAGTACGCTGAACTGTTTGAAAAATGCGAGTGGACAGATACAACCCGGAACGGTGTAAGAGGCTATCTCATTACCAGTAAGGTACCGGGATATACATCAAACTCCATATTCCTTCCGTATACAAATGCAAGCACTAATAATGCCATGTATCTTACATCGGACTTAAGCAGCAGATATGTTAATAGCTGCGTGGCATTGTATTTCAGCGAATATGAAGTTGGAACCAGCGATGATGAGGTTGAACTTAACACCGGATGGGTAGACAACAGAGGTATACTTGATGGAATGAAATGGGCTAAAATACACATAGAGGCGTTCAACAGGGAAAGCGGAGCCTTTGTCCGTGCGGTCTGCCCAAAATAGTGCCAAAGGGGACGGTTCCGTTTGGCACCGAATCTTCCCCGGTATCCTTGCATATGACAGGGATATTCCCGTAATTTGCAGAAACTAATCCTTTTCTGACCGTTATAAACCAGATTCAAAAAAATGAAAAAGCTTCTTTTAGTCCTAACCTACATCATCCTGTTCAGTTTGCAGATAGGTTGCATCAACCAGTCAGACAGCACTAAGACTCCCAAATTCAGCGCTGCAGAGTTGCAGCAGGCAGAACAGATACGCAACAACCTTTTCACCCCCGGTTCAGTAACAATACGCGGTACCATAAAAGGATACAACAGTAAGTTGGGTGTCAAGACCTACCAGTTATACTATTGCAATTATTTTGACGATATACATAACTCAAAGACGCTTGACATTGATTCCCTCGGTCACTTTGAGATATCTTTTGATGTTCCCTTTACCATAGGTGGCTGCATAGTTGACAGTCATGACAAATGGCACAATTTCATTGCCCAGGCTGGCGATACGCTGCTTGCCGAGTTCAGCCTGCTGGGTAACTGCACGTTCTCCCTGTCCGATGGCCGCCCGTATCTTCTGGAACATATTGACCAGGTGTCCCGCAGCGGGCTTAAGTTTGATAACAGCATGTTCCGGTATGATGACTCCCACAACATAACTCAGGTAGTGGAATATGCGCGTCAGTGCAAGGAGCGTTGCCGTGAAATCCTTAACAACAATGCCCGCAAGTATCACTATACCGCTTTTGAATATCAGTATGAGAGCCTGATGGATGACATGGAGTTAATCACCTGCCTCCTTAGCTATCGCAATCAGGTGAGGGATATGGCAGACCAGCATTACCTCCGCTTCGGTACTTCCGATATGGACAGATATCATCAACTGGATTCCATCTCAAAAGCCTATCTCACCGATACCACCTTTTACAGCCTAATGCGTGAATTCCCGTATAATGACACGCTGATGCTGGCTATGCCTTACAAATGGGCTCTCTTTAACAGGTACAAATATGATCCGGTTTATTATAGGGATTCTGTCTCAAGAGTGTGGGATAATGACCGTGTGATATACGCCAATACCAGCTGTGATGTGGATATCATCAACGGAGCATACCACCTTGCCAATGACAGTCGTCTCTTTAATACCCCGGAACCGTCATTGATGGGTAAGATATGCTTTATCCAGTGGATAGGTGATATTATCGAATGGTATGCAAGCATACTTAAAGACGAACCGTCAACTACGGCCGATGAGGTTATAGCACGCTACTTTACGTCTGCCCGCAGCCGGATAAATGACAAGCGCCTTGAATCAATGGCCAATGCCGTGTATGAGCAGTTCAACTTGAGCCGCGTCCCCTACAAAGAACTGCCCGATTGCACCGGAAAGAGAGTCCTTCAGACCATCCTTGACAAATACCCCGGCAAGTATGTCTATCTGGACTTCTGGTCCACCACCTGCGGCCCCTGCATCTCAGGCATTAAGAATACTTTCAATAACCGCCATTATATAATGACCAATAAATATGATAAGTTTGTTATGGTCTTTATAACCGATGATTCACAAAGCCGGTATGAACCGTTCCGCAAGGAATGGCTTGAAGGTGCGGAATCATATCGTATATCAACTGATGATTACAATGCTTTGAGCGGCCTCTTCAACTTCACTGCAATACCGCATCACGAGCTTATCACTCCCGATGGCCGTGCCTTGACCCGGGTTCCCGAAATGTTGGAAGTTGATCCCAATAACCCTGACCCTGAATCCTAATCAATCCTTTTCATACAGATAATGAAACAGAATTTATTCCTCATTGCGATAATCTTTCTGGCAGTATCATGTAAAAAAGCCACTTCTTTATATGATGTGCATGAAGTTGACTGTGTAAATAAATCAGAAGTTACCATTAAAGGCGTTCCGGTTAGTGTTGAGCTGCCTCTGGACATAAGGGATATCGCCGTATGTGATTCGTTCCTGATAGTAACAGGTCATGATGATGACGCCAGGATGAGTGTTTATTCATCTGATTGGAAATATCTGGGCAGATACTGCTTTATCGGTAGGGCCAGAAACGAATTTCTCCATGATCCCGGAATGGTATCGGGGCAAATACTCAGGGGCAAGGATGGACATGCTCTGATTCCGCTCAAAGATGGCTTGGAGTGTGTCAGGGTTGTTGATTTGCAGCGATCATTGGAGGCCGGCAGGACAGTAATCTCTAACGAGTGCAGCTACAAGCCCTATAAGGAAGCTGTGATAGAGGAGGAGTTCGGGACCGTAACTGCAAGAAACGATATCAATTTCGTGTTCATAGACAATGACATAAGGCATCAGTTTGAATGGTGCAGACCGATGCTTATGAACGGAACTGTCCGTATTGATCCTTATTATGCTGTCATGAATGATACAACTGTAGTGAGAAATGTCAGCACTCTGAGTCTGTTTAATGAGGAACAATTCAAATTCATACACGGGGATCTGTTCAAACATCCAAGCCGTAACCTGGTCATCTTCCCGCTGAATTATATTGATTACATATTGATGATTGACGTGGACAATGACAGGATAACGGCAATACATCAGCAAGGCTCACTCTCTTTTGACGACCAGCTTCCTTATGTTGACTTCACAACCACTCACTTTGGCCAGGCAGTATGTACTGAATCGTATTTTATGGTTCTGTATTGCGCAGGTGATATCAACAAGGATGCATCGGAATCAAAGGACGTGAAACCGGAACTCATGTTCTTTGACTGGGAAGGCAATTTCATCCGTTCAGTGATACTGGATACCAGGGTGTACAGGATTGCGTTCGATGAAAAAAAGCAGATTCTTTACGGTGTGGACAGTGATAATGACCGCATCATCAGCTTTGACCTCTCATCAGTAATGACAGACACTAACGATTCCAACTCATAATCAGCCCCACATCTATGGAAAAGAATCACTCAAAACGCAATCTAATCATATCTATCGTCATATATATACTCGTCACCGTCTTTGTCGTCTTTATGGGAGACTTGGGAATCAGTATGGCAGGAGGTTATATCGTCATACTCGCCATAGGCTCTGTCTTAATATCCATCCAGTGCTATTTCGTTAGAAAGAACAAGTCCAGACGTAAAGACCAGGACGGTTCAAGTGATAATGGGACGTGATTTGGTAATTCATGTTTATTTCATAGCACAGAAGCGTGCTTCAAGGCATTTTTTATTGCTTTGTTTATAAAATCATTAATGGTGGTACCCGATGAAGATGCAGCCTCAGCAACACGCGAATGGAGTTCCGATGACATCCGGAGATTTAGCTTTCCACTGTAGGGTTTAGCCGGTTCAACACCATCAGCCTTGCAGCCCTCCAGGTAGCTGTCAATACCGTTTTCAAAATCCTTGCGCAACTCCTCTAAAGTTTGTCCCTCATACAGAATCAGCGCCTTGTTCAAGCCCTGAACCTTACCACATAGGCAGTCATCCTCTTTACTATATTCAACACTGCCCTTATAGCCCTTGTACTCTAAATAATCCATATCATCTATCATATTAATTTCTTGTCATTTAGATGCTGATAAACAGCTTTCAACATCCACTCTTTCATAACACTCCCCGGATGAGGCCGATGAATATCTATATACGTCGCCAAAGGTACTAAATTTAGTACTAAATTTCCAAATAAATCTTTGAAAAATATGCTATAACCACCCCTACGACGGGTGATCCGCTCGGGAGAAGTACATTAGGGCTGACAAACTGGAGGTAGCGCAGAAGCTGGTGCTTCAGTATGATTACTTTAAGTAGAAATGCTTTAGATTACCCTTATAGACAGGGAAATAGGTGCCTGTTTCTTTAAGAAAAGGACTGTTTTCTTGCCATTTCGCCTAAAATATTGTAATCTTGCAGCTGAAAATACAGTGAGCATGAATAAATCTTTCT